>JBNKCR010000076.1:0-3311 GCA_050287845.1 Polyangia bacterium
TGAAGGAATTTTAGTCTGCTGGGGGGGAACAGAGGGAGGAATAAAAACCGATGCCCTGCTGTACGCAGAATATAAACAACTTAGTGCCGGGTGGGATCACTTCTGTGCACTCACCACAGAAGGTGCCGCGTTGTGCTGGGATAAAAACTACGTCGGCTCCGCCCTTCCGGGTGCCCTGTGAAATGTCCTCAAGCGGGGATAAACCCCGCAACTACATTTTCGTCGAGTCTTCGTCTTAAAAGAGCCGCCCCCATCCCATTTCCACTATCCATGCCTTCAGCATCAGGTTCCGCCAACGGCTTTGCGGCCGGCCCGCGTTTGCCGCGTCACTGAAATCGCGTTGCAGACGATTTTTACAGATATTGTTCTGGTTGCCCCATTAACTATATCGCCACTCAGTCGAATAGCCTACTGTGGACCCTGACGGCCCACGAAAGGCGATCATCAATGGAAACAACCTTCTGGGTCGGGCTGGCGGGTGCGTTCTTTGTTCTGGGGTGTAACCACGCCAGTTCAAAGGTGGAAGGCGATGCCACCGGGCAGTGTGACTGTGCAATCACTGCCGGGAACAACTGTTCTGAAGGAATAGAGGACGCTACCCACGAAACAGAGTCGGCCCCCACGGGGGATTCGCCGGCGGGCACGGAGGATGGTGGGAAAACCGCCGAAGAGAACGCATGCACAGCAGAGGGGGAAATGTTCTGTAACGAGGCTTCGGATTGTTTTGCCCATTCCTGGATTGCTGCTCCCGAGGCCACCAAAGAGGTGAGAATCAGCGGGCATCTCGATGCAGATGTGTCCATTCCATCAGAACCATGGGATATGTCGGACCCATGGTTTGACCCGGGGGTCTCCTCCAATTGCTCAACCGCTGTCTTCGTCTTTGATACGCAGGGGAATTCCAGACGGGTCGACGTCTTTTTCGCCAGTACCGGGGAGAGAGAATGGGACTATCACATCCTGTATGATGCGGAAGATTTGAACGGCAATATCATTTTCGGCGAATACATACTGGCGGGATTTGGTTCATTGTTTTTTACCGAAGACGGCAGGTTGTACAGCGAAATCGTCAAACAGGTAGCCACATTCAATTTCAGGGGGGCGACCCCGGAACAGACGATTGTGTTTGATTTTGGCAGAAGCGTTCTGGAGGGGGACACCGGACGGTCAGGCTTCACCAGCACGAATGACATAACCTGGATATGGAACGTGACTCAGGACGGACACGATGGTTCGGGCAACTGGATGTGTGTGCAGCACCGATGCGTGCAGCACTTCTTTCACTGCGCCAGGGCCATGGGGATTGGCTGCTGTGGTGATGGCACCTGCCGGGCAGAAGAGGGGAAGAATATTGACACCTGCAGAATCGACTGCAACTGGCAGTGCCGAAAGGATGCCGACTGCATTGGCGGAATATGGGATGCAACACTGCAGGCCACCCGCAATGTAACGGTGGACATTAACCTGGACGGCGGGATGACGTCTCCCGATTTGTCGTGGGACCCGTCTTCGCCGGAAGAGACCAGTAACCACAATGAACAGCTGACCGTGTACGACAGCAATGGCGCGCCCCATGTGATGACGATTTTCTTTCGAAAAGAGCGGAGGAATCAATGGACATGGTATGCGCTGGTGAATGAAGAAGAGCAGGCGCGGGGCACAGACAAACCCCCGGTACTCTTTTCCAGTGGCACACTGCACTTCACATCAGACGGATTTCTGGATTATGAAGAAGAGATCGGCACCACCCCCATTGATTTTATCGGCGCCCTCCCCGGCCAAACAATTGCCATTCATTTTTCCACCGCCAACAACCCCCATTTATTCACCACCCTGCTTGCAGCGTGGACTGAACTCAGAAGCATTGAACAGGATGGTCACAACGGCACCGGTCACTGGCAATGCAACCCGAAGCATCAGTGCGTTCAGGATTTCGACCCCTGTGGCGTGCCCCGTACGCCGGACTGTTGTGGCGATGACATCTGCAAAACCGAGAGCGGCATGGACGAACAGACCTGCCCGTCCAGCTGCAATCCCGGCTGAAAAAACCGTACAGCTGAAAACACGCACCGGGTCCCTGAACCACAGGTAATGTATGCTGCCCTGAATCAGAGAGCATCAATTTTGAACGTGATGTATTCGCCGGCAAGCGCCAGTTCGCCTTCTTTGCCATTCTTCTCTTCTGTTTCTTCCATTCGATTCACCTCAGTCATTGCGTTTCCCTTTTCCTGCGATTCCCTGGCTTAATCTTCAAGTATCCTGTTAAAAGTTCATAAACAGTTGTATCATGGGAATATCTGGCAGCTGGCAATTGGTCTGGGCAAACGGACGCACTGCGTGACGCCAATATTTAAAGGAGGGAACAACGATGCAGGGTCGCTTCAAATCGATATTGGGCGGAATACTGATTGGATGTGTCACGGTGGGGATTCCCGGTTGCTACAAGCGCGCTAAAAATCATCCTGACACAGATTCCGATACGACCGCATTTACCGACGCAACGGATTCTGGCAGTTCCTCCCCCACTGATTCAACTGATTCCATTGTGACCGACCCATTCGCCACCGATAGCCACACCACACTTGAGACAGAATCATTCGATTCGAGTTCAGCGGATTCCGGTTTGGAATGGGTAACAGATACATATCAGACGGGGACCGAAACGGAAACGAGCACCGGCGACACAACTACAACCGCCGATGGAACGGAGACGGAGGATGCTGAAACAGAAAGTGGGTCCGACACGGACACCGATACTGGCAGAAGGATAACCCCCGACGTTGATTTGAAACCGGTGCCGGATTGTGGAATCAGCGGGTGCCACGAGGACGCCACCTGTATTTATGAAGGTGATGAACCAATTTGCCAATGCAAGTCCGGTTTCGAAGGGGACGGATTGACCTGCTCGGATATGGACGAGTGTGCCGCAGACTTGACACTGTGCAGCGGTGTGAACGACGGGATATGTACCAATACAAGAGGAAGCTACAGCTGTTGTCCGCCGGGAAAAAATCTGAACGCATCACAGAACCAATGCGTAAATGCATTCACTGCGGGCAGCGTCTCCGTTGGGGAAGGATACGCCTGCGCCCTTGATATGTTCGGCAAAGCGAAATGCTGGGGAAAAGATGGGGATAGCGGCCGGACAATTCCGCCCCGTGACCGCTTTTGGGAAATCGCCGCCAGCGCCGAAAATACATGCGGCATAACGGATGAAGGAATTTTAGTCTGCTGGGGGGGAACAGAGGGAGGAATAAAAACCGATGCCCTGCTGTACGCAGAATATAAACAACTTAGTGCCGGGTGGGATC
>JBNKCR010000077.1:0-87505 GCA_050287845.1 Polyangia bacterium
CGGTTCTCTGTGTCTGTTCGTAAACGGTATCCGGTTTGAACCAGCGCGGTCTTTGTCCCATGGGAACCTCCTTCGCAGGGAAAAACGATTTCCCCCTGCTCGGATGCTTTTCAAATCTGTTGCAGAATTTCTGCGCTCAGACGGAAAAAATCACTCAAAGCGTTTGAAGAAGGGCGTTTGAAGAAGGCGTTTGAAGAAGGGATTTCTGCGCTCAGACGGAAAAAATCACTCAAAGCGTTTGAAGAAGGGTTTGAAGAAGGGCGACGAGAGTTTGATGTACATGCGTCTGATTGACGAGATCTATCTTGTCCTTAGGAAGGATAAAAGCCATATCGCGTCTACCGTCTATTCAGCATAATTGCTGATTTTTCGTTCACAATTGAGTTCATGCCCGGAAAGCAGCACTTATCCCTGGAAAAATGCATCAGAAATTGTAGTTGATATTCCGAGTCATTGGAATATCTCACTTCGTCTTTGACTATTACTTAGAAGGCGTCTGATTAGGCTATTGTTTTTAGGTTGCAGAATCTCAAATCTGCGTATTGCTGCGCCTTACAGCAGGAATCAGGTGAAAAAATTCAATGATACCGAACGAGAATATCAGTTCCTGATGCACTATTAGTCAAAAAAAACAATGCTATTTCCGGTTCATGAAATCAAATGCGGGCGAAAAACGGTAATTGCGCTAAATAACAGACAATTGCAAAATGGCGTTTATTTGACCTGAAGACGATTTTCAAAAAGCACGTCGCGGATGGACCGAAGATGCATTAAATCAGTCAAAGGCCAACCGTGAATCACATTGGACAGAAAGCATTGCTATCGGAAGTCGTGCTTTTTGTTGAAGAAATTAAAAACAAGCTTGCTGTTAAAACAGTTGGGCGAAAAATGCGGGTTATAATTGATGGTTTTGAATTGCGTGAACAGGAATTTTCAGAAAATAGGATATGGGTAAAATCACGTGTCGAATAAAGGACAAAATTTTTAATATCAGGTTGTTACCGTGGCCCGACCCCAAAGGAGAGCAAATAAAGGTGGCTATCCGATATTTACGCGCAATAGGTGCATTGTTATTCGGCTTGGTGCTGTGCTTTATATCGATTAAAGGTTTTGCGCAGAGCAACCTCCAGGCACCTGAAGCGGAGCAACTTCGCTTTTCTCAGCTGACGGTGGAAGACGGTATCTCCAGCGCTCAGGTTTACTCGGCCGTGCAGGATGTCGCAGGCTTTATCTGGTTCGGTACCCGTTTTGGGCTGAACCGCTTCGACGGCACCGAAATCAAAAACTATTTTCATGACCCGAACGACAGCAACAGCGTTGGCGACAACTGGGTCTGGGACCTGCTGTTGGATCGTGACGGCATGTTGTGGACGGTCACCTGGGGTGGTGGTCTGACCCGTATTGATTTAGAGCATGAGCATTATATCCACTATCGGCACGACAAGGATGATCCCAACAGTCTGAGCCACAACAACGTCTGGGATCTGTTCCAGGATAGCGACGGCGTCATCTGGGCGGGTACCGAGGCGGGCCTGGATCGCCTCAACCCGGATGGCAGTTTCACCCGCTATATCCCGGATCCAGAAAATCCCAGCAACCTGAGTGCTGACAACATCTCCGGCATCCAGGAGGATGCCGAGGGACGGCTGTGGCTGGCAAGTCATGGCGGCGGCGTAACGGTGTTCGACAAGGCAAGCAACAGCTTCAAACAGTATCGGCATGATGCCGATGTGCCTCACAGCCTAAGCCACAATACCCTCTGGGGGCTGTTGATCGACCGACAAGGCGCAATATGGCTTGCCACTGAAGGAGGCCTGGATTGCTATGATCCCGCCCTGGATGGATTCAAACACTACAAACACCAGCCGGGTAACAGCGCAAGCCTGCCTTCCGATACGGTAACGCGCCTGTATGAAGACAGCCGGGGGCGGCTGTGGGTTATGACCTGGGGGGGAGGATTGGCGTTGCTGGATCGGAAAACCGGGCAGTTCCAAAGCTATACGCACGATCCTACCGATCCGGCTTCACTGGCGGACAATACCGTCTGGCAGGTGCTGGAAGATCGTAACGGGGTAATCTGGGTAGCCTGCGAAAACAACATCAGCAAATACGATCCGATCGAACACCGTTTTAAAAGATATTTGTATCAGGCAGGCAATCCCGTAAGCCTGAGTGGGCCGAACATCAGTGCATTCTACATGGATGACGCGGGGCATCTCTGGGTCGCCACCCAGGGTTCCGGCATCAATCGATCCGACCCGGCCCGTAAGCGTTATCAACACTTTCACCACGAGGAGCATGACGCAGATGCGATAGATCGCGATATTGTTTTCAATATCGTGCCGGATGGAGGCGGCGGGTTGTGGCTCGCCACCAAGCGGGGACTGGATCATTTCGATCCCGTCAGTGGTGAATTCAAGCGTCCGAAATACCAGTCAGTGAAAAATATCGGCATGCGCACCGGAACCCTGCAGGACCTGGCAATGGACTCAGAAGGCGGCTTGTGGGGGGCAGCCTACGGTTTCGGTGTGGAGCATTTCGTTCCCGAAACAGGCAAGGTAACCCGCTACCGTACCCGTGATGGTGATATCAACGGGCTGGGCAGCGACCTGGCCACCACCATTGAGGTGGCATCAGACGGCACTATTTGGATCGGGGGCGATGGTCTGTTGAGCCAAATCGATCCCCGCAACGGTGACATCCACAACTTTGAGCCAGGGTATAATGGACTGAACAGTAACAATGTCCTTTCCCTCCACGAGGATCGTAAGGGTAGGATGTGGATCGGCACCGACAGGCTGAGCCGCTACGACGCCGCCACCGGCGGTTTTATCACAGTTGATGATCAGCGAAGTACGGCAAACGACCTGATCATGGACATTCTCGATGATGTTGAGGGAAACCTCTGGTTAAGCGGTAACAACGGCTTAACCAAATTTGCCCCGGAATCGGGTAAGTTCCGTACCTATAATCGCTACGATAACCTGCAGGGTAAGGCATTTCTTCGAAACACCGCCTATCTTAGCCCACAGGGGGAGATGTTCTTTGGCGGTAACCATGGTTACAACAGCTTTTTCCCGCAACAGGTACAAGACAATCCGCTTCACCCCGAAGTTTTGTTGACCGACTTGCGCATCAATGGCGCCAAGAATATTCCGACAGACCCGAACGCACCGCTTCATAAGCATATCGCCTATGCGCGGGAACTGACCTTGACTCATAAGCACTCAAGCTTCTGGCTACGGTTTTCCTCGCTCAACACCAGTAATGTGCAAAACAATCGTTATGCCTACATGCTGGACGGGTTTGATCAGGGCTGGCGCCAGGCGGATGCTAGCTGCTCGCTGGCTTATACCAACCTGGATCCCGGTACATACAGGCTGCGGATTAAAACCGCCAACAATGACGGTCTGTGGAATGAACAACCCCGAGACCTGTTGGTGACGGTACTACCCGCCTGGTGGGAAACACGCTGGGCTTATACGGCTTATCTGCTTGCCTTGATTCTGCTCGTGGCAGCGATTGTGCATGTCCGCACGCTGGTCTATCGCCGGCGTGCTGACGAGATGGAAACGGTTGTAGCAGAAAGAACAACCAGTCTTGCCGCCGAAATCGACGAGCGGAAAAAGGTCCAGGAAAAGCTCTCGGAAACCAATGACATCCTGGAACAAGCGAAAGAGCAGGCCGAAGCGGCAAACCAGGCAAAAAGCCAGTTCCTGGCGAACATGAGTCACGAACTGCGCACGCCCCTGAACGCCGTGCTTGGTTTTTCACAGCTGATGCAAAACGATCACCACATCACTGCAGATCAGAAGCAATATTTAACCATTATAGCCCACAGTGGCGAACACTTACTATACCTGATCAACAACGTGTTGGAGATCTCTAAAATCGAGTCGGGACGGGTGGAACTGGAGGAAGCCCATCTTGATCTATACCAACTGATACAAGAAATGAAGTCCTTGATGGGGATACGAGCCTATGAGAAGGGCTTGGATTTCAGCCTGGAGCAGACCCCGGATCTGCCCCGGCATATCCATATTGATGGGGGCAAATTGAGGCAGGTGCTGATCAACCTGATTGAAAACGCCATCAAGTACACCAAAAGCGGCGCTGTCATGCTTCGGGCCATGACCATGGACCAGAAGCGTTCCGATCTGGTGCGGCTACGATTCGAGGTTGAGGATACAGGCCCCGGCATCCCAAAGGACGAGAGGGAGCGGATCTTTTCTCCCTTTGTACAATTGAGTGATCGAGCATCCACCGAGACCGGAACTGGCCTGGGGCTGGCCATTTCCAAACAGTACGTGGAACTTATGGGGGGTAAGATCGGTGTCACTGGAGAACCCGGCAAAGGATCGATCTTTCACTTCCAGATACCGGCAACGGTGCTCGTCGTGGAAGCGATGCCCGCCGAATTGCTCCGTGGCCAGCGCGTTATCGGATTGGCCGAGGGACAGCCACGCCATCGTATGCTTATTGCCGAGGACCATCCGGAGAACCGTTTACTGCTGCGTAGGCTGCTGGAGCCGCTGGGTATCGAACTGCGGGAAGCGGTCAACGGCGAGGAGGCGGTAGCCATTTTCGAGAAGTGGCAACCCGATCTGATCTGGATGGATATTCGCATGCCGGTCATGGACGGACTGGAAGCGACCCGGCGTATCAAGGCAACACAGGATGGTGCTCGCACAAGGATCGTTGCTGTTACCGCCCATGCATTGGAAGAGGAACGGCGCGAAATCCTGGCAGCGGGGTGTGATGATTTTATTCGCAAGCCGTATCGAGATGTCGATATCCACGATGCACTGACAAGAAATCTTGGCCTCCGCTTCGTCTACGAAGAAGAGCAGCCTCCTGACAATGATACACTGATGCCTACAGCGGCCGACCTGACCAATTTGTCTGGTGAGTTGCTTCAGGAACTGGAACAAGCTCTTGTACGGATCGACATCGACGAGGTAACCCTTTTGATTGAAGCGATACGTGACCAGTATCCATCCCAGGCAGAGATATTGGGAGCCATGGCTCAGGACCTGCAATTCGGAAAGGTGCTACGGATTATTCGCGCCGCCCGGGGTGACACCGGCATGACAACAAACCATAAATAAAAAGAGACACGCGTGACCATGGATAAAATTCTGATAGTAGATGACACCACTGCCAATCTGAAGCTGCTGACCAATCTATTAACGGCGCATGGCTACACCGTCTATCCTGCTTCCGATGGTGAACTGGCATTGGAATTTGTCCAATCAACCCTTCCAGATCTCATATTACTGGATATCCGGATGCCAGGATTGGACGGTTTAGAGGTCTGCTGCCGGCTCAAGGCCGATGAACGGACGCGCTCCATCCCAATCATCTTCATCAGCATCCTGGAAAATGCAGGTGATAAGGTGAAGGGTTTTCAGGCTGGTGCAGTGGACTACATCACTAAACCATTTCAGCAGGAGGAGGTGCTGGCCAGGATCCAAACACATCTTCGTCTTCGGACACTGACCGAACAGTTGGAACAAAAAGTCAGAGAGCGGACGACAAACCTGACCATCACCAATAAGCGGCTTCAGAAGGAAATCACTGAGCGGGAACGGGCCCAGGAGGCGCTTCAAGTCTTGAATGATAAGCTTGAAGAGCGCGTTCATGAGCGCACTGCAGAGATAGCGGCATCCAACAAGGAACTGGAAGCGTTTGCCTACTCAGTCTCTCACGACCTTAGGGCACCGCTTCGCCATATAGATGGATACCTGGGACTGCTGCGGAAGTGGTCGGGAGAGGCACTGGATGAGCAGGTTCAATATTACATAGACGTTGTCTCCGATTCAGCTAAAAAAATGGGCCTGTTAATCGACAATTTACTCTCCTTTTCCCGCATGGGGCGCAACGCCATGTCGATTCAGTCGTTGGCGCTGGAGTCCCTGGTGCGCGAGGTGATCCAGGAACTCGAGCCCGATAATGCCGACAGAACCATCGACTGGTGCATAGGTAATCTTCCCATGGTTGAAGGAGACACTATACTGCTGAGAACGATGCTGACCAATCTGATCGACAATGCCATCAAATTCACCCGGCCCCGGGAGAAGGCCCGCATCGAGATCGGGTCGCTCTCCGACCGGGATAGCAAGACCGTGATTTTCGTACGCGACAATGGTGTGGGCTTCGACATGGCCTATGTAGAAAAGATCTTTGGCGTTTTCCAGCGATTACACCGAACAGAAGAGTTCGAGGGCACTGGTATCGGATTGGCCAACGTGCATCGTATCATTGCCCGGCATGGTGGCCGGATTTGGGCCGAAGGAGAACCGAACCAGGGTGCTGCGTTTTTCTTCACCCTACCTCTTGCGAAGCGGAATAAAATTGTCCCGGGTTCGACATAACAGCTCACTCCGTTGGAGACTGGAGACTGGAGACTGGAGACTGGGGACTGGAGACTGAAGGAGACTGGGGACAAGGAGGTTGGGGACGGCAAAATGAAGAAGCGGCGTCCAGATCTGGTAAGATGATTTGGACAAAAAACCCTACGTAAACGACTCGGAGTGATTTCTGAGGTGCAGTCCAGACGCACCCAACGTAAACGACTCGGAGTGATTTCTGGGGATTTCTGGGGTGACACGGCCCAACGTAAACGACTCGGAGTGATTTCTGGGGTGACACGGCCCAACGTAAACGACTCGGAGTGATTTCTGGGGGAGATTATGGGGCGGGAGTATAGGTGCCGATGTCATTTGCGTCGCGGGGTTCTATTTTGGCCTGGTCGTTTCGCCAGCAAAGCACGCCGGTAATCGACTCATAGGTATCGTCCACTGCAGGGAATGGATCTGCCAGATAAAACATATCGTCAATGCGCACGGTGGAATCGATCACAAACTCGTTTGTCGGTGTGAGGTCTCCTTCTCCGACAGCGGGCGCAATGTCTGTGACGGTTGCCTGTTGATTCAGCTGCACCAATACCCCTTCGAGGGCATCGAAACGACTGCCGTCCTCGGCAATTTCTTCGGGGGTGACAACAATCGCCGCTGGAATCGACGCACCACTTTGAAGCACGTCAATATTTGTTACCGATTTCAATTCGTAGGCGCCGAAATGGATGTCGAATGTTCCGGTTACATTGACGATATCGCCCTGCTCTGGAACTGAACCGAAATTGCTTCCGGTGTACACATAGATACCACTGTAGTCTTCGTCGATGTAGTCGCTGTGAGTGGGGGGAATCTGTGCAAAGAAACCGGTGTCTGTCAAAGACGCGGTGACGACCAGACCTTCTACGACGACTTCTGTATTTTGGGCAATCGCTCCGGTTCTAATGTCATATACGGACACCGCGCAAAGACCGTCGACATTGAAATAGTCGTCACAATTGTCACAGGCGGCGCCGATGCCGTCCGCGTCGGCGTCTTCCTGATTCGTATTAAAAACATTCGGGCAATTGTCCGTACTGTTGACCACCCCGTCCCCGTCTATGTCATCGTATGCCACCGGCGCGCATGTATCGCCTTCGTTCAGTGAACACACATCACAGGCGTCCCCAATGCCGTCGCCGTCCACATCGCCTTGCACACCGTTGTCCATTGGGCGAATGGGATTAAACACATTCGGGCAGTTGTCTGCATCATTGTCAATGCCGTCACCGTCCGCGTCTTCGGTAGTGATGTCTCCCGTGTATTCGTTGGGGCGGCTGGGAATACAGGTGGGCTCATTCGGCGGTACATCACAATAGTCGTAGGAGTAGTTCGCCGCATTATCGGACAGTACCGATGCGAGTGGGCTTCCGGTGTCGGTCATGCAAATGCGTTTGCTGTTCAGGCATACGGGGATGGTGTCGCATTCTGCAGGTGTCTCAACCATGTTGTCCACGAGCGCACCGTCGCCATACAGTACATGACCGCCGCGGAGCACCAACAGCACATCACTCGGTGTGGCTTCGATAACCGCACGATAATCTGAATTGACGCTCCCATCAAAAATGGCAATATCTGCGATTTGTCCAGCCTGCAGTCGGCCCACAACACCGGTGAGATGCGCTGCATCTGCTGCGTTGGCGGTGGCCATGGCCCATAATTGTTGGTCGCTGAAGTGGTCATTCAGGTAGTTGCTGTTTAAAAAGTCGGCGCATTGAAGCTCGCGCAGCATATTGGTCGAACCGGTATGTTGCCAGTATGTTCCCAATGCGACGTTCACGCCGGCAAAATCCATGGCAATTACCTGGGCAGTATTGCCGTATATCTGGGTGTCGTGACGTGGCGACCAAACTACCGACGCCGTTGATTCCGCCAGCTCCCATATATCTCTGGGCGACAGTCCAATGCCTTCCAGTACCAGTGTGTTGGATTCCACAATATCGACGCCGTTGTCTTTCAGGCCGGAAAGGCATAAGAACTCGTTTTCCGCTTCTGCAGAAATACCTTCCGCAATCACGGGCGAGTATGCCGCATCATCAAGGTCCGCGAGTGTCGTGCTGATGTCATATGACGTACATTCACCCGTTGTTAAAAACCCTGAATTATCTCCCAGCGGGAATGTGTCAAAATTGATTTCACCGTCTCGTAACCCACTATCGTATTCGGTTTGGTCCAAATTTCGAACCAGCCCCGTTGCGCTGCCGCTGGCAGAAATACTGGTGGTACCCCCCATTGTAAATCGCATTTCAGTAAAAATGCGCTCCGCCAGGGTTGCACTGCCGGCGACGTCTAATTGGGTGTGGCCATTTAATCCGCGGCGCCATTCGTGGCGATGGTCGTACCGTTCCACGCCGACTTCCACTGGTCCGCTCATGCCGTATGTTATGTGATCATGGAGATCAATGAGTCCGGGCGAGACAAAGGCGTTGGGGCAATTGATTACCATGGCGTCGGCGACCTGGGCAGAACAATCACAATCCACACAGGTAATCAGTGCATTCTCCGGTGCCCCGGTGCGGTCAACGAGCACCGCGCCGCCTTCCAGTACACCATCTTCGGTCAAGATGTTTCCCTGAATCAGTATCTGTGACGAAGTGGGTGTTCCGGAGATGACTTCGCATACGCCGGCCGTATTGTCCGGCAACGTGTTTCCACAGTTGCCGATATCGGTGTCCGTGCCGGTGTCAGAATCCGTATCTGTGCCGATGTCAGAATCGGTGTCCATGTTGGTGTCAGAATCTGTGTCCGTGTCAGAGTCGGTGTCCGTGCCGGTGTCAGAATCCGTATCTGTGCCGATGTCAGAATCGGTGTCCATGTTGGTGTCAGAATCTGTGTCCGTGTCAGAGTCGGTATCAGAATCGGTATCCGTGTCGGAATCCGTGTCAGAGTCGGTATCAGAATCGGTATCCGTGTCGGAATCCGTGTCGGTGTCAGAATCCGTGTTAGAGTCGGTGTCAGAATCCGTGTCCGTATCAGAATAAGTATCCGTGTCGATATCAGAATTGGTATCCGTGTCCGTATCTGTATCGGAATCTGAGTCTGCGTCCGCGTCTGTGTCGGTATCAGAGTCAGAATCGAAGTCCGTTTCTGCGTCTGTGTTGGTATCCGTGTCTGCGTCGATATCGGTATTGGAGTCAGAATCGGAGTCCGCATCTGTATCCGTATACGTATCCGTATCTGTGTCTGTATACGTATCCGTATCTGAGTATTTGTTCGTATCTGAATCGGCGTCCCCATTCGATGGGGTACAATTGCAGACATTCCATCCGTCACCATCTTCGGTACAACTCTGAACACCGCTGGGATTGTTTTCCCCGCAAGGGCATTCCTGGACTTCTCCCGGTGCGCAAACACCATCATCCGAATGCTCGCTGGCACAGCCTGAAGGTAAAATAAGGGATGAAAGAAATAATAATAATAAAACTAATAAACAAGTGTCACGATTCATATACAAGTACCTCCATACAACAACTGCAACAGTTCAGGTTCAATTTTCCGTAGACTATGTACTGTATCCGCTATGCAAGGTAAATGCGAAATGGCGGGCTTCTTTATATGGTTGTTTTTTATCAGCAACCGCTATAAATCGTAAACCGAATATTGCGACTGCTGGCTAATTCGATAATTGCTCTATAATTTCAGACAGATAGGTGAATGCTTCGTTGAGGGCGGGGTAGCCGTTGAATGGGTACCAGTCGCAGGGGTTACCGGCGTAGGCGTTGATTGTGGCTATTCCGTCTATCATGTCAATAACGGTATCTCTGTACAATTCTTTATCGGATGGGGCGACAATGTGCAGGGGATCGTTCTGGGTCCTTAGGAAGGATAAAAGCCATATCGCGTCTACCGTCTATTCAGCATAATTGCAGATTTTTCGTTCACACATTTGAGTTCATGCCCGGAAAGTAGCACTTATCCCTGGAAAAATGCATCAGAAATTGTAGTTGATATTCCGAGTCCCTACGTAAACGACCTACGTAAACGACCCTACGTAAACGACTCGGAGTGATTTCTGAGGGGGTGATTTTTGAGGGGCGGGGGTAATGCTCTATGTAAAAGACTCTATGTAAACGACTCGGAGTGATTTCTGAGGGGCCCGACCGAGGTGTAGCCATAGCTACATCGACCGAGGGACTGAGGACGAAAGCGCAAAGATGCCGAATTACTGCGATTGCAGCAAGGAGTCAAACCGGTCGCCGCTCTAGTCCTTAGGCAGGATATCTTTCAGCGCGTTGTACCAGTCCTCTCCCATGATTCTGGCGCCGGTGTCATTGGGGTGAACGCAATCATCGGCGTTGACGGGGCTGGAGTTGGTCCAGAGATCGGCAACAAATATGGGGGAGTCTTCGGTGCTCTCGCCAATCGCCCAACCGGGAACGGCTTGAACAAGCTGCTCGGCTGCGGCGTTCACAGCGCCGGCACAGTTTCCCCCCTGGGTGACTACCTTGTGAATCTGCGCCACCACCACGACGATGTCGGGGTTGTGATCCCGGGCTTGTTGAACCAATGTACTGTAGGCGGCAAGGACGGTCTCAACCGCAGAGACATCCCCTCCCCATACATCGTTGACGCCCAGTTGAATCATAACCAGATCGGGATCCTGTTCGGTCATAAGGGTCGACATACCCGCAAAATACTGCCCCTGATAACAGTTGCTCATCGTAAACGATTCTTCGGTGTAATTCACCGACGTTGAACAGCTCACCGCACCGTGGAGAACATTGCTGCCACAGTCGTCGGTATACGGACCGACAAATTCAAAATGGGTAAATCCGTTGTTCTGCAAATTTTCGAGCAAATATCCCTTGTAGCAGCCCGGGCCAGCGGATATCGAATCGCCAACGATGAGGATGCGGGGGGTTGTTACGCCCGGGGGAAAAATCTGATCAGGCATCGCATCCGTGCCCGTGCCCGTGTCTGTGTCTGTGTCCGCATCCGTGTCGCTGTCAGAATCTGTATCAGAGTCTGAATTAGAATCTGAATCTGAGCCTGTGTCTGAATCTGAATCAGAACCTGAATCAGAACCGGTGTCGGCATCCGTATCCGTGACGCTGTCAGAATCAGCATCAGCATCAGAATCTGAGTCTGAATCTGAATCTGAGCCCGTGTCGGCATCCGTATCCGTGTCGGCATCCGTATCCGTGTCGGCATCCGTATCCGTGTCGGTATCCGAATCCGAATCGGTATCGGTATCGGTATCAATGCTGGTATCGTGCTTCTCGTCTACAGAATGGTCTTTACTGCACATGGCCAATTGGATAGTGAACAGAATTATTACCACAAGGGTGCCACGATGGCGGCCAGGGTGTATCATAGAGTTACTCCTCATCTGTGAATACGGGTACCAGGGAAAGTGTTTTCTTTCTTTATACTATTAATTATGAACCGATTTCAACAATTCGCCTTATGATATACTTTGAAAAGGATAAAAAGGGCCAGTATTTTTTATATTGCCAACAGAAAACCGGTGTATCAGTCTTCATTATATCGAACGCACTCGTGCGATTACAGTATATCGAACGCACTTGTGCGATTACAGTCACTGTTAAAAATACGATGCCAATACCTCAATGGGGGGATAAAATCGTAAACGAAGGTTGCATTAACCATCTTTCCACTCTACCAACAGATACCGCGTAGCGTGAATTTCCGCCATATGCCGCAGCAGAGCGAATCAAACCATGGTGGATTTCATCGCTGTTGACTGATTCGACCGGATAACGCGTTCAGAGTAGCTCATTTGAAAATTTCATAAGCGATAAACGAAAAACAGAAAATTGTAACCAACCCGGAATCATGGTGAACAACGGTGAACAGATTGATCATAGTTTCAAATCGATTACCAGTAAGCATTCAGAAGAATAACAATGATCTCACGGTCATCCCCAGCAGCGGCGGACTGGCCACGGCGCTTCACTCCTACCACCGTTCCAGCGACAGTGTATGGATCGGTTGGCCAGGGGTGGATGCCGAAAGCGATGCGGACAAACAAAACGTGACGCGATTGCTGGCCAGAGAACAATGTCTCCCCGTCTTTCTCGGGGGACAGCTGTTAGACGACTACTATCATGGATTCAGCAACACCACCCTCTGGCCCCTGTTCCATTACTTTGCCCAGTTTACCGAGTTCAGCACCCGGCATTTCGAAGCGTATCGGCAGGTGAATGAGCTGTTTGCCGAAGAAGTGCTGAAAAACGCGTCCGCCAATGATACAGTGTGGATTCACGATTATCAGCTATTACTGCTGCCTAACATTTTAAAGCAGAAGCAACCGGATTTGCACATCGGCTTCTTTTTGCACATACCGTTTCCGTCGTTTGAAATGTTTCGGATTCTGCCCTGGCGGGAAGAAATTCTCTCTGGAATGCTGGGCGCGGATCTCATTGGATTTCACACCTACGACTACGCACGGCACTTCATCAGTTCCGCTCAGCGGCTCCTGGGATACGATGCGGAATTCAACACCATCACCACCGATGACCGGCAGGTTTTTGTGGATGTGTTTCCCATGGGTATCGACTACGAAAAATTTCAATCTCACGCCATTGCCGTGCAGAGCAAGCCGGTACAGGAACGATCCCGCGAGCACCGGGACATTGACCGCTTTCTGCTCAGCAAGCCGGATCGGCAATTGATTCTGAGCATCGATCGATTGGACTACACCAAGGGGATTCCGGAACGGATTCATGCCTTCAGACGTTTTCTACACAAGCATCCCGAGTATCTGGAGAAGGTTTCGCTCATCATGCTCACTGTTCCTTCGCGGGTAGCGGTAGCTCAGTACCAGAACCTGCGAAGCGAAGTGGATGAGCTGGTTGGCAGCGTGAACGGTGAGTTTGGTACCATGGGGTGGACACCCATCATTTACTTTTATCGAACCGTACCGTTTCAGCACCTGATTGAACTGTATTGTTCGGCTGATGTGGCGCTGCTGACGCCCCTGCGGGACGGGATGAACCTGGTGGCCAAAGAGTACATTGCCACCAAAACAAATTTTAAGGGGGTGCTGATTCTCAGCGAAATGGCCGGGTCCGCCAAGGAGCTGGGAGAAGCCATTTCGGTCAACCCCAATAATATAGAAGATGTCTCGGATGCCATTCATCGCGCATTGACCATGCCAGTGGCGGAACAGCGCTATGCCGTCGGCACCATGCAGGAGCGGCTGCAACGATATGATGTTCACAAATGGGCGAGCGAGTTTGTCACCGCCCTATCGAAGAGTCAGCAGAAACTGGCAGAGCACCAGGCTCGAAAAATGTCAGAAGTCCTGTTGGCCGAAATGCAGCAATCCTATCTGAATTCACAGCATCGCGTGCTGTTTCTGGATTACGATGGCACCCTGCAGCGTTTCTTCGGCAATCCCCAGGACGCCATGCCGGACGAGGCCCTCATCGCTCTGCTCAGGCAAATCAATTCAGATGAACGGAACCACCTTGTTCTGGTGAGCGGACGGGACCGGGAGACTTTGCACAATTGGTTTGGCGCACTGGGATTCACGTTGATTGCCGAACACGGCGCATGGTTCAAATTCGGTAACGGTGATTGGGTTCTTCGAAATCGCAACAACTCCGAATGGAAGGAAAACATCAGACCGGTGCTGGATTCCTATGTGGATCGTACACCGGGCAGCCTGATTGAGGAGAAAACCCATTCCCTGGTATGGCATTATCGAAAATCCGACATTGTCCTTGGTGAATTGCGGGCGCGGGAACTCAAAAGCGACCTGTCAAATCTTCTGATAAATCAGGATTTGGAAGTGCTCGAAGGCAGCAAGGTGGTTGAAGTGAAGGTAACGGGTATTAACAAGGGCAACGCGGCTCTCGAAATTCTGCAGAGTGAAACCGCCGACTTTTTGCTGGCCATTGGCGATGATTGGACCGATGAGTATCTGTTTAAATCGCTGCCGGATAATGCCATCACATTCAAGGTGGGCACCGATCGCTCCGCGGCCAGATATTTTGTGGACAACTATAAACATGTCCGCATCCTGTTGAAATCACTGCTTGAAAATTCGGAAAACTGAAATTGATGGGAAAGGATAGTCTTCTGAGAATGGAAAACTTGAATTACGGTATTATTGGCAACTGTCGCAGCGCTGCGCTTATCTCGCAGACAGGCTCCATCGAATGGTGCTGTCTGCCCCGATTCGATTCATCGTCCGCATTTGGCAAACTGCTGGATAGAGAAATTGGCGGCTCCTTCGAAATTAACGTGACGGACGAATATCAGATCACTCAGGCATACGTGAAGAATACCGGTGTATTGAAAACAACGTTCAGCAACGGTACAGATTGTTTTGAGCTATTGGATTTTATGCCCCGGTACAAGGAATCGTTGTCCGGATATCACAATCCCCCCGACATTATCCGCTATTTCAAAAGAATCAGTGGAACTCCCCGGTTCTCAATAAAATATGCACCGGCTCTGCGATATGCCGAAAGTAAAACAGTTACCCGGATTGAAACCGAATTTATCAAAAGCGTCACCACAGACGGCGAGTACGATTCGCTGTATCTGTATAGTGGGTTTGACCACGGGAGTGTGTTGAACGGCGATGAAATCGCTTTGCATCAGGATGGATTCGTGTTGCTCAGCTACAACCAGAAGCTGCTGCACCAGACGATTGATCTGCAGCACCTCAAACTGGCCAAAACCATCAGTTACTGGATGGACTGGGCCTATCAGCTGACCCGCTACACCCGATATCAGGAACAGATCGTCCGTAGTGCGCTTACCCTGAAGTTACTGAGCTACGATAAAACCGGCGCTGTTCTCGCGGCCGCCACCACTTCTCTGCCGGAGACCATCGGCGAGGTACGAAACTGGGACTACCGGTTCTGCTGGATCAGAGATGCGTCCATGGCCATCAAGGTGATGGCCCAGCTGGGTCATATCAATATGGCAAAACGGTTCATGAACTTTGTCATCGACATCATCCCGGATAAAGCAGAGAAGATTCAAATTATGTACGGCATCGATCGCCAGAAGGAGCTTACAGAAACCACTCTGGACCACCTGAAGGGATACGAAAACTCATCACCGGTACGGGTGGGCAATGCGGCATACATTCAGAAGCAGAACGACATTTATGGGGTACTGATGGATGTAATCTGGCAGCAGTTTCAGCTCTTTGATTTAACAGTGGATCAGAGTGAGGACCTGTGGACCATTGCCCGCAGCATTGTAAAAATTGTGGAAGCCAACTGGCAAAAGCCAGATAAAGGCATCTGGGAGATTCGTACGGAGGACAGACATTTCACTTTTTCGAAGGTGCTCTGCTGGGTGGCGATAGACAGAGCAGCCAGCATTGCCGGAATTATCCGCAAGAAGCAATACATTGAGCAATGGCAGAAACTCGCAGACGATATTAAGGCCGATATTCACCGCAACGCCTGGAATTCAAAGCGCCAGTCGTTCACCCAGTATTACGGTTCAAACGATCAGGATGCCGCCAACCTGCTGATGGAACCATATGGGTTTATCAGTGCCTCGGACGAAAAGTATCGCAAGACTGTATTGGCCATTGAAAAGGAACTCTGTCGGGGCGGTCTGATGTATCGGTACAAAAACGAAGATGATTTTGGCATTCCCAGCTCGTCATTCACCATCTGTACTTTCTGGCTCATCAATGCATTGAACGCCATCGGCCAACGCAGTCACGCCCGTCAGATGTTTGAGCAACTCCTGTCCTACAGCAACCATCTCGGCCTGTTCAGTGAAGACATCGATTTCAAAACCAAAAGACTGCTGGGAAATTTTCCCCAGGCATACTCGCATCTGGCGCTCATTGAAACCGCCATCAATCTATCTGAAGGCCATGTAACCGAAGACGAAAAAATTCGCGTCTCACTCCATCGCTGAACTGATCATTCATCAGATGCTGCAAACAGTCTATCGCGAACTACCGGTCAATTTCTTTTTTTGATTCTATGGAGCGTTTTCTTAAGGAATTCCATTTCTCCACAATGTTCTTTTCACCATCAAAATAGTCTGTCGTGGCGCTCTTTTTAAAAATATCATAGGATGGCGCGATGAATATTTTTTCAGAGTCCGGGTACTCGCAAAGATCAAATCCAATAAATGTTCTTACGTCCATATACACGCAGGGTTGGTCACTATGATTGTAAAACTGATGCGCTCCGGTTTTTCCTTTTTCACAGAAAATCAAATCGCCGGGTTTAACTTCCTCCATCCCCTCGTCTGTTCGAAGTATCATTGTTCCGGATACAACCATAAACAACTCTTCTGCAAATTGATGAAAATGAAAGGGTGCTGAAAACTGACCCGGATTCAATTCTCGCAAATCAAAATTCAAATTTTCCGGTTGAATGCCCTGCCGCACTCGTGATGTGTCCGTAAACAGACGAAAATTGTCAATTTTGTTTGGGTCCGCTGTAAACTCCCGGCTTTCCTTTTTTAAAATTTTTGTCATAACAACATCTCCAACGTCAAACGCGACATGTGCACCTTCCTTTTCTTAAACTTTACGGATATCAGTGTCTTTCAGTCCCAATTTTTCCACTGGACCCATTTGAGTCAAGCCCTGAAAATAAAAATGTAACGGCTTCGTTTCACCGTCAAAAAAATGTGCACTCGTCCCCTCCTGGGCATCGAAAGTTTCAATGCAAGCTGAGCTTTTCGCTGCCCATTCACTGGGAAGCCACCAGCCACAAAATCATCATTCCAGGTACCCGGACGTACGCCCGACGTACTGAAATTAAAAAAAACGACACAGCAGCAGACCCTGGCCCCGGAGCTCAGAATTTCCGACGAAGAAAGCTGGAAAGCCTCTGAACAGAAGGGAGAAGCCCATCACGACGCCAACAAATTTCGCCAACTCATCGCAGTGATGAACCGGGCGTTCAAAACCGTCTTCCACATGCCGGCCAACGGCATCGACCAACTGCGAAAAAAACAGTCCGAACTGTTTCAGTATTGTGGAGCTTATTCAGCGGGCCGTTATGAAAAGGTTACTGATGACGATGGGCGCTTCAGCGGTAAAAGAGAGGCGAACTCTGGTGGTTTTAACAGGAGTAAATTCAAGCACGCGTTTGTGACCGATGGTGGTGGCAGAGGCCACTTCACGCCAGGCATTGTTTTGCCAGATGGAAACGGTGTGTTCACTGACGCGCTGACCCAAAGGCAAATACTCCTGAATCACAACAGCTTCAATCGTTTGCTCATTTTCTAAATCCACTTCAATGCCACCTTCCAGTACATCATCATCGGTCGCCCAGTAGGTATTGCTGTTGCCATCCAGAGCCATTTCAGGGGAAAATTGGGGATTGTTGTCCCGGATATTGTCCGCAGTGGCGGTTTTACCGCGGGCCACGTCGTTGGCGTTAAAGTGGCGAACCCAGTCTCCAAACTGCTTCAATCTCTCCATGGATGCCGTGTCAATTTTCCCATTCGGATTGGGGCTCACATTAATGAGTGCCACTGCTCCCCTGGCGGTTGAAGAGCGATATATCTCCTGCAGTCTTTCCAGACTACAGATGGGCGTATCGTTCCAGAACCAGTTTCCCTGTGCGATGCAGTCCGCTTCAAAGGGGGCAGTCCCCAGCCAGTTGGGCTCGCTGACATCACACACTTCGTTTCCGGTCCAGCGAACCGGGTTCACCGTTCCCTCAAACGTGACAGCATCGGGTTGCAGCGCCCGTACCACGTCGTCGCGCATTTCCGCATCGACCGTCATGTTGTCTGCACCAAAGCCGTCAAACCACAATTCGTCTATTGTGCCGTAGTTTGTGCACAACTCTGTCAATTGAGTTAAAAAGTAGTCATTGTAAGCATCTGGATTGGCCCCGCTGTTCAAATAGTGCAGGTCGTAAGCCGAAAGATACAGTCCCACCCACATATTTGCATTTCTGAACGCAGTTACAACGTCGTGCACCACATCGCCGTTTCCATTTTTCCAGGGGGAAGCACTCACATTGTGCGCGGTGGTTTCCGTGGGCCAGTTGCAGAATCCATCGTGGTGTTTGGCCGTTAGCACGATACCGCCAAATCCACCTGCGACGCATGCCTCTATCCATTGAGATGCATCGAAATCCACAGGATTGAATCGCTGGGGATCTTCATTGCCCTCCCCCATGTGGTTGTCGTTGACGTAATAGGTCTTGATGCCAAAATGGGCAAACAGTATCATTTCTTTCGACAACCATCGCAATTGGGCATCTGTGAGGATGTCTCCATAGGGGGGCGGTGGATTGGCAATATCGGTGAGAGTGTCCGAATCTGTGCCGGTGCCTGAATCCGTTGATAAGGTGTCCTCATCTGTACTGGTCTCTGTATTCGCTTCTGTGTCCGAGTCCGTACCTGCATCCGAGTCTGTATCTGCATCTGCATCCGAGTCTGTATCCGCATCTGAATCCGAGTCTGTATCCGCATCTCCGTCCGATGATGTTGCTGTTTCTGTATCGACATCGCTATTGTGGCCGCCTTCAACATTGCATCCTGACAGTATAAGAAGTGCCAATAGTAAATCGCAGCGTAATAGCCCTGCGCTTCGGTTCATTGCTCTCGCTCCTGTGTCATTTATGAAACCCTGTCCAATCCATTTAATTGTGGTTTTTTGCAAAACAATTATACGCGCAATGTCGAAAATTTGCTTCTCTTCATTGCCAATAATTATGGTACTCGCCTATCCACCGCGGATTCGAGACGCCTCAAATGGTCGATAGCTCCTCACCACGGCGGATTCTTACTACACATTTTGTTTTGATTTCGGCCGCTTCAGGCTATTTTCAACCCACAGATTCTTTTGAAACCCCCTATTTTTTTTGAAGCGTTTGCCAATAATCCGGACAAGCCCGAGAGCGTATCCGGGACGGTTGCCGTGGCCCTGGGCGTCGGGGTTGAACCGGGTGAAATGAGAATTGTCGAAATGACGGGCGGTGGCGCATTTCAGGGAAGAATCAAAGTGTATTTCGTCTGGCAGGTCATGGATGTGCAGTAACCGGGAGTAAGGAAATTACTGAACCTGAATACCGATGGCCGAAAATGGAATACGGACAAACCCGGGGATGGAAAGGGCAGGGGAGTCGGAACGGAGCGTCAGGTTCAGCTGGGATTCATCCACAAACAGCGGGTCGGCATCTTCGATGTTGTCGGCCACACGACTGTAGTACTCGAAGGTATCACCCCCCTGCATCCAGTTGTCGTTGAGATACCCCAGGTTGCGTTCAAAAGTGCATCCCTCCGGATACAGCCATAGGGCGCCTTCGGCCACGATGGCATTGAAGTCATTGGGGATGGCGGCACATTCCGGATAGGCGCTGGCCCACGGTTCTTCCTGATAATTCATCGCCTGCAGCTTTTCGAGCAGATTCCAGCTATTGCCGGGGGTGTTGTTGAAGCCCCGGTCCGGATACCAGTCATAGCCGCGGGTATCGGCCAGGATACCCGCGTCGCAGCGAACCATGATGTTGTTTTCAAAATGATTGTCCCGTCCGCCGCCATGCTGAATCCCGGCGTCCTGAATATCGTAAAGCACATTCCCCCGAACGGTAATTCCCGAAACACAGTCGTCGAGATACACTCCCTGTACCCCAGCACCGCGCAGGGTGCTGTGCAGATGGTGAATGAAGTTGTTTTCAATTACATTTCCCCGGGCGCCCCAGTCCCGTCCGGTATAGATGGCGCCGGCGTCACTGGATTGCTGACAGACCCGATGAATGTGATTGCGTGCGAGCAGATGCTCGTTGCCCCCGAAGAGAATGGCAGAGTGGGGCGCGTCGTGAATGGCATTGTTCAGCACCAGCTGGCCAACCCCCCAAATGCGTACTCCAGGCCGATAGGTGAATTCGGTGCGCCCGAAATGATGAATGTCGCTGTTGCGCACAAAGTTCTGTCCCGCAGTGAGGGCAGGCCGGTCGCCGCCATCCATGGATACGCCGGTGGTGGCCGTATGGCGCACAATGCTGTTTTGAATGCCGTTATTCACTCCGTCTATGGATATGCCGCGTCCGCCACTGTTCTGCAGGGTCACACCGTCAAACAAATTGCCGCTTCCCCCTTGAATGCGCGCCAGATGGTGTCGCCCGTTTTCAATGACAACGTTCTGCATACGCGTGTTGCTCACACCGTTCATGTCCACCAGCAATGAGTTGGTCACTGTGAGTTCAATCGCAGCGCCGGCAAGTGCCACGGGCGGATACCAGTACAGCGTGCCGGATGTCCGGTCGATATAGTACTCCCCGGGTTGGGTAATTTCCTCTGCCAGGTTGAAGGCGTAGAAAGGTTGGCCGGTGGTGATGCCGTATCCGGTTTCGGACGCGAGACGGATGGTGTTGGAGGCCACGTCAATCTCGCTGGCGGCAATGCGGCAATCGGCCCATGAGTTTCCCCAATATCCGTGAAACCAGACATCGCTTGCCAGCTGCCATCTCTCTGGTCGGGTTCCGCCATACTGAAATGCCGTGTCTGAAACCACATCGGTTATATACGAGAATCCGTGACGCACCGCATCCGGTGCAGTAAATGTCGGGGTGCCGGTGGCGCCGTTGGTAGCCGTCATGGGGGCCGGATTTTCGGCATACAGATACCACCAGGGGTCCCCATCGCTGGGGTATCCCATTTCGTCGGTGGTCAGAAACCACGCCCGATGCCAGGTGCCATCGTATTCCCAGAAGTACCGATACAGATGATACTGCAGGCCATCCACCAGCTCGTCCCGCTGAAAAATGGAGGCGTCGTCGTTTTCGCCAATGCGGGTATATCGGCCGGTAACATCGGGGGTGAGGTTTCCAAAAATATCGATGGTGTCTCCGCCCACCTCCACATCTCCAATTCCTTCACCGGTATCCGGCCATCGGGCCAGGGTCTGCAGCACGCCATTGACAATCAGCTCCGGTGGCGACGTGCTGCTCTCACCGCAGAACCCACGACGAGTCAGTTCGCCCAGGTCGGCAATGCCGAGGGCAATGAGATTGACCTGTACCACATTTCCCCGGACGGATTCATCCAACCGGTTCCAGATGGCATCACTGCTGTCGGTTATCGCAAATGCCGATGCCGGGATGACGGTGGCTCCTGAAATTCGAACCGTTTCACCCGGGTATCCACTGTACACAATGGGAGACGCCTGGGTTCCGGCGTCAGATTCGTTCAGCACAAACGATTCGGTCAGGGTATACACGCCTTCCCGCAGCCAGACAACCACACCACCTGCCGGCAGACCGGTAGATGCCGCAATGGTGCGGATGGTGTCTCTGGCTTCTGTGAGAGACCCCAGGGGCCGTTCCGCTGTACCGTCGCCGCCCCGGGCGTCCGGTGAAACAAACAGCGCCAATCCATATTCAGTGCAATCGCAATCACGCCATCCCCTTCCATCCGGGGCGCAGCGAGTGAAACCGAATCCGCTGCCATCGCAGTCGCAGGCAAGGGTTTCATTGGGCGTGCACTCGGTTCCTGTGCCCCCTTGGAATGAATCCGTGTCGAATGAACCCGTGTCGAATGAATCCGTGTCGTCGGTCGAATCCGTTGTTGAATCCGTTGAATGAATTTCGGTCGAGTCGGTGTCGTTATCGGTCAGAGACGAATCCCCACAGCCCATCCCGGGAAAAATGGCCCCGACAAACAAACTGAGAACAACACCGAACATTCGACCTTGCAACGCATATGCCTTCATAAGAACTCCTTTTTTGCTCTGTATAGTGTATCAACAATCCGGACTGCAGCAATCCCGGAGTAGATTCCGGCGAAAGCCGGGCAGAAAAGAGGTGGTCGTCAATTGCAGAACCCATGGTCCGTGTCACACTGTCAGAATCGAAACATTGCAAAGGAGATTGAATATGGGAAGTAAGTACAAACGAATTCTGTCTATCGACGGCGGGGGAATTCGAGGTATTATTCCCGGACAGATACTGGTGGCCGTTGAAAAAAAAATTCAGGAAAAATCCGGCAAACGTGAGGCCCGGATTGCCGACTATTTCGATTTGATTTCCGGCACCAGCACCGGTGGCATCATGACCTGCGCGCTGCTTTGTCCGGATGAAGCCATTCCCCCCCGAGCCCGGTATTCCGCCCCAACGGTAGTGGATTTGTATCGCAATAACGGCAGTAAGATTTTCAGCTCGGATATTTTTCGTAAAATCATATCGCTGGATGGGGTGCTGGATGGGGTGCTGGACGAAAAATATTCATCTGCCGGTATTGAAAGCGTGCTGACGAAATATTTCGGAGATGTGCGGCTCAGACAATTGATAAAGCCCTGTCTGATAACTTCTTTCGACATTAAACGGAACAAGGGGCATTTTTTTTACAGTCACAAAGCCCAAAAAAATGATGCGTGGGATTTCAGTCTGCTGGAAGTCGCCCGTGCCACGTCCGCAGCGCCCACTTACTTCGAAGTGGCATTGGACAGTTCCCGGACGGGGGTGACGTATCCGCTGATTGATGGGGGTGTGTTTGTGAATAATCCGGCGTTATGTGCATACAGCGAAGCGCGACTCCTGTTTCAGCGCCCCGATTCACAGCTGCCGGTGACGGCGAAGGATATGCAGATTTTCTCGCTGGGAACCGGCTATAGCGCTGAATCGCTGGAATACGAGAGAGCGAAGGACTGGGGGGCGGTGCAGTGGATAAAACCACTGATATCCATCATGATGTCGGGCGTATCACAGACCGTGGATTTTCAGCTGCGACAGATCTTTGAGGCGGCAGCGGTGGATTCGGAGAAGGATTCAGAGGTTTCCGGACAATACATCCGAATTGACGGATTGCTTCCAAATGACGTGGATGCAGCCATGGATTGCGCCACCGACGAAAATATGAATGCGCTGGCTTCGTTCGGAACCGAACTGGCGCAGAACCACGACGACGACCTGAACCGGCTGGTGGACGCATTGCTGCAGGAGATATAATGTCGAAGGGCTGAGGATGGGGAAAGCCATATATATGTTTCTGTCACGTACCGCTCAGTTATTTCACGCCATTTCACGGTTTATCGATAACTTGGGGAAATCAGCTGCGATTTCGGGTTCTTACAGTACATTTTCACCCATGAAATCGCTTTTTCCGCGCATAGTAGCCCCATACAGTACCCACAGCTACGCGGCCCGGTTGCAGGCCAAATATCTCCGTATTGTCAATATACTGATTCTCCTCATACTGCCAGCTCTGGTGGCAGTGAATGAGTTTATGCTGAACCACCGTTTCGTTTTTGTCCGATTCACGCTCCTCGCGCTCTGGATCATCAGTCTGCTTGATTTATGGCTTCTCTGGAAAGGAAAACTCTCCCTGGCTGGTCAGGTCTTTCTCTGGACGTTCCTGCTCGGTTTCTGGACGGTGATGTTTGTCGACCTTTCGGAAGATGTGATCGTTCGAGTGGATACCATCGTTTTCGGATTCGCCATTCTTTCGATAATCCCGCTGTTGACGTTGACCCATCGGTTTCAGCTGTGGCTGTTGCATATTGTCAATTTTATATTGTTTGTTCTGTTCTGTTACAAAGAGTATCGCTTCGGATCCATGACTGGGTTGGTGTTTCGCGATTTTGTGACTGATACATCTGTGGCCCTGATATTTCTGGCGGTCATCAGCAACGCCATTTATACCGCCAATGCGTTGGCAATGGCTCGAATTAAAGAAGATATGAATCAGGTGGATCGGACCCGGCTGCTTCTCAACCGCACAGTGAACGCCATGCCCTCGGTGTTGATGAGTGTGGATGAGACCCTGAGAGTAACCGGATGGAACGATGAAGCAGAAAAATTAACCGGTACGCCAGCCACGCGGGCGATGAACAGTTTGTTTAATGAAGTATTCACGCTGTTTCCGCAGTGGAATGACATTGTGCAGCAGGTTGCGCTGGGCAGCAGTACCGTTGAAAAAAAGAAGCAGTCCCTCTACAGGAATGATGAAGAACGGTTGTACAATTTCATTGTGTATCCCCTTATTCCGGAACAGCCGAACGGGGCAGTGATTCGGCTGGATGATGTGACGGAACAGGCGGCGTTTGAATCGATGATGGTGCAAACAGAAAAAATGCTGTCGGTGGGCGGACTGGCTGCAGGGATGGCGCACGAAATCAACAATCCCCTTGCCGGGATTCTGCAGAATACCCAGGTGCTCCGGAGTCGGCTGACCCATCGCAATGAGAAGAACGTGCTGGATGCCGCGGAATGCGGGTTGAACCTTGACGCACTCGATGCGTATCTGGAAAAAAAGAATATTCACCGGCTCTTCGATGCAGTGACGGGCAGCGGTATGCAGGCTGCAAAGGTGGTGGACAATATTCTGTCCTTTGCCCGCAAAGAGGACGGGTCTCAGACGACTGTGGATGCTGGCGTGCTCATCGAGGAAACCCTTGCGTTGGTGCGCAATGATTATAACCTTAAAACCCACTACGATTTTCGAAAAATCGAGGTGGTGTTTCACCGGCCGGATACGGCGTTGAATATTCACTGCAAGGTGAGCATGATTCAACAGGTGCTGCTGAATATCCTGCGGAATGGCGCTCAGGCCATGAGCAGTGCCAAAGTGGCGTCACCGCGAATTGATATTTCATTGTCGTCCGGAGCGGGTATGGTTGAGATTCGCATCGCAGACAATGGGCCGGGAATCGAAAAGGAAATACAGAGTCGCATTTTTGAGCCGTTCTTCACCACCAAAAGTCCCGATGATGGGACCGGCCTGGGACTGTCAGTCTCCTTCTTTATCATCACCGAAGCGCACAACGGATTTCTGGAAGTGCATTCCACCCCGGGAGGAGGCGCCGTGTTCAGCATCAGGCTCCCCGTCTGCTAAAAAGACAGAATAAGTGAGCATCAATTCAGTACACTTTGAGTAGACCTATTGAAAATAGCGTCATTCCCTCGAAGGAAGGGAAACCAGTCTGTTCTTCCGGTTCTCCGCGGGGAAGACGGATTGGGTTGCTCAGGGGTCCAGCTAAGTACAGCTTCCCATAAGTTGGGGACCATCTCACTTGTTCCAATCGCCGATGGCTGCGTTGCGCCTCCCTGAATTGGCGCTGCCAGTCCTTCGTCAGCGCGTCTTGCCCTCAGCGGTTGGCCCTGCGTAATCTGATCCCCAACCTACGGGGCGCTGTACTAATTGATCTACATCTTGAGCGGATTGCAGAAAGCAGCGAGGTTTCCGCAGGGGGTCCGGTGCTCTCTGATGCCGAGTTGCCGGAAATTGCAGGCGCCCTGGAGATGCTTCAGCAAAATTTTTCCGTTGATGCAGCAGCCACAGGAGACACCTGGTATCTGGAAACGGACCGGAACAACCTATACTGGGATGTTCCCGAATGCCCGGCGACAGGTGTATACACCAATGAGAGGGTTTCATTTTTTTGTATGAAGCTTGTATGACTTAACTACAACTGGAGGTCGCCCATGAAAACCAATCTGATTCACCTGTTTTTCTTTTCTGTCGCCATCGTGTTCGGTACCTGGGGATGCACATCGTCCAGTGATGACATCGGTACGACCGACATAGATACAGACACAGATACAGACACAGACACCGACACAGATACAGACACCGACACCGACACAGATACAGATACAGACACCGACACAGACACCGACACAGATACAGATACAGATACAGATACAGATCATCCGTCACCGGGTGTGGACACATCTCCGGTTCCACTATGGGAAGGTTGTCCGGATACCGACGCCTATGTGGGCGATGAAAGCTGGACATATCGGTTGAATGTATCCAATCAGTCCCTGTACTGCTCCTATCCCGAAGACGGTCCGAATGAAAATCCGCAAATCAGTCTGAAGATGGCGTATGTGGATAAAGGGCAACTTCGCCTGGTGCCGGGCAGTTATCCGTTGCCGGCGGAAACGCCCGGGAATAACGAAGGCAGCGGCATCGAGTTTGTAGCCCCCATGTGTTATCAGAATGCAACGGGAGATGTTTTCGCGTCGAGTGGCACAGGTTCGATGACAGCGACCACGCAGCGGGAATACATATGGGACCCAGAAACCAATGAAGAACGCGATGAGAATATTCAGGTGTTCGATCACCACCAGGACCTGAAAAACGATTCCGGAGACACCATGGATATACGCCTGACAGTGGAGTATCTGAACTATACACCGGAGAATCCGGGATCCGTGAATATCACCGGTCGATATTCAGAATACTACCTGATGGAGAAAGATCCGTCGTATGTCCGGCTGTATACCGAAACCAGAACCCTGGAAAATCGATGGCAGCGGTTTTATCCCTGTCTGTTCTTCGATTTGGCGTCCACCCCCCATGAATTCAAAGTGACGTTCGACGGTGGCGAAATTGTGCTCGACACCGATATCGAGTCGGGATTGCCGGCCAGCGCGGGTACGGAACCGTATTCTTTCGTTCACGCTTCGGGTTCTCTCAGTGGAGAATCGTTTGATCAGAAAGACTACTGGAAACTGATTTATGCCCCGGAACATCATCATTTTGTCCGGCATTACGCCGTGCTCTTCGATGCCGACATCTCGGGGGCATGCGGTCTGATGGTGACGGGAATCGATCCATACGCCGAGCCCCTTTCCACCGGTGTGGCGGTGCACACCATCGATTGCAACATCGACACCATCGCTTCTCTGGCAGTGACGTCTGTGGATAAACTTTATTAAAGAAATGATTAACTTCAACAATTATCTGCCCGACGTTTTTGCCCGGCATCCGAAGCATTCGGTGCAGGGCGAGATGGTCATATCCCGCAGTATCAGGTGGTGAACCGCATGGGAACTTTTCAGAATGCGCGTCAGGCAATGGGCGCAGGTGTCGAACGCTGTGGGCGTCCCCGTGGGTGTCCCGTCAATGAATGCCATGTTTATGGATATTCATGAAGCATATTCATCGGAGTGGTGCAATAAATGGTCGTGTTTTTTTTTACTCCGGCACAACCATTTGATACCACATGTACCCGGGGTAAAAGTTTAAGCCAGACTTCCCCTGGTGCAGTACTTGATTAATTTAATGGCGGAGACAGTTCTGGCTGTCTTGAATTGATATTCATAAAGATCAACCCGTTTTGAAAACTCACAGGGACAATATCCGTGTTCGGATGAATTCATCACATGCGAAGGAGAATAGTGGTATGAATCAGGTTAAACGTTTATTATTATTGATTTTTTTGACATTGATGTTCGGCGCTTTCGGTTGTGCGGGAGGTGAAAGCACATCAGACAGCAGTTCGAGTGACAGCGACAGTGACAGCGACAGCGACAGTGACAGCGACAGCGATACCGATACGGATACCGATACGGATTCCGACAGCGACAGCGATACGGATACGGATACGGATACGGATACGGATAGTGACACTGATACGGATAGCGACAGTGATACCGACACCGATACGGATACCGATACGGATACGGACAGCGATACGGATACGGATACCGATACGGATACGGATACCGATACCGACACCGATACGGATACGGACACCGACACTGACACTGACACTGATACGGATAGCGACAGTGATACCGATACGGATACGGACACCGATACCGGCAATGGCAGCAATACCAGCGCAGGCTGCGGGTCATCCAGCCCGTTGGCCAGCGGCAATTTCTCTGAAAATATCGATGGCGCGAACCGCGACTGGATACTGGATGTACCCGACGGCTACGACAGCAATAATCCGTATAAACTCATATTTGTCTGGCATCCGCTAGGGGGAAGCGCGTCCGGAGTTGCCGGCGGCCAGTATGATGGGATCAAACCGCTTTCCAATGGCACGACCATTTTTGTGGCCCCGGACGGTCAGGATGGAAGCAACTTCGAAGCCAGCGGGCATGGCTGGTGGAATGTGAATGGTAGCGATATGAAATTGTTTGATGCCATATTCAGCAAAATCACGGAGGGCCTCTGCATCGATATGGATCGGGTTTTCACCACGGGATTCAGCTTCGGCGGCATGATGTCGTACACCATTCCGTTTGAATTCGACGTCTTCCGGGCCACTGCGCCGGCGTCGGGCAAAATCGACATTATTCCCTACGAAGCGAAATTTGATTATCCAATTCCAATCATGGCCATTCACGGTGACAACGATACCTTTGTGGCCACCGCGCTGGGACGGCAGTTCCTGGATAAATACGCTTCGGAAAGAAACGGTTGCGGTACCCAGACACAACCGACAGATCCCAGCCCCTGTATCGAGTACCAGGGTTGTACCGCGCGGACCCTCTGGTGCGAATTCCCCGGTAGCCACAATCCATGGTCCGGAGCCCCCCAGGCCATCTGGAATTTCTTCTCTCAGTTCTGATTTTATCTCATCGTTCCCCATCCGGAGTCGGCCTGTCCGAATTCACTGAGAAAGTGACCTTTCGTCGCCGGATTCGAATGCATCCGATGTCGGTCTGACAAATTTATGTTAAAACGGATGGAAATGGTTGGCGGCCCAGTATTCCTCTTTGAGGGCGTCCTGTTGGGATAAGAGTGTGCGATAGTGGGAATCTTCCCACTCACACAGCCCCATATAAAACTGAGATATGGTTTTATCAGCGGCTCTGGCAGCCAGGTCTCTGTATTGCTGCATTGCGTTCAATTCAAGCTGTATTCCCACCGAAAGCACGGTCATTTCGTAGTGGGCTTCCTTGAGGCGCATTTTGATATCGTCGGAGAAGATGGGGTTTTTATCTGGAAACGGCGGAATCTGTTTCAGGCGCAATCCCGCATCCGGCTGCTGAGTCCTGGTGATGCTGTCGAACTGGGCCTGCAGAATGTTCATGTGTTCGAATTCATCGGAGGCCAATTGTCGAAAGGCTTCGCGGCCACGAATGTCAGTGGTGTTTTCGGACGCGAGCATATAAAAATGATACCCTTCAAACTCCGCTCGCATGGCGGCCTGTAATCCATTGAGGATTTCGGCAAGATGCGTTTCAGTCATTCCCGTCCATTCCTTTCCGCGATTGTGTCATTTGCAGATATACCGGTTGTGCCTTTAATTATAGGCGCAAAACCATCAGAAAGGAATTTTAAGAGGCGGATTGGATTTGTTTTTCAGTTGAGCGAATCCAATTTGACTGTCCTCATTCATGATGTGATTCAAGCCACTCGGTGTGAACAAACCCCTCTTCCGGGGTATCCACGCGCTGGTATGTGTGGGAACCGAATGCGTCCCGTTGGGCCTGTACCAGATTCTGGGGCAATCTGGCGGTAGTGTACGCATCAAAATAATTGAGGGACGCGGCAAACGCGGGCAATGGAATACCGCTGGCGGCGCCGAGGGCAACCACCTGGCGAAGATCAGCGATGCTGGCTTTCAACATTCCGGCAAATTTGTCGTCGAGAATCAGATTGGACAAATCGGGCGTTTTCTCATAGGCGGTCATGATTTTGTTCAGCAGCGATGCCCGGATAATGCACCCGCCTTTCCAGATGCGGGCGGTTTCCTTCAGATTCACCTGCCATCCGAATTCCGTTGCCGCGGCGCGAATCAGATACAGTCCCTGTGCGTAAGCAATAATTTTTGATGCCAGCAGCGCGTTGTGCACCGTTTGCACAAAATTGGCGTTCACTTCGGGGAGTTCGGGTACGCCGGGCCGGATGTCTGAAAAGATGGGCGCCGCTTCCGTACGTGCATCTTTGAGAGATGACAACGTTCTGGCATCGACCGCTGCCGCAATGCTCGGAATGGATACCCCAAGCGACAGCGCGGCCTGGTTTGTCCACTGCCCGGTTCCTTTCTGTCCGGCTTTGTCCAGTATCATTTCCACCAGTGGGTTGCCGGTGCGCCCGTCGATTCGGGTAAATACCCTGGCGGTGAGCTCCACGAGAAACGAAGACAATGGTCCCTCGTTCCATTCTGCAAAAATGTCTGAAAGTTCAGCCGCTTCTTTTTTCCCGAGGCGTCTGAGCAGATCGTACGATTCGGCAATGAGCTGCATGTCGGCGTATTCAATGCCGTTGTGCACCATCTTGACAAAGTGCCCGGCGCCATCCGCGCCGACATGGGTCACGCATGGTCCGGATTCGGTATGGGCCGCAATGGATTCGAGAATGGGCGCAATGCGGTTGTACGCATACGCTGTTCCGCCGGGCATCAGACTGGGGCCCAGTCTCGCGCCTTCGGAGCCACCGGAAACACCCATCCCCACAAAGTGAATGCCCTTTTCGCTGAGCATTTTTTCCCGCCGCTGGGTGTCTTCATACCAGGAGTTGCCACCGTCAATGATGATGTCCCCTTCATCGAGCAGGGGCAAGAAACGCTCAATGGTCAAATCAATGGGTTTTCCGGCGGTTATCATCAGAATCATGGCCCGGGGGCGCTCAATTGCCGCTACGAATTCTTCTGCGGTCCGGGTGGGATGAAACCGTTTTCCGCTACCTTCTTTTTTCACGAACGCGTCGGTCTCTTCATAGGTGAGGTTCCACAATGCCACGTCAGTACCGCGGCTTTCGATGTTTGCGGCCAGATTGGTTCCCATGACCCCCATACCAACAACGCCAATGCTCGCTTTCGATTTGTTCTGTTCCATCATTTGAAGCTCCTTTGATAATTTATTTCAGATTCAACAGTGAAGTGGCGGCTTCATCCACCAGCCATGTGGCGTTCAACACCAGCTGAGCCGGCCGCGATGAAGGGTCTATAGGTTTGGTGAAAACGTCCAGGAGGGCCTGCGCTTTTTCCGTACCGGCAGCCAGTATGAATGTATGTTTCGCATCCGCAATCACTTTCGGCGTTACGCTGATTCGCCAGGGCGGGGGTTTCGGACACTGCACCGCCATGGCCAGGGCAGTACTGTGGGCAAACGCCACAGACCCGGGAAACAGTGATGCAATATGGGCATCCGGTCCCATCCCCAGCAGTTGCACATCTATGGGGGATTGCAATGAGGACTCATATGCCTCAGCGGCAGCGCGTTTATCCAGTTCTCCCTGAATGCGGTGCACGGCGCCAAACCCATTGAATGCAGCGCCGAACGCATTCTGGGCCATCCGGTAGTTGCTGTCCGGATGATCCGCTGCCACACAGCGCTCATCTCCAAACAGAATTTCAATTCGGTCCAGTGGCAATGGGCCCACCGCTGTGGCGTCAGCCAACATGGTGTATACCGGTCCGGGGGTGGTGCCGCCGGCCAATGAAAGTCGGCAGACGTTGCTTTCCTGCAGTGTTTCCCGGATAGCGCCGGCCAGAAGAAACGCTGCGGTCTTTGTCAGCTGTTCTCTGGTGCGACAAATCACCAGATTTGCGGGGGTCACAGTTTCACCTCCGGCCCGTTGGTCCCGGGAGTGTACGTGGCCATGGGAATGGTGCCATCCTGTGCCCCTTCAAGCAGGGGCGCCACAAAACGCCACATCTGTACCACTTCTTCCTGCCTGGCGAAGAGCGTCTGATTTCCGCGAAGGCAGTCCAGCAACAGCTTTTCGTAGGCTTCCTGCTGCGCCTTCTCCTTGAAACTCCGATTGAAATCGAAATCCAGCTGAACCGGAGATACGTCCTCTTTCTCCCCGGGGGTCTTGGTGCCGATGCGCAGGGAGATGCCTTCTTCGGGCTGAATGCGAATGGTCAACACATTGGGTTCCAGTCTCATGCAGACATCATTTTCCCTGAAAAGGCAAAGGGGAACGGGGGTATATACGATTTCCACCTGGGTGGTTTTGCGTTTCAGATTTTTTCCGGTGCTCAGAATAAACGGCACTCCGGCCCATCGCCAGTTGTCGATAAACAGTTTCACCGACGCAAAAGTAGGGGTTCTGGAATCCTTTGCCACGCCTTCTTCGGCGAGATACCCATCGTACTGGGCCAGGGTCACATCGGATTCGATGGACGTCATATCCAGCGGACGGAGGGCTTTAAAAACCTTGACCCGTTCGTCCCGGATGTGCTCCGCTTCGAAGGAGTTGGGGGGTTCCATGGCACACAGGGCCAGAATCTGCAGCAGGTGATTCTGCAGCACATCGCGAATCACTCCAGCTTCTTCGTAAAATGCGCCCCGGCCTTCGATTCCGATGTTCTCGGATGCGGTAATCCGGACATGACTGATATATCGCCGATTCCAGATAGGTTCAAAAATAGCGTTCGCGAATCGGAAAATTAAGATATTCTGAACCGTTTCCTTGCCCAGGTAGTGATCCATCCGGAACAGTTGCTCCTCGTCCAGATATTTGTGGGCCAGTTCGTTCAGTTCAAGCGCGCTGGCAAGGTCCCGGCCAAAAGGTTTTTCAAACACCACCCGCGTGGGCGGTCCGGCGTTGTGGTGGGCGGGGGCAACCAGTCCGTTTTTTCCAAGGCCTTCAATGATGGTTGCAAATGAAGTTGGCGGAGTGGAGAGATAGAACAGGTAGTGTCTTCCGGCGTTTTCTGTGCGATGGGTCCCGAGGGTTGCCTTGAGCCGCTCGTAACTCTCCGGGTTTTCGTAATCCACCTGGACATAGCTGATGCGTCTGGCCAGTTTTTCCCAGCATTTTCCGCTGAACCCGTTGCGGGAAAAGCGTTCCAAACCTGTCTTGAAACGGTCAAGCAGGCTGTCGAGGGTTTTGTTGCTGCGGGCAACTGCGACAACATGAAAGTCGTTGGGCAGCAGGTCGTCCACACAGAGATTGTACAGCGCCGGAATCAGTTTGCGCATGGCGAGATCGCCGGTTGCGCCGAAAATGACAAAGGTTGCCTCATGCAATGTCGGCCTGTTGAACAGACCGCCAGCGTCCAATACGTTGGCTTTGGTGATGATAGATTTTTCCATACAGACCTTTCCCACAGAACACGATTTGTGGCTTTACAAAGAAATATTCAGCTAGCCGCTACATTATCTTGCGTTACAGTATAATAACGCAAGCGCGAAAATAAACGTTAACGTTGCAAAAAATGGTGAATTGAAACGCGCAAGGGTGTGCCATTGTGCGAGCGACAGTGGTTTCAGCCATTGGCTTTTTGCAGTATTGGCGTAAAGGCAGCGGCCGGGTGTTTTTCGACAAATGCTGAAATTCCGCACTGATGTCTTTCCTGCGCCATCGGGAACGAACTGTCATGATGGATGTGTACAGGCAGGTAAAGTCGATGGGTTTTTTTCATAAAAATTGCCCGGTTCCTTTTATCTGCCAAGCGTTTGAACACTCTTTTCTTTTGTTGGTGATTCGCCGGAGGTTCACGGGAACACGGTTCGTTTGGCGACTGGACTTCCCGGGTGACCGTTCCCATATTTAAAGATTGTGTGATTGGATATTTTACGGACAGGAGGTTCAGATGAATATCAGACCGAGGGAAGACGGATACGAATCGGATTCGGAAGAGGGGAAAGCGACTTCATCCGATGGGAGCCGGCAAGTGGTGCTGAGCCACGTGATTCAGGCGGTGGAGGAGTTCAAGAATAAGCTCGGTGACAACATTCTGTGTGAAGTCGATGTGACGGTGGACGGAAAATGGTGCACATTCGAGGGAACAGTGGACTCACAGGAAGTCCGTACGGCCCTTTTTGATTTGGTTCCCTGTTGTAATGGTAAGCGATTTATTGTGGACAGGCTTCATGTTACCTACGACCTCAGTGAGGTAAGTGAGGTTTGAACAGACGTGAACCGGGGGCGCCCGCGGAAGCGGGTGTGCATCGGCAGCCCAGGATTCTCTGGAACAGCATCTCTGAAATGGTCGGTTATCTGAATCGGCTCCGGTATGGTGCGGGTGGGCGTGTGGACCGGGGAAACCGGAATCGAGTGACAGAAATTGTTTATCCCTAAAGATTTTACTGAGTTATCCGATATACATATTGGAGATGCAGGTATTAGATATCACAATCCAGGCAGAAACCCCCGAAGCGGCCGCGCAGATTGCGCTCAGCAAGCTGACCGGTCCCGGTGAAAATATTCGTGTGACCCCTATTGGGGAGGGTATTTTCATTGCGTCCGTGATTGATTCGGATGCCAGTATTCAGTTCGATATATCTGAAGATCGTATGCGCTGTGAAGTGGTGTCGGTGCAGGAAGGCCGGGGAAGCGGTGTTCCATTTAATTCAGCGTTGTTTGAGAGAACCCTGGCCGAGCAGGGTATTGTATTCGGAGTGGAGTCGGGGGTCTTCAGGCAGATTCTGGACAAAATTGAAGCAGGGGAATCCGCATCGGGCATCCTTGTGGCCAAAGGGCTTGAGCCCCGAAACGGCACCAGTGGGAAAGTGGTGTTGAATATCCGAAAGAATGTGGCAGCCGGAACCACCGGGGCCCATGGCCAGGTGGATTATCACGAGCGGAATTTTATAGAAACCGTGGCAAAGGATCAGTTGCTGGCAACAGTGGCTAGGGCAACGGAAGGTACCCCGGGAAAGGATGTTACCGGGAAGGTTATTCCTGCGAAAACCGGAACGCCGGCGATTTTCAAGGCAGCGGAAAACACGTATTTTTCGCCGGATAAAACCGAGGTGCGCGCTGCCATGGATGGCATGGTGAGCTATGTCCACAATGTGCTCTCCGTAACGGATGTGATGACGTACACCGGAGACATCGACTACGAAACAGGCAATATCCACATGACGAAGGGATCGGTCCTCGTTCGGGGCAGTGTGCGTCCCGGATTTGCGGTGGAAGCATCCGGTAATGTGGTGGTGAGCCAGAGCGTGTCCGAAGCCACTTTGCGGGCAGGCAGCGATGTGGAGGTGCGCGAAGGGGTCATTGAGTGCCAGGTGCACGCCGAAGGTTCCATCACCGTGAAATACGCGCAGAATTGCAAGCTGGAAGCCGGGGGCGACGTGGTCATCTCCAACAGCGCCCATAACTGCGAGATTATCTGCGGCGGGAAACTGGTGATGACCGACGGTAAAGGAATTATCCGGGGAGGTTTCTGCAGAAGCAACAGAGGCATTTCAGTGAAACAATGTGGCAACCGGGGTGGCATCCGGACCGAACTATGCCTTGGGCCCCGGAACGACAGCGAAATCGAGTTGACGAAACAGCGCGCGGAAATCAACGACACGCTGTTTCATATTGCACAGTTTATCGGTGATCCGGACCATCGGTTGGGCAGTGAGCATCTGTCGGAAGAAGAGCAAAACGATATGAAGAAGGTGCTGAAAAAGCGCAATGAGCTGAAAGCCGCACGCATGCGAATCAACTCCATCCTCCACGCCATCAAGGAAGAGCACAGCTGTGCGCAGTGTGCAACGATTGAAGTTCTGGAGATGGCGTATCCCGGTACCGAAGTGCAGATTCGGGACGCCAGACTGAGCGTGTCACACCCCCTGGCGAAGGCCCGATTCAGCTACGATGTGGACGCAGAAAAAGTGGCCATCACCCCCATTATTTGAAGCCGGGTTGGTATTCCATGGCGCCCATATCCTGCACAGCCACGTTGTCCCCGTCGCCATCAATAACGCGGTATCCCATGAGATAATCCAATGGAATGCTTTCTTCGATATTGCTATCGCCATCCAGATCAACGCTATCCGCTGCGCCCACGCTGGCGTCACCCGCATCGATGCATCGGGAATTCGTAGCCAGACTGAAATCTCCGTTCTCCGCGTCGGTGAATCTGGGGTTCAGGTTCACGATGTTGGAATTGTCGCAGTCGGCTCCGACAAAAATCGTACACGGCGTTTGCAGCAGATTGTTTCGGAAGAGGGGCGTGGTGGCGGAACTGAGAATCTCGGGTTCGTCGTTTTTATAAAAGAGGTTGTTGGTCAGGATTGCGCCGTCAATGGTACCCAGATGAACCGTCCCCGAAGACGTTGACCGTACCGAGTTGCTGTACAGGGTATTGGCATCCATGTGGAAATTGTGGGCATCAGTGTACACAAACAGTGCGCCACCCACTGCGCCCCGGTTGTCTGTGAAGATGCTGTTGGTGACAGTGACTCCCTCCGAATCCACAATGAATGCGGCGCCGCCGGGACCGGCACTGGAATTGCCTTTGAACAGGGAGTGACCAATATATACGCTATTCTGGGCTGTCAGTGCCAGGGCGCCACCGTTGCCGCCGGTGGCGGTATTGTTCTCAAAGGAACATCGGGAAATTCGGCCACCGGTCCCGCTGGTCAGATACAGGGCCCCTCCGCGACTTTCCGCCGAGTTGTTGATGAAACGGCACTGCTCAATCACCGGCGCCATCCCGGCGGAGTAGAGTCCGCCACCGGAAGCGCCGGACTGCTGCGGATCGTTCGAGTCCACATTGTCTGCATTGCCCCCCTGGATGGTAAACCCGCTGATGAAGGCACTCGAGACCGCTGTGACCACATGATAGGTATTGTCACTGAGCGTATCCGCATCAGAGTCATCATCGTTTCCTGCGAGATCGCCGCTCAGAACAGTGATATTTTCTTTCACTCTCCTATCGTCGCGGACAGTCTCATAACCGGAAAATCCACCATACAGAGAAACGGAAAGTTTTTTCAGCATGAACGTTTTTGACCGCTCATCCGCAGCGTCCAGCTGCAGGGTGGGCAGATACGTACCCTTGGCTACCCAGATTTCGCAGGGGATATCCGCTCTGGCGCCATCAATGGCATCCTGGATGTGTTCAAACGCCACGCTCCATTGACTGCCATCATGGCCAGCATAATTGGTCATTCCCTGCCGGACATATAAAATGCAGTCGGCATCGGGGTCGGTGTCCGAGTGCGTGTCCGAGTCAGTGTCCGATTCGGAATCCGTTGCCGTATCAGAATCCACCACGGTGTCCGAGTCTGAAGATGTTTCGGTATCGTTGCTGGTATCGTCTCCGGTGTCGCTGCCATCGGTTGTGCCGGTTTCGGTATCTCTACCGGTATCCGTGTCGGTTTGCGTGTCGGTTTGCCCTTCCGTTGCGGTCTCTGAAGATGTCTCGGTATCTGTGGCGGTATCATCGTCGGACGCGGTATCTGTATCTGCATCGGTGGTGGACGGGGTGTCACTGTCGTCCGGAGCGGAATCATCCGAAGATGTCGACGAGGAATCTGTATTGGCGCCGGTGTCTGTTGACCATGAAGTGGTGCTTTCGGTATCGGATTTTCCCCACTCCACAACCGGACCGTGGCTGCAGGCGCCAGTGAGCAGCAGAACGAAAGTGCATGAAACGGGTAAAAGAATATTGGAGAGTGCGCGTAAAACGTTCATACTAAAACCTCATCGTCACGGCACCGGGAACAACGGAGACCGCTGATTTCTGCTGGCGGTGTTTTTTCAGAAGCAAGACGCCACTGATAGTTGTGATCGTTGCCAGTGCGACCGTGCTGATCAATGCCGCTGTCGTCATTGTATCAAATTTTTCCACCTGATCTTTCAGATTGTACATTTCTCCCAGAGAAACATCATTGCCGTTAATTCGGCGGCTGCGGTTCAGATTGTCGAGTTCATCATTCTTTTTGCCGGCAATCCCCCAGAAAATCGCCGTTGCGCCTCCTGTAAGCGCGGTGAGCGCCGCCGATGTGAAAAATGTGATTTGCAGAGGCTTCAGGCTGAGGGGCTCATTGCCGTTCAGCATGGCCGGGTTATTCTGCACGTGGAAAGGAACCGCGCTGGGAGCGGGCGGCAGAGGCTTGACCGATGGTGCCTTCTTTGCCTTCAGTCTGATCACCGCTTCCTCCGCACTGCCAACCGTGAGGGGCTGTGAATGGATCACTTCACCGTACAGCACAATATCCACCTGATGAGGTACCGATGCCGTTACCCGGAGTTCCCCGGTCAGTGGCACCGTTCCGCGCAAGGTATCATCCACATAAACTTCGGCCCCTCTGGGCGCGTCTTCCACTTCGATTCTGCCCACCAGTTCCCGAAGCAGCTTCACCTCATTCACCACCTCGGTGACGCGGTCGTCCGGAATCTGGTCTCCCCCCATTGCCATATACTTCTCGTAGGCCTCCAGCGCGAGCCCGAAGTTCCTGGCACCTGATTCAGCCTGCCCAATGCTGTACCACAGCGTCCAGACCGGATTGTGAGTGTATGCCTGTCGATACAGGGCAGACGCTTCCCGGTAATTTTTGATGTTATAATTCTCGTCGCCGGCAGCAATGAGCTGCTGCACGTATTCTTCTTCAGATGAAGCGCTCACCGTTTGTGCCCGTAGCGGAACGGAAATGCACAGGCCCCAGAGAACCGCGATGCAGAGAATGATCGAATGCGCCCTGCGGTGCCGCGATACAACAGTTTGCCGGTAACGGGGGGCAACAACTGAACGAAAACGGGAAAACCGAATGAATTCGAACCTTTCAGGTTCAATGGACCAACGGTTTCCTGAAAGCGGGGGTTTCGATGTCGGGGAAAGCCTGGAAGCGCGTACCATTTAATATCTGTTCCTTTCTGCGGGCGATCGAACTGGCTATGGCAGAGGGTGAAATACGTCGCACATTTAACCATAATCCGTAGTGAAATTCGAGTATTAATCTGTAAAAAGATCTTCTCTTGAATAAAAAAGTCGCAGTGGATCCCCCCGATATATTTGATGGGTAAAATTTTTCTTACAGTGAAATATATCACTCGGATGAAGCAAACGAGGTATTGTTTATTTTAAAGTGCGATAGTTTATTTTTATTAAAAAAAAATCATGTTTCCGATATGACCGGGAAACCCTGTGCCGGTCAGGGATATCTCAAATGTTACATTCGTGTCACTGATAATTCAAAGGAAATCCTGGACATGCCTGTTCAACGTAGTCACACTTAAAGGGTCTGGACCGAATCAATGTGCCATTGCGTGCATCGGCAGGACCGTTGCGGTCACGTGATTCGGCAGGACAGGGGACTCGCACAGGATCTGGCAAGGGTCCCATGAACTCAACAGATGGAGGAAAATGTGATCATAGAGAATAATCAGGAAGAAAGTACGGACCCACTCAAGCATCGGCGACAGTTTGGGAACCTGCCGATTGACAACCTGCAACTGCAACGGGATGTGAATATCGTGACAGATAACCTTGCCGCTGACTCAACGTACGGCGTGGAGGTATCGGTGGAAGGGCGCTGGGTGATTTTCGATGGAACGGTGGATACCCAGGATACCCGCATGGCGCTGTTCATGCTGGTTCCCCCCCGGGATGGCAGACGCCATATCATTGATCGTCTGAATGTCACATATGACTTCAGCTGAAATGAACAGGGGATGATGATGGGATACAGACACTTACTGGTAAGCGATATTGATGGGACCCTGCTTCTGAACGGAAACGCCACCCCGGGACTGAAGGCGCTCAAACAGCTGATTCGCGCCCACAACGGGTCCGTGGCCCTGGTGTATGCCACCGGTCGATCCATTGAGTCCACCCTGGCATTGGTGGATAAGGGCATTCTCCCGGTTCCCCGGGCGATTGCGCCGTTTGTGGGGACAGAAATCTGGTACCCGGCGTGGCATACGTCCGTGGAGTACCAGTCTCGGATTGATGCGGAATGGCAACGGGACGAAATTCTTCACTGGGCACAGAAGACCTTCCGGCTGCGGCTTCAGGAAGACCATTTTCAGAGCCCGAATAAAATCAGCTTTTATCTCGACAGCCATGCCACGGTATACGATTTGAAGTCGTTTCTGGATAGCAAACAGCTGAAGGCCAAGGTGATTTATTCCTGTGGCAAATATCTGGACATTCTTCCGGCTGTGGCGGGAAAGGCCAATGCCGTGCGCTTTCTGATGAATAAATGGCAGATCGAACCGGGGAATGTGCTGACATGCGGTGATTCCGGCAATGATATTGATATGCTCACGCTGCCGAACACCTGCAATGTGGCCGTGGGGAATCTGGAATCAGAACTGGAGAGGCTTTCAACCCGGGGGGCATTTTATGTGGCGGAACTGCCCTACGCCGGCGGCGTGCTGGAAGGCGCAGCGGCATTCGATTTCTGGCCACCCACTCCCGGAACGGCAGACCGCATGGCAGACGTCCCGTCTGTTTGAACGGTGGACGCATCTACATTTTGGCAGTCTGGTTTCGCTGAGATATTCTGCAGTGAGGCCAGGATGGCAGGGCTATTGTACAATCCGTTCGGCGACATGCAAATCGACAATTCTGTTTTCATGGGCAGCAGTACAGATAACGGCGGCGATGCCGGCAGCAGACTGGATGTTTCCAACTTTTGCGAGAATCCAGAGCTACCCGATAGTGGACATGGGCGCGTTTGAGTATCAGTGAGACGCCCACGAAATAAAGATATCCAATTCAGACCCGCGCCATCCTTTTCTTCTTGCCGACTTGCAATAATTTCGTAGCATGCGCACATTGAACGCGGACATAGGAGTATAATATTATGAAAATAGTGAGACTACATCGTGTCATGCCAGCTGTATTCATTGCCTGCATCGTCGGCAGTTTCAGTGCCGGCGCGTATGCCGCTGACCCGGAAACCAGAGAAACCCTCAGCATCCCTTTTGAAAAGTACACATTGCCAAATGGCCTCGAAGTGATCATTCACGAGGATCACAGTCTCCCGCTGGTGGCCGTGAATGTCTGGTACCATGTGGGCGCCGTCAATGAAAAGGCGGGAAAGACCGGATTCGCCCACCTGTTTGAACACATTATGTTTCAGGGATCGGGGCATATCCCGGACGACGCCCATATCCGCATTCTGGAGCAGATTGGCGCCAGTGACCTCAACGGCAGCACCGGATTTGACCGGACCAATTACTTTCAGACCGTGCCATCCAATCATCTGGAAACCGCCCTCTGGCTGGAGAGCGACCGGATGGGATTTCTGCTCGATACCCTGACCCTGGCCAAGCTGGATACCCAGCGGGACGTGGTGAAAAATGAACGGCGGCAGACCACCGAAAACCAACCTTACGGGCTGGCGGAGGAGGCCTTCTGGCAACGTATTTTTCCGGCGAACCATCCTTATTATGGAATGATTATCGGTTCCATGGATGATTTGACCAACGCGAGTCTGGACGATGTTCGCTCCTTTTTTACCACCTGGTATTCGCCATCCAACGCCACCCTGACCATCGCGGGGGATGTGAAGCCGGCAGACGCCAAAGCACTGGTGGAAAAATATTTCGGCCCCATAAAAGGAGAACCGGCACCGAAACTCGGAACGCTGCCGGCGGTTGACCTCAAAGAGTCATTCACCATGCGGTACGACGAACCCATCGCACCGTTGACCAAAATTCAGCTGTCGTGGATTACCCCCAAACTGTTTGCCCCCGGCGATGCCGAGGCGGATATTCTGGCCAACATTCTGTCGTCGGGAAAATCATCCCTGTTGGAGCGAAAGCTGATTCGGGAGCTCGAAATGGTGCAGAAGGTTTCCGCGTATCAGATGTCCCTTGAATATCTGTCGGTGTTCACCATCGAGGCAACGGTTCGGGAAGGCGTTTCACCGGAAGCCGTCCTTGGCGAAATTGACAGCGTCCTGGATTCGGTGCGACAGGGCAACGTGGCCCCCGAGCTGGTGTCCCGGGCGGTGAATCAGTTTGAGACCGGGTATTTCCTTGCGCTGGAGCAGATTGGACATGTGGCCGATCAGCTGCAGACGTACAATCATTATCTGGGAAATCCCGACTATGTCGAAGCCGATCTGGCGCGGTACACCCATGTGACGCCGGAGAATGTGGTGGATTTTGCCAATACCTGGCTGTCCCCCGACAAGAGGGGCGTGCTTTACGCGGTTCCCGTTAAACAGACATCTCAGGCAGAGAACAGCGAGAAAGAGGCGAGCAGATGAAGTACAGGTTGTTGAGTTTTACCCTGCTATGCAGCAGTTTGAGTTTGATGAGCATATCGTGTTCTTCTGCGAAACCGGCGACGACCAGTCCGGTTGCCGTTCGGGCTGAACCCGACACCGCAGGGAATAGGGCAACGGATTCAGCGGACGACGCATCGTGGCGGGCAACGCCGCCTCAGGTGGGACCGGCGCCCGATGTGGTGATTCCATTTTTCGAGCAGGCCAGTCTGCCCAACGGACTGACGGTGATGGTGGTGCATCGCGCCACGTTGCCGCTGGTGTCGGTGTCCCTGGTGCTGAAAAGCGGCAGTGCGGTGGAATCCGCATCCGAACAGGGGCTGGCGGACCTCACGTACGAGATGATGCTGGAAGGCACCGCAGATATGGATGGTGTGGCGCTGGCCGCGGCGTTCGCGGATCTCGGAAGCCGGGTGAGTGTGGGAACCGCTGAAGATGGCGCCGCGTTCAAGGCACTGCTGCTGAAAAAGAATCTGGAAGCTGGCCTGAACCTGATGATGGACATTCTGAATCGACCGGCCTTCAAAAAGGATGATTTTGTTCGCAGGCAGAAAGAACGGGTATCTGAACTGCAGAGTCTCATGGGCAATCCCCAGTATCTGAGCAGCATTGTGGCGTCCGCCCGGGTGTTTGGCGAAGGTCATCCGTATGCCCACCCGGTGATGGGTACCGCCGAATCTGTCGCCGGATTCAAGCTGAAGCAGCTGAAACGATTTTACCGCAAGCATGTTTCGCCGGAGAATGCCGCCCTGGTGCTGGCCGGAGATATTACCCTCGACGAGGCAGTGGTGCTGGCCACCGAAAAATTCGGGGCGTGGCAAAGCAGATTGGGCGAAAACAGCCCTGTTCGCGAAAAAATCAACCGGGAATCCCGGCCGACCTTTTCTGTGGCGCTGGTGGCCAAACCCGGGATGAATCAGACCATTATCTCAGCGGGTACAGTTGCGTTGCCGGTGGGGGATAACGACGAATGGGCCCTGCGGATTGCCATTGACGCATTCAGTGGCATGTTCGGCAGCCGGCTGAATATGAATCTGCGTGAAGATAAGGCGTACACCTACGGGGCCAGAGGGTATCTGGATGCCATGTTTCAGGATGGGGCAGTCATGATATCCACGTCGGTTCAGGGAGATGTGACCGGGGCCGCGCTGAAGGAAATCATGGCGGAGTTCGACGACCTGAAAACCCACCCCATTACCGAGGATGAATTTCATGGGGCGCGGGAAAACGTGCTCAAGTCCGTCTCCGGCTGGTTTGAAAGCGTGTCCGGACTGGGCAGCGCCGCTCAGACGATCTTCCAGCGCGACCTGCCGTTGTCGCGGTACAGCGAGATGGTGAACGCATATCGTAAACTGACACTGGAAGATGTGAGAAAAGCGGCAGATAAGTATCTCAACCCCTCCACCGTTCAGGTGGTACTGGTGGGAGATCCCACCCTGATAAAAACGCAGCTGTCCACTGCTTCCTTCGGTGAACCGACCCTGATCTCCCTGGACTGATCGGAACCCATTGGCCCGGCGTCTGGCCAGACGCCGGATTCGCGTCATACGCCATATGAGGAAATGGAACCGTTCAACCTCCGGTTGAAACCCGCACAACTGAAATCCTGAACAGGTATCAGCGCGATTTATAAGACATGTCCGGCATGGAACTTCCCTTGCGGTCCCTCAGGCGTCCAGCTACATCAATGTTCATCGGCACCCACGTCCGGGGTGCTGTCCCGGGGGTCGCCGTCGATGTCGGTAGTTGGCAAACCGGAAATGCTGCTGATTCCTGCATCAATGGCTGCGGCGCCGACTGTCAGATGAAGGTCCCCACCAGCTGCATCTGTAAATTCGGCAAGATTCGCATTTTCCATGTTCCCCACAAGGGTGGCGGTCGCACCATCCCGTTCCCGCAGTGGGTGAGTGACCAGGTTGTTGGCAACGGTGGCGCTGGTGCTGTCAAATCGCCATTCAATAGCGGAAAACATCTCGCCGGTGGAAACGATGGTGTTGTGCAACACGCTGGCATCGCAGGCGCTCCACAGGCAGATGCCACAGTCAAATCCGCTTTCTGAAGCAAACAGCCCACTGTCACTGGCGAAAATAAAGTTGTTCTGCACTACGCCACCCACATGCCCCACATACATCTCCCCATCACTGTTGCACGGGTGGTCACTGTAGGTGCGCGCATCGCCGCTGGTGGCAAGACCAAACCCCACCCCCCGGGCGTTATTGAAAAGGATGTTGCGTTCCACCACCGTGTCCCGACAGCCGCGCCAGAAGTGCACCGCGTGTTCGCTCAACCCGTTCTGGCAATAAAACCCGGAAATCTGATTGTCGCGAATGGTCCATCCCCTTGCCTGGTGGGCGTCGACCCCGCCGGTGTAACAGGGAGAGGCCGACATATTCACATGGGGGCGTCCCTCATCAGTGAGCACAATACTGCTGCAGGCCACTTCACCATCATCGGCATACACCTGCATGGCACTGTTGTGACTGTTGATTTTGATGGCCTGCTCCCCCGGGTCGACAATGTGCACGCGATAAATGCGGGTATTGTCGGTGTTTCCCCCATCGCTGCTGGTCACGTGTATGGGGTGGGTAGAGGCCCGCTGAATGGTTATTTCGGCAATGGTACAGTCCGATGCGGCCACAGTAACGATTTCGGTGGTCTGGTAATTGCCGTCCAGGATCACGTCTTCGGGATTGCCGTTTTCGGAACGAAGGGTGATTCCCGGCGTGGCAATCCAGATATAGTTTCCATTCAAATGATAGGTGCCGCTTTCAAACAGGATGGTGTCTCCCGTTTGTGCACTGGCCACAATTTCGCGAAGTCCTGTCACATCCTCCGGGGTTACCCGGGTTACGTTTCCGGAAGGCGAATCCAGCGGCAAACAGAAATTGCCATTCTCAGAGGGCTGTTCATCGGTCCGGGAATCCGTCTCCCGGGCTTCGACAGTGGCGGTTTCTGTGTCGGAATCCGAATGGAAGGCCGAGCCGGTGTCCGCAGAAGGGGTGTCCGAAACATTTCCAGAGGACGAATCACTGCACCCCCACCCCGCTGCCGTAAAGATCAGGGCGACAATCCACAAACCGGGTTCAGTTTGAATTATCCGTATCATAAGGCACTCGCTTTCCCAATGGTTGTTTTATTCAATGAACGATTCAAAATAATGAATCGTCGATGCTTTAAAATATACGCCCGATAAATTCCGTGCAAAAATTAAAAATGGAATATTTCCACGATATTGAAATTTCTTTTTTTCTCTTCCCATTCTGAGGGAGTGAAGTGTTGGTTAACTGTCGTCCCCTGGGGGCGATGCGCTTAATGTAAAATATTTCAGCATGTAAACAACATGGAGGCTGAATCATGAACAGGCCAGTACTACGAAAATATTGCCATATTGACAGGATTCTCATTTCGATGTGGGCATTGACGCTGATGCTCCCGGGATGTGGCACCAAAAATGACGCGGACGATCCCGATAACTCGCTGGGGGATACCCAGAGTGACGCACAGGGGGACAGCGGCACGGTATCCACGGATGATTCCGATTCACCGCAGGGGGTCGAAACCGACTCCGGACGCCTTGAGATGCTCGATGAAACCGTTGCCCTGCGCGGCAGCATCATGGTGCCGGATGCATCGGCCAGGCTCACCCAGCAGGAACTGGTGGTGCAGCTTCCCAATTACGACCCGGGCAGCCTGCTTCGCTGCGGATTGAACGACAATGACGAGTACCGCGTCACGGTGGAACAGCTGGGGGGGGTCCGCTGGAATTATTCGGTCTCCATGCTGGAAGACGGCAGCAAGCCTATTTTTCAAAAAGGACTCCCCGAAATGTCCAGATGGACCAATGATGCAGATTTGGCCGGCGACGGGAGCGCGGTGGAAATCGTGGAAGCGGACATTGTGGGACTCAGTGAAGATGCGGCTCTCTTTGCCTCGGCCAGCCATGGCCTGCTGCTGGCAGACCTCTCCGGAGAAGCGCCCCGGTTTGTCTGTGCGGCCAAGTTGCCGGGGATTTCCAAAAAATTCTATTACTACAACAATCGACTGGTGGTGATGGTGGAGGGCATTGTCCCCGGCCAGAAGAATCACTCTTACCTGCTTCATTTCAGTGTCAGCAGCGATGCGCTCACTTTCATTGAAGCGGTGGATCTCGGGGTGGGACATGTGCTGGATTCCAGGCGGTTCAACGAACGGCTGGTCATTTATACGGACCTGGCCATCAACGCGGAAACGCCCACCGACACCGGAAACCCGCAAGCCGATGCCATGCCCGTGTATTACAACAGTCCTCACCGGCAACTGCATGTATTCAACTGGGGGGAGACCCTGGTGCCCGAGTTGTCCGAGACTCAAATTAACGATGAAGATGTCGTTCAATGGCAGGAGGTCACCCCGGAGACCCACACAATTGGGGATCTGGTGCATCAGTCCAGCTATTTCAATGACGCCATCTGGGCAAGTGATCGCTATTTTGTGATTACCGAAAATTTATACCGCAGTTATCTCACCGGATTCGAAAACCGATCGTACAATCGCTGCGTGGAACACCACACCGTGGAGATTCCGTACACATATTGCTACACAGTGTACGAAACCCGTCCCAATCCCAATTACGAGCCCCCGGACAACACCGGCGGCGATCGCAGTTGCAGTGGCACTACCCTGGCCGACTGCCTGCGCCACGTGGCAACGGTTTCCAACGAAACCATTCAGGTGCCGGTAGACCGCATCTGTGAACCGCGCACCAGAACCGAGTATATCTGCGACCAGTACGAAACCATTCAGTACACGGTGCCCCAGTATCGTCACGAAACCAGAACCAAACTGGCCATTTACGAATACACGACGGACGGGTTTATCCGTTTTGCAAGCGAAGTGGCGGAAATCGCGGACGCGGGTCTTTCGGATGTGACGCTGACTGATTCGGTGGACACCCTGACCACTTCCACAGAAAAATTCGATTTGGAAATCAATGGCGCAGTGCAAACCCTCTATTTCCAGAACGGCTTCCTTTACGTCATCGCCGAGGGCATTCTTCAGGTCTACGCCATGGGCGAAAACTCACTGGTGCGCACCAGCACATTGAACGCCGTGGACGATACTCTGCAGTCGTCGCTGTTTACCGACGACACCATCTATCTGAGCGATTTTTCGTGGAATTACGGTACAGGGGATACCTCCCAGCTCAAACTGGTGGACCTGAGCAATCCGGGATTTCCAACTCTCAGGGCAGAAACTCCCGAGCTTCCCGGCGGCCATACCCACATTCTGGCCATCGACCAGGGCATTTTCACCATTGGCCGTGTGGCGCAATTTGAAGGACAGAATATTCAGGCGCTGAAGCTCGGGCTCTTCGGCGTCACCGAAGCGGCGGAGCTTTCGTATCTCATTTTGGGAACTGATTTGTCAAACCCCTCCATTTCAACGGAAAAAACTTTTACCTTCGATGGCGCTGCGAGCCGTCTGCTGCTGCCGTATTCCGGTTATAACGATGCGAGTAACAGCAGTATCTTCCGTGTGGGAATCAGTCATATTGAGGATCAGCTGATTGTGAGTGATGGGGCGTTGGAAACATCGGAACTGCTGCAGCGGGTGCGAAAGGAGCCCGGCACATCGCGTTATATGGGCTTCAGCAACAATCTCATCGAGTCCATTGTTCCGGTGGCGGGCGGTTTTGAACTGCAGCCGGTGCTCGAATATTACACGCCCATCGCCCTGTATCGCTATACGGACGCCGACGACTATCTCGAAATCCTGCGCCTCGGAAACCAGTGCCGATTCCATTTTGCCAGAGGCGCCGATATCAATGTTCGCAACGATGACACCGTCAGCGAGCCATTTGCGTGCACCGGCGCCTCCCCATGGGCCTATGGTCGCAACATTGTTTTCGGGAATCAGATGGGATTCGAATTCTCCAATGACCACACATTCTCGCCCCTCTCCGCAGCACAGGTGGCAACTTTGTACGAAGCATTACAGGCGCGACCCTACTGCCTGCTTTCCACCACCGACCGCTTTCCATGGGAAGAACTGCGCATCGATTTCACCAGTTCCAACTACACCCTGGACGATTTCACCTGCATGACCCGCGAAGAATACGAAACACTGGTAAATACGTTCGAGTAAGCTCAGTTTCATCGGTTGTGTAATTTTTGCGCTATGTGATGTTATTTTAAAACTCTTTCGACCTCGAAACCGCATTCGATAATATTGTCTGCAGGCAGGGTTTTCGGTGTCTGTAAAATAAGATTTGTCATTCAACCGAAAACCGGTGTAGTGGTGCCCATGGGTCGAATTTCTTTTCGGATAGAACGATGTGAGCGATGCAGGATGCACCGTGAACTGTGCGTCTGTGCATATATTCCCACTGTTGATGTGGCCACCAGAGTGGTGCTGGTGATGCACAAACGGGAGTTTGTAAAAATTTCTGCCACGGGTCCGCTGGCGCTCGCATGTCTCCCCAACAGCGAGCTGCGCATTCACGGGCACCGGGATACCCCCATCCATATAAACGACCTGCTCAGCGAAAACCGCCGCGTCCTCTGCCTCTTTCCCAGACCCGGCGCACAGATTCTGAATGGCGCGTTTGTAAAAGCCGACCCGCGCCCCATCACCCTGATTGTCCCCGATGGCAATTGGGGACAGGCGTCCAGAATGAGTCGGCGAATTCCCGGAATGCAGAATACGATCAATGTCATTTTGCCCAGAGGAGAGCCCACCAACTGGGGACTCCGCCACGAACCTCATGAAGAAGGCCTCGCCACCTTTGAAGCAATTTCCCGCTCCCTGGGCATCATCGAATCGAAAGACGTGCAAAAATCAATGGACGCGCTGTTCACCCGGATGGTCCAGCGAACCCATAAACTCCGCGGCACCACGCCAGCTCAAAAATAGCATTCAGATGAAGCAGATACTGTCAGAGTGTATTCGGGGACGTAGCACTTTGACCGTTGTCAACAGTCGTGTCCGCCAGAGAAATCCCCATCATTTTCGCATCGGCAGCCACATGACGTCGGATGAGCTTCCTGGATACAAATAACATCCCTATCACCAGCGGCACAGTAAGCCAGGACAGTAAATTCACCATCGAACTCGCCGAGCCTCTGGCACTGAAGATTATAAAGTCATACAACCCATGAATTCCAATCGCTGCCAGCAGGTACACGGCAATCGTTTGATATTTTTTACTGCCTGATTCAAATTTCGCTTTCCCCAGACCGTACCCTGTCAGCACACCAGTCACCGCGTGTGCGGGAACTGACAGCAATCCCCGAAGCAGCGCAAGTTGCAGCATGCCCTGTAACGAAACAAATATTCCCACCGGCGCGATATACATAAAGTTTTCAATGAAGGCGAATCCAAGGGACGCCGCAACTGTATACACAATGCCGTCCATGCGTTCATCAAACACTGGATGACGGTAAATAATCAACACAACCACCAGAAACTTCGCCATTTCCTCCACGCCTGCGGCCACCACGAAAGCAACATACGCATGCATCCATATTCCCGGAGGAATTAAATTGTTTCCGACAATACCGAGGAAAGACTCTACGAGACTTACAGGCACCACAAAAAGCAATCCGAAAAAGAATACCTTCAGCACCTTGCCTTTCGGCTCCCGCCGATTTCGATCCGCACGGTAAATATACACCAGCAATGCGATCGCAGGAATTGCTGCCAGCAGAACCGACAATGAAACCCAGTGTATATTCTCTTTTAATTGTAGACCCAGATAACCAAAGAATTCAGCATACATGAACCCAGTATATCAGATGCCGCATCAAACACTACGGCAAAAAAAACAGATGCATAGAGACTTGGTCGGGTCATCATTATTCGATTTATTCCCCCCCAAAATACGACTTTTTTCGCGTCCGTTAAAACCTTCCAGAGAAGCATTATGGTTCGATGAGGTGATCATTTTTTGTGACACAGGAGACGACAGCACAGAATATCTGCAGGGGCAGGCTATTCGCGCCAGACGGCGAAGGAATGATGCATCGGGACATCGTAACAGACGCATTCATCCCATAAATACGAGAGCACGTTCAGGGCGGTGACGGTGTACACCCCCATATCGACTGTGCCCCCGTTTCGAAAAGAGAGCTTGAATCTTCAGTTTCATCCGCTATCAGTGGGTTGAAGATTGACATCACCTGTGGAAGCAGAAATACAGAACAGACACAGCTGGCACACCCTTGCGCGTTTCAGTAGGGGCGAAAAATTTTTCGCCCCTACAAGTAATTCAAATGATTTCAATGTCTTGCACAGGGATAAATTCCATATTTGCCGAAAGGAAATTGAGAACGGGTCTTTCTTCTCATGAATCTTTGTAAAAAAGAGGTGATGCTGTTTGCACATGTCCGATAGAGATGTAGATTATAGCTACATTTGAAAATGATGACGCAGCCGGGGGGAATTTCACTGTGAAAATCAGTGGCCGTACAATAGCGGTGGGCCTTTTCGTCCGGTATCGCGCGGGCCGCGACAATTGCAACGCCTTCCTGGTGGATAACTTCCACCAGGGCATCTCCGGCATCACATTCAGCCAGTTCCGCAAACCGAGCTTCGACGAACTCGAAGAATAACCCCCTTGCATGCTCACGGCGCCAGTTTGGCCAGGCCTGCTTCCAGAATTTCGCGATTGAGGTGAAGGCCTTCTGCGGGGTCTTCGCAGGTGCCGGAAGGGTGGTAAAAGATGTCGGCGGTGAAGGGGCCGAAGGAATCCCGGCAGTGGGAATGGACAATGACCTGATGTCCCGGCTGTATTCTGGCTGAGATGAAAGCCCGTGCCTTTTTTTCATGGGGTTTACCGGCAGATGCGGCATCCACCCCCCGAAGACGGAACTGCATGCGCAGATGGGCCTGCTCTCCCAGAATCACTTCCAGCTTCAGGCTGTCGCCGCCCACCACCTCCTGGACCACCGCGCGATAGGCGTAGCGGTTTTCGTGGCCGCCTTTGATTTTATGAAATCGCTCCCGGGTGCCCAGACGAATGACAATATCGCCCGGGGTCACATCTTCCCGCAACAGGTTGCCGGGGACGCGCAGGCACACACCGAATCCGGCATCCAGCTGCAGGTCGCCACCGGTTCCCTGAACCACTTTGTATACAAATGGTCTGCGGTCCGCCACGGACAGGGTGCGTTCCAGCTTGATCGACGATACTTTTTCTGGCCCCACCACTTCGTTGACCGCACGCTCCAGGGCGCGAACCGTCAGCTTTTCAGTGGCCACCCGTTGTTCAAGCGCCTTGCGTCGGTTCTCGTTTTCCACCGACAGCAGTGCCCGATAATGACTCCAGCACAGCGTATCATTCTCCGATGGTTCGGCATACCATCGGGCGAACTTTCGCATATAAAACACATTGCGGCGTCCGAATCTGCGACCGTATTTCTGCCCCAGCATTTTCGAAACCCGCTCCATTACCCGCGCGGTTTCAGAAGAATTTAATTTGCGCTGTTCCTCCACTGCCAGAATCAGTTGGCCCACCTGCCAGCTCTGCATCAGTCGCGCCTGCTCTTCAGAGCGACTGCCGGCGCCCTCTCCTCCCAACACCCCGTCAATTTCCGCAAACAGCGATTCGCTTACTTCTGTTAAATAATCACCAGTCATGGCGCAAAGCTATACACCAACCCGGATTTTCCGTCGAGCGCCATTGCGACATCGTTTTATCCCGGTGACGTGTCATTTCTGCGACACAGAAAGGTCCAAAACATAAAAAAGTGTCAGAAAATCAACAATCATGTGACCGAAACGGTAAACAATTCCAAGTATTTTTGATATAGTTTCATTTTTATGTTTAAATGCGAGTTACCTGTTTACAGGTTACCAGATTTGATTTAATTGCGATCTATAACCAATTTCGTGCACTACCGGTATGTTGTCCAGGAGGCACCTGATGAATTATTGTGACTCGTTGTATGCGGTATCAACAGATTTCCTCGAACAGACGGTATTTATGGAGTTGGAAACTTCGCAATCCATTACGTATGGCGAACTGCAACGGGAAATTCGAAAGTGGGTGGTCTTTTTCTCCCGCAATGGCGTGACCCACGGCGACTGCATCGCCATTCATCTGCATAACGGTCTGCATTTTATTCTGGCACACATGGCCGCCCAATACATGGGGGCGGTATCGGTGTTGATGGATCCCCTTTCCCAGCCCAAATCGCTCAGATACTATCTGGATATGACAGACGCCACCATGCTGGTCACCCATCTGGGCGATGTGCCGCTGGCCGGCGCGGACACCGGAGATACCAGGGTGATCACCGAAGCCATGCTTCCGGCCAGAGACAGCAGGATGCCGGAACCCCACGAAGTTCCCCAGATGGCGGACTGGTCGGAAACCGAAACCAGTTACATTTATTTTACATCCGGCACTACCAGTCTTCCCAAGGGAGTGCCGCTCACCTATGGCAATCACAACAATTTTTTCAGAATTGCCGATGAGTACTGGCAACCCTCGGACCACACGTCAAAGCACATCAGTTTCGTGCCGTTCTCCCATGGGTTCGGGAGTATTTTTCTGATACCGTGGACCATCCGCACGGGCAGTTCATGCTTTATCCTGAGGGGATTTCACCCGCTGAAGGTGGAGCAGGCCATTGCCACCCATGGCATCACCCATATTTATGGGGTTCCTTCTCATTATCAGCAATTGCTGAAGTTCTCGCAGTTTCACGACTCTCTGAAAAAACTGAAAATGGCGTTCTGTGCGGCAGCCAAACTCGACAAGGAGACGGTTGACCTCTGGCAGCAGGTGACCGGACATCATCTGCATGAAGGCTATGGTCTCATTGAAACCACCGGTGGCATCACCTGGCGGGTTCATCAGGATTCCTCGCAGACCGGAGATGTGGGTATCTGTCCCGATCCGTCGTTGATTGAGCTGGGCATTATGGATGAGGACGACCATCTGCTGGCGCGGGGCGAAGAGGGAGAAATCGTGGTGCGGGGCAGCAGTGTGACCCGCGGATACCTGAATATGCCCGAAGAAAATGCCCGGGTGTTTGCCGGCGGATGGTTCCATACGGGGGACAAGGGCAAAATCACCGATGCCGGACAATTGATTATGACCGGTCGTATTAAAGATATCATTAATATCGCCGGTATTAAAATATCGCCATTTGAGGTGGAAAGCGTTTTGAACCGACACCCCCAGGTAGGTACCTCGGCAGTGGTCAGTGCCGCCGATTCCCTTTATGGAGAGGTCGTAAAAGCGTTTGTCATTCCCGCCACAGGAGAGTCGCCCGATCCCCGGGCGCTGATTAAATATTGCGCGGAACATCTGATTAATTTTCAGGTGCCGAGGCAGGTTGTGCTCCTGGATGATTTTCCCCGAAACAACATGGGTAAGGTTGATAGAAAACAACTGAGAGCCCTGTAAGGCCGGTAACGGAACGAGGACATCATGTCATTGAAAAGCAACCGGGAAGCCTCCCCCAAAGAGGCTTCTGTCTCCATTTACGACGTGTTTCGGCAGAGCCGAAGCGAGAATATCCATCCGATAAATCTGACGGTAGGCAATCCCAACCTGCCACCACCGCCGGAATACTACAGAGCCATGGCCGAGGTGGTGACCGAAATCACCAGCCAGAAATGGAATGGGCATGGATACATGGTGGAGGAGGACCCATTCGGTCTATGCGGGAAAATCGCCACCCATTTGAGCACCCGCTTCCAGTCGCAGTTTAACAGTCAGGACGTGGGAATCACCGTTGGCGCAACCGGTGCACTGGATGTGATCTGCAAAACAGTGCTGGATCCCAATGGCCCCTGCAGCCAGATGGGCAATGAAGTGATTATTTTAGCGCCGTACTTTGTGGAATATACAAATATCATCGAAGCCAACGGTGGGGTACCCGTCGCGGTGCATACCAACGAAAAATTCGGGTTGGACCTGGAGGCCATCGACGCGGCTCTGGGGCCGAACACCCGAATGATGCTGGTCAATTCCCCCAATAATCCCACGGGCGCCATCTACTCTGCGGCGGAACTCAATGCCCTGGCTCAGCTGGTATCCCGGAAGGAAAAAGAGTTTGGAACATCGGTTTATCTCGTTGAAGACGCGGTGTACGACACCATTCATTTTGCGGAAGAACCGGTGCCCTCACTGGTGGATTTGCATCCCCGGCTTTTCAGGGTGAATTCCTGGTCGAAATCCATGAGCCTTTCGGGCGAGCGTATCGGATATTTTGCCATGCATCCCCATATCGGTACAGGTGATGACCGCGCGGCGCTGCGGGAGGCGCTGTTTCTGAATATGCGAATGCGGGTGGTGCATGCGCCTCTGTTTCAGCATCGCATTCTGGCCCGACTCCCGGTGGATTGTGTCACCGATATCGGCTACTACCGACGAAACATTGAAACCCTTTACCAGTGTCTCAAGGCGCTGGGCTTCGGCGTGAATCCACCCATGGGCACCTTTTACCTGTGGAGTGTGTTGCCGCCGCATTTTTCAGACGAAGAAGCCTTCCGCTCCGTGGCCATGAGCGGCGAGAATCCATTGCTCTATCTGCCGGGCGCCATTTTCGGCGGGAACCATTATCATCGGTGCGTAAGGTTTTCCGCCTGTGTGTCCTATGAAGAAATTGAGCGGGCGTGTGAAAAGCTGCGCCACATCGTATCCGGTATGCATTCGACAACGGAAGCGGTGTGTCTGTGAGCCATAAAATCGATATGGCATATCTGAACATAAAGCGAATAAATTCAATTTTGGGGAAAACGTATGAGTGAGAGAAAGCTGAAAGAACAGATTGCGGTGGTGTCCATGGGATGCATTCTGCCGGATGCACCGAATCCCGAGGTATTCTGGCAGAACGTGTTGAATAAAAAAGTGTCCATCGGTAAATCCGGCGGGGATCGATTTGACAGGGAAGTGCACTTCAGACCGGAAATGTACGGAAAAACGGAGAAGTTTGATAAAACATATACCGAAATCGGTTCTGCAGAAGCGGCATTTGAATTTGATGGCCGGCGGTTTCGATTGCCGCCGACGGTCACCCGTCACATGGACAGCAATCAGAAAGTGATGGTTCTTTCCACAGAACAGGCACTTTCAGCAGTGAAGTCCGATACCTGGAACCGGGAAAAGGTTTCGGTATTCGTGGGCACGTCGTTTATCGGAGAGCTCCATCACGCATTTCAACGCCGTACTCATTGGGATCGATTTTCCTATCATCTGAAAAGGCATCCGGATTTCAGCGGGCTGGATGAACAGAAGCAGTCTGCTGTGCTGAAGGATTTGGAGCACAGGTTTTTAAAAGGGACATACATGATATCCGAGGATAGCGCTCCCGGAGTGCTGCCCAATATCATTGCTGCCCGCGTTTCATCGGTGTTTGACTTCCACGGTCATGCCTACGTGCTCGATGCCGCCTGTGCGTCCACCCTGGCGGCCATCATCGCGGGGGTACAGCATCTCGAATCCGGTGAATCCGATGTGGTGATTTGCGGCGGCGCCGATTTGCTCAATGCCGAGTTGGGCCGGGTTTACTTTTCAGGAATCAATGCGTTGAGCCCGGATGGTTCATATCCGTTTGATGTGCGGGCCAATGGATTTGTTGTCGGAGAAGGCGGCGGTGCAGTCATTCTGAAACGATACAGCGATGCCATTGCAGATGGCGATCAGATTCTGGCGCTGATTTCGGGGTATGGCCAGAACTCCGATGGCAAGGGGAAAGCCATTGCGGCGCCCAATTTCAAATGGCAGGCAAAATCCATTTCCGATGCATTCCGGATGGCTGGATTTTCTCCCGACACGGTGGAGTTGATTGAAGCCCATGGCACCGCTACCAAGGTGGGCGACAAAAGTGAAATCGATGCCTTGAAGACCTGCTATGAAGCGCTGGGCGCCCGGCGGCAACAGTTCTGCGCCGTGGGGTCCGCCAAATCCAATATTGGCCACCTGAAAGCCGCGGCTGGCGTTCCGGGGTTCATCAAGGCGGTGATGTCCCTGCATCACAAGGTGCTGCCTCCGACGGCCAGTTGTGAGACAGTGAATCCGGCACTCCAGTTGGAAGGCTCGCCATTTTTCATCAATACCGAAACAAGAGACTGGCCCAAAACGGATCATCCGCGACGGGCCGGGGTGAGCGGATTTGGATTTGGTGGCGCCAACTACCACATTGTTCTGGAAGAATTCAGAGAAGCGGATGTGGAGAAAAAACTGGCAGACATTCGACAGATAAAATCAACACCGTCGATTTCAACTGCAGCGGTGTCGGTTTCTGAAACGAATAAATCGCCAGATGCAGCAGCCTCCGGGCCAAAGGAGTCGTGGTTGACCCTGATGGTATCCGGGGCAGATACCGACGAACTTTGTGGGGAACTGTCGCGCATTCTGACCGAGGTTTCTGACGGCGTTTCCAGAAATGAGAATATGTTGAATCTGGTTCTGAAAGAAAATTTCAGCGCAGTGTCAACGGCCACTCATCGGTTGGGCATCGCCTTTTTGGGACGAGTTGAACTGCGGACAAAAATAAAAGCCGCACTGGAAATGCTTTCAAAGGAACCCTTTGAACAGGTTGCTTCTCAATGGGCATTACTGGCACAGAAAGGGATTTTTTACCGGAATACGCCACCTGTGAAACGGGACGAAGTGGCATTTCTGTTTCCAGGCCAGGCCTCCCAGTATCCCGATATGTGCCTCTCCCTGGAGGAGGGATATCCCCACCTGAAGGGATTTACCGTTCCCATGGACAGCTATTGGGAAAGCCATTGCGGTACCCCCATTTCGGAATTGATTTCTTCTGCGGGCCGCGGTGTGGAAGCCACGGCAAGTCTGCTGAAAAATACCCGAAATACCCATCCGGCATTGCTGTATGGCAGCGTGCTGTGTCACGAGATATTGAGACAGCACGGGGTGGAAGCCGGGTTTATGGTGGGCCACAGCGCCGGCGAAATTTCTGCTCTGAAAGCGGCTGGGGTGCTGAATCTGAAAAATGCCCTGCTGCTGATGGATTCCAGAAGCAGTAGCTTTGTGGAAATGCCCAAAAATCTGCCGGATGGCGGAGTGGACTGCGGCAAGATGGCGGCAGTGAAAACCGATAGAGAGAAACTCGACGCATTGGTTGCCGAATCGGGCGCGTCGGTATCGCTGGCCAATCTGAACAGTCCGACCCAACTGATTGTCAGTGGCTTTACCAGAGACATGGACGCGTTTCTGTCGTTTCTTTCGGCGCGGAAAATCGGCTTTGTTGAATTGAATGTGAGTCACGCCTTTCATTCGCCCGTGGTGCAGCCGGCAGCGGAACAGTACCGAAAAGATTTGGAATTGATTGTGTTTCAGAAGGGCGAGACGCCGGTGTACGCCAACGAAACGTGTACGGCGTATCCGGAAGACCCGACAGTTCCTGGCGCCGAAGATCAAATAAGAGACATGCTCTATCGCCAGATTACCGGATCGGTCAATTTTATGGGCACCATTGAAAAGCTCGCCAGAGAAGGCGTCCGCCTGTTTGTGGAGGTGGGCCCCAACCAGGTGCTGAGTCAACTGACGCGGACGATTCTGGACGGAAAAAATGTGTCGATTGTTCCTTCGAATCCCAAAAAGAAATCGGACATGGAGGGAATGCAATCGTGTATTGCTGCGCTGTTTGCCGAAGGAGTGGCTGTGCAGTATGTGGCCCCGGCCACCGGTCACGCCAGACCGTCCGCAGAGAATGAGGCGCTGCCGCTATCGCCCGCCCCGGCGCAGAATGTGCAGGTTCAGTATCCAGGGCCGGCCATCGGATACTCCGGCGTGTCGGTTGGTCTTCCCGGATCGTATAAAAAAAGTTTCAGGGACGACAATTTTGAACAGTTGTTTGCCGGGCACAATTTCATTGAGGCGTTGACCGAAAAAGAAAAATCCAACCTTGCGTCGCTGCGGGTGAACAAGGTGGTGAAAACCAGCCAGGGACCCTCGTTTCATCTGCTTGATTCCCTGGAAAGCGTGATTCAGCTGGCCGGCAAGGTGGGTCAGATAGATGCCTTGAAAGATTATCAGATTGATCAATCTGAAATCGATCAGATGAATCAGGCCATCCTCCATGGCGTTGCCGCCGGATTCGAGGCCCTGAGAGATGCCCGGATTCCCCTTGTGCATCAGTACAATAAAACCGCATCGGGGGGATTGCTGCCCGACCGCTGGGTGCTTCCCCGGTCGATGCAGCGGCGCACCGGGGTGATCTATGCTCATGGATTCCCCATGGTGGAAACGGTGGTGGCCGAGGTGACCCGCCATCTGAATTACAGGTTTGCCGGCGTCGGCCGAAAGAACCAGCTGGCGTTCTATCATCAACTGCTGCCCCTCATTGAGAATACCGAAGCGAAAGATATATTGACCAACTGGTTCGTAGAGAATCAGGCGATGTTGAAAAATGCCTGCAGCGATGATGAGGTGTTCAAATTCAATCACCTGTTCATCAACCAGATTTCTTCTTTGGCCAATGTGCGGATGGCCCAGTACATTCAGGCGCTGGGGCCGAATTTTCAGCTCAATGCCGCCTGCTCTTCCACCTGTACCGCCATTACGTTGTCTGAAGAAATGATTGCCTCCGGTCGTGTCGATCGCATGCTCATCATCGGTTCGGATGATGCCACCTCGGAATTAAGTATGCCGTACCTTGGCGCCGGTTTCCTGAGTACCGGGGCGGCCAGTTGTGAATCCGATGTCCGGGAAGCGGCATTGCCCTTTGATGAACGTCGAAATGGCATGATTATCAGCGCAGGGGCGGTGGCCCTGGTGGTGGAACGTATGGATGCCGCCCGGGAAAGAGGCCTGCGTCCGGTTTGCCAGTTGCTGGGAAGCCATGTGTTCAATACGGCGGGGCATCATGCCCGATTGAATGTACCCCGCTATGCGGATGAACTGAAATACTTCATTGATGAGATGGTTGCGCAATACGGGTTGGACGTGGATACCCTCAGTAAAAAACTGATGTATGTATCTCACGAAACCTATACGCCGGCCAGAGGGGGCTGCTCCGAGGCGGAAGCAGTCTCGCTGCGTCATGTGTTCAAAGACAATTTTCGCAATATTCTGGTGACCAATACCAAGGGCATGACCGGGCATATCATGGGCGCATCCGTGGAGGATGTATTGGCGGCGCGGGCGTTGGAATGCGGTAAAGTACCGCCGGTGGTGAATTTCCGGGTGCCCGACCCGAAGCTGGAAGGACTGAACCTGAGCAGGGGAGGGCGTCACCGGTGCGAGTTTGCATTGCGAATGGCGGCCGGGTTCGGATCGCAGGGCAATTACATTCTGCTGCGCAGATATGGGGATGTCATTGAGGAGGGCGCCATGGTGAATCCTCTGAATCCCCGGAGTGATCATCGCATTGAAGACGCCGGGCGCTACCTGGATTGGCTCAGGGAGGTATCCAACGACTCCGCACCCGAACTGGAGTTTTCCGGGCGATTACTTCGGGTGAAAGATGCGAAGATGGGCGCGGTGGTTTCTGATTCATCTGATGTGGCCCCGGCGCCGGACAGTCCCGGGGAAACCCCTGCGTCGGCGCCGGTGTCCGCTGCTCATCCGTTTTCGGGGACCGCTGACGAATCCACCCGTGGCCCGGCAACGGTTGCGGTGAAGGAAACACGCACCGCAACCCGGGGGGAAATTCAGCGTCTGGTTTTCAGCGTGGTGGCCGAAGTCACCGGGTATGCCCCGGAGATGATAGAAGCCGATATGGAAGTCGAAAATGATCTGGGTATCGACACCGTGAAACAGGCCACCATTCTCAGCACCCTTGGGGAAAAGCTCGGGGTGGCGGATGAGTTCGAGTTTCAGATTGCCGCCTATCCGACCGTTGCGTCGTGGATTGACCTGTTTATGGGGCTTTCCGCCCGGGGTGAGACCATCAACCAGACCGATATCACCGCGACGATGCCGATTGTGGCGATGGAGAATGACACAGTGCCGCCGCCTTCGGTGCGCAATGCGACCCGTGCGCAGATTCAGGAACTGGTTTTTACCGTGGTTTCGGAGATTACGGGATATGCCCCGGAGATGATTGAACCGGATATGGAAGTGGAAAACGACCTTGGCATCGATACGGTGAAACAGGCCACCATTCTCAGTATGCTGGGGGAGAAACTGGGAGTTGCCGATGAGTTCGAGTTTCAGATTGCCGCTTATCCGACCGTTACGTCGTGGATTGATCTGTTCATGGGGTTGACCGGCGCCGGGGGGGAAGCCCACTCGGCGAAAGCCGCAGCGGCGGTTGAAACAGAAACTGAAACAGATAATTCCATGAATTTGCAGGGGGCGCCCCGGAAGTTGAACACCCACTATCTGGTGCGGGAGCCATTGGCTTTTGAAACGGCGAAGAAGATTCTGGCGAAAACCGCTGACCTGAAATCCTGCCGGTTGTTTATTATTGGACCGGTATCCCGTTTTGAAATGCTGCGTTCCAGATTGCACCGGATAACCGGTGAGTTGATTCATGTGGACCTTTCGGTGAACCGGATTGCAGAAGCGGTGTCGCGGGTGAGGAGCGGTGGCACATTGCCGCTTAGGGATGTATGGATGGATTTGAGTGCCTATGAAATTGGCGCGGACGTTCAGGATATGTTGAGCGCCCATTTTGATTTCTGTAAAAAGCTCGATGACCAGCGACCCAACCGGATTGTGTCCATTGGTCGCCAGTCTCCCACCTATGGGGCGCTGGTGGGATATTATCAGGCGCTGTCGAAGGAATGGAATGTGGATTACTGCGGTGTGATGGATGGGGAAGCGCACAGTCGCATTTCTGATACGGCGCTTTCCACGGCGATTTTTGCGCTGTCAGAATGGCCGGGGGCTGCGGTGATTGAAGCCCATCCGGAACAGATACTGGCATGGCGTGCGATGGACAGTGAAGAAATCACAGATACAACGGACATTGTGGGGAAAACCTCGGCGACTGATGATATTGCATGGCAGGATTCGGATGTGCTGCTGGTGGTGGGCGCCACGGGAATTACGGTAAGAATTGCAGAGGCGTTCTCCAGACAGCATCCGGTGAAAATGGCTCTGTTGGATTTGAACCCGCTGTCCGAGAACAGTTACCTGGGGCCGGAGTGGGATGAAGAGAATCATCCGGCCCGGAAAAATGACATTCTTCAACGGTTGCAGGCCGAAGGGGGGAAATTTCGGCCGGTGGTGCTGGAACAGGAGTTTCAACGAATTCTGAAACAGCGGGAATTGCAACGGAACATTCAATTGCTGGAAAGCAATCATACGACCGTGATGTATCTGAGCTGCGATGTGACGGACGCGGATGCGGTACAGCAGGCGGTGAACACCATACAGCAGAAGCTGGGGCCCATTACCGGGATTATTCACGGCGCCGGCGTTGAAATCAGCAACATGATTGGCCAAAAGACCAAAGAAGAGTTTCTGAAAGTTACCCGTCCCAAAATTGAAGGGGCAGAAAATCTGCTGGAGTTTGCTACTTCGGACAGGTTGAAGCTGTGGCTGTGTTTTTCTTCGATTTCGGGCGTTTTCGGAAATGCTGCTCAGGTGGATTACTCAGCGGCCAATTCATTTTTGAATTCTGTCACGCTGTCGCTGCAGGAACAGAACCCCAATGTGGTTGCCAGATGTATTGCCTGGTCCGGCTGGGCCCAGACCGGTATGGCCTGGCGAAACACCTATGTCAGAGAGAACGCCGAGAAAATCGGACTACATTTTATTATGCCGGAAGAGGGTTGCGACAAAGCAGTTTCGTTAATGTCAAATACCACAGGACCGTCTATTCAGGTAGTGCACAGGGGACTGGGTCACATGCTGGATAACAGATGGCAGAGCCGTTCCGGGTTTCCAACGCCGCTGATTGATCGGATGGAAAAAACCGAATCCGGGTTCCGTTTCTATAAAAAACTGGATGTGAACGCCGATGAATGGCTGAACCAGCATCGTCTGCTGGATACGCCGCTGCTTCCCGGGGTTGGATATCTGGAGATGATGGCCGAAATTTACGGCCGGAACAACGGTTTTAAAAACGGTATCTGTTATGAAAACCTGGCTTTTCATGATGCATTTAAATTGACCGGTGAAGTGCCCAGGGAGATTTTCATCGATACATCTGTCGATGCGGAAAAGTGCGGTGTACCGGTTTCCATGAAAATATTTTCTGAAATTAAAGGCCGTCTGTTCTCGGATATGCACCTGTATTGTACAGCTACGGTGAGCAGCGCGGGAGAAAAACCACTGTTGCAGGAAGTGTGGCAGGAACCGGACTGGATCGAAACTGCGGACCATTTCAAGGTGTTTGAGGGAATCGAAAAATTGCCTCAGAATGTGATTTTCGGAAATCTGTTTCACGACTTCAAACGGGAAGGCGCCAATCTGGATGGGATGCGGTATCAATGGAATGATCAGGCATTGGTGCGGGATTACGGGTTTCCGATGGAACAGTTGGACAATCCGAAATATCCATTGTCCGATTATAAAATAAATTTTTGTCTGATGGATTCCCTGCATCAGGCAGGCGTGGTACATACGGTGCTGCAGACCGGAAAAGTCCATCTGCCGTGCGGTGCAAGCCAGTTTGTTATTTATGACAAATGTGACTCGCCAGAGCGCTACAGGAATCATGCCCGATGTGTGCGAAGAGAAAAAGACACGTTCTGGTATGATATATTTCTGACAAACAGCAGAGGCAACGTGTGTGCAACGGTGTTCGGATGTGAGTTCAGAAAAATATCCTGAGTCAGTCAGGTTCCACACACTCCGGACAAATACAGTTCAGGAAAAACGCTTACATGTTAGACTTTCTGACCAATATGCCCTGTACTTCGATTTCCCTTGCCAAATTGGATGACGGTGAGCTACACATTCGGGGCGTTGATAAAAGTTCAAGTTGGAAGCAGTTTAAGCAATTACTTTATTTCAGGTTGAGATGCGCTGTGGAGATTGAACCCTTAATCAATTGGCGGACTTGCTTCACAAATGATGCAACAATGCCCCTGAAGAATATGAAGCTTGAAGGGATTCGTCATCCACAACGTCAAGTGAGTCGATTGGCGGGAAGAGCCGCTGCCAGGCGCGCGGCGAAAGTTTGGCTCAAAGACGACCAGACTGCGAATCTGGAAGTGTCCAATTTGCCCTCGGGAAAACCGCAATTTAATTTTTACCCCGACCTTCACCTGAGTATTTCTCACTCTGGAGATTTGGCTGCAGCCAGCGTCAGCCCTGAACCCCATGGTATTGATTTGGAACGGATGGAATCACGGCCCGCTTCGTTGATGCGATATTTTTTTTCATCTGCGGAACAGCAATGGATTGAGAACAGCACCAATCCGTTGACTGCCCTGCATGTGCTGTGGACGCGGAAGGAAGCGGTCAGCAAACTGCTGGGCAAAGGTGGACAACTGGGGTTCAGGAATCTGTCTGTTCTGGATGGGGAAACATCCTGGAAATTTCTGAGTTGTACCATTGGCAATTACATGTGCAGTCTGGCTCATTTTTCGGGGGAGGGTGCAAAGTGAAGGAAGCCAGCTCCAGATATGTGGATCAGATTACTCTGGAAAAACTGGTAACGGAAAAACTCGCCAAAGTGCATCATTTTCCCAGAACCGGAATCGATTTTAATGATGCTTTTTTTGCCGATTGGCAGGAATATCTGGTCCGCACAGAGCGTTCTTTTCAGAATGACAGCGGATTTCCAGAACCGATTTCTGAGACCGAATGGCGGTTTCAGTCCCTTGTCCACTGCGACTACGCCGAGAACTGCAATTTCAAGGTGCAGCATTTTAAAAGCGCGGCGCCGGTTGCCAATCTCCTTTTTTATCATGGACTGTTTGAAGAAAACCGGGAAATTTATCACTTTCTGTTTGAGAACCTCACGCGTCTCGGACTCGATGTGTATTTCTGTACGATGCCCTTTCATTACGAACGGATTCCCGAACAATCCGCGTTCAGTGGTGAGTTTTTCTGGAGCGCATATTTTGAGCGGACCCGAAACGCTTTTCGTCAGGCGGTCTGTGATTTTCACCTGGTGCGCAGCTGGATTGAAAAACAATCATCGTTGCCGCTGATGATTGGCGGATTCAGCATGGGCGGCGCCGTGGCGCTGATTTACAGCTCTTTTCATCGAACCCGAACTCCTGTGGTGGCGTTGAACCCGGCGGTTTCGCTTTCGGAAATTCTGTGGGATTCGCCGCTGTGCAAGACCATCAAGGCTGATTACCTGGATGCGGGGTATTCAATTCATCAGCTGCAGCAGGCGTACAGCGGTTTTGAACCCATCTCGTATCCGGCGCCATCGTCTTCCCACGGCGCCATTTTTCTGGGATATGGATGTTACGATATGGTGACGTCACCAACTCTGTATCAATCATTGATTACAAAATGGAATCTGATTCATTCAAAAGAATACAAATCCGGTCATCTGAATCTACTTCGGGTACCTCGCGTTGCGAATGACATATTTAATTTCTGGCAGGAACATGGCACACGTTAACTTTAATACACCCGCTGATGCGCACACAGATTTTCAATTTCCACCGTCTTCTTCCAATCCCTCGGGCGGATACTTCAGAATTGCCGCCATTGCGCAGCATCTGCCATCCACTCAGAAGACCACCGCTCAATTGTTGGAAGAGAATGGACTTGCCCTCAGAGACAAAGTGATTATCCGTGCCACCGGTGTGGAATCACGTCACATCGCGGATGAAAATCAGTGCGACTCCGACATTCTGTGCGCTGCCGCGGACAGCTGCCTTGCTCTGGCAAAAGTTGGGGTGGATGGGCTGTCGCGGATTTTTGTGAACAAACTGCTGGGGGATCGGATTCTGCCGCCAACATCCGCGTTGCTGCAACGAAAGCTCAACGCCCATACTGCTGTGCAGTGTATGGACATCGATGGAGGCACCAACGGATTTTTGCAGGCGTTCCTCATGGCGGGAAGATGTCTGGATACCGGCGACCATTCTGTATTGATTGCATCGGGGGGGGTGCATCAGAAGCTCATGAATCAGCGCGATTCCAGAACGGCCTATCTGTTTGGGGATGGTGCGTGCGCTATGTTGCTTCAGGCATCGGAAAAAAGGCACTTGCTGGCCCACTATGAATTCAGCAATCCATCCCTGTCGCATCTTCATCATGCCGTGGATTTTTATGATTTTGTTCCGGGGTATCTCAAAGGCGATGGACTGAGTCTGTTTTCGATGGGAAATCTCAACAGTGAGTTGTCATTTTATCTGAAAGCGGCGCGCCATACCATGGATGTATTGCTTGAATCGGCCCGTTGCCACAAAAACGATATTGATATGTTTTTTGTCAATCAGATCAATCTGCCCCTGTGGCAGAGCATTGTCGAACATCTCGATATTCCTGAAAACAAGCGGCTTTCTCAGCTTCCCCATCTGGGCAATACGCTGTCTGCGGGCATCCCTCTTCAGATGTGCCAGTGGCAAAATCAACAGAGCGATTTGAAAAATAAAAAAATTATGCTTCTCTCCCTCGGCGAAGGATTGATGGGAGGCGGTTGTATTTATGATTATCAGGAGTGACGAATGACGAATAATGACATTTTCAATAAAATTTCCGAGCTGCTCATCTCGTATCTGAGGCTGAACCCAGACGAAGTAACGCCAGACAGCCACATCGTCAACGATCTTGGTGCGGATTCCCTTGCCATGGTGGAACTGGGATTTCAATTCAGCGAGGCCTTTGGGATTCCCATGATGAATCCCACTGAAGAAAACATGATCCTTAAAAATCTGGTGATTCAGATTGAATCGATTCGAAACGCTCAGTAAGAAAGCTTGTTCATGACCGATAAAATGATTGGCTCTACAATGACGTATCCCGCGGCGCGGCCTTTCCGGCATCGGCGATACGGGCAGCTGCTGTCGACCGGTGCGGGGATGCCCAATACGATAGTGGGGAATCAGTCGCTGATTGATGGGATGGATCTCATTGCATCTGACCGGGCGATTCAACATTCCATCGGCATCCGGGAGCGGCGTCATGTAAGCCCGGGAAAGAAACCGTCGGTATATCTGGAGCGTGCTGTCCGGCTATGTCTGCAACGGGCCGGGGTTGCTCCGGAGAAAATCAGCCGTATCATCTACGCGCGACTGACAGGGGACCAGGTGATTCCAGCCACGAGTCTGACGGTACTGGAACGTCTGGGGATTTCCACCGGTGTGCCGGTCATGGATGTGTCGGTGGCGTGCAGTGGATTCGTCCATGCAACCGAACTGGCGCTGAACTGTATCAATGCCGGCGATGACTATGTGCTGGTACTTGGCGGCGATCGGGCAGCGGTCGATGTGGATGCCCGGGTGAACAAGGATACGCGAACGGTATTTTTAAACGGGGATGGATTCGCCGCAGCGCTTTATGGCGTCAGTGACACCCGTAAATTCTTTGCGCGTTATTTTTATACCGATTCATCCATCGGGGACTTCGCCTACATACCATTTGGTACCGAAGCCCTGGGGAAAACCCCCAACCTCGACAAAGAAGCATTTATGTTGAAGATGCCCAACGGGCCGAATATTCACCAGTCCATCATTGATTCCACCATCATTATTTCATCCCGCCTGTTCGCGCAGTGCAATAAAACCATTGATGATATAGATTTTTTCATCAGTAGCGACCAGACCACCATGTCCTGGAAAGCCCAGCTCCAGGTGCTGGGGTTGCCGGAATCCAAAAGTTGCAGCTGTTTCCATAAATACGGAAACACCGTTGCAGCAATGGTACCCTTGAATCTGGACGAAGCCATCAGCACTGGCAAGCTCGAGATGGGCATGACAGTTCTCTTCATGGGGCATGGCGCGGGCGCCAGCGGCGGTGGATTCATTTTTGAGTACTGATTCATTTCCCCCCGGTTTCACCTGACCATTTCTTAATCAAGGGACGGCCATGAAGTTGTTTACGTTAAAAATGGCGTTTTTAAGGGGACAGTAATCTGAATTGATAAGGGATTTTATAAGGGGCAGCCGGGATTTTGTGGATACGTATCTGCAGGACCTTCGAACCCGGGGAGTGTACCTGCGGCGCAGGAATGTGCTCCAGACCTGACGCGGAGAGATGGCCATGCTCCGGGAGCAGCGGGGATTTCACTCTTACCCGACAAGATTGATTTGATTGAGTATTGGAAGGAGTCTACGTCCTTAAAAAAAAGATTGAAATTTGTCGAAATTCGGCAAAACGTGTAGGTATGATGATGTTGAAGAAAATGTTGATTATTGGGATGGGGGGGTTTGCCGGAAGCGTTTCCAGATATTTTGTATCTCAGTTGAATCTGCACATTGAATTCCATTCGGTTCCGGTGGGGACGTTATTGGCCAACGTTCTTGGGTGTTTTATTATTGGCGTGCTGACAGGTATTGCAGAAAAAAGTACGCTGCTGACCCTTGAATGGCGATTGTTTCTGATGGTTGGTTTCTGTGGCGGATTCACGACATTCTCCTCATTTGCCAACGAAAACCTGATGCTTCTGCACTCAGGGCAGGGGGTATCTATCCTGCTCTATACAGGCCTCAGCATATTTATGGGGTTTGTGGCAGTTTATCTGGGGTATGTGACGACAAATGCATTTTGACGCAATGGAAAATCCAAAAGCCGTTTTAAAAATATATGCGAGCAGTTCTGACAGGCTGGACGGCCGAATCCTGTACGAGGATATTGTGCATCGGGCCAAATCCACGGGGATTGCCGGGGTGACGGTGTACCGGGGAGTGATGGGATACGGTTTGAGCAGTCGGATCAGTACTTCCAAATTCTGGGAACTCACGGAGAAGTTGCCGGTTGTTATAGAACTCATTGATGATGAAGAGAAGCTCGACGATTTTTTCAGACACATCGAACCGGACCTCAAACAGATGTCCAAGGGCTGCCTGGTGAGTATGACCCCCGTCCGGATTTTGTTTCAGCAGCGCGGAAGCCGCTGAACTCGCCGGCACAACAGGGGCAACGCAGGAATATCGAGTTCTGTCCACCGAAGAATAAATGTAAATGGTAGCATAGGACACTGAGCGAAATTGATTTGCCTGGTTTGCAATTGCTGCGCCCGGCTGGCAAGGCCGAGGAAAGGAGAATATCGGTACATTTGACCGACGAGCAACGCAGCCGGAGTGGATGCGGCAGCAGTCAGATGGAAAATTCGTTCTGGTGAGTATCCCTATTCTGAGAACGCGATTGCCCGAGCGCCAGGCGAAGGATCGACTTTATATGGAGTCAGTGCGGGATGATGTCGTCTTGGGGAAGTGCAACTTTTTGATGGCAGTAACGCAATGGTTTGTTGTTCACCTGTAAATTTGTCAGGTATTTTCCTTTTTTTTTTTCGACAATGAAAAAAAATTCCACAAATAAGTCAAATATGGCAATTGAATCCCTTTACATTTGATGTTTTTAGTAGTATTTGCATCAGAAATTGGAATATTTCGAAAAGACAGACCCTGCATCAACAAAAAATTGCAAAGTTCGGGGCGAAGACGGTATAATTTGAGTACGAAAACATCAGAAACAAGATCCCGGGTCTGGCAAATCGAATCCTTTTTGCCAGAAAACAATGCCCGCGCGTATTGCAACGGACGTAACAGATCAGTGCAGAAAAATTATTTGAACTTCAACAGTGGACGCCTTATACAGTAAAATCAATTAATAAAAGTTACTGACTTATTTCAGATGGTGGGGAAAATGACTCAGCAGTCAGGCAAAAAAAATCGATATAGAATCATTTCCAGATTGAGTTCTGGAGGTATGGCAGACATCTTTCTGGGAATTCAGCTGGATCAGCGGGTTCTTGAACGGTTTGTCGCAATTAAGAAAATTCACAGCGTCAGTGACGCCAATCCCGAGATTCGCGCCATGTTTGCCGACGAGGCAAGGATCATTTCCACTCTGAATCACCCCCATGTTGTGCAGATTTTCGATTTCACAGATCGGGGGGAGAGTTTTCTCATCATTATGGAATACATTGATGGGGAAAATCTGGGGTACATTCTCAATTTTCTGAGAACCCGAAATGAGCGTATTCCCCTTCATATTGGTATGCGTCTGATGATACAGGCGCTGGAGGCGCTGCAATATATTCATAATGCCACTTCGCTGTCAGGTGATCCGCTGCATATCATCCATCGCGACCTGGACCCCAGAAACCTGATGCTCGACTCAAACGGATATTTGAAAATCATCGATTTCGGAGTCGCCAAGGCGGTAGTGCAGACCGAGTTGACCGCACCGGATCTTTTCAAGGGAAAATTGTCCCACGTGGCGCCAGAGGTTTTCACCCAGAACAATATTGATCATCGGGCGGATATTTACTCTATCGGCCTGGTGCTTTTTGAAATCGCAACCGGAGATCGTCCCTATCGATATGGGAAATCGCCGGTGATCTCCGAAACGATTAAAAGTATCATTGAGTCACCACTGCCCAATCCCGCGGAGATCAATCCTGAACTACCGCAGTCCCTTGTGGAAATCATTCAGAGAGCATGCAGCAAGGACCGGGAGCAACGTTACCAGACGGCGGATGATTTGCACGCGGCACTGACGGCGTTTGCCAGCCACTCCGGATACGGGTGCGGTATTGCATCCAACGCCGAGGTTCGACAGTGGTTTCATGCGCAGTTTCAGGACAGGCTTGCCAAACGTCGGAATTTCGAGAACAGGGCACTTCAGAAAGCAAAAAAAATTCTGGAGGAAGCCAGGACCTCCAGAACATCGGGGCTGACCTGGCCTGCGCCGGACGGTGAACGTTCGGGCATTGGTTCGTATCTTTCAGACATTTATCCCAGGGACGGCAGAATGCCGGGGATTGACTCGGTGTCCGGTGCTCCTATTTTAACGGGACAAATAACCAATACTCCCCATCCGGGGAACTATATTGCACCCACAATGGGGCTGGTGAAACAGCCATCCGCCGGCGACCGGATTACCAACCTGGGTGGTATTCCGTTGTCCCTTGAGCGGGACAGCGAGACATCGAACGCCATGCCGGGTCCTTCCGGTGCGTTCAATCACTCCCTCGTGCCTCCGGCGACCGGCGATTTCGGGGCCGGCGATTCGGTGGATACGTTCAGCGGAAGTCCGAGGAATCGGATATTGAAGGTGAGCCTCGCCGCAGTTGGGGTATTTGCAGCAACGCTGCTGATTGTGATGGCCAAAACCGATTTCTTCTCGTCCGGGAACGACGCATCATCCATGGACGGGTCCGACGAATCCGTTTCCGCTTCTCAGTTGATTGTCATTGACCAGAAGGATGTCGAAAATGATTCGGGCATTGGCAATCCATCGAAACAGGCATCTATCAGTCCGACGCCGGGGTTGCCCCATACAGAAACAGCGGGGGCTATTGGGGTGGACGATGGTGACGGAGCTTCGGACGATGAACCTGATGGGAAAAATGACAGGGCATCCCACTCAAACAGCAGAAGCTGGGCCATACGCAGAGGCAGAGTTCGCAGACCCGAACCCCGAACGTCTGCTCAATCGGGATCATCGATTTCGGAAGACATGGAGCCAATGGACGACGTGGTGGACGCCTATGATTCCGCCGCCGTAGAGATGACTCCCCCCAGTAAAATACCAGCCCCCCTTTCTGATTCAGAAAGCCGTTTGAATACAAAAACAGAAACCACCAGTCCGTTACCGGCAACCGCGAGCACGAGCACGAGCACGAGCAACGACAGAGCTTCTGCTGTCGCCAGCGCGGCGGTTTCTGAAGAGCCCCGCTACATCAGTGGCAGCGGCTCGTGGAGTGGCCCTCAGGTGGCACAGCGCGGCTGTGGTTCGTGTCATCAGGTGGACGCCACTTCAAAGACCCAGAGTCAATGGCGATACTTTTTCTCCCACAATCGACATCGCCAGAATGCCAACCTCAGAGTACTGTTTTCAAAAGATGAGCTGCAGCGGGTGGAGTCCCACCTGATCGGCATCGTAAATAGAAGCAAGAACAAAAACAGCGGGATAGCCGGCGTCAGATAGCTCGGCCACACGTTATTTCACCAACAGATTCACCAATAATTCTTAGCAGGAAGGAAGAGTAGACGAGATGACCAGGAAAAGTTTGTTCGCTTTTTTGACTGTATTGTTCTGGATTCCATCTGCCCATGCCCAGCGCACAGTGGATGACATTACAACGCGGCAACCATCATCCACATCGGATGAAGATCTCAGCGCAGAAAGCGCCGGAGAGGGGGATGCGGGCGCTTCCGCATCCGATCGGTACAATGCGTCACAGGCTTTGCCCCCAACACCGGCATTGGGCAGTGTGACGCTTTCCAGAAAGCAGTACGATGACCTTCGTGACCGATTGGACATGATGGAGGGAGATATTGAACGACTGCTAGGCGAACAGGATGAATTGAAAGAAAAAAGTCAGCTCGACAGACTGAACTGGTCCGGTTCATATCGATTTAATATGAACTTCTTCAATCTATACGATCACACTTTTGTCAGTCAGCCCTCCCGGCTGGAGCTGTTGTATGATGACCAGGGAAATCCAGTGATAAATCCTGAAACCAACAGGCAAGACGCCATACCCGTTCCCTACGGCTATCGCGACCGGAACGAATGGCTCTCTCCGGCCTGGACCCATCGGCTCAAACTGGCAATGACTTATGATTTCGGGGAGAACCTGCGCTTCTATTCTCAGCTGGGCGTCTACAAATTCTTCAATGAAAATGTGAACACCGACGGCATCATAGATCACGGGGCGAATGCATACCCCAGAGACAATTCGTTTCGGCTGGAGCGGGTGTATTTTGACTGGTTTGTGACGGATCGGTTGGCCATTTCAGTTGGACGTATCGCGTCTCCGGATGGACCGCCCACGGAAATGAAGGAAAACACCGACCGCCGAAGCGGGTGGGGAGTCCAGATGGTGAACGCCACCATGGACACGGTGATGACGACATTGTATTTGCGGGACAAGATGTATCTTCGGACATTCTATTCGCCCTTCGGTGCGCACATGGAATACCAGGTGAATAACGATATCAGTCTGTTCGATGACCAGGGATTGGATATTCTCCATTCCTGGGGCGCTCTGTTTGAATCTGCGATTCCGGGGATGAAAGACAGTATTTTGCAGTTGGGATTCATTCATATTCCCAAGTTCCCTCCCCAGGACATTAAGATTCATGTCCCCGGCACCGATACGTGGGTTTCACCGAGTGAACCGACAGGACAGGATTTGGGAATGTTCCTGCAGGCCAGTACTCTCCTGCAGTTCAAGGATATTGGGAACAGCGGTCTGGATGCGTTCGTTTCGTACAATTTCACCCTGCTCAATCCCACCGGGGAGTCCATGATATATGATGTGCCGCAGGAACTGGCGATTTATTATCCGGATGGCAGCCCATTCATTCCACCGGGAGCCGACTCCCAGGTGATTGCGGATACCTCGTATGAACTGCATCTTGGATTGGCCTCTTCCGAGAACGGTGCGGGCAGCAAGAACGTCGGGCATGCCATCTACACGGGAATCCGCTACACGTTACCCATCAGCGAAGAATATCCCACGCGCATCGGCGGTGAGTTCAACTGGGGGTCCAAGTATCACGTGGCCTGGTCACACCCCAATGATCAGTTGCTCAACAAACTGGGAAACAAGGGACTTTCCTTCGAGGGATATGTGATTCAGCAACTGGTCCCTGAACATCTGTTCTGCCGCGTCGGCTATCTCGAACTTCAACGGAACTATGTAGGCGGCTTTATCGGTCCCACGGATAAAGTGGAACAGCGCATCCGCAACATCTATTTTCTGGTGGACCTCGCCTGGTAGGTCGCGGGTCTGCACGCCTTCATTCTCCTTTATTTGATTACACCTGAGTACCTGTAGTACAGCAGTGCTATGTCTTTGAACCTCACACCCGGTCTGCGCGCGGCGCTGCGTCCTGAATCACTCATTATGCTGTTTCTGGGCTTCTCCGCCGGTCTGCCCTATGTACTTATCTTTTCAACGCTGTCTCTCTGGTTGAGCCGTGCGGGAGTGGATGTGGAGCAAATCACCATGCTGTACTGGGCCGGAATGCTCTTTGCCACAAAATTCATTTTCGCGCCGTTCATAGATCAGTTGAAACTTCCCGTCCTCACCCGGATGCTGGGCCGCCGTCGCGGTTGGATGATACTCTCCCAGCTGGGAATTTTTCTGAGTCTGATGGGGATGGGCCTGCAGGATCCATTGCAGCATATGGAGTATCTGGCGCTGCTTTCCATTTCTCTCGCGTTCTGTTCGGCCATTCAGGATATTGTGGTGGATGCATTTCGCATTGAGTGTGCACCGCAGGAGTCGCAGGGGATTCTGGCCGCCACATATCTTGGCGGATACAGAAGCGCGATGTTGCTGTGCAAATGGGGTGCACCTGTGTTTGCCACATGGCTCAATCAGAATTCCGGAAGCTGTATGGATGCTGTCGCTCAATGCGGCAAGCCCTATGATTTGTCGGCATGGCAGACGACGTACTGGATAATGGCGGGTTTCTCCACGGTGGGGATGATGACCACTCTCATTATCCGCGAGCCAACGTTGTTCGCGACCAAAGGAGCAAAGAGAACCGCAACTAACTTTTTCAGGGGGGCCATCGTTCAACCATTTGCGGACTTCTTTGCCAGATATGGAAAGCGCAGTGTTATCCTGCTGAGCATAATTGGGCTGTACCGGATTTCGGACATCGTCATGGGGGTCATCGCAAATCCGTTTTATGTGAAGCTGGGATTTTCAGATCTTGAAATTGCCAATGTGACCGGTGCATTCGGAATGCTGACAACACTTATGGGAGCGGGAATCGGCGGGGTGCTGGTGTCCCGCTATGGCATTGTTCGGATTCTCTTTGTTGGTGCTCTTCTGGCATCAGCGACCAATCTGCTCTTTGCTGTTCTGGCCATTTCTGAACGAAGCCTATGGGGATTGGCGGTGGTTATCGTAGCCGACAATATCAGCGCAGGTATTGCCACTGCGTCGTTCATTGCCTTTTTATCGAGCCTGACCAATGTGGCGTTCTCCGCCACTCAATACGCCCTGTTCAGTTCATTGATGGGACTGTTGCCCAAATTGATTGCGGGTTTCTCCGGCGCCCTCGTGGCAACCATGGGATATCCCACATTTTTCATTCTGACCGCACTGCCAGGTGCTCCGGTGATTTTTTTGCTGATCAGATATTTGAGTATTCTGGAGAAGAAAGATGAAACGGCGCAAATCCAGTAATATGTGGAAAATATGGGGTCTGCGCTATTTCGTACACGGTCGGTACTGACGAATTCATGTGACATAATTGAAAAAGACGCGACAATTACGTGACATTTCGATTACTCGTGCGCACTTTTTTAGTCAACGAAATATTACTGCTTGACAGGCTGTTAAAAAGACGCGAGACAAAAAGTACCAGTACAGTTTGAATCAGTCGTTATTCCTGATTGCTTACAGGCCACTACACCCACAGATGGTGCATTGGGGTTGTGGCCGAATTCGGATGTGGGTTCATGAGCGGAACAAGAAATACAAGCGAGCAATACTATTCTTCAACGGTACAGGAAAATGAACAACGTACCTGCACAACCGCTCCTCTGCATTCGCGGGGAAAACTTTTATCCGGAAATGAGGCCATTGCGCACGCTGCCTGGGAAGCGGGTGTTCATGTGGCATGCGGATATCCGGGAACCCCCAGTACTGAAATTCTCGAAACCATTGCCGGCTTTTCTGAAGTGAAAAGCGAATGGTCCACCAACGAAAAAGTGGCGTTGGAAGTTGCCATTGGCGCGAGCATCGCCGGGGCGCGAACGCTGGTAGCCATGAAACACGTGGGATTGAACGTTGCCGCCGATCCGTTTTTCTCCGTTGCCTACACGGGGGTGAATGGAGGACTGGTGATTATTTCGGCGGATGATCCCGGTATGCATTCATCTCAGAATGAGCAGGACAACCGGCTGATTGCCGCTGCAGCGCGTATCCCGGTGATGGAACCCTCTTCCAGTCAGGAAGCAAGGGATTTTGTTATTGCCGCTTTTGATATTTCAGAAGCGTTCGATACGCCCGTACTGATTCGAACGACGACGCGCATCGCCCATGGGAAAGCGCCGGTCAACGTGCGGGAACGAAAAAATGTGGCGCTGCGTCCCTACAGAAAACAGCCGGAAAAAAATATTCTGTTGCCATCGGTCAGTCGGCAGAAACATTTCATTATTGAACATGAGTTGATGCCCCGTCTGCGTGAGGAAGCGGCCAGATGGACCAGAGTGATTGACGGGACAGATGACATTTCTTTCATTACATCAGCAGCGTCATATCACTACGTGAAAGAGGCGTTTCCGAAATCGCGGATTCTGAAAATTGGAATGACATATCCCCTTCCCGAGAAGTCGATTCTCGATTTTGTCGAAAGTGCCGGCGGCAAACGGATGGTTGTTGTGGAAGAGCTGGAGCCTTTCATGGAGCAGCAAATCGCTGCGTTGGGGATACCCGTGGAAGGAAAAAATATTCTGCCCAGATGCGGCGAGCTTTCGGTGGATATTATCCGCGAAGCCGTGACGCCGAATCATTCGCCGGTGCCTACGTCGGTTCGGGAGAGTTTGCCCCTGCCGCCCCGTCCACCGGTTATGTGCGCCGGTTGCTCACATCGCGGCACTTTTTATGCGTTGAAGCAGCTCAAGGCCATTGTGGCCGGAGATGTGGGCTGCTACACCCTTGGCGCGTTGGCTCCCCTTGAGGCCATTGACTGCAGCATCAATATGGGGGCGTCGATTTCCATGGCACACGGCATGGAGCACGTCATGAACGACGACGATAAAAAACGTCTGGTGGCAGTGATTGGCGATTCGACATTTTTTCACTCCGGAATACCCGCGCTGGTGGATGTTCTGTACAATGGCGCCAATACCACCACTGTCATTCTGGACAATCACACGTCGGCGATGACCGGCCATCAGCCCCATCCGGGGTCGGGCGAGAGTATCAGTGGAGACGTGGCCAAACGGATTGATATTGAGAAGCTGTGCAAGGGACTGGGTATCGATTCGGTTCGGCGTTCCAATCCGTATGACCTGCTGCACACGCTGCGAACCATTGATGAGGAAATGCACAGGAAGGCGCCGTCGGTGGTGATAGCGGATGCGCCCTGCGCGCTGAAATCGGGATTGCGTTTCGGTGCACCCATTTCGCTGAACACCGACAAATGCACGCAATGTTTTGCCTGCACCCGGGTAGGGTGTCCGGCCATCGAATTTGAAAATGAGCATTTGCGAATCAACTCGTTGTTGTGTGTGGCCTGTGGTCACTGCGGTCAGGTGTGTTCCGATTGCAATGCCGGTCTGGACATCCCGCTCATTCTGGAATTGATGCACCAGGAACGCTACAGAGAGGCATTCAATGTGGTTGTCCGGGACAATCCATTCCCCGCGGTCGCCGCCAGAATCTGTCCCCATCCATGTGAACATGAAGAGAACGCCCTTGGGAATTCGCAGGTGCAAATTCGCGCTGAGCGATATCCCGAACTGGTTCGGGATTTTCCGCAATCTCACAACATCCATGCAATTTCCATTCATGCTATCGAATGGTTCCTGGGCGACTACGGTATTGTGAATGTGTCGGGGACGTCCATGACGCCAGCCTCGGAACAGCCATACCATGTGGTGGTTGTCGGTGCAGGCCCCGCAGGACTGTCGGCGGCATATCATCTGCGACGTTCGGGGGCCAAGGTAACGGTGCTGGATCGACATCCGCTGCCCGGTGGCATGCTGCGCTACGGCATTCCGGAGTTTCGGCTGCCCAGGGATATTCTGGACGCGGAGATACAGCGACTGAAGGATATGGATATTGCATTTGCCTGCAATGTCTCGCTGGGGAATCACATGCATCTGGCCGATCTGTCAGAACAGTATGATGCGGTGGTTCTGGCGGTTGGAGAGTCGAAGCCCAAAGGATTGACGCTGGACGGTGCGCAATACGTTCAGACGGGGCTCGCGTACGGTCTGGACTTTCTGTACCGTTACAACACAGGCACACTCGAAGAATTAAACGGATCTGTCGCCGTCATCGGTGGTGGAAATACAGCCATTGACTGTGCACGGGCCGCTCGAAGGCGAGGCGCCGATGTGGTTGTCTATTACCGGCGGCACGAAAAGGATATGCCCGCATACCGCACCGAAATTGAACAGGCCATCCGGGAAGGAGTTGGCTTCCGATTCATGGTGACGCCCACCGCGGTGGTGAGCGAAAATGGTGCATTGACCGGTGTTACCTTTTCAAAGGCAGATTCCGGGGGGCTGCGGCATCTTTACGACGTTGCAGCGGAAGGCATTACAGTACCGACCAGTCTGGCCATTGTGGCCATTGGCGAGCAGGCGGATTTGACGTTCCTTGCGGGTTCTGACGTGGATCATGAGCACCGTATCCATGCGAACTTCATGGGCGTCACCCCCAGCACCGGTGTGTTCAGCTGTGGTGATGCGGCATTCGGATATGGAACCGTCACCCAGGGGATATCGACCGGAAAGCGGGCTGCGGAATCGGTATTGGCGTACTTGAAGCAGAGAGAAGATTAAAGTCCTTCTCTTTGCAGAAAGCAAAAGGGAAAAACATGAATTCTCTTACTGGATTTAAAAATTCGAACATCATTCTGGCAGGAGTGGGCGGTCAGGGTTCAATCACAGCTGGTCAAATCGCCGCGCGGGCAGCATCTATTGCTGGACATGAGGTGGTGATGTCCGAGGTGCATGGAATGGCCCAGAGAGGCGGGTCGGTCATGTCCACGGTTCGGTATGGCTGTGTACAGTCGCCGGTGGTCTCCATGGGGGAAGCCGACTTTCTATTGGGATTCGAAAAACTGGAGGCATTGCGATACGCACCATGGCTACGGCCGGAAGGTGTGGCGGTGGTGAGTGATCAATGCATCATTCCCACAGTGGAGGCACTGAAAAAAGTGGGCTACCCCACTGACATCGAAAGAAAGCTCAGTCGGCATTCCGAAAAGATTGTGCTGCTGCCCGCACTGGATATGGCGGAACAGCTGGGAAATCCAAGATTGATTGGGACGGTGATTCTGGGAGCCTTTTCGGCGTTTCTTGACCTTCCCGCATCGGTGTGGGAACAGGCCCTTGGCGAAATCGTGCCTCCCAAAACCATTTCCCTCAATCTGCATGCGTTTGAAGCAGGGTATGACTTCATGCGCGAAAGCAGGTTCTTCACCGAACGCAAAGTGGCGAATGCTTCCGGCGAAGAGCGGGACAGCTGGGTATTCACCGCCTGACAGCATCGTCAGCGCACCGCGAGTTTATTCCTTTTACGCACTGGCAGTGCATGCCTTCACTCATTTTCCGGTTGACTGCAGAACTTTTCATTCCGGATTGGAACTCGACGTTTCCGGTTTATCAGCTACATTTTCAGTAACAGATTATGGAGCCAGATCCTGATGAAATTTGGAACGGAACCCCGGAAGATATTGTTTGTTGACGATGAACCGGCCATTCTGGACGGCCTCTCCAGAGGCTTTCGTGCAGCCGGGTACACGGTGTTCACCGCCACCGACGGGTCTGAAGCCCTCGATATTATGCAGCGGCACACCATCTCGGTAATTGTTGCCGACTATTACATGCCCAGCATGAAGGGGACGGAATTGCTCGCCATTTGCCGGGAGCGCTGGCCGGACTGTATGCGAATCATGCTGACCGGCGGCGGTAATCTGGACATCGCTCTGAGTGCGACGTTCAATGGCTGGGTGTATCAGTACGTGGAAAAACCGGTGAAAATGGACGAGCTGAGAGCCATCGTTGATGAAGCGGTTCAGTTTCGTCAGCGGGCGTACCAGCCGGAGTACGCCAGACTGCTGTTTTCTCCCGACGCCCACGTCAACCTCCTGGCGCACATGCGGATTACCACATCCCCGGACAGGCCCACATTCGCTGCGCACACCTCTCCTCTGGAATGGGCGGTGGAGATTTGCCAGATCAACCAGCTGCCTCCCGAGCTGGACCGTTTGCGGCCATTGATTGATATTCTGTATCATGTCTGCGAAATCGCCTCCGATTCAAACCTGACCGATAAAGAGGCCCTTTCCGGAATACGCGTCCTGGTGGAACCGATTCAATGAGTCTGCCGGGGCTCCCGGGCGCCCTGGGCTGGCCCATCGCTGGATGACCCTGCTCGGAGCTCCGGGCAGTTCCATGTTGTACAGGGGGTATTGTCCTGCCCAAAAAGCGAACCTCAATGTTATGGTAATTTCATCAACAGAATGTGGATTCGATGCAATGGGGGAAAGGAAGAATCAGGGGGCACAGTATTTTTCGGTGGGTATGATTTCTTTTATGGTCACCGTCGCGTTTTTCAGGATGACATATTCAGAGACGCCGTACTCCGGTGTCGCCGGGTTCCAGTCGTAGGTGTACCCCAGCCTTGTCCAGGGGTAGCCGGGAGGAGTCCCGTACGCGACCGCTGTCTGGTTGGCAAAGAAAATGCCATGGGCGTCATCGGTGACCTCTGCCTGAACGGCACATTGCGGTGCGTCGATACTTGGGTCAATGCAGGGACGGAACAGGTCTTTGCGGTGAACCGCCATTAACACAAAACTGCGCTCTTCCAGGTGGTCCGGCGGCAGTCCGAGCAGTTGCTGCATTCGAATGACCTGGTGTTCTCCTGTGAATTGTCGGCATTTGTCCTGCACTTCCGGAAGCAGCGTTACCCAGGTGAATCTGGAAAAGACGGTGGTTTTGCCCGCAGGATAATATTGCAGAGATTCCTTTTTCACCCAGCTGACCACGGTGACCGATTCTCCTTCGGGCAGCTTCAGGTCGTGGACTTCATCGGGGTCGGCAATGGCCGCATCCTCGAGCGCCATCCTGTACAACGCTTTCAAATCCGTCTCACTCTCCGGTTCAGCTGCCCGTGAATGAGACCCGGATTTCTGTGGAGACCGGGCAGCGCCACATGCAGTCAGCGCAGCGAGCAACACCAGGGCGAATCCTGTTCTCATGGTTTGATCAATCATTGTCGATTTCCTTGTCTATTTTAACAGTTTGACACAGATTCGGAGAAAGCCATAAAAAAGTGAATTGGGGAGTGGATTCGGGGGGCTCGGTCGCTGTATGATTGGCGCCACAAACCCCGGTGATGCTCCCGGATTCCCAATTCCCGACAAAGGCGTCTGAATTTTCGGAGAACATTCACCCGAAATGGAAAAAAGGTTGGACCATGAAAGCATGTGACCCTCTGGATTTAATCGGAATGACACCACTGATCAGGCTGCGCCATGACAATATTGTCGCGAAAGCAGAGTTTCTCAACCCGGGCGGGAGCATTAAGGACAGAATTGCCCTGTCGATGATTGAAGCGGCGGAACACAGCGGCGTTCTGAAACCCGGAATGCAGATTGTGGAGCCCACGTCGGGGAATACCGGTATTGGAATCACATTGGTGGGCGTGGCCAAAGGGTACAGAGTGAATATCGTTATGCCGGAAGGCATGAGTCAGGAACGCCGGAATATCATCAGAGTACTCGGGGGAAATCTGATCCTTACGCCCGATGAGGACAACATCGCCGGCGCGGTACGAAAAGCGGAGCAACTGATGGCGGAGCTGGGCGATATGGCATTCATGCCGCATCAGTTTTCCAATCCCAATAACTGGCTGGCGCACTATGAATACACCGGGCCGGAACTATGGCGTCAGACCGGAGATCGGATTGATGCGTTTGTTTCGGGCATTGGCAGTGGCGGGACCATTCAGGGCATCGGCACATTTTTGCGAAAGAAAAATCCAAACGTGCGGATTGTCGCTGCGGAACCCATCAATAATTCCGCATTGCTGGGACACGAGCCGGGATTGCACGCCATTCAGGGAATCGGGGACGGATTTGTTCCGGACCTGCTGGACCAGAGCATTATTGACGAAGTGGTCGAAGTGACCGATGAAGACGCCATGAACACCACGCGCGAACTGGCCCGTACCAATTCACTGTTGTGCGGCACGTCCTCCGGCGCCAACATCTGGGCGGCCCGCCAGATTGCCCGGAGACATCCCGAATGGGTGATTGCCACCATTTTACCCGATCGCGCCGAACGCTATTTCAGCACCGGATTGCTGTAGTCATAAAAAAAAGAAGAGAGAAGAGGGCGAGAAATCAGAATTTATCTCGACCACTTGATGGTTTCAGCGCCGCCGCCAATCACCTTGATTTGGTTGAGGCCTTCCGGGTTGGAGATGAACACGCCTCCCCGGGAAGAATGAAACGCCACCTGACGGCAATCCGGGCTGAACGCCGGATCCATGTTGCTGCCCTGATGCTGAGTCAGCCGCCGAATCTGGCCGCTGCCGGCATCCACGGTGAATACATCGTATTTCCCGCCATCGCGTCCGGTAAAGGCAATCAGGTTCGAGCCAGGCCTCGGACACCACGCCGGCGTCTGATTGTACGACCCCTTGTAGGTGACGCGTTTGGCCCCCCCTCCACCGGCGCCCATCACGAATACCTGGGGGGAGCCATGGCGATCGGACACAAACGCGATTTTCGAACCGTCCGGACTGAACGACGGGGATACGTCGATGGAGCCGGAGTTGGTCAGGCGGGTAAGGCCGGAGCCATCGGCATTGCCCACGTAGATTTCAGGATTGCCGTCTCTGGACAGTACCACCGCCATTTTTCCGCCGTGAAATGTTGCGCCCATGTTCAGCCCCGGATGGTTGAGTACCGGTGTTCGCATGCCTGTCCGATACAGGTAGGGCGCGCCTTCCACAAACGACGTGTAATAGATGGAGCCTCCGGGGCCAAAAGCCGGCAGAATGTTGATGGATTCGTTCCGGGTCACCCGGGATACGCCCCCTCCGGTCCAGTCGGCGGTAAAGATGTGTTTCACCTTCGGTCCGATTCGTCTGGCAAACGCGAGTCTAGTACCGAAAGCGCCCGGTTCACCGGTAAAGTGTCTGATCACTTCGTTAACCCATTGGTGTACCATGCCCCGCACATCTTCGGCCGCCCCGGTGTATTTTCGGGTCAGCACGGGCGTTGTGCCCCGGGCCACCTCAAACAGCGCAAAATTCAGACTGACCCGGGTGCCTGCTCTGGTTGCCGTGCATTTGCTGACGCCCTGGGCACCCACCTGAATCCACGGATCCCTGTCAATCCCCATTCCTTCCGCGTTCAGATCCGCCAGAAACGATTTGCTGTTGAGCACCTTGAACAGACTGGAAAGCCGAAAGTCGTTTTCCTGGATGTCCTTCACTTCTGTCGCCACGTTCGCGGTTCCCAGCGGCATCGGTACCGCAATGGAGTACAGGTCGCGAATCCCTCCCCAGATTTCCACTTCCAGGGGCGCGTTCTCCGACATCACCGGCAGCGCTTCCTCACCATTCTTTTTGTCTTTCTGATTCTGACTGGCCAGTACTCTGGGCATTGCCACCACAAGTGTCAGCAACACCAGAAGACCAACCATCTTCACCGAAATATTTAAAAATCGTTTCATCATCGTTCCTTCTCTCCTCTTCGCAGAACACTTCCGGCGAGGGGGTTCCGTTCGCCGGTACGCGTCGCATCGCCGGGGCCTCAGGGACCGGGCGCGTCACTGCCGTTCAGCTTCACTATCATCCCACCACCGTATATCCGGCCGGCAATCGCTTCCGGCGGTTCAGGCAGATGGCGTACTTCCTTCTGAGTTCGCTCCACCGCATTGATCACCGAATCGTCAAACATCCGGTTGCCGGAAGACTTCAGCAATCGATACTCAATGATGGTCATTTCCGCATTGAACTTCAGGCTGATTTTCACTTTGAGGTCCCGCAGTTCCGATTCCGAAATCAGAGTGGGTACCACCCAGCGTTCCTTGATAAACCGGGTAATCCGTCTACCGTAGGTGGCCCCCATGGATGCCAGCGCCGGATCGGTCACATCGCCATCGGGAACACCGTCCGGATGCCCTTCGGGCACATAGTCATCCTGGATTTCCGCAAACGCCCGGGCTTTGTCAAATACTTCCCGCAACTTGTCATCATTCACCGCATCCGCCTGGGGTCTGGGCTTTTCCTCCTTTTTGGGAGGCTCGGGCTTGTCGGCGTTCCGATCAAGGGCAATGACCTCCCTGGGAGCCGTGGGCAATGCGGGCACGATGCGGTCGGGCAGCTCTTTTTCGTCCTTGATTTCTCCGGACTTCAGCAAACGGGCTTCCACATACTCAAAAGGCGCATCACCAGATACATCGTCACCGGCTCCGATTCCCGCCTTTTCAACCAGAGGCAGGAGCAGAATCATCACCATAAACACAATTACACCGGCCGTTCCCCCGGCCAAAGCCACAGGGTCCGAACCGGCTTCCGCCGGCTTGATATTTTCAAAAGGAATGATATCTATCTGTGTGTAATCCATGGTTCCTGAAATTCTCTTCTGATAAAAACGGTTTGTCCCCGTACTTTGTTTCAAATGTTTTGATGTTTTTCCGCCGGATTGCAAGATATTTGACGGATTTTCCTTTTTGAACACATCCCCCTTCTTTCCGGTACAGACCTGTGTTAGTCATATCTACGCTTTTTCCGTGGCATCAACACCGCCCATGAACTGGATTTTTTCAGGCCGTAACTGCTATGTGGAAAAGTGAGCTGCCCGAATGTGTCCATTCGACCAGAGTAGCTCTTCATGACGCCGTCTGGGGTCCCATTGTCCGGAAATAAAAAGGAAGCCGAATGATATTCAACAGAAGATTAAAGATACACAAAAAAAACAGACGTGCGCCACGGTTCCAGCATTTCACGGGGTACCTACTGATTCTCGCCATTGCCGGCTTTGTCCTGGCCTGCGGAGCCACACCACTTCCCCGGACCGTGAAAACCGATTACGATGCGATTGTTGTCGGCGCCGGTATGGGAGGTCTTTCCGCCGGTACCCACCTTGCCCTGGCCGGAAAAAAAGTGCTGGTACTGGAGCAGCATTTCAAGGTTGGCGGGTGCGCATCTTCTTTTGTTCGCGGCGATTTCGCCTTCGATACTGCGCTTCACGAAATGTCCGTGGGGGGCGGCGACGGCGGTTTTCTCAAGGATATTATCCGCAAAGCCGGGGTGTATGACAAAGTGGAATGGATTCGTCTGCCCAATCTGGGACGATCTCTTTTTCCCGGCACAGAAATTATGCAGACCGATGGCGTCGCCGAATTCCAGGCGGAGTTGATTTCCCACTGGCCCGAGGAAGAAGCCAACATTTTAAATTATTTTAAAATGGTTGAAAAAATGAATATGGAGGTCTCTGAGCTGCGTGGAATCGTCATGGGCAATCCCCTTAAAGCGTTGCTGACCAAAATGGCCATTCCCCTGCGCCAGCGCACCCTGGCCAAATATTACAAAAGCACGCTGCAGGAGGTGATGGATGAATATTTCCAGAACCCGCAGCTGAAAGCCGCCCTCTCTCAATTCTGGGTGTATCACGGACCGCCCCCTTCCCGGCAATGGGCCATCATTTACCTGATTGCCCAGTATTCCTACCTGAAAAACGGCGGCTGGCAGTTCAAGGGCTCGTCATCGTCTCTTTCCGATGCCTATGCTGACCGAATCCGCGAGCTGGGCGGTGAGGTGCGGACCAACACCCTGGTCACCAGAATCCTCGTTGAAGACGGTCAGGTGCGCGGGGTGGAAACCGAAGATGGCAAACAATACACCTCGCGATACGTGGTATCCAACGCCGATCCCTTTCAGACCTTTTACAAACTGGTGGGCGAAGATAAGACCCCCCGAAAAATTAAAACGCAGCTCAACGAAATGAAACCCAGCACATCACTGGCGGGGGTCTATCTCGGCCTCGATGTCCCGGCCCAATATTGGGGCATTGATGATTACGAAATCTTTTACAACAGGACCTGGGACTATGAGGAAGCGTTCGACGCCATGATCAACGCCAGATACGATGAAGGCATCATGTCCATCACATTCTATTCCAATCTCCCTGATGACTTCTACGCTGAAAAAGACAAGGCCGCGATTGTGCTGCACACCTACTCCGACTACGACTACTGGAGCGATGACGAAGTGATTTATGAGCAACAGAAAGAACAGATGATCAATTCCCTCATCGACATGGCCGAAGACATCATGCCCGGAATTCGCGAGCACATCGTTTTCCAGGAGGGGATGACCCCCAAAACCATTCATCACTACACGCTCAGCTACAAAGGCTCGCCCTACGGCATGGAGTTCAATGTGGACCAGCGCAATCGGTTCGATATCGAAACCCCCATCGCCGGGCTGTACATGGCGGGGTCCTGGGCATTTCCCTCCCACAGTGTGGGAATGGCCCAGGTGTCCGGCTTCATGGCCGCCAAAATGATCAACAAGCGCGACAGATAAACGCACAAATCGGACGCCGCCCGGGTTGACCCGCCCCAGAAAAGTGATTCTATTTCGAATAACTTTTTCAACCTTGAAGACTTCCTCATTCAAAAGGAGTACACAATGGCCAGAACAGCTTCTACCATGCTTGACCTGGGGACCATCGCACCGCCATTCGCGTTGCAAGACGTGGTGACCGATGAAATGGTACGCCTGACCGATTTCGATGACAACAGAGCGCTGCTTGTCATGTTTCTCAGCCGCCATTGCCCATATGTGAAGCATATTGTTGCCGAACTGGCCAGACTGGCCAGGGACTACGCCGAAAAGGACATCGGCATTGTGGCCATCAGCGCCAATGACGTTGCCAATTATCCCGATGATGCGCCGGAAAAACTCGCGCAGATGGCCGAAGAATACCAGTTCAATTTTCCCTTCTGTTTTGACGAAACCCAGCAAGTGGCCAGGGCGTACACCGCCGCATGTACCCCGGACTTCTTCCTCTTCAACGACTCCCGGGAGCTGGTGTACCGGGGTCAGCTCGACGCCAGCCGACCGGATACCGACATTCCCGTTACCGGCGTTGACTTGCGCGCAGCCATCGACGCGGTGCTCAAGGGAAAACCGGTCCCGGAAAAACAGATGCCCAGCATCGGCTGCAACATCAAATGGAAACCCGGCAACGAACCCGACTATTTCAAGTAACGCGCATCCCGTTTGGCCCCCGTATCAGCGTGTTTTTTTTACCCCCCCCTACTGGACATTTACAGAACTTCATGATACCAACTCCCTCACTTTCCGTGCCAGAGTGGCGGAACTGGTAGACGCGCTGGATTCAAAATCCAGTAAGCTTTACGCTTGTGAGGGTTCAAGTCCCTCCTCTGGTATAAAGCTCCGACTGATGCAGTCGGGGCTTTTTTTGTTTCTAATCAACAGCTTACGGCAGGCGTGATTTTCATGAAATTGTGTGGGTTTTTACCAAGTCCCTGACGTGGTCCCTGGATTGTGTGGGGTCCCCTGGAACCCAAAATGAAGGTTCTAACTCGGCTTCTGAAGAAAATAAAAGATTATCGCCTAGCATATGTTTGGTTGTCAGCCGGATATCACTATTTGTTTTCTTCGCAATCAGTGCAATCCTGCGTCCCATTATCTTCAATACAAGAGGATTTGACCTCCTCCATGGACTGATCCTGATCTTTGGGGTCCACCCTAGGCTCTAAAAGATGGCCGGGATGTGCGGGACGCGGATGCTTACCGTTTACAGGACCACCAGGATGTGCTGGACCGTAGGTCGGCGGATTCTTCCCTATTACTCCTGAAATTCCATTTTGACCAGGGGTCGAGGGTATTTTAATAGGTGGTTTTGGCATTCGACTCTCCTTTGAAAAAACATTATTTAGAAACTGAACCAAAAAATAGTAACAAAATATCGAAACATAATGCAATGGCTAAAGATATTCATTGTTGTATTCTACAGAATTCAAAAAGGATGATTGATGGATAGGAAAACTCATCCCGATAGCGAAGATATTCGATGTTTTTTGAGGACTCTGTTGTTGGCAACTTCAATCATCGCCAATATAATTGCGTAACCAACGGAAGAATTATGATGAAACGAAAAATTAGCCAAGCCGAAATCGGACTACTGACTGAAAAAACAATACGCGACAAGATACCCAATTACCGACAAAATAGTTCAGAAATTGAAAAGACGACGAATCATATCATCAACTTGTTCTGCATGGAACTGCCGCCCGCGTCTCCCCGACTGTTTTCGAAGAACAAAATAGGCTCGCCGGTTACATATCAAGATGGATTTGAAGACTTCCTGATTTCGGTTCCAGGAACGAAGGGCACAAGCTTCTTCGTTGTTCACGAGACAGATTTACAATTATTTAGTGCAACTCTAGACGTTGTACTGGAAGCAGTTTTGTCCCTTCTGCCGAAAATGATTAGTACAACCATACCAAAATTATTTTTTTTGGCTTACAAAGCTAACCAAAAGGGAGCACTTCTTTCGTGGCAACAAGGCATCATATTGATGATTCTTCGTAAATCCAAAAGTGCTCACAAAGACACATACCCTATAGGCCTAACAACGAAACAAATTCAAGATTCGATAAATCAGTTGGTAAACGACCACTGGTCGCTTGACGAAATCAACAATATTCTTCACCAAGAGCTAACCCAAGTAACACTGCGCGATGGCACATCAACGAATCTAGTGTTGTGATTTAAAATTAATGGGCATTATGTATCTTTTGGGACGCTGCTGTGTTATATTGGCGTCTGGAGGTACGCCGATGCGAGTTGCGCCAGAAATTAAACTTACACCAAAAGAAACAGAGACTCTTCAACAATG
>JBNKCR010000078.1:0-10014 GCA_050287845.1 Polyangia bacterium
CCGCCGCGCGGTTCGAGACACTCGCTACGCTCGTTCCTCACCACAGCGGCTCTGTTTCCCTAAATTACTGGCCCAACTTAATTCTGTATCCGAATTGTTGCATCGTCTCGTTTTCGAAATTGGTACACCTCGAATAGCTCGGGGTTTATCCCCGCTTCCAAACCCTGGTGCAACAGTGCTAAGCGAGGATAAACCCCGCAGCTACATTTTGCACTGATAATACGTCTGAAATCCGTTATTTGTCGACTCACGATCCAGATATGATGAAGAGACAGCTTCAAAAGGGGGAACTTTGCGCTGGCTCCCCCTCGACGAGGGGGCTGGGGGGATGTTGTCACGTATTGTGATGCGTCCAGATTTTCCTTTTACAACAACCTCCCCTCGTCGAGGGGGAAAAATACACTGCTGACAACGGTACTTTCAGATTTGTGATAGATTTTCAGGGATGAATCCCGCAACTGCGTTTGTTGGTTGCGAATGAGAGAAGCGTTGGCGGTTCAGGGATTTTTCCTTGCTGTTCATGTTTGTTTTTTAAGCAGGTTCTCCAATTCCCGACGGTGAATGATGTGCGATACCCGAATCTCGCGAGGTGACGTACTGGAAATTCGAAATAGAATCCGGTGGTGAATCCCAACCCTTGCTGACCAGAGACCTTCGAATTTTTTTATCCGTGACACTTTCACCGCATTTGTCTGATCACCGGTGGCAATTGCAGAGACCGTGGTGATGCTTCGAGATACCACATTCTGAGGAAGTTGCGCCATGGCGTCAGTTGCTGTCTTTTCAAAGGCGGGAACGAGTGGTTCTTTGAACACCGGCAGCGCTGCTTCATATTCATATTGCTCGTTGTCATTCGATGTTTCATCTGTCGGATCGTCCTGTTTGGATTTCAGATTTTCGAATTGTGCTCCCATTTGCGCAAGTTCTTTTCTGAGCCTTATTTTTTCGTGACGAATTTCCTCAATGTGGGATTTGAGCTTGTTCACCTTTTGTCGAAGTCGCCCCACCTGTGCCGTATTGGCGTTATCCGCAGTATCCCGGGCCACTGCAGACGGTGAGGGGGATGGGGCGGGACTCTGCTCACTTGCTTTCTCAAGTTCCTTTGTGCGACGCAACAGTTCCTCTGCCAGTATTTCTGAACGCGCTGTCGCCGATTTTATTTCATTCTGGAGTGTTTCGGTCTGTCGGGTCAACGCATCTATTTTTTCAGATTGCATTCGGCTGTGGCTTTCTGCGATGTGTCGGTTAAGGGAACGATCCAGAATGAAATCGTAATACTCGGCGGCAGGATCTCCCGGCGGAAGCAACAGCTTGTCCCGTGATTGCTCAATGCTTTCGAGCAGGACTTCTGCATCCAGAATGCGTTCCGGATTCAGTACACCCCGTGCGAACACAATGCCGAGTCCCGGATAGAGGTCCATCAGCGCATAAGCGATTTCAATTGTGGTATTTGAATCGTCGGACATCAAATCTCTTTCAATTCTTTTATTGAGAACATCGAGAGTTTGCTCGTCAGGTTGTATCAGCGCTCGTTTCACACGCAGATCATCCAACCATGCAATGTCGATGACAGCATTCTCCTGAATTTTTGCCTCCTGTCTTAAGAACACATCTTTCTGATTACACTGAATGGCTTCGTGGGCCACATCCAGCCGGTAGTAGTCCAGTAAATCGGGCAGGTCCTTTCGTTCCGCCATCAAGTCGAGTACAGTCTGCGCCTTGTCCCACATGTGAAATTCAACAAATCGCGTCATGGCAGCAATGAGTTGAACAGTCGAAAATTCTTTCATGGGCAGTCGTGCAATGTCGTGGGGGCGAAGTGAATCGAATTCACTGTCTGGCATATATCTGTGCGCGTTGGAGAGGTACTCGTCCATCGTAACGCCCGGCACGGGAGATGGGGCGCCAAGACGCGTCTGGTCCTTTTGCTGACAGCACTTTTTATACTTTTTTCCGCTGCCGCATGGACAGGGATCATTTCTGCCTACCTTTTCCACCGGCCTTCTCACCGTGAATTGCCCAACAGGTGATGCGCTGTATTCCTTATCATCAAGCATTTCCAGAACCGGTTTTTCAAATGTGGATGCGAATTCCGCAAGCAGCGTTTTTGCCCCTTTCCTGTAGCTGGTCTTTGAAAGTGTAATGTATGGCATCGCCAGTTCAATGAGATGTTCATCACCAATCAGTTCTGCTGCGTCCGCAATCAGAAGCCCGGATTCGACATTCAACCTCAGTCGGCATCTGGTGCGAAGCGCCGCCACCAGACGTTCATTTGGCGGCAAGGCTTTTGAAAGCCATGCGGCATACCAGAGAGACAGGCATTCCCGTTCAACGGCCATCCGACCACTCTCTACCGCGGAAATGAACATGTCCACCACATCGCCCTCACAGCTGCCGGCAATGGCTGCAACTTCTGCAAGTGTCGGTAAAAGGCCAAGTGCAGTCCCAACCACTTTGGCGGGTAATTTTTTTCCGGATGCCGCGTGGGCAAGCAGTACTGCGGCGATGCTATGGCCGTCCGACTGTTCGCGTAGAAAAGCCACAACATCGGCCAGTTCGCTTTCGTTGAGTGTCCACCTTGACGCGAGAGATGAAATCCCCGCTTTCGTCAGAGAGGTATCCTGCGCCTGTTCTATTGTCTTTTGGATATTCGTTGTTTCCAGAATGGTCATTGCAAAAGTCTCATTTGAACAGTTGAATAACTCGCTTGTCCCGGGACGTTCCCTCCCAGCCCCTGATAATGCCGCGGTCGTCGCACGATGTGGATGCCCACTCAATCATCTTACCAGATCTGGACGCCGCTTCTTCATTTTGTCGTCCCTCTGTTTTCAGTGAAATCAGACTGCAAAATTGAAATCGAAAAATCAAAAAAAAGGCAATGCATGTGATCTGGCTCTCAATGTAACGCCCTTTCAGGGCTTCTTCTCTATTGATATGCTTGAACCCCGGGCGATGCCCGGGGCTATTATGCCTGGGCCCCTCTGGGGCAAAAACAAAAGATCGAAAGGTTCAATTACCCTTTTGAGATAAAGCCTAATCTCCCAGGGAATCAGCAACTACATCGTTCTCAGAGGATGATCCAGACCCCCGTTCCAGACCCCCGTTGCATTCAAATAGACCCCAGTACCGCCAGCAGTTTTGGAAAAAACAACGCAGCGTAATCGCCAGGGTAAGTGAATGGATCCAGATAGACGCTGGAGTTTCGGGCGCCAAATCCCAGTGCGCTGTACGTCATCACATAGACGAGGGCAATCACCCAGCTCGGCAGCAGGTACCGGATGCAGACGCGCCATGAATCGTCGGATTTGGAAAGCTCATAGCAAAAGGCGAACAGGGGAAGAGAGATGGCTACCTCGCTGGAGAGCAAACCCAGCAAAAACAGTACGGTGGAAATGATGCCCGCTACAATTTTCCATATTTGTGAGTTCGCCAATATTAGCGGAGGTACCCCTGGAAGTAAAACAGAACATGGGAAAGGTTCATTTCTTGGCAGTGCTCTGGATTTACCGGTCAGATACTGTGTTTCTTTCGAGTTACCGAATGTTTTTTTCGCAACCCAGGAGGTTTGCTGTTTTGCCCCATAGGTGAAAAAATACATTGAAAATGGAATGGAATGAATTAATCTGCTATTGTGTCGTAATGTTATATACCAAGTGTCGATTTATTGATTTGGCCAGGTGCAACGTATTCCATCGGGAAAACAGAAAGGGATCCGAAATGACCACAGAAAAGGAAAAGAAATTTTACCACCGCAGGTACCGCCACTTCGCGTTGGCAATAGGCATTGCCATTTTATTCTCCGCCCAGCTCGTTTCGGCACAAACCAGGCGGACAACACGAGCAGCAAGCAGCAATAGTAGAACAGCGTCGGCCCCCCAGAACAGTCAATCGTCCCCAAAAATCGTTGCGACCGGCAACCTCAAAAAAATGGGCAATAAAAAAATTGAAACCCTTAAAGGGAAAAAAGTATCCTTAGAACAAGTTGCCCAAACAGCGTTTCAAGAACAAAACAAGCTGGTGACTTCCTTGAGAACCCAGGGCGTCAAGCAAAAAGCGCTGCTTAAAAATCCGGTTGTCAGTGACACCGTCGATGATCTCGGAGAGACTTATCGCCTGACCCAACGCACAACGTTTACGGTGCTGAATGCAGACAGTCTGAAAACAGCTACAGGTGGTATTGACGCAGGGGTATCTCGTCAAAAACGAATAAGCGTTAAATCGCTCAGCGCAGAAGATAAAAAAATGCTCATGGCCGTTATGGCCGACGCTGATAAACTTGACGCCAAAGACCCCATTCGTATTGCCGCAGCAAAAGGTGAGCAAGCGCTCCTGGACGCCATTCGAGATGGCAAAGGAACCATGACCATCGAAGAGACGCTCATCATCCCCAAAAAAGCCATTATGATCAAAAACGGCTACATACAGATGCCGCAAATTACCGGTGGCTTCATGAACTTCAAAAAAATAGTTCCCGTAAAAGCGCCGTTTCATGCAAGCGAAATGAAAAAAGCGATGCAAAAAAGTGCAATCGTTTCCCAGGGCTCGTCCGCTGCTCAACCCAATGCAGCCCAAAGCGTTAATATTCCCAACGTGAAAATGACCAACGCCCCCAGGGAAATCATCGGGGGAGAACACGATTTTAAATTGGAACTCATCAACGGAGAAACTTATTCTACCGCTTACATTTGGACGAAAAAATGGGGGGTTCCTACTGGTTTTTTTCGAGTCACAGTGGGGTGCACCTTTACCGCGGGGCTTCGAATTCCCGTTGTGGTTGAAGGAAAAATCAGTCCAGTCACCAGCGACATCGCAGCAAACAGAGATAAATCCACCCGTGTCGTCACAGATATCACTGTCGACACAATTGATGCCCCAGCCCAATACTACGCCAGCGCGGGCGTGCCTCCAGAAGAAATTCAAGACGGCAAAGAATTTGTATTTAATTTATCCGTCGGCTACGGCTACAAGCTCTACGTTGGTGGCCGGGACTTGCTTGATAAATCGTATACGAGTATCAGCGTGGCTGACTTTTCTCAAAACAACAAGATGCCGTTTGGCGACTATAGCGCGGCGTCTGGTCTCGACCTGGAAATCCCGCCGGAGCTTACCAAAACCGGTTTCAAACTGGGAATTCTCAAAGGTTCGGTCACATTTGGACTCCATGTAAACGGCAGAGGAAAATTTGCAATGGAGCGTCGCGACATTTTGGATGGCCAATACTCAACTGTTAAACCCATGGGCTTTGAGAATACTGGAAAGGTGAGCTATACAACTGTGTTACCGCAAATGAGAGAATCGGATCGAAAATCGTTCGGCGTTGAATTCAGTCAATTCAGCTACCAGTTGCACAATGTTGAAGTGGTCCCCCAATTGAAGTTTGTTTTCGGTGTCAACCATTCCCTGGTGTCCTTTACCCGTTCTTCACCATGGATTCGATTTTATGACCTTGGTATACAAACTCCGAATATGAGCTTTCGGTCCCACAGTGGCACTCAAAAGAGATATCACTGGGAGGGAGGAAAAAAGGTATTTTTCAAACTCGATACGTCCACGGATGATTCCGCCAAAAAAGTACGTAGACGCCGACACTGAGCCGGTTTTCACTTTTTCCATCGTATATTCAGCATCCAAACTGGCACAGGCATTGGGGGAAATCGCCAAATCGATTAACAATTGCGCTTCCGCTGCCAGACAAAAAAACGGGTAACCCGGTCGCTCTTTGAGAATGGTCATGATGTTTCTGATAAAGCCGGAAACATCGACATTTTCATCAATTTCGTGACTTTCCGCTTCTTCATTTTGCCGTCCCTCTGTTTTCTCGGCGGCAGGGTCTCCCGGCGGAAGCAACAGCTTGTCCCGTGATTGCTCAAATTGAAGTCAGGTTGTGACGAAGGTTTTTCGTCCAAATCATCCTACCGGATTTGGACGCCGCTTCTTCATTTTGCCGTCCCCGTGAGTCTCTGAAAATATGCGGAACTGCTTTTTTTGATTTATAATAATTTACTGAGTTCGGTAGCTTTTAACAGTTCACCAAGTGGAATATTTTTTAAGGGAAGTTGATTCATTCCAAGACAAGTCTTTGCCGCGTTGATCAAAACCCGGACATCATATTGAGATGGATATACCGGGTCAACTTCCTTCCCCAGTTTCAAAAGTCCATACACAGCCATCATTGCACTTCTTATTGAATATTCTACAGTAAACACACAGTCTTGAGGAATTTCTGCGAACTGGCCCAGGAACCCGAAATTGATGCTTCCAGAAGGAATGACATCAGGTCGATCACCTGCAACACGAGGCATGAACTGGGAAGTAATGTACGGCATCATGCTGGGAATTACATTAACAGTATGCGCGAGAACCTCAGGAATCTGATCTTTTAATCCCATGTGATAAAGTAATTCTTCAAACATCTCGCGTCCGGTACAATCTGAGAAGGTCTTTTTTACAAAGTCACCGGGAATATCCATATTCAACGCATACGCCCAGAGTACCTTTATGTTGTCCGGCTGATTTATAAAATGGGGATGTTTGGGAACAACCCAGCTCATCAGCCATCTGGAATCCTTGACGGTCACAAGTCCTCCCATGCCGGGTTTGTCTCCGGTAAGCTTATAAATATAAGGAAAAACGATGTCATCATCTTTTAAAGTCACTGTAAAGGACATCCATTTTGATTTATCAATATCACCGCAGAATTTTTCCGGGTGGCCAAAATCAGGGGATTTTTTTGATAGTTTTTCCCAGACGCTGAAGCAACCTTTGTCTTCGGAACGGTTCAGAAGCGCAGGATGATCCATATCTCCCCGGGTGGTATTTTCTGTCATTGAACCATTGGTGAATAATACAAGATCATCCTTTCTGACATTGATAATTTCTTTTTTGCCGGCTTGAATATAATGAATAGTGGTGGCTGTTTTTTCATTACCTGCGAACTTAAAATCAATATCGGTAATTTCACAGCCGTTTTCGAAGCAAACGTCGTGTTGCTTGAGCCAGGTGATCAAAGGCAGTATCAGGGAATCATACTGGTTGTATTCGGTATGAAGGATGCCCTGTAATTTATTCATACCACCGATTAAATGCATAAATCTTTCCATATAGCGCTTGACTTCAACCACACTGTGCCATTGTTCAAACGCAAACATTGAAGCCCAGAAGTACCAGAAATTGGTTTCAAAAAAGCTGGGATCAAAGAACTCTCCGATGGTCGTTCCACCAAGGGCTGTTTCGGTTGCCAGATGAAGTCTGGTAAGTTCCAGAGCATGGATGGTGGTTAATCCAAAACTTGAAAAATCGTCTTTTTCTCCTTGTTTTTTTACCAGTCGACAATGTGATTCAATGGGTTCCAGCAGATTGAATTCACGAAATTCATCCAGAACGCTACGATTTTTATCTTTTAATGAGGGGATGAAGCTGAAGAGGTCCATAAAGCATTCAAAATGCTCTTCGATTTCGCGGCCACCTCTGGCTGTATATCCTTTATCTGCTGTTCCCGCACCATCCATTGAGCCTCCAAATATATCAAGTCGCTCCATAATATGGATGTTTTTTCCGGGCATATGAGCATCCCTGATCAAAAATGCTGCTGCGGACAACGAACCGATTCCCCCCCCAAGCAGATAAGCTTTTCTGTTTTCAATTCCTTCCGGTGCTACCGGGTTAATTTTTTGATAATTGAACATAAATTGTTCCTTTCTCCAAATGTGCGGTTATTGCGTATTTCGGTCATCGTGAATGCCCGTTTCGGGCATGGTGAACAGCTGTTTCGCTCATCGTGAACACGTTTCTTCTGTGGCCAAATCAAAGCGAAGCGACGCTGGCGTTTTTGTGTTATTTATTCCTGGTTTTTTCTGTAAACTCCTTTCGAATTGTGCTCCCATTTGCGCAAGTTCTTTTCTGAACTTGATTTTTTCGTGACGAATTTCCTCTTGGCGATGGGCTTGGATTGTGGTTAAAACACCTGGGTCGGTTATGATATTCCGAAGGTCGTTTCCATACCCCGGATTGGGAAAAAAATTTGATGAGGCGTCAGTTTTAAGGGAATATCAGAGGGGGGGGACAGGGCATGGGCGCCGGTCAATGTGGTGGATGCAGTGGGATGGTTATTTTTAAATGAATATGTAATTTCGCAGCTGTCTGCGAAATTGAGAAGCATAAGGGAACGCTCCCTTTCCGATGGCTGCGGGTGCGGCGCCTCTGGTTCAATATTCGGGTTCTGATTTAATTTTTTCATAATTATTTCAATGGTTTACATGGTGGTGAACCGTGCCCCGGGAAGGGCCGGGAAAGGTGTTGTGGCCGGGCCACGAAGGTCTTCAGAAGTAACTGACGTTTTCGAAGTTGACGATGTTGATGGGGGAGAAGATTTCGGGTTCCACCCGCTCGCGGCGGTTGAGGCTCCGTACAACGGTGCGCATGAGGATGCGGCCCATTTCGCGGGGATTGGTGTTGAGGGTTGCGGTCATCACACCTTCCCGGATGGCCTGGAGCGCCGTGTGGGTGCCATCGAGTCCAACGATGAAGATTTGTCCCTGACGTCCGGCTGCAGTGACTGCATCACACGCGCCGAGCGCCATTTCGTCGCTCACGGCGTAGATGGCGTCCACCGGTTGTTTCGCGAGGAGTTGTTCCACGATGCGCCGTGATTTTTCCCGTTCCCAGTCCCCCTGACGGGTGGCGACAACCCGGATGTTCGGGTATTGGGCGATTTCGCTTCTGAATCCTGCCACACGGTCGGTTGAGGTGCTGTGGGGGAGGCCCTTTAAAACAAATATGGTTCCCCGTTCCCGTAAAATTCGGGCCAGAAATCGACCCACCTCACGCCCCGCCTCGCGCTGGCGATACCCCACATAGGACACGACATCCGCTCCCTTGATTCTGCTCAGCGCGTTGAAGAAAAATACCGGAACTTTGGCCTGATTCAGTTCCTGTACCACCGGACCGATGGCATCGGAGTGGGAAGACAGGGCAATGGCATCGATACCGCTGCGGACCAGGGCGTTGCAGATAGACGACATTCCCTGGTAGTCAGATTCTTTATCCGGGGCGCGTGTCACCAGTTCAATGCCGCCCAACTGGTTGGCCACATCGCTGACACCGGTGAGAATATCGCCGTAAAACGAGCTGGTGAACGCCGGGGGACAGTAGGCAAAGCGTATGGTTTTGCGAGAGCGAACCAGGGAGACTCTGATGCGGTTGCGTCCCTCTTCTTTGGCAACATAGAGCGACTGGTCAGCCCTTTCGATGAGCTCGGATTTTGTCTTCGCATGGGCGGGCATTCCCGCAATGCCTATGGAGATGGTGAGCTTGACCCGGTGCGTGTCCGCTGCCCCGCGGAACGGGTATTCGGCGACGGTGGTCTGAATCCGTCTGGCGAGCGAGCGAGATTTATGGGGGGAAACCTGCGGTAAAATAATCGCCAGTTCTTCACCGCCGTAGCGCGCCGCCAGATCGTAGCTGCGAATGCTTCTCTGCAGGATTCCCGCAATATCTTTCAGGGCCGCGTCGCCTGTGGGGTGACCGAAGGCGTCGTTGAACTGTTTGAAGTTGTCAATATCGATCATCATCAGGCTGACGGGGTGGTTGAGGCGCTGGGCGCGGGCTATCTCTTTTTCCAGCGCCTGTTGAAAGTAGCGGTGGTTGTAGAGCCCTGTCAGACCGTCGAAATTTGCAAAGTTTGAGTAGATGGAAATTGTATCAAGGTAATAGAGCTGCTCCATGAGCAGAACAAGACTGCCGCGGTTCTGGTTGATTGCAGCAACGGTGTCCGCATCAAAAGCCGCCGTGCGTCGCGCCAGAATGAGCCACCCAAGAGGGGTCCGGGCCTTGTGCAGGGGCACAACCAGCAGCTTGCCGATCTTCAATTTCTGTAATTCTCTGGGAAAAGCGGCCAGAACAGCCCTCTCAATAGTGTTGACCGCAATCGGTTTGCCCGTAAGGGCGCTTTCTGTCCGGTAGGGCGTGAGTACATCACAGAAACAGTCGGCGAGACGAGCGCTCAACCCGGGATGT
>JBNKCR010000079.1:0-37247 GCA_050287845.1 Polyangia bacterium
TACGAGCAGCTTTGCTGCGCGCCCGCAAGGCCCGACCGAGGTGTAGCCATAGCTACATCGACCGAGGGACTGAGGACGAAAGCGCAAAGATGCCGAATTACTGCGATTGCAGCAAGGAGTCAAACCGGTCGCCGCTCTAGGTTTTGTTTAAAAGGGTATTGAACCTTGCTGCTCTATTCCATCCCCCAGGCGTAGTGCAGACGATCCAGACCCGATTGGTTGGGAATGGAGAGGGTCAGATCGGCACCGCTTCCGTCCTTGATGGTCATGCTGTACCAGTCTCCATCTCTGAGACCTGGCCAATAGAAGCTGCCCATTTCCCAGTTGTGCAACTGGTTGCTGATGCCGCGTATGTACCCCTCGAAGTAGTTGGTGGGAGGGTGACTGTAGTCCAGGTAATCATAGTTTTTGCCATTTTTGCTGCCCGGGCTCATGGGACCACCCCACTCTGTGCAGATAGTTCGGTCGGCATAGTTGCCTACCGAGCCCTTGATATGATTCTCCCAGTCTGTTTCGTTGATCATGGATTCTCCGCCAAAAAAACTGTAGTCATGCACCGCCAGCAGGCAATCTTTCAGGCGGTCGTCCGAACCAACGTCCGGGACGTTCTGGGCGTTGCCGGTGCCGTCAAGGATGACCCTGCCATGGGGTATCTCTGGAAAACGGGTCAGCCAGCTGTAGTACAGGTCGCCCAGCTCGGTTTTGTTGTACATATTGGGCTCGTTGAAGACTTCAAAATAGGCATTTTCGTTGCTGCCGTATTTGTCGGTCACGGTCTTCCACATGTCCCACCAGGCGTTCATGTCCGGAGGCCGGTTATCTTTGTGGCTGTCCCAGTAAGCAAACACTACTTGCCCTTTGGCCAGCACCGCGTCGATGGCGCCGGTATAGGTGCTCCAGTATTGCTGGATGGTCGCTTCATTGATGGGCAAACGGACAGCGTTGGCGCCCACCTTCGAGACGAATTGATCCATGACGGCCGTCCCCGTGGCGAACGCTGAGTCATATGTGTCGGAGGAGGAGAGACCGGAAATGTAGAGGACACCCGCCTGAAAATTATCCCGGGGGTCGGCCCAGTTGAGGCCTTTGAATCGATCGAAGATCGGCTGGGTATCTGTATCGGCGCCCGTGTCTGTATCGGTGACCGAATCGGTTCCCGAGTCGGAGTCGGTATCCGAGTCTGTATCGGTATCCGAGTCGGAGTCTGTATCCGAGTCTGTATCGGTATCCGAGTCGGAGTCTGTGTCCGAGTCTGTATCTGTATCCGAGTCTGTATCGGTATCCGAGTCGGAGTCGGTATCCGAGTCTGTATCGGTATCCGAGTCGGAGTCGGTATCCGAGTCGGAGTCGGTATCCGAGTCGGAGTCCATATCCGACTCGCCGCTGTTTTCGGTCTCCGTTGTGTCATTCGTTGAATCTTCTGCGCAACTTAAAGCAAAAACCCATAACACAACAAAAAGAATTGTAGAGTACCACTTAATTTTATTCATTCCTTTACCTCTTGTTTTTCTGTTTTATATACTTTTTATATATACGTGTCTTTCTTTTCCACATTTCGGGCAGTTGCCGGTAAAAATTACCTGAAAAAAAGAGATATTATTCGGGCGTTAAAACGGCATGGCAAACCTGTTTGCAACGGAGGAGATGACGTTGCAGACAACGATGGCGCGTGTGACAAAAATCGCCGGGAGTGATTTTCTATATCGGCGAACTATGAAAATGACTAAATCTCTGTCATAATGATCCGGCATTCTGAAAATGATCACGGCGCATAAGGCGCAATGGGAGGACATTCTGATAAAAGGCATTAAAAAATGGTTTTTGCCGCTGTTGCTGATGGGGGCCATATTCGTGGTGTCTCCAGCCAGTAGGGCGCAGGAAATCACGGCCCGGGGAGTGGGAGTAGTTGGGGGTATCGTGGCGGGAGCGGAATCGGTGCTGGTGGTCGAATCGATAGTTCGCGTCAAGCCCCTGTGGCCCTGGCTGGTCATTCCGGCGGCAGGCGCCATTGGTGGTGGGATTGGTGGTTATAAACTGGAAAAGGCCAGCCGTGGCGGCGCTATCGCGCTGCTCATTACCAGTATGGTGGGCGTGATTCCAACCATGATTGCGGTATCGTCCGCGCGATCGTTTCATCCGGAGGATGTGGGGGCCAGACAGGGGGCGGCAGAGGCGCCGCCCGCAGTGAAAGTTGACATTCCGAACGAATCTGACACCGGAACGACAACGGTCCGGGAGAGCAGTGGCGAAGCCACCGTGGAAGTGGAAGCCCGCCCGGATGGTATTCCCGATGGGATGGGACCGCCAGCGCCGGAGAGTGATTCGACGACCGAACCGGTAGCGCCCGTAGCACCCGAAGATGAAGCGGCTGCCCCGGCGGAATCCACGGAGGGCAAAGTGGACGTTGAAATGGAATCGGGTGACGCAGAGTCCGGCGAAGGAGCGGCCCCCGCTGATACGCCCGCTGATGATGATTTGAATACTGAAAAAGAACCTTCGGCGCAAAACATCCGAAAGGCCGAGCAGCTGGCGCATCTTGCCGGTGGCGCGCTGCTGCACGTGAACCGCGCATATCGATTGGGACTTGGAATTCCCGCCATCGATGTGTACCCCGTCCAGCTTCCCCAGCCCCATACTCATCTTTCCGGTACAGAAGTCTACATTCCCGTCCTCTCCATGGATTTACCGTAGGATTTTAAATTTTTTTTAAATGTCCCGGCTCGACTATAGCTTCACTGCCCGAAAGAGTGAATTCATCACTTGTGTGGCGCTAGCCGGTCACGTAAAATGTATTGTACGCCAACTTAATTTCTTTATTGCTTGAGGAGGGTATCCAATGCATCGACCATTCTATCGTTTCATCGTTTTTACGTCTTTTGTGGTTCTGAGTTTTACAGGAGGGGCCTGCAGTAATCCACCGGCTGAAGGATCGCCGACAGGTAGTGTGGACAGCTCAAACGGTGATTCGGATTCGAATTTTGATTCCGGGTCAGCAACTGCTGGTTTCGATACGGGGAACACGGCAACCGATTCAAACGATGCCACTGTAACTGGAATGCCGGAGCGCGACGCTGAAATTCTGAGGACAATTAACGAGGAAATTGACGCCTCCAGTCAGATGACCTCTGCCGATCTGCTTGCCCGGTATCCCTCACAGACCCGGACCGAACTGGATTATACCCCGTTGGATGCGCAGAACCTCGAGTTGATTCAGGCGTCTGACCTCGCCATGAATGACGCGGAGCTGGCTCTGCTTGATGCCAATGGCTTTACAATTACGGGGCGACACAATTTTCTGAATTTTTTTGACGCGTACTCAAAAATATACAAAGCGGATTTGCCGGTGTACATCTCTGCAGATGCCATTCTGGACACGGTGCACCGGTCATTCGATGATATCCTCGAAAATATCGAAACCCAAATCCTTCACGAGAAACTGGATGCACTGTTGAGCAATCTGCGGAATGAATTGACCGGTTCCACATCTGTTTCTGACGATATTCGAAATGATCTGGATTTTTACCTTACGGTGGCGCACTCGCTTCTGAATGATAAAGTACTGTCTGCTGCGTTTGCGGACGCTTCTGCAGTGAGTGACTTTTTTCAGAAAGCGCAGGCGGCAAGCGGAGTAGAAGAAGTAGCGCTGTTTGCCAGCAAAAGAGAAATTGATTTCTCCCAGTTTACGCCTCGGGGTCACTATACGCATTCGGAAGAACTGTCAGCGTACTTTCGTGCGATGATTTGGCTTGGGCGAATCGATTTTCGCATGGTGGAAACTATGCAGGATGGAACGCAGGTGGTACAGAGACCTCAACTGCAGGCAGTACTGGCGTTGCATACGCTGACTGAAAAACATCTGCCGCTCTGGCAGCAAATTAACGAAGCCATTGAGCTGTTTGTCGGCGAAAGCGACAATCTGACACCGCTGGAAACCGGAAATCTGTATACAGCTCTTGGGATTTCGAATATTTCCGACCTGGATGCCCTTTCAGATGACGCGATTCTGAACATCATTTTATCCAATGGTTTCGGGGCACAGCGAATTTCAAGTCACATTATGGCTGGCGGGTATCGCACCACACTGCCGCTGAACGCCAGCTATCTTATTTTTGGGCAGCGATTCACTGTAGATACTCATGTGTTCTCCAATCTGGTTTACGACCGGGTCATGGGAGGCACTGTCAAGCGGATGATGCCCTCTCCCCTGGATGTGGGATTTGCTGTGCTGAACAACAATCAGGCCGGTGCATTGCTGCAATCGGAGTTGGACAAGTACGGGTATGCCCCGGACCTGCACATGATGCGCACCATTACCGCCACATATGACGATGACTTCTGGAATGGCAATCTGTACAACCTGTGGCTTCGCTCTTTACAGACACTATCTGAGTCAGAATCGGAAAAAATGCCGTCGTTCACTCAGACCGCCCAATGGCAAACGCGTATGCTCAATACCCAGTTGGGTTCCTGGGCACAACTTCGCCACGATACCATTCTATATGCGAAGCAGTCATACACCAGCGGGCCGAGCTGCGAGTTTCCCGATGCGTATGTGGAGCCGTATCCGGCCTTCTTTGAACGCATTGCGGCATACGCGGACAAAGCAGTGGCGGCGGTGGGGCAGCTGGATGACACCGGCAGCAATGCGCTGTTGCAGGGCGTTCTGAATTATTTTACCGAGCTCGCATTCATCTCTGACATACTGCATGAAATGGCACAGCAACAACGGGACGGCATTCCGTATACCGAGGAACAGCTTGCATTTATCAACGATGCCATTCGCATCGAGTATGAACCCGCCGGATGCTATGAGAGAGAAGTGCCGGCGGGTTGGTACAAAAAGTTGTTCTTCGATCCCGAGAGTGCGTTGGAGTTTGATCCCACCATTACCGATGTGCATACACAGCCTGCGGATGAAGTTGGAAACAGAGTGGGTAAAGTGCTTCATGTGGCCACTGCCGCTCCGAGGCTGATGATCGTTACGGCCAACCAATGCAGTGGACCTCGTGCCTATGCCGGCGCAATCTTTTCGTATCATGAGGTGGTCACTCAGGATTTTCAGCGTCTGACGGATGAGGAATGGAGCTACAGTATCTACATTGAAATGTATCCGGAATATGACGAAGGCGAAGGGGTTCCGTTTGTTGACCCACCATGGATGGCGCCACTGATTTCGGAGTAGTACGAAGCGCTGCTTCCTGTTATACCGTTTGGCAACCAATGTCAGATGAACAACCGACAGACAAAGTGAACAAGCGAGATGGCGTAACGAAAATTGATTGCCATGCGCATCTGATTGGTATTTCTCCTCGGAGTGGAGGATACGCCTCCCCAAAGATGCGTCGTTCGATTCCCTTTCAGTTTCTCCTTCGAAAGCAGGGGTTGCATAAACTCAAAGATCCGGTGGCCCAGGACGCCAGATATGCGGAGATTCTTGCCGACACGGTGCGTACCTCAGAAATAGATAAATGTGTGGTGCTGGCGTTTGATCAGATTTTTAATCGGGATGGGGCGCCCGAAGCAAAACAGACGTATCTGTATATCCCCAATGAGTATGTGCGCGATGTGACATCGCAGTATGCGGATTGCTTTTTGTACGGTGCCTCGGTGCACCCGTATCGCCGGGACTGTCTGGATGAACTGGAAAAAGTGCGGGCAGAGGGAGCCCGACTGGTGAAACTTTTACCCAACTCCCAGGGGGTTGATCCATCGGACTCGCGCATCACGCCATACTACCGAAAGGCGATCGACCTGGGGTTGCCCCTGCTGTTTCACTGCGGCTATGAGCATACGATTCCAGCGGTGAATCAGCAATACGGTGACCCCAATCGGCTTGTTCCCGCTCTTGAGATGGGAGTGACCATTATCATCGCCCACGGTGGCAGTTCCGGCCGGTTTCATTTAAAGGAAACATTTGGCGATACGGTCCGGCTATTGCAGAAGTACGACAATTGCTATGCCGATAACTCGGCCATGACCAATTTCTGGCGCAGTCAGTACATGCTTGCGGTATTCACACCAGGGCTCCTGGAGCGAAAATACGGTGTTTCATCGGAGAAAATCGCCAGAAAATTTCTGCACGGCACCGACTATCCCATTCCGCTGACCCCTTTTGCTTTCGCCACTCGGCTGCCCCGGCCAGAGCGAAGCCGGATGAAACAGATATCCAACTTTTTTGATCTGGATTTGGCCATCAAACGTGCGGTGGGATTTAATGAACAATGCTTCGTCAACGGTGCGCAGCTGCTCGGGTGAATCTCATACCTGGTTAAAAAGTCACCGCCAGTTGCGAGATAAGCATCTTGAAGTCCGAATTGACGCCTCCCTCTTTTCGATGTTTGTTGAGAAGACCTTCCACTTTAAACACGACAGATGGAATGATTTGCCAGTTAATCCCTGCACCGTAGGAGTGCCCTGCCCAGTATTCCACCCAGGCAGGCATGTCTTTATATTCATGCAGCACATAGGGCGTCAGGGTGAGGTTTTCAAACGGAAGCGTGTATGCCAGCAATTCGTAGCTGCCACTTCGTACGTGATCTGGCGTAAACAGTACTCCGCGACCGTGATCTGCGGACTCGCGATGTCCATCCTCATATTCGATTAACCGGCGTACGTATTCCCCCTGAAGTCGCAATCCCCTCCATCCGAACTGGAGGTGGAGAGACATCGCCTTTTCCGCATAGGCAATGGTGGTGCTCTCGACAAACCCAATCGTCTGAAGGGTGGTCATGCGTCTGGTCACGTCCCGGTAATCCCCCATGTACAGATACGAGCCGGCATTCAAAAAAAACGGACCGTCGTACGCTGCCTGCAACGTCAACCCCAGTGCCTTGTTTTCATCCAGATCATAGACCTCCGCCGTTGGGCCCCGGCCATTGGATACGGTAAACCCATATTGAACAATCGTACGTTCGCCCAGGTAGGCTTTGCCGAAGAGGTATAAGCCCAACTGTGCTTCCGGCAGATGACCTGACGTGCTGAGAAATGGCCGATGGGCAAACAGAATCACCGGTGATGCATGCTCCTCATTCCATATGCCGAATGGCGTCAGGAAGTAGCCGACGCGAAACCCGAAATAGTCGTTCAGCGAATACTGCACGTATGCCCGCTGAATACTGATGCCGCCCCAATTGAAGAAATAATTGTCGACAATGTCCGTTGCGCGCGTATCGAAACGACTGTATTCCGTTCTTTCGAATCCGACCCAGTCCGATTCTTCTCCCATGGGCTGAAAAAGAAATCTAACCTCTCCGAGTACCGAAAAATGGTCGGAGAGAGATTTCCTGATGAATAGATTCCAGTGTCCAAGGGTGAATGTTGACGCATCCGGCAGATAGCCTTTGTAAAATGTGTCTTTTTTGATGAACAGTTTGGAAAACTGAACATCAAGAAATCCGTAAATCTGCAAATCCATCTCTTGTGCCGCTTCGGTTTGAATACTATCCATTTCCTGCAGGTCCAGACGTTCTGACAGTTCTTCGATTCTCGCGGAATCGGCTTCGGATTTTTTTTCCAGTTCGGATAAACGCTGCTGAAGCACCGCCATTTCTGGCGATACATTGCCCATTCCCTCAGCAGATGACGCCGCCGCCAATTCCGCCGAACCATTCTGCGTTTCATCTGCGGTTTCAGTTGTCGATGACGCAGCAGTCGCGGAGGATTTCGGCATTGTGTCGTCTGCATCTGCCAGTTCCGGGTAGCAGAAAGCAACAGCGCCTGAAAGCATCATCGCAAGCACGAAATACGCGGACATTCTGTATTCTGTTCCCTTCACTTTTGTGTACCTTTCTGTAATCAATCTGAGTTGTCAGAATTGGTGCGATCATTGAACCGGCTGAAATGGAACAATCGTTATATCTCCGATATCGACGATTTGTGTGCCCGGCCCCAGAGTGACCGGAACAACTTCAGACCCTACCCAGTCCACGCCGGCGATAGGCCCCCGTCCATTGCCACCTCCCTCACAATAGATGATGACGCTCATGTAATAGTCGCCTCCCAGATTTGCCTGAGAAGATGAAATGGGGAGCACATCCCCCGCAGCAATTTCGGGATTTGAAATCTGTTCCCCGAATCCGACGGGAATACCGACCATCTGTGCATTGTCGAAAAAGCACACGGTCATGAGCACCGGCGTTGCATCGAAGCTTGCGGGAATCTGAAGTTGTAAACGAACGAGGTCTGCAGTCGGTTCGGTGTCTGCAGGAATCATGCATGCTCCGTTGACCTCTACCATATCTTCGCCGCAGACATTTTCACCAGTGCACGAAATGAGTGGCGAGCATAAGAGGGAGACGAATATAACACACAACTTACGTATCCTTTTCATTTCCTTGGCCTTTCCAGTTGCAGCAATTGGGTCTCGCGCCCAATCGGGATGGTCGTATCTTTCAGATCACCCTGGCTACCTTCCTCCTGAGGTGTGATTACAGCGAATATAACAAAATACATTATTATTGTATGTGCCCTTTCTATAAAGACAAGATAAAAATCACTTGTATTTTGAAAAAATCTGCAATCGATTAAATTCGTTGCGGTGGTGCAATGTACGCGGAAGGATGAATTTTCGTTTTTTCCTGTATGTGAAATAATCAACGGAACTATCTCCTGGAGGAGAGGTGGAACCCGTGCTCAGTACAATCATTGTGTCTCTTTGCCTGTCATACAATGAAATCACGTCGGTTCACCGCACGCATCCGCAAACGTTTGCCAGAACAGATACGGACCGTCGGTTGGTGGTGCGGTTCGGGCATGAAAAATCAATGCCGCCATGGCTTTGGCGGAGTAGGTGGTTTCCAGGGCAATCCCGGCGTCTTCGGCCAGTTGCATTGCGTTATCGGCTTGTGGGTTGGTAATGGCGTATTGGGTGGAAAAGCCAGTTTGAACAGTGAACCGAATGTGATGTCGGCCTGGTGCGGGCAGTCCGGCCTTCCGGATGAGACGCAGGGTTCTTGCCATCAACAATGAAAGCATTGCATTGGGAAGCGCAATTTCCGGCACCACCCGTACGGCCACGGTTTCAGGCGTCAGTCCCGCCATGGCCAGACCAATGGCGATTCCCACCGATGTGCCTCCTGTGCCGAGAGGTACGAAAATTTTTTGTGGCTCCGGTAACTGCCCCGCGTTTATCTGAGCGGCCAGCTCCAGTGCGCCAATCACGTATCCCAGCGTACCCAATGGCGTGCTGCCCCCCGGCAGGCAGATCTGGTACCTGGCCTGTCGACCCCGGAACGGTGCGGCAACTGCCTTGATTGGCCCGACCCATGACGATGGACTGGAGGACAGCGCAATGACCGGATCGCAGAGTTTGAGAATTTCATTGTGGATTACCCGGTGATGAGGCGTCATGGGTTGGGGCACCAGTACCGCCGCGGTGGAACGACCCAGCGCCTTTGCATGAAGTGCCGTGCTGTACACATGGTGCGAGCCGAGCGGTCCGAAGGTCAGCACCGGACGCGTTGATTCCTTTAACAGGAATTCCAGCTTGCGGACTTTGTTTCCGCCGTAGATGCGAGAGGATAAATCGTCGCGTTTAACCCATATATGCGGGTGGGCTGCCAAACCGGGCAGAAAAACCCGGTTCACGGGAGTGGGAAAATCACCAAATGATGTTCGGTTGTAACAGCGTGAGAGCCGGGCGGCGAACTGCGCAATGTCTTTTTGCACTATTCCGCCTCGCTGGTAGCCGGGAAAAACAATCGATAAATCTCACCCACGCCATCCCGTTTGAAAGAAATGCGCGCGAAGTCCGCGAGTATCGCGTTCAGACCCCGTCTGGGATATGTTCTGAATATATTTTTTATGACACCGCGTTCAAGTCCATGAGACCATTTGCCCAGGCTGTGCTCCACCTGTACCGCCCGTCGGAGCACTTCGCCCATGGGGGTGATTCCGGTCACGGTGCGAAACGAATGGTTGTAAAGCAGCATGTCGCGCATCTGCTGTTTCTGAAACGCATCCAACCCCCACGCATCGAGTAACGGCGCCGTAAATGCCACGCCGCGATACAGATAGTTGGGAGAATCATCGTCTGCCACCAGCAGTCCGATGTCGTGGAGGTACGCACCTGCATAGATAAGGTCGTAGTCCAGGTCGAGGGATTCTCTGGCCGCCAATGCAATGGCAAATTCGCCCAGACGGATGCAGTGGTTCTCAAGTGCCCCCCCATAGGGATTGTATTCACACAGAATGTCAAATGCCTTTTCTTTAATCATCTGAACCTTTTCCAAAAAATGAGACGCTTTAAATACGTTGTAATCCTTTGTTGCCACCTGTGCTACCTGTTTTGGTGTGAGAAGCACACGCATCACTCCACTTTTCCCTGCAGAAACCATTGTCTGCGTAGAAGTAATCCTTACTCCTGCATCATGGCATTCAGCAGTTTCCAGGGCAGCATCAGCGTCATGGGGTGACCGGGCAATTCCTTAAAATCGTACCGCTGGTAAAAACGTTTTGCAGCTTGGGTGGCACAGTCCAGCAGTATGGCAATGAACGGCAGCATTTGTCCGGTCTGGTAGCAATCTCTCAGAGCCTGAGCGAGCAGGCGTTCTCCGAGCCCTTTTTTCTGGTGGCGTTTGTCTATGCCCAGCCATGCCAGGGTAATAATGGGCAACCGGGTCTCCGGCAGTTTTCGCGCAATATTCAGGGGAAGTTCATCAAAGTTTACCAGCCCCATCGCGAGGGTATAGTATCCGATGACGGATTGTTCCCCGGTGCACAGTACACGGGTGATGGAGAGTCGCTTGTCCTGGGCCTGGCGAGCCCGTGTTTTCAGCCATTCATCCACGGATAATACGCCGCTTTCAAAGGAATCCCGATGGTGGTGCTTGCTGAGTGGTTCAATGGCGAGGTCATTGGGCCATTGGACGTTATTCACCCGTCGCCTCGCATGATATTGCCCAGTTTGCGCTGGGGTGGGGTGGGGGTGGCGGACGCCTGGAGCGCGTTCCAGAACCGTTCCTGTTCATCCGGCGTCATCTGCAACACCTGCTGTCTGGCTGCGGCCACTTCTTTTTGAGCCGCAGGTACCAGAACCAACCGAATGTAGTCTGATAGTCCCACATGACGCAGCCGCGCGGCTTCCTCCACCGCGCGCTTGCTTTCGGGATCCAGTCGTGCCTGTAATGTTGTTGTTGCCAAATCAGTCATGCATCACCTCTGCTATCAATGTAATGCATTCTGCATGCATCGTCAATCAGGAAGCTGTGCCGGTTCTTTTATCACTCCACTTTTCCCTGCAGAAACCATTGTCTGCGATGGCGATCGAAATATACCCAGAGCAGTTCGGTTTCGGTTTTGGCAAAGTAGTACTCTCTGCAGATATCCTTCAGCCACCAGCCTCCCTCCAGGATGTATGGTCCAACCATTTCTTTGACCGCCATTCCGCCGAGGCCGCCAAAATGAATGCCCGCCGGACCTTTGACCGGCCGTGAATTGAGCAGTTGAGGCTTTTCCATGATGCGGCGAATGAGGGTGTTGCGCTTGTCCTGTGGGGCGGGCCAGGTAAATTCCGCAGTGGGGACAAACTGAAACCGGGCCACGGGAAGATGCCCTTCGGTCAGCATGGGGCGGCATACACTTTTATCACCGAATTTGGCCCGGATTCTGGCCAGCGCCCGATTGGCGGCGTCCAGATCCCGCCTGTGTTCATTTTGAAACAGCGCCAGTTGGCCCAGGGTCGCCACTTGCGCCACCGCATGCAGGGTAATTTCTGAAACCCCGGATTCCAGCTTGATACTCTCCAGCTTCAACCGGAGCAACTCTACCCACAGACGGAGATTCATGGTGGGTAACGCTGGAACGATTTCAAAGTTCACCGCCGGTGCATGGTCCAGCAAAAAGGTGACATTGAGCTGGTGCAGTATTTTTTTTTGTTCTCCGAGTTCGAGTAATAGAGATTCCAGCATGGTTTTCATGACAAACAGTAGTCCCAGAGCATTGGACTGCATGCCATCCAGTTGGCAGGCCTGTTCCACCGGTGGTGCGGTTTTCTGGGGAACAAGGGGATTGAAGCGACTGGCGGAAGCGAGCTGATGCAGTTCGAAAAGCGCCGTTGAAAATCGCGACTTGAGGCTTTCCGCCGGCAATGAAAGTAGCTCGCCAAGGGTGTGAATCCCCAGTCGTTGAAGCAATATTAAATCCTTTGGGAGAATATCCATCCCTGATAATGGGGTCTGAAAAATGGCCTGCTGTTCTTCGCCCACACTGCGAAGGCAGCGGCGTCCCCGGTGGGTTTTGGCCACCGCATATGTGCCGAATTTGGAGCTTCCGGTGCAGATGTGGGCCCAGAACCCCTGTTTGACAATGGCGTCATTCACCGCACGCATCCAGTTTTCTTCGGTATGATACATGCGTTCTATTCCGCTGCAATCCAGCCAGAAAATCCCCGGTTCAGTGTTTTTTTCAACTTCTGGCGAAAAGGTGTGCAGCAACGTGACAATCTGTTCGGTATGGGTTTTCAGATCTTCGGACGAAACGGTTCTGGCTTTGAGGATGGGGCATAGGGAAAGCGCAGCCACATAGCTGTCATTTTCTTTAACGCCATACTCTCTGGCATGCCGGTTCAGTTCAAGAATGCGTCCGGATGCGGTTTCATCGGATACCACTGCCACCGGAAAATCCATCCAGTCTCTGTTTTTTTGCAGCAGCAGCTGAAGTAAAAACGAAAAGAGGTTAACACAGGCCGTCCGGGGCATCACACACTTCCTCAATTTTCCAGTTGGTGGTGCCACTTTTGTCCCTTTTGGGAATGACCCCCAGCTGATAGGTGCCAACCGGAATTCCCAGTGGTATTTTGTGTGTTCTGACAGTCAGGGAAACCAGTGCCCCGGCTTCTGCGTCCGGGTGGACCTGGGGCAGAATAATGACTGCTGTGTTGTGGGTTCTGGCCAGCCCCGACAATCGATGTTGCAGGGCCAGGGTGCCCTTACTGGTGCCGCGATGGCTGTTAACGGATGCCAAATCGATAATGACCATGCCCACGCCGCCGCTGCGAATCAATGTGTCGGCTGCGAACCACATGTCCCGGTCCGTGTGCAGGCGAATCACCGTGATGGCGTTCAGATCAATGCCGCGCGCCGCCACATCGGGGGGATAGAAGCAGCTTTGCAATCCCCCAATCCAGGCAACAGTTTCCCCTTCTTTCTGGGCGTCCCACACCACATGAAACAGGGCCGAAAAGGGGGCGTTCATGGTGCCGGGCAAGAGGGATACCAGACGTCCCTGCAGCGCGGCGTAGCTCCACGGTGACATGTCTCTCGAAAAAGAGTGCAGACTCTTTCCCCTGGTGATGTACCGGGCCTGCAGCAGTTCATCGAGACGCCTGGCGGTGCTCATGAAATCACCATCTCATCGAGATATCGGCGGACCTCAATCACTTTGCCCAGAAGGCGGAGATCCCCTTCGGGAATAATGGGATCAAACTCGTCGTTTTCCGGGTGCAGCTCGGGTCTGCCCTTTACCATTTTCAGCCGCTTGACCGTGGCGTCGTCATCCACCATGGCCACCACAATGTCTCCGTTGTTGGCGACTGGCTGTCTGCGGACGATGACGATATCCCCCGGGAGAATACCGGCGTTCATCATGGAATAGCCGCGTACCCTGAGGGCAAACAACTCCTCGGATGGGCTGCGGGACTGCTGGACACCGATGTAGCCATCCGGATCTTCGATGGCCTCGGTGAGTTGACCTGCCTGCACACTGCCGAGCAGCGGCACCGGCAACTGGGGCAACAAATCAATTTCATCGGGCAGCCGATATCCTCTGGAAATGCCGCTCTGTTTAACGAGCCTGCCTTCCTTCACCAGGTTTTCCAGGTGTTCCCGGGCGGTCTGTACCGATTTGAATGCGAACGCCTCCTGCACCTCGCGCACCGTAGGGGGGAATCCCTCCGTGATGCGGTCGCGCATAAAGCGAAAAACTTGACGTCGGGTCTGTCCTTTGGGAGTCTTGGGCGCCATTTATTCCTCGTTTGTTAAAAAAATTTCTCAAAAAAACGGTCTATTTTCTTGTTTACCATACAAATGTATGGCATACAAGGAGGTGCCATTACATTTTTTACCTTTCCTCCCAAAGGTAAATTCGGTGTCGGGAGAAATCGCCAAAATCTCCCGGCACCGAAGCCGTTTTTGTATATAAATATCAATGTGTTTGTTTCTTTCGTGGTCGAACGGGACCCTGTGAATAGTCTGACCGGATGCCGCTGCTCAGAGGATACGGTTTGCCAGTTGTCGCAGTGCGGTGGGTTCGCAGTTGGTAAGAATATGCAGATTGTCCGATACTTCCTTTGGCGGCCAGTCCCACCATTTCAGCGTCTGCAACAGACTGATGATTTCATCATCGAATCTCATTCGGATGATTCTGGCTGGATTTCCCGCGACGACAGCGTAAGGAGGCACCGTTCCCGTTACCACTGCCCGTGCGCCGATGATGGCGCCGTTACCAATTTCAGTTCCGGGCAGAATGAGCGCGTCATAACCAATCCATACGTCATGTCCGATGACCACATCGCCCTTGTAATGAATGTCCTCAATAGTACGTTCCCCGGTGCCCCAACCGTTGGCGTTGAAGATTTTAAACGGATATCCCGTAAACGCCGCCATCTTGTGATTTCCCGCATTCATCATGATTTTCGCGCCGGATGCGATTGTACAGTATTTGCCGATGATAAGTTTGTCCTGGCACAATTCATCCAGATACAACACGTTGTTTTTCTCGAAGTCCGCCGGATTGTGTACGAGGTCGCTGTAATACGTGTAGTCACCGATGCGGATAGCCGGGTGAGTGACTGCATTTTTGATGAAACAGATATGATCATATTTTTCGCACGGGTACAACAGATCGGGGTTGGCGCCATATATGTCCCTGGGATCCATGTCTATGTTCTCCTTCCGTGTTTGCTGACGTTTGGGGCATTCAGATGTATCATACTTCTCCAATATCGGGGATCACACGCTGTGATTCAAGTGTGAAGAGGACTGGACAGAAACAGCGGGTTCCTATTCCACGATGATGTCGCCGGGCAGAATGACGCCGCAGCCGGAGAAGTCGAGGGTGGTTTCAATGCGGAAGTTGGAGCCACAGGTCTGGCGTTCTGCCTGGAACAGGTCGATGGGATAGACTTCGCCGAGTTTCAGTGAAAGTTCGTCAGCAACTTCATCGAGAATGACACTGCCGGTTTCCGGAATATGAACACCGCCGAGATCGACGACAAGCTGATTATTAATGAATACATACACGTCATCGTCACCGATGAACGTGAACTCCTCACCGCCATGATACTCGAATTTTGCGTGCATTTCCGTCGTGAAATGGAAGTTGTGTATGTCGTCTCCACAGATGCAGGTTTCATCAAACCCATAGCCATCAATTGGGAAAAAATTAGACGAGTCAAACACAAAGGTGTCCCCGACCGGCTCCAGCCAGAGATCCACCGCAAACGGCATGTTCACTTCGGAAATGTTGTGATACCACTCCGTTTCAATCTGTGACGTGTTGCCTTCGCCAGCCACCGGTTTCTGGTCGTCCCCTAACTGGCCTTCAACGGCGCTGGTGGTCCAGTCATCCTGGAAATCGCCGTGTTCTGATACGAAATCGCGAACAACCACCCGGATGATATTCTTGCAGACCGCATCATCATCGTGCGCTGCATTCTCATCCAGCGGACCAACAACCACGAAGCCGCCATAACTGGAGTCGGTATCATCGGGGGTGGCCGGAGAAAATCCTTCGGGAAGTTCTTCAATGATTTTAACCGGATCTGTAGCGTTATCGGTATTGGTGTCGGTATCCGTGTGATGCCAGAATTCGGTGGAATCAAATGGTTCCCTGTCGGTATCGGTGTCCATGTTATCTTCAGTATCGTTATCCGGACCATCTTCGGTTCCACTGTCATCGGGATTGTCAGTGTCCCGGTGGTTTCCGTTTCCAGTGTCTTCGGTCTGGTCATCGGTGCTGTTGACGTCCGGATGGTGATCGTCTGTATTTGACGAATCTATGCCCGAAGTCTTTTCGCATCCACTGAGCTGAGCGAGTAAGAAAAGGAAGGTGTAAAGACAGTAAGTTGATGATCGAGTCATGGAAGATCCTCCTGTTTAATTCGATATGTAAGGACTCCGGACGCACCGTTTCGGGCGGAATACGTCATTACCAATATTGTATTACAAATACAAGCGACCGAAAATGGACGAATATTCGGAACGCCCCAGTAAAAGTGCCCGGTGAGTTCAACCGGGGGACATCCAATAGGATATATTGAACAATTTCAGGTGGTTTTACCCTGAGAACACCACAATATTGAAGCGGTCGAAGTCAGTGGGGAGGAGATGCTGACCGGTGAGATCCTGAACGCCGGTCAGCATCCAATTGACTCTGACGCGTTATCGCACGGTGAAATACCGGCGATTTTCTATTTGTAGAGGTATTGATTGATAATGTTTTCGATGAGTTCCTGCTTTCCGCTCACCAGAGGCAGGTCTTCGGTTTCCGGCGCCAGGGCAGCCAGGGCAGCCAGATCGAGATCGCCCTTTTCAAATTTCTGTCCGTTGCCGCCGTTGAACGAGGCATAGCGATCCGCCTTCATTTTGGGCAGTGGTGATGCGGAAAGCAGTTTGTCTGCGATTTCGAGACCGCGGGCAAAGGCGTCCATGCCGCCGATATGCGCCAGGAACAAATCTTCGGGGTCGGTGGAGTTGCGACGGAGTTTCGCATCGAAATTGAGCCCGCCACTACCGAGCCCACCCGCTTCGAGTACCACCATCATGGCCTCGGTCGTCTGATAGATATTGGTTGGGAACTGATCGGTATCCCAGCCATTCTGCTCATCGCCGCGGTTGGCGTCAATGCTGCCCAGCAGGCCGGCATCGGCGGCAGTCTGCAGTTCGTGAGTAAAGGAGTGGCTGGCCAGTGTGGCGTGGTTGGCTTCGATATTCAGCTTGAAATCTTTTTCCAGACCATGTTCGTTGAGGAACCCGATAACGGTTGCCGAATCCACATCGTACTGATGTTTGGAGGGCTCCATGGGCTTGGGCTCGATAAGGAACGTGCCTTTGAATCCAATGCTGCGGGCGTAATCTCTGCACATCTGCAGAAAGCGTCCCATGTGAGCCAGTTCTTTTTTCATGTCGGTGTTGAGCAGACAGGTATAGCCCTCGCGTCCGCCCCAGAATACGTAGTTTTCGCCCCCCAGGGCCACGGTGGCCTCCAGAGCGGCTTTCACCTGAGCACCGGCAGCGGCAACCAGATCAAACTGTGGATTGGTGGACGCTCCGTTCATGAACTTGGGATGGGAGAAGAGATTGGCGGTTCCCCAGAGGAGCTTTACGCCCGTGCTTGCCTGACGTTCTTTGGCAGCATCCACGATTTTCTTGAGATTGGCTTCAGATTCGGCTCTGGTTTTTCCGGCAGGAGCGATGTCCCTGTCGTGGAAGCAGTAATAGGGAATGCCCAGTTTGGTGATAAACTCAAACGCGGCATCCAGTTTTTCCATGGCGTTATCCATATCGCTGCTGTGGCGCACCCAGCTGAAGTTACGGGTGCCATTGCCAAAGGGATCGCCGCCATCGCCACAGAAACTGTGCCAGTACGCCACTGCAAAACGCAGGTGGTCCTTCATGGTTTTTCCCGCAATCACCTTTGTTTCATCATAAAATTTATAGGCCAGGGGATTGTCGGACTCTCTACCCTCAAACGGGATTTTACCAATGCCCGCAAAGTGTTCATTTTTGCCTTTGTAATATGACATGTGTTCTCCTTCATTCAGTCAAAAAGCGGTGAGACGGTATTTACCGCTTTGAGATAATTTTCGTACACAGTGTTGTAGACCTGTTGCACGTCTTTGTTGGGTGAAATAGTTTCATCTTTCAGTTTCACATGGGCTTCGGTAATGGCGGCGATGCTGGACTTGCCGGTTTCGTCTTCCAGTACCCAGAGGGCTTTGAGTGCTGCGCCGAATGCCGCAGCTTCCGCGATTTCGGGAACACATACTGTGCACCCCAGAATATCTGCCGCCATCTGTCTCCACAGAGGGCTCTTCGCCCCGCCCCCGGTGAGGTGTACAGTGGTGGGTTCAACGCCGTTTCGGCGAATGGCGTCCAGACCGTAGCGCAAGCCGAACAATGCAGCTTCCATTGCGGAGCGGGCCAGATGTCCGGTGGTGAAATTGAGGGGGGAAAGTCCTATCAGGCTGCCGCGCGCGTTGGGCAGGTTGGGGGTTCGTTCCCCGGTGAAGAAAGGCAGGGTAAGCAACCCATCGCTTCCTGGAGATACTTTTTCGGCTGCTGCATCGAGCTCTTTCACTGAAATCTGCAGCATATTGCGAACCAGTTCAGTGGCGACGGTGCAGTTCATGGTGCAGACCAGGGGCAGCCAGCCCTTGGTGGAATCACAGAATGCGGCCACCTCGCCCTTCGAATCGATGACCGGGTGTTCGCTGAATGCGAATACAGTGCCGGATGTGCCCATGCTCATGCTCACCACACCGCTTTTCACACATCCCGTGCCGATGGCTGCCATCATGTTGTCGCCGCCCCCGGAGCATACGGGAATTCCCGCCGGAATACCGAACTCCGCCGCCGCGCTTTCAGATACGTGGCCCAGTATCGGTGCCGCAATCAGTTTGGGCAGGCACGATGACAAATCTCTGTCAGGATCGAGCGCTTTCAGCATGGCGATGTCCCACTGACGGGTGCGAATGTTCAGAAGCCCGGTGCCGGAGGCATCGCCGTACTCCATGGCCAGTGTGCCGGTGAGGCGATAGTTGATATAATCGTGTGGAAGCAGAATGGTGGCCAGTTGGGCATATACTTCTGGCCGGTTGTTTTTCAGCCAGGCGATTTTTGGAGCCGTGTATCCGGGAAGCATTGGATTTCCAACCTGTTCCACCATTTTCTGTTTGCCGCCAAATCGCGCTTCGATTTCAGCGCATTCCTTTGTGGTGCTGGTATCATTCCACAATTTGGCGTTGTACAGAACCTTCCCATTTTCGCCCAGGGGAACGAATCCATGCTGCTGACCGGAAACGCCGATGGCGCGCACTGCCTGAACTTTATCTGCAGGAAGCTGGGCCACGCTGTTCTTCACTGCGGCGTCCCACCAATCCGGTTGCTGCTCACTGGTGCCATCTTCTTTTTGAATAATATCGTGGGGAGAGGAACCGACTGCCACTATTTCCTTTGCGACAACATCATACAATACGGCTTTGGTGCTCTGGGTCCCTACGTCGAACCCCATGACTAGTTTTTCACTGCTCATCATTCACTCCATCTGCTTTCCATCTGACCTTACCCGCTTCGGGGCCGTTTCATCCCTTTTTTTCATTTGTTTTTAGATTCGTATATTAAGCGTTATTTGAAAGGTCCGGACAATCTGAGTAGTCCCCATCACTATAAAAGTTTGTTAAAAATACTTACAAAGTGAGTTGAACACAACGAAAATCGCAATAAATTGACATTTTTATTGTATATGCTGCTAGCACAGGCGGAAGATTACCGATTTGCTTAAACAAAGGAGGTTTCGGATGAGAGTTCTGGTCCATTCTGGGTTGCTGATAGGGGCGATATTGGTAGCTGCCTGCGGCGGAAACAAAGTTGGTGGCATATCGGAAGTGCCCGGAAACAATGGGGCTGTTGCAACAAAGCAGATGCCGCCACCGCCCACTCCCCCGGTGCGGGGATCGTTTGATTCCGGCAACTACAAAAATTGGTTTGTTGCCCTTGGTTTCAGTGAGTCGGATGTGGTGAAAAGACTGAGCGAAGCGTATCAGCAGTTTTTTCATGGCAATCCGGAAACTGAAGCGGTGATGTATCCAGCCGCTGCCAATGAGAATGGTCCTTCAGCCTATATCAAAGACATTGGCAGTGGTGATGTGCGATCGGAGGGAATGTCCTACGGCATGATGATGGCAGTGCAGATGGATAAAAAAGCGGACTTCGATGCGCTGTGGAACTGGGCCCGGACGTACATGTATCACAGCGATGCGAATCATCCGGACTACGGTTATTTTGCCTGGCAGCTGAAGGATGATGGTACAATCATGGATGATAATCCTGCTCCCGATGGAGAAGAGTATTTTGCAATGGCACTGCTGTTTGCCGCCAATCGCTGGGGAAACGGCGATGGTATTTACGATTACACCCGGGCGGCCTACGATGTTCTTACCGCCATGGTGCATCGGGAGGATAAAACCGGAGAAGTGATTCAGACCAATGCCGCGTCAGGGACGCAGTTTAAATTGCAGGCCACAATCACATCGCTGATGTCCCCGGAATATCACATGGTTCGGTTTACCCCCAACACCCTCAATTTCAGTTCAAACAGCGACCACACTGATCCATCATATCACCTGCCGGCATTCTATGCGTTGTTTGCGCTGTGGGGTCCGGAAGCGGATAAGGCATATTGGCAGAAGGCCGCCCAGGTCAGTCGCGATTATCTGGTGACGGTTACCCATTTTGAGACTGGCCTCAGTCCGGACTACGCCGGATTTGATGGCAAACCGGTGGCCGCATCGTGGAATGCCAATTCCGCGCATTTTGGTCACGATGCCCATCGCACAGCCATGAACTGGTCTGTGGACTGTGCATGGTGGGCAGCGGATGTACGGCGGCAGGAAATCCTCTCCAATCGCCTGTTGGCTTTTTTTGAGAAAGAGGGGGTGTATGCCCATTTTGCGTCCTACAAACTCGATGGAAGCGCACCACTTGTGGAGTATCGTTCCGTTGGATTGACCGCCATGAATGCCACGACGGCCATGTGCAGCAGCAATACGGTATCGTGGGAGTTTATTGAATTGTTGTGGAACACCCCGCTCCCCACCGGAAAATGGCGCTACTACGACGGCATGCTTTATATGTTTGGCCTGCTCAACCTGAGCGGCAATTATCGGATTATCAAACCTGCAGCGTAGTTCGGTGGTGGACCGCCGTTCTTCAATCCTGCAGTGACAAGTTTTCGGATTCGTGGTCGAAGACTATTTTCTGGCACTCCAGGCCTTCAATTGCGGAGATTTTTTTGATCATCTCATCAGCTTTCGGCTCGTTGCTTAACATTTCGAGAATAATAATCCCGTTGGATGAGCAATATTCTTCGCTCGCTTCATGCAGTCCAATCCGGGTTTTAATGTAGCATCCGAATTCAGACAGCACTTTTTGCAGTTCACCCGCGTGCTGCACCCGGTCAGTGATGTGAATGGCAACAATAATATGCAGTTCCCTTTTCATTCAGTCCTCCTTGTAAAGCCTGGATTTTGCGTAACCATTAGCACAGAAATCAATGGCGGTCGACTGTGCTCGACAAGGGGGACCGGGTAATCGTAACGTCAGGCAACTGCGTCATAAGGGGAGAAATGTCAAACAGTGCGATGTACAATACTGAATCGAACGGGACAGACAACTTTTACAAAATGAATGGCTGGAGGGCTATCTCAGCAGTTCGGCGGTCACCCGGAGGACCGGGGCCTGGCCGTGACCGTCGCCGGTCAGTCGAGTCAATGCCATATATTCCTGAGGAAGCTATTTGAAGTTTTTCAACAATGCAGCAGCGGCCCAGAGTAGGGGGCCCGGACCGTGCCAATCGGTCCCCTTATCGCGGCCGAAGTAGAAAGAAAGACAATCACTGCAGCTCGATGCATAACACGCCCCACAGACGTTATTCAATTCGCCACCGGCAGTCACATTGTCTGTTAGCGCAAGCCATGCCTTGCGGGCTGCGGGGCCATATTCCGCAACATCAAGCAGGCCAAGTTTAAGTCCTGTAACAAACGCAAAGGTAAACATGGCGGTGCCGGATGTTTCTTCCCAGTTGCCGGATTCAGTTGGGTGGTCAATGACCTGCATCCACAGCCCGGAATCCTGCTGGAGTTCCAACAGACTGGACATCATTTTTTTGTACCCTTCCAATATGCGCGCATAGTTTTCGTGGTCTTTGGGAAGATCCTGTAGAACTTCGGCCATACCGGCGGCGAACCAGCCGTTGCCGCGTCCCCATTTCCCTTTGGTCACATTTTGCAACTGAAAGAAAAGGCCGTCGTCCTGTTGCATTTTGTTGAGATAATCGGACATGGCTGACGCAGCGAAATCCATGTACTTGACATCACCAGTGGCGCGATACGCCTGCATTTGCAGACTGGGGGCCATGAACATGTCGTCAATGGCGTATCGTAATTGCGCGTCGCGATTTTGTATCTGATTATCTGCCAGCGCCAATCCATCTGTGAGATGCGCGTCACTCTGGTTGTTCAGATATATTTCAAACGGAATGATGCCCCACACATTGGCATCGACGTGTCCCTCGGCGCCTGGAGTAGGCCAATCCGAGGAGTAAAAGCCATCTGTTGGCTTGCCCAAAAATGAGCCATACTTGTCAATCAGTTGATTCAATAAACCGCTGTCTTCTGTCAAACGTGCGATTTGAAGCGCACCGTACCAATGACAGGCAACGGCATAGTGACGGCTGTCCGCGTTAACATTGATGAATCGCTGAGCCACTTTCTTGCCAATGGTTGCAGGGTCCTTACCATCGGGCCAGTCTTCAAATTCTGTGATCGTGATGTCAGTATCAGTGTCAGTGTCAGTGTCAGTGTCAGTGTCAGTGTCCGTATCAGTGTCAGTGTCCGTATCGGTATCGGTATCGGTGTCGGTGTCCGTATCGGTGTCGGTGTCGGTATCCGGCGCGGTATACCCGTCACAACATCTCAGTCCATCTTCGCATTCGCCATCCATCACCGTGCCGCCCCATGACTGGCAATGGGCAGTGCAATCGTACTGACAGGCACTGGTATCCGTGTCTGAATCCGTATCGCTGTCGCTGTCGCTGTCACTGTCCGTGTCCGTATCACTGTCTGTGTCAGAGTCCGTATCGGAATCCGTGTCTGAATCGGTATCGGAATCCGTGTCTGAATCGGTGTCCGAATCCGTATCGCTGTCCGTGTCAGAGTCTGAATCGCTCTCTCCGCTTTCTTCTCCTGTTTCACCACACCCCGTCGCCAGAAGAAGCAGGGCGAGGAGAATTATGAGATACCCGGGGCTGCTCTTCAGTGTCATTTGTATCATTCGATGTTTTGTTGCCATTTTTTTCATTGTCTCCGTTCCCTTCCTGCCTTATATGCCTTCTATCAAGCCAACTACATCGAAATTATATTCCTGCGCTGAACTGTAGCTGCCACGCAGCCAGAGAAGTGCACGATGTTCCGTATCCCATTTGGGAACGATGGGCCGCAAGTTGTCCATGGAGGAATTGGCGGTGATGGGGGTCCACTCAAACGTTGCACCTTCATCACAGGTAACCCCCTTCCAGATTTCCTTTTTGCCGTTATCGGCGCCATCTCCAGTGATCGGATTGTACGGTGTGGAAATATAAATTACCTCTGAATTGTCCGGATCCAGTGCACCCAGACCAGTGTAGTCCTGTTCCGAGCTGTACAATTTGTTACCCGCTTTTGCGAGGAAGGTTGTTTTCCACTCATTTCCATCAAAACGGAAATATAGCAGACGTTTCTGGGGGTCATCGGAACCGGTCCCTGAAACACGGGCCGTACCGATAGCCGCTACGGTTCCATCGTCGTATCGTACAAGGTCTGCATTCCACAGGTGCTCCAGCCGTTCGCCATTCACCGTTGTACCGGTTTTAAAAACCTGGGTATATGCGGTTACCTGCTGAGCATTTCTGTCGGTAAAATCGTCATCAATCACTTCGCCTTTGGAGTTGTGTATCTTGCCGTCCTGAATGTAGCCGTGGTAGAGGCTGTTATCGAAGTCGCGGGGATGGGCTTCTGTTGCCAGCCAGTCAATCCGGTCTTCATTGTTTCCCCAATATTTGTAATAGCCAGCCACGTATCCCACCTGTGGCGTGGATGTCAGTCGGCCACCGAATTCCCAGGATTTGCCATTGTCACTGCTGTACAGATAATTGGGGCTGGTGTCAGCGGACCTTACATAGCTATATAGTGTATCACCGATATACCACACATTGGCGTAGGTGATTCCATCGCCTGCATTGGCGCCCCAGTTATAATCCTTCCGCCCGGACCATGAACCGCCGCTGAAATAAGCGTATCGGCTGAGGTTATCATTTTTGTGGCCAGCCCACATCGCTGCATATCCGCCGTCTCTGGTTTTAACCAGAGCTGGGGTGTCATGATCGTCAGTGTAGGGAAGATTCGAATCGACAGTGAATTTCTGACCGCTGCCAGCTGCGATATCCCAGTGGACCACCTCAGCGTTGGCGCCGGGGCTGGTGACCGATCCGATGATGAGCATGTTGTTTTCCGCATCCACAATGGCCCGTTCATCCTGATACCAGCACCAGCCGCCATTGCTGTTGAATGTCAGCATATCCCCGTCCACCCAATCGGAGCCGCTGGGTGTCGTTTCTCCAGTAAAGGGGCATTCCAGACTTTCTGAACCCGTATCCGTATCCGTATCTGTGTCGGTATCGGTATCGGTATCGGTATCAGAGTCCGAATCGGTATCGGAATCGGAATCGGAATCGGTGTCCGTATCCGTATCTGGTGCGGTATAGCCATCACAGCATCGCTGTCCGTCTTCACACTCACCGTCCATCTCTGTTCCGCCCCATGATACGCAATGGGGGACGCAGTCGTACTGGCAGGCACTGGTATCGGAGTCCGAATCGGAGTCCGAATCGGTATCGGAATCGGTATCCGAGTCTGTATCCGAGTCTGTATCGGAATCTGTGTCCGAGTCTGTGTCCGAATCGGTGTCGGAATCAGAATCTGAATCAGTATCGGAATCCGTATCGGAATCCGTATCTGAGTCAGTGTCGGAATCTGCATCTGATGTATTACTGTCATTCTCCGATGAGTCGGTACCGCATGCCGTGACCGCAACCATGAATACCGCCATAAGCCAAAGAGGAATTGTTTTAATATTCAGCACGTTCGAACTCCTGACTTCGCGTGGGCAATTTTCAGCCCAGTCGACGAATCTCATTCCTGGAAAGGAATTTTTATCTACATAAAATTTAAATTATCATTCTCATGTTGTTGTGTTTTTTATAAGTGAAAAAGGGTTTATTAAATTGCATGCAAAATTTTTAAGGAGGTATTTTAGAAATTTATTTTAATAAGAGATTTCAATTTTTGTGTTGCACATGCACTTTTACAGAAAACAGCGATTTCAAGTGTTTCATCATGTTTTCGTTTGTGTTTGGGTAAATACGATTTTATCGTTTAAAAATCGAAAATTTGTATTTGGGAAATGAATTGCTCGTGATATGAAGAATTGCTTCATATTTGTAGCACGGCTGGATTTTTCAAGGGATGGCCCAAGCTGGATTCTCTAGCGACAATTTTCAATAGAATACCCACGGCCCGAGTCGTGGGGAATCACATCAACGGAGTTAACATGCCCATGTTCAAAAAGTTTTCAAATCAACTGATGATGTTTGGATTGCTGATTGCCTGCGCCGCTGCAGTGTCCGGTTGTGCCTATCTGAAAGCGCAGATGGCCAAAACAAAGTATATCCGTGAGCAGACTGAAAATCACGTATACAGCAAGCCGCTGGATCAGGTTTGGGGGCAGGCGCGTCAGATGCTGTTTGAAGAAGGGTATGAGGTAAAGGATAGCGGCCCTCAGGATGCAGAGACTGAATGGAAGGAATCCGATACAGAGCGCACCCGATATTTGCTGACGGGAATTGTGGTGAGCGATACCTCGTGTCGTGTGCAGTTTACACTGGCCACTCAATCCCGGGAGTCGAAAGATAAAGAATTTGGCGATGGGACCACCACCGAGCGAGATTTGGACCTGGAAAATCGCCTGATTAAAAAGGTGGAACCCGAGGAGCATGCCCGAATTGATAAGGAAGCTCAGGCGAAGTATGATGAATTAAAAGGAAAAAAGTAGACCTGGCGCGTTCTGTGAAATCCCTGTTCGGGTAGCAAACCTTTGGCAAACACCTGGTTGCCTTTTTTACATGAATCTTTATTGTGTGTCGTGACTGATTGTCGTAACGAACGGTCGGGTGAAAATGAACAAATCCGATTGCCCTGATTTTTGCAATGTGAGGAATAATTTATGGCATTTGATATTTCGATGATTGAAAAAGTATATGAAAAGTTCGAGGCAAAGGTGACTGCCGCAAGAGACAGCTGTGGCAAATCACTCACATTGGCCGAAAAAATTCTGTACGCCCATGCGGCCCAGACGCCGGAAACCGCATTTGTGCGGGGAATGGATTATGTGGATTTTCATCCGGATCGGGTGGCCATGCAGGATGCCACGGCGCAGATGGCATTGCTGCAGTTCATGCAGGCGGGCAAGGACAAAGCAGCTGTTCCGAGCACGGTTCATTGTGACCATCTGATTCTTGCGCATACTGGTGCAGCGTCGGATTTGAAGATTGCCTCTGAAACCAACCGGGAAGTGTATGACTTTTTGCGGTCGGTATCCAACCGGTACGGTATCGGTTTCTGGCGTCCGGGCGCAGGCATTATCCACCAGGTGGTGCTTGAAAATTATGCGTTTCCCGGCGGTATGATGATTGGTACCGATTCTCATACGGTAAATGCCGGCGGTCTTGGAATGGTGGCTATCGGTGTGGGCGGCGCCGATGCGGTGGATGTGATGACCGGTATGCCCTGGGAATTGAAATTTCCAAAACTGATCGGCATTAAACTCACGGGGCAATTGAACGGTTGGACCTCTGCCAAGGATGTGATTCTGAAGGTGGCGGGAATTCTTACGGTAAAAGGTGGTACCGGGTGCATCGTTGAGTATTTTGGCGACGGCGCCAAATCGTTGTCCTGTACAGGTAAGGGCACCATCTGCAACATGGGCGCAGAAATTGGGGCGACCACCTCCCTGTTTGGATACGATGAGAAGATGTCCGGCTATCTGCGGGGCACCGGTCGCGAAGATGTGGCAAAACTTGCGGATAAACTGGCCGATACGCTGACTGGGGACGCCGAAGTGTATGCCAGCCCTGAAAAATATTTTGATCAGGTGATTGAAATCGACCTTTCCACTCTGGAACCCCATATCAACGGACCGTTTACCCCCGACCGCGCGATTCCGGTGTCCCAGTTTGCCAGGGAGGTGAAAGCCAACGGCTGGCCCGAAAAACTGGAGGTGGGGTTGATTGGGTCCTGCACGAACTCTTCCTACGAGGACCTCACCCGGGCCGCATCGGTCGCCGCTCAGGCCAAAGAGAAGAAGCTGAAGGTCAACGCAGAATATACCGTGACGCCCGGTTCGGAGCAGGTGCGCTACACCGCAGATAGGGATGGAATTCTCGGGTACTTTGAAGATATTGGCGGAGTGGTGCTTGCCAACGCCTGCGGACCGTGCATTGGCCAATGGGCAAGAGTGGGTGCGGAAAAGGCGGAGTCGAACTCAATTATGACATCGTTCAATCGAAATTTCGCCAAGCGGGCAGATGGAAATCCAAACACCCATGCGTTTGTGGCTTCGCCGGAGATTGTCACCGCATTTTCCATTGCCGGATCGCTGCTGTTCAATCCGTTGACCGATACCTTGAAAAATGAAGATGGTGATGATGTGATGCTCGATGAACCCGCCGGACTGGAACTGCCTGAGACTGGGTTTGCGGTGGAAGAACCGGGCTATGAAGCGCCTGCAGAAGATGGCAGTCAGGTGGCGGTGGTTGTTCAAAAAGATTCAGAACGACTGCAGTTGCTTTCGCCTTTTGCTCCCTGGGATGGAAATAATCTGACCGGGTTGCGTCTGCTGATTCAGGCCAGTGGCAAATGCACAACTGATCATATTTCAATGGCGGGGCCGTGGCTGAAATACCGCGGTCACCTGGACAATATTTCGAACAATCTGCTCATTGGCGCGGTGAATCGGTTCGGAGGAGAGACCAACGCCGTGAAGAATCAGCTGACGGGCGAGGTGTGCGAAGTGCCCACTGCTGCACGGGCGTATAAGGCGGCGAACATCGGTACCATCGTGGTGGGGGATGAAAACTATGGCGAAGGGTCTTCGAGAGAACATGCCGCCATGGAACCCCGCCATATGGGGGTAGAAGTGGTGCTCACCCGGTCGTTTGCGCGGATTCACGAAACCAATCTGAAAAAGCAGGGCATGTTGGCGCTCACTTTCGCCAACAAAGAAGATTACGACAGAATTCGCGAAGATGATGTGATTGATGTGCTGGGTCTGGAGAACTTCTCCGCAGAGAGCAAACTGCAGGTGGTGCTGCATCACAGCGATGGAACCGATGAATCCTTCCCCGTGAATCACACCTACAACGGCAACCAGATTGAATGGTTCAAAGCCGGTTCCGCCCTGAATCTCATTCGACAGTACGCCTGAAATATCCTCCCGGGCGCTTTTCTTTCCAGGCAGGTGGCAACGGATTTGTTGCAACTCACCGTTGGAATGGTGGATGAATTCCACAATCCGGTTCTATACACAACAGAGGTGATGACCGAGGCCATTCGTCTGAATCACTCCGCCATGACATGTACTACCTGCTGCTGGCCGGACGCACGGGAGCAGCGATGGCATCAATGGATAAAAAAGCTTCCGCATCTCGCTGAAAAAGAAGGTGTGCCTGTAGTATGAACACACTGGGACTATGTGGTTATCCGCGCAGTGCGTTGCGATTCATTTGTAAATAAAAAATCATTGCAACCAGACAGGTGATGATGCCAATCCACTGGGAGGTGGTGAGGGAAAGTAAGATCCCGCGGCCGCTGTCGCCCCGGATGAATTCAATCAGGGTTCGGGTAATACCGTAATACATGACCAGAATGAGGAAGAGCTGGCCGGAAAAGACGCATCGTTTCCGAAGATACAGAAGCAGGGCAAACAGAATGAAGCCGTTGAGGGAGGCAATGATTTGGGCGGGGTAGACCGGGAATGACAGGGCGGCGTCGCCGGAGATTATTCCCATATGCACGTGATGCCAGAAGGCGGGAGCCCCTTTCTGAAGGGCGGGATGATGGCTGAATCCCGGTGCGTTGTGAAAGGCCACCTCCCAGTTGGGGAAGCGAATCCCTATTTTCTGAAGCCAGACCGGGGCGGTTTCGGGTATGGGTCGACCGTAGTCGCAGCCGTATAAAAAGCAGCCAATGCGGGTGATGCCCAGTCCCAGCGCAAGAGATGGCGCAGCGGCATCTGCAAAAACCGATAACGACACATTGAGTCTTTTGTGGAATGCAAGGGCACCCAGAAATCCACCAATGAATCCGCCGTACGCCACAAGGCCGGTGTGTCCCGGCACCAGCAGAGTGAGTGGATGCTGCCAGTCCAGGTGGTGCCATGTGGTGAGGATAGCGAGGATTCGTGCACCGAGGAGTGCACAGATGGCGCTGAGAAAAATCATTTTTTTGAGCTGGGGGGGGGGAAGTTGCGATTTTCCGGAACGCAGTGTGAGAAACCATCCTGCCACCAGGGAGATACCCAGCATTACGCCATAGGAATGAACAGGGAGGCTGATGGGGTGAATGGTGAAAAGAACCGGATACATTTTGTGGCTTTCCTTTTTTTTAACGGGCGCTATGTTTTATATCCGAAAAACGTAAAAATGAAGCGAAAGTGAATATGAGGATAAATTAGGTTATAAAACAATTTTCAGCGAGTATTATCTGAATACTTGAAACCAGGGAGTAAATGTATGCGACAGGGAAACCTTCTGCAATGGGGCACAGTGGTGACAGGCCTGCTGTCATTGATGCTGGCGTCCGCAACAATACACGCCGCCGAAGGCGGGCAAAAGGAACAGAAAAAATCAACGGTTGACGACGCAAAAGAAAAGGCGGCGGATGCCATCAGGAAGCTGAAGGATAATGTGAAAGACGCCGAATCGAAGGATATGGAAGATGTGAAAAAGCAGGCGTCGGATAAGGTGAATGAGGGAAAAGAAGCGTTGGGGAAGAAGGTGGAGGATTTAAAAGCCGAACTCGAAAAGAAAAAGGCCGCGGCTAAGAAAAAAGAGGGGTCGGACGAAAGTGATGAGGACGGCAAGGGAAACGACAAGGCCAGGGGCGAAGCGGATCATCCCGGGAAGCATCTGGGGCAGGAAAAACAGGACGAGAAAGCCGAATCCGATTCTGACTCGGATACGGCAGGGGCGACAGAGACCGAGAAGGAACGCGTTGAGCGTTTGCGACGACGTGAGATGGGCTATCTGATGCACCGTCGGTATCTGGACGGCAATGAAAAACATTCGGCGATGATGAAGCAGATTAGTGAACGGAAGGGGCTGAAGATAGCGGAGCAGCGAAAACATATCAAACGCATTGCCAGGTTGGAGCGCGTTCGGGAGTTGGCGGTGGATAAGAATGATACCCCGAGCATTGAAAAAGTGGATGAACTTATCACCAGGGAAACGGAGCGTCACGAAAGTGTGATGGTCAAACTGCACAATCAGGCCAAACAGGGGAATAATGCAGGGCAGAAGGAGGGGAAGTAATATGAAACGCGTACTATTGTTGATGTGCGTATGCGCATTGGGATTGACTTCATGTGGAAAAAAAGAGGCGCAGCCGGAGGCTGTTGCAACCGATGGTGGCGGTTCGGCCCCGGCGGCATCGTCGGCAGTGGAGGAAGTTGGTGAGGGATTGAGTGAGGAAGAAGCTACGGCGCTGCTTCGGGATGAAAAGGTACAGGCGGGCACTCAGATAGGAAAAGAAGATATTGAAAGTGAGCTATTGCGGATGGAAGAAGAGATCTCCGCTGACATAGAGGGTCGCGAACCGGATTTTGAAAAACTGGGGTCGCACAAAGAATTGAAACCCCTCGTGGCAAAGGAAACCTTTACCGTGGAAAAGGCATCCTCTACCATGGAGTACGAGCGCGACATGAGAGTCATGCAAATGATTCGCGAGTACATTAAACAGAAGAAGACAGAAGAAACGAAACTCACCGGAACGGAGAAAGGCGCCGACTCCGAAAAGAAATAGACTCGCGGTCACCCGCAGCTGAACTGGCCCATGTGAATCTGCTTTAACACCGGTGAGGTCATCGCACGCTTTTTGCGTGCGTTTCAATTTATCTTCTGTTGTCCGGTGTCCATTCCTTTTTCTGACAGCCTCCAATTTCATGAGACGTGAATATGCAGGAACCCTCAGCCAAAATCGCTGAAGCTGCACCGGATTATCTTTCCACGGAAGGGGTCAATATGAAGACGCGAACAGTACATATCTGCGGAGTGCTTACCATTGTTTCTGCACTTATTATGGGGTGCATGGATCGGGAACCGGCGTCGGTGTGCCCCGTACCCACTGAGCTGAAGAAGACCGACCCGGGGATGACGGAATTTGATGGCGTGGATATTCTCGTGGTGGTGGACAACTCCAACTCCATGAAACAGGAACAGGACATTCTGGCCACGTCTTTTTTTCCCCTTATCAATTCGCTGGTAAATCCCCTGCCAGGTTCAGACTTTAAGGGGACTGACAATATCCGTATCGCCATAACGACCTCAGACATGGGGGTATCGTACAATGGCAAGGCGTATGATGGCTGGGAAACTTTTCTGTCCGGTATGGAAACGAACTGCAGGAATGCGGACAAAGGGGCATTTGGCGACAATGGGGCATTTGTTGACGACTACAACTCGGAAACCGGGGCCCAGGTGGAGATTCAGGAAGGGGTGATTCCCTGTGCCGAAGACCGTCATTGTCCGCCGAACTGGCGTTGCGAAAATATTGGAAATGACAACCTCGGTGAATGTTTTGCGCCGGCGGGAGAGGGAACTATGGTGCAGTGCCCGCCATCACCAGCAGATCGGAACACTGATTTTGTCAACGAGGATTGGGACAACAAAGCGCTTTCAGTTGCCTGTCTGGCAAAAGTGGGAATAGACGGGTGCAACTATGAACAGCAGCTGGCCGCTGCAGCAGCCGGGATGAACCATACATTGGACAATGATGGCAGAAGCAGTTCGTTCCTCCGGGAGCGGAAGGTCACCACCATTATCATCGTCTCAGATGAAGAGGACTGTTCGTTGAAATCGAATGAATGGCACTCTCTTGACGAACTGGTCGGTGCGCGCGCGAATATTGCCTGCGGAAGCCATCCGGAATACTTGTTGAGCATTTCGGATTTGAAGCGGAAGTACGACGAGATGGTGGAGGGAATCGTTGGTAAAACCACCGGAATTGTTTTCGCGGCCATTGTTGGTGTGCCGTACAATCAGGAAATCGCGCATGAGAACACGGAATGCGAGGGCCGGGGGACACAGTTGGCGCACTGCAAAGATGTGGCGCCCCGAGAAAATGGTGCGGGCACCATGGCGAATCCGGAAGTTGTGGAACGAAGCAATCAGGAGTATTTCGAATACGCCTGTCGCAGATTTGAAGAAGGGAAGAGCGCTGAAAATGGAGACCGCGGAATCACCGAGGCATACCCGGGGATGCGCTATGTGGAAATGGCACAGGAATATGGCGACAATGGATATGTGTACTCCATCTGCCATGATGACTGGTCTCCTGCCATGGAATCCATCGCGGAAATGATTTCTGAGAATCTTGGGGGATCCTGTTTTGAAAAACGACTGAACTGGGATCCCGAGAGTGAAAAAGCGGGCTGTAATGTGGTGTTTGAGTATCGGGCACCCCGGGATGAAGACGCGCCGAAGTGTCCTGATGACAAAGAGCAGAAGTGGATGGACGATGGGGAGCTCACAGTGGATGCGCGTACGGGGGAATGGGTTCGGGCCTGCAGCGTGGCGAAACTGGCGGCGCCCATTGATTGTGAAGAGATGAATGCCAGGGGCCTGACCAGCGACTATATGCGCAATGAATTCGGATGGTTCTATTGTGAGAATCCCGGAGAAAACAATATGGTGGCCTGCAGCGACAATCTGGACAACGATCGGGACGGCCTGAAGGATGGTGATGATTCGGATTGTGACGCATGTCTGAATGGGGGGATCTGTCCGGAGAATGTATGCCCCTACAAGGTGTCGTTGACGGATAGAGCGCTGGAAGAGGCGGCCCAGGCACGGGTGAAAAATCGCGATGTGGTGTGCCTGCAGCAGTATCGCTTTGAAGACCCCAACTGCAAGGAGAGTACACGGGATGCCTGCAACGACGGCGCAGACAACGATGGAAACGGGCCATTTGATTGTTGGAGTTACGCAAAAGGGGACACCATAGATGACGAACACTTCCCAGACAGTGGCGCTCGAAATGCCGATCCGGATTGCTGCCCGATGAGGGTGTCCACCGAAGGCATGTGTCAGTTTGTGGACTATCGCGGCAATGACGTGAACGTGAGCCGGAATCCGGAAGATGCGGCATATGTGGAGACGTGTAATGTGAAAACCGGCGCAAAGGCAATTCCCGACGCCTGCTGCGAAGCGGCCAAAGCGCTGCTGTGCCGACTGCCTGATGATTTTCGCAATGAATGTATTGACCGGGGACTTTAATCCCGGTTACGCCACGGTGACCAGTTCCACCAGCGGCCCGGTTTCGTCCCGGGGAGTGGAAAGGTCAACCATACATACAATGGTCCAATCCTGGTCGCCGTTGGGGTCGATGATCTTCTGATGCACTTCCCAGACCCGGTTTCCTTTTCCAACGATAGTGGTGTAATGAGCCAGTCTCGCCGCCGGGGTGACGTCGATATACGCGTGTTCTTCAAAGTAGGGCATCAGCAGTTTTTCCACTTCATCTGGCGCCCATGGATGCAGGTCTGTCTGATGAACGAGGGTGCATACCTGTTCATAGTCCTTTAATGCCAGCGCGGAGAGAACGGTATGCATTTCGTTTCGAAGTCTGGCGCGAAATGCTCTGGGGTCGTCCGCCACGGAGGGCGCTCTGGCGGGGGCGCTGACCGCATCGGTTTCTAAAGGTGCGCCCATCAGCAGTGACCATTCCTCCACAAGGGTGGAATCGACGCGCCGCACCAGCCCGTGGAAGTATGCCAGAATATCTTCGAACACATCGGTCCACAGGTGAACGGGTACCGTCTGTACTGCGGCCTTGTAGACCTGACTGAGGTAGCGCAGCAGTACACCCTCACTTCGGGCGAGTCCATATTGCTGCACGTAGTAGTTGAAGTCGTAGTAATTTTCGAACATTTCCCGGGCCACATTCTTGGCGTGAATGTGTTCACCGCCCACCCAGGGGTGAGTGGCGGAAAATGCGCGAAAGGTTTCGTTGATGAACGTCTCCATGGGTTTGGGGTGCTCCACTTTATCGAGCTCCTCCATCCGCTCCTCATAGGGAACACCTTCGGCCTTGAGGCGCCCCACCAGCTCTCCTTTCAATTTATCAATCTGCTTGCGGAGCACCACTTTGGGATCCTCGAGAATGGTTTCAACCAGGGTGAGCATATTCTGGCTTTTTTCTTCATCCTCCTCCAGCAGTTCAATGGTTTGCACAAGGTAGAGCGACAGGCTGTAGTTCAGGGAAAACTCCTGTTGCAACACATCGGATACCACCATCTGCTTTCCGGCGCCATGGTCGTGTGGGACCAGATCAATGATGCCGGCCAGCCGGAGCGATCGCAGCAACTGCGCGGCCCGTTTTCTCCGTGCGCTTTTTTCGATTGCGGAACCGTGAGATCTGTAGATTAAATCCACCAGCCGGCCATATCCCCCACCGGCAACATCGGGATTGCTCTGAAGCAGGTTGATGATCATCCCGTGGGTTACCTGAAACTGGGGTTGCAGGGCTTCCGGCTCGGCATTTTTCAACCTGTCCAGCGTCTGCTCATCCCAGGGAATGGCATGGGGAGGAGGGCTTTTTTTGCGAAGCTTTTTTTTCAGATGGGGATTTTTCAGCAGCTTCTGTTCCATCTGTTTGTTTTCAATGACCCACTCCGGGGCCTGAACAACCACCGTGCCCTGGTCATCAAATCCCTTGCGACCGGCGCGACCGGCGATCTGATGAAACTCGCGTGCGGTGACAATGGTATTTTTTTCGCCGTTGTATTTGTACAGCTGGCGAATGACCACTGTGCGGATGGGGATATTGACCCCCACGCCCAGCGTGTCGGTACCGCTGATGACTTTGATGAGTCCCAGCTGGCTCAGCTTTTCAACCACCCGCCGATATCGGGGCAGTAACCCGGCATGATGAACACCGATGCCATGACGCACAAAACGGCTGAATTCCTTCCCATAGGGCGTATCAAATTTTACGGTTTCAATTTCTCTGGCAATCTGCTGTTTTTCTTCTTTGGAACAGACATTGATACTCATCAGGTTCTGCGCCTGTTCCGCACAGTCTTTCTGAGTGAAACTCACCAGATAGACCGGCGCCATATTTTCTTCCACCAGCTTTTCAATGGTCTGATGGATATGGGTTTCCACATAATGAAATTCAAGTGGCACCGGTCGTGTGGCGTGTTTGACCACCGCCACATCCCGGTCGGTAAATTCCGAGAGTTGACGTTCCACATGGCTGGTATCGCCGAGGGTAGCGGACATCAGCAGAAAGACCGCGTCCCGCATGGTGATGAGCGGAATCTGCCAGGCCACACCGCGTTCTTTATCTCCGTAGTAGTGGAATTCGTCCATCACTACATAGTCCACATCAACATCATCTTCGCGCAGCGCCCGATTGGAGAGGATTTCAGCGGTGCAGCAGATAACCGGTGCATCCGGATTCACTGAACCGTCGCCGGTGAGCAGTCCCACATTCTGTGGCCCCAGCACATCACACAGCCAGAAAAATTTTTCATTGACCAGCGCCTTGGTGGGCGCGGTGTACCAGGAAATGCGCTGTTCGGCCATGGCCTGAAAATGCAGCGCCAGGGCCACCATGGATTTACCCGAACCTGTAGGGGTGTTCAGTATCACGTGTTTCCACTGGAGCTGTTCCAGAATGGCTTCTTCCTGCGCCGGGTACAATGAAATGCCGAGGGATTCCACGTACTCCATGAAAAGAAGCAGAATATTGTCTGAATCCAGTTTGAGATGGTCGCGACGGGCGTTTTCCAATAGCTGATACAGGGTTGGCGTTTCCATGGGCCGGTTATGCCAGCGAATGGTGAAGAGTGCCAGTGTTCATTTTTGTTATTTTACGCTTGTGGTGCGGCGCGGATGTGTTATGTCTCGCCGCCTTTTTACCGGAAGGGAACGCCTTCCAGAGCAATTTGTGTGTTATCAGAAAAACGACGCACGTTATAAGATATTGATTACAGGAGAATTGAAATGAACCCAGTTGAATGCAATTTTTTTAGCGGTGGTCTTCGCGGCGCCGAAGCAACGTTTGGTGCATGTGCGGAAAAACATAACGTCAGTGAGACCACGTTTTCTTTTGAAGGCCATAAACTGGCCAGAGATAAAAATGTATCCGTTCTTGGTGCTGAAGAATTGGCCAAAGGGGAGGTCAGTATGGACATCGTTTCGGCCAAAATGGGTCGGCGGTATCCCAAACCCGAAACGCTGAAAAAAGTGTTTCAGGTCATTTTTCATATGATCAACAGCGGGTTTCAGGTCTTCGCCGTGGGGTGGATTCAGGAAGACAACACCGTGATGGGCGGTACCGGATGGGGAATTGAACTGGCTAAATTTTTCAACCGTCCAGTGAGCGTGTTCGATCAGGACAGGAACCAGTGGTTCACCTGGAAGGGTACGGAGTGGGTGGCAGACGAGCCGGTGATCAGCCACAAAACCTTCTGCGGCACAGGCACCCGAAACCTCACGGAAGCCGGCGCGAAAGCCATCGAAGATCTTTTCGCCCGCTCCTTCTGATTTCTTTTTCATACCAGGTGACATTTCTTTTCACTGACGGGTTATTGTTCTGTACGTGTTGAATCAACGGTGACACTGGGTCTGTGGTGGCATCCAGAGCCGCCAGATTGCGGATGCCCGTAGAGAAGTGAACTGGCCGATTGGTGGGTTGAAAATGAGAGGTATTCTTTCAGGATTAATCATTGGGATCCTGTGTCTGTTGTGGCTGTCCATCTGCGAAGCAAACGAAACCGCACTGTCTTTGCACCCGGAAGTATCAGCTCCGGAAGAATCGGATGGTAAAACGGTTTTTTTTTCGCGTTCTGTATCAGACAGGCCAGAGCGGCAGACGTTTCTGCCCAGGATTGTACCACGGGTTGCAACTCCGACTGATAAAATGGAGCTTTATAAAGTAGAGTTGCTTCTGGAATCTTATAGTCTGGAACGATCATTTCGTCATTACCTGATGAAGCCAGGGGATAGCAACAGCTTTGCCGAATGAGCTATTCGAGGTGTACCAATTTCGAAAACGAGACGATGCAACAATTCGGATACAGAATTAAGTTGGGCCAGTAATTTAGGGAAACAGAGCCGCTGTGGTGAGGAACGAGCGTAGCGAGTGTCTCGAACCGCGCGGC
>JBNKCR010000080.1:0-14947 GCA_050287845.1 Polyangia bacterium
CCGCGCGGTTCGAGACACTCGCTACGCTCGTTCCTCACCACAGCGGCTCTGTTTCCCTAAATTACTGGCCCAACTTAATTCTGTATCCGAATTGTTGCATCGTCTCGTTTTCGAAATTGGTACACCTCGAATAGCTCAACCTTCGTAACTATTGATGGAACATTTTTTTGTGTGTAAACTGAACTTGATCAATTACAACCTGGAGATGCTGCGGTGGATATTTCGTCAATCACCGAAAATTATTATGACGCTGTTCTGGATACCGACCGGGATGAAGCGCTGCATGTGATAAATGAAGCGATAAACAGTGGTGTTGAACCCGAAACTCTCGTGTTCGATGTAGTATTGCCTTCGTTGGACGGCATGCTTCATGCCATCAGTCGGGATGACAATGCAACCCTGTCCCGGCATTTCATCTCCGCAAAATTCGCCGGTGAAGTGGTGGAGTCCCTCATTGCCCGGTTCAAAATCAAACCCGCCTGCAGCGGAACCATTGTTCTGGGTACCGCCGCTGGAGACTTTCATGGGCTCGGCAAAAAAATTGTCGCCGGGTGTCTCACCGCCCATATGTACACGGTTCACGATGCCGGACTCAATGTCTCGCCCCGCAGATTTGTAGATCTCGCAGAACACAATGCAGCAGATGTGATTGGTGTCTCCTCCATGATGATGCACACAACCACTGGTGATAACGGTCCGAAAGGAGTGCGCGATGAGCTGCAACGACGGGGGCTCGAAAAGCATATTCGCCTCATCGTTGGCGGCGCACCGTATAAGTTTGATGAGGAACTCTACCGCAAAGTGCGTGCGGACGGCTGGGCAGAAAATGCGCTTTCGGCTGTATCTGTCATCAAGGCGTTCACCGCCAGGGGGGAACACTATGCATGATGCGATGACACTGTTCGGCGCTCTGGCCAGAGGAGAACTGCCCACCAGGGCACCGATCACGGCCAATCTGCCCGATCAGGGGCTGGTGGAATTGGGGATAGCTGCCAGAGAATACTACAACAGTCCCGACAACGTGCAGGCCACGAATCTGGCACTTACATTTTGGAGGCATAATTCAGATGGCTCCCTGTGAACACTGCGCAAAAAACGAAGCCCGAATTGCGCAGTTGCGCCAGCGCATCACCAAACTGGCCCGGGAAAAATCCGACCTGCAGCTGGTCGCAGATGTCCTTTCGCAGCTTGCCGGACTTCGCGGAACGCTCCCCATCGCCAAACACACTCTGCATATACTGATGAACGCCATCGGTGGCACCAACATTACATTTTATTACCACCGGGACAACCAGTGGCTCTGCCAGGATGTCTATGGTCGGGAAGAAATATTGGATGAACTCGATGATGAACATGTGCAGCGCGCCGTTGTATCGCGGCAGCGCAGAGGCGCCATTTCAGATGCCAACGAAACGGCACCCTTCACCATGCAGACCGGGAACAGCACGTTTGAGAAATGGGTATTCCCGCTGGTTGTGGATGACGAAATACTGGGTGCGCTCTGCGCGGATGGTCTGGTGGTACATGTGAATGACTCCATAGTGGAGCAACTCAGCATTATTGCCACATATATCAGTCTGGTACTGAAAAACGAATCATTGGCGGAATCGCGGATAAAGCGCGCCTACGACGCATTGATACTGAAAAATCAGGAGCTTGAAAGCGAAATTGTCCGCCGCATCCGGGTGGAAGAAGAAAAACAGACCCTGCAGAACCAGCTGCAGCAGGCACAGAAAATGGAGGCGATTGGCACGCTTGCAGGCGGTATCGCCCATGACTTCAACAATCTGCTGGGCGCTATCATCGGATACACCGATCTCGCCCACGATGCCAGTGCGGAAGGAGAAAGCCGCCGCCACCTCGAACAGGTGCTGCGCGCCGCCGATCGGGCCAAAGATCTGGTGAACCAGATTCTCGCCTTCAGTCGCAAACAGGAGATCGGTTACGCTCCCATACTGGTGGCCCCGGTGGTAAAAGAAGTAATGAAACTGCTCAGAGCGAGCATCCCATCGACCATTGAAATCTGCGCCAACGTGGACGATGCGTGTCCCGCCATATTCGGGAACGCAACAAACATTCATCAGATTGTCATGAATCTGTGCGCCAACGCGACCCATGCAATGGAAGAAACCGGCGGCCAACTGAATGTATCGCTGCAATCTGCCAGCAACGATCGCGCAGAACAAATGGTGCAGCTCACTATTACGGATACGGGTACTGGTATTCCGGAAGATATTCTGCCCCGGATTTTTGAACCCTACTTCACCACCAAAGGGGTTGGAAAAGGTACCGGCATGGGTCTCGCGGTGGTACACGGCATTGTTCATTCCCTCGGGGGAACCATCCGGCCGGAGTCCAGGGTTGGGAAGGGCACATCGTTTATCTGCCAATTTCCGGCAGTTGCCGGCAAGGCAAGAGACAGTGCCGTTCCCGATTCTCCCAATGTAACCTTTTCCGGGGTGGCCATGGTAGTGGATGATGAATCGTCCATTGCTGCGCTGGCGGCCAGAATGCTAAGAAAAATGGGATTCGAAACCGATGTATTTGTTCACAGTCATAAAGCGCTCGAAGCATTTTATGCTGCGCCCGACAGATACAACCTGGTGCTTACCGACCAGACAATGCCCGAGTTGACCGGACACCAGTTGTCCAGACTCATTACGATGCACCGCAGAATCCCGATTATCGTAATGTCCGGATACAGTTCGTCTCTGGAAGTTGACAAACTGACAGAGGCAGACCTGTCCGCGTATCTGCCGAAACCCTTCAGCACCAGCGACCTGGAGCGAACAGTCACCATGGCCATGCGGGGTAAAGATGCCGCCGCACCCAATTGGCAGCGCACACTGATGTCTGATGATGCCTGAAACCGCTATTTCAGCATTCGGTCTTCCCCGCCAAATCGACTTGAACTTGCCACCGTCCTCCGCTACCTTTCTTTTCCGGAATAGAGAAAGGTATGTAGCGCATGAACAATCCACTATCGGATGTGAAACCCTGGGATCTTGTCACCGATGGATACGCCAGAGTGTTGATTCCAATTTTTCAAAAATGGACCAGAGACACATTTGTTCAGGTACCATTGAAGCCGACGGACCATATTCTGGACATGGCCTGCGGCCCCGGAACAGTATCGCTGCTCGCAGCCCCACTGGTAAAACGGGTCACCGCCCTGGACTTTTCACCGCGGATGATTGCCATTCTGAATGAAAAAATCGCAGCTTCCGGTATTGACAATATCCACACAGAACAATGTGACTGTCAGGCATTGTCCATGAAAGGCAACCGGTTCGACGCCGTATTTTCACAGTTTGGACTGATGTTTTTTCCCGACCGGATTCGCGGGTTCAAAGAGGCGTTCCGGGTATTGAAACCGGGCGGTCGCATATCCGTTTCCAGTTGGGCCCCGGTGGCACAGTCCGAGGCAATGACACTCATGATTGACGCGCTGCACGCCGGATTTGAAGCGCATTTACCCCCCGCCGAAAACAACCGGAATATTGTCAGAGGCCTCGACGACAAACACACTTTTATGAACGAGCTGAAAACCGCCGGTTTCGAAGCCATAGAGATTTCCGAAGTGAGCCACAGTTTTCCAGTTAAACATCCACGTCAGTTCTGGATGGATATGGCAACAAGCAGCGCGCCAATGACACTGATGAAATCACGGCTGACAGAATTGGAATGGAAAGCGGGAGAAAACCGCGCCATCGAATTTATTCAGGATCGCATTGCCGGAAAAGAAAAACTGTACTCGACTGCATACCTGGCATGCGCTCAAAAACCAGCGCCGGAACGCCGACCGGCAAGTTCTTTCTTCAGGGCTTCCACGGTGACCGACAACTGACCGAGCAGCGTTTTCGCGTTTTCCATCTGCGCGCGGGTTCTTTCCATCTCGTCTTCCACCCGCGTCAATTGAAGACTGACTTCTCTTTTCGCATCCATCTGAGACGTCACCAGCAGCCGCAATGTCTGCATCCGCTTGACGAATGCGATAATGGAATCTGAGCCGAACAGATATTGAACACTCTTTCCATTCTTACTCAACCGATAGAGCATGCTGGTGCGTTGTACGAGTCGGTTTTCAATTTCATCCAGATTCTGGCTCAGAATGACGATTTCTTCCTGCTCCGCTTTCAATTGGTGTCGCAGTTCCGTCAGTCTCTCTTCTGTACGCCTCATGTCATTGCGGCGCGCGTTCAGCTCCATCTTCAGTTCATCGCTCTCTACCCAGGAATAGTCTTCGCCCAGCACCTGAGTGCACAGCGCAGCAATAATCAGAAAAATGGTAAACGATTTCATACCAGCGGCTCCCAATTATGCATCTTCCAGTTTCTGCAATGACAGGCGCGCACCAATCAGGCCAGCCAGACATCCGCCCAGAACCAGATACAAAAGAACGGTTGATTCCAGGCGCAGAATCCGACCACCTCCCAGCAATGGCATGATACTGCCAAGCACAGTGTCTACATGATTCATCATATAATGGAGCGCCAGCAGCGCCAGCAACATGGCAATCGTAGCTTCCACCGCACCTTCGATAAGAAACGGCAGGCGCACATACATCTGCGTCGCTCCCACAAACCGCATCACTGAAATCTCGCGACGTCTGGCACTGACACCGGTCCGGACCGTTGCCGCCACTACGAGAATGGCCACGATTGCCGCCAGAACTCCCAGCCCCCAGGCTGCCGTTCGGCCCATGGTACTCATGGCTGAAAGTCGTTCAAACCAGTCGTCGTAGAGTTCCACTTCTTCTATCATGTTGACTTTGGAAAGACGGGCGGCCAGCTGATGGCGCCCTTCCCGGCTGTGGGTCAGCTGGTCTGACAGATGAATATCGAGTGACGCGGGGAACGCGCTTTTCGGTAGCGACGCGCCCACATCACCGTATGTGCCCAGATCCCTGGCGAACTTTCCCCGGGCTTCATCGCTGGACGTGAAACTGACGTTCTGCACGCCGTCGATGGCCAGCACCGCATTTTTCAGCCGGGTCATCTCCTCTTCACTGGTATCTGCCTTCAGATAAACGGTCATCTCGGAGCTGCCAACCCAACCGCCGATGAGCTCATTCAGGTTCAGGGCAACCGTGAGGGTGGCGGTGAAACTGAGGAATGCGGCCGCCAGTGTGAACAGCGATACAACATGCATCCATGGCCTGCGACGATATCCCCCCGCTGCCCGAAGCAGGATATGCGCCAACCGGTATATGGGCTTTCCTTGCAGATGCTCGTTCATATTGCTGCCTCCGCGGGTTGTTTGAATTTCGCATCCTTCGATTTGAAAGCGCCCTTTTTTGAAAAGCCAACCAGTTTACCGTTCTCCAGAGCCAATGTCCGGTGAGGTCGTGCCGCCATCAGCATTCGGTCATGGGTTGCCACAATCACCGTGGCGCCGGCTTCGTTGATGGACTCCAGCATATCGAGAACAAAGTTGGCGCTGTACGTATCCAGACTGCCGGTGGGCTCATCTGCCAGAATCAACTGGGGATTGGGAGCCAATGCCCTTGCAATGGCCACCCGCTGCTGTTCCCCTCCCGATAGCGCACCGGCAAGCTCGTTTTCAATTCCAGGCAGTCCCACCTCTTCGAGCACTTCTCCGACGCGCTGATGAATAAACGAGGGTGATACCCCCACCACTTCCAGTGAAAGTCCGATATTGGCTGCCACACTCAAATCATCAATGAGTTTGAAATCCTGAAAAATAATTCCCATGGACCGGCGCAGAACGGACACAGCCGACGGTTTGAGGGTTGATACATCATGGCCATTGAACTGTATCGTTCCTGTATCCGGTAGCTCGCCCATATGCAGCAAATTCAGTAATGTGCTTTTCCCGGCACCGGATGCGCCGGCAATGTACAGAAAATCACCCTGTTCAATATCAAAAGAAACGTCAAACAAGGCTGGATTCTCCGGTCTGTAGAACCTGCTGATGCGATGGAGTCGAATCAGTGGCATCCCACCCAACGAACCGTTTGCTGTGTTGTGAAAATGTGCATTTAATGTTGACATAGAATGTTTTATAAAAGGATGGTCCACCGGATGGCAAAAAAATGGCAAAACCGAATCGGCAAATTTCACACAATCCACTTTTTTACATATTGACTGAACGACTGTTCACTGAACGTGAATAACCTGTGAACAGCCTGTTTGTTCAGTGGGGATAACCTGTGGAAAAGACAGCCATTTATGCCCTCCATCCACTACATGTAGGTGTGTCCCCAAAAAAAACCACAACATATTGTGTCAATTTTCTTGCAATCGACCGAGAAATTCATTATCAAAGTCGCAAGGAAATTCACTGAACAAATTACTATTTGTGGCTTTTTTTATCTTGTTGAAAAAAAAATCAAGCGACTGGATAGTTGCGTTCAATTTCCGTTGTTTTGGGGTTTTAATAGAATTGAATTTTTTCATTTCAGGAGACGGCGAATGAGCACAATACAGCAAACGAGGAAACGGGAATCGGTTAAGGAACCCATCTCGGGCGCCACCTATTCCGGCAATGGACTGAAATTTTCCAGAAAAATGACTCGTGTCGGGGAACATCCATACGACTTGATCGCCTGGGAGTATCGAACCGCCAGTATCACCAATGATAAGGGTAAAAAAATACTGGATATGACCGATGTTGAAGTCCCTTCATTCTGGAGCCAGCTTGCCACCAACGTAGTTGTGTCTAAATATTTCCGAAGCACCTCCGAAGCATCGGAGCGAGAAACGTCTGTCCGGCAAATCATCGACCGCGTGGTAAACTGCATCTGTACCTGGGGACGCAAAGACGGCTATTTCGCATCTGAACACGACGCAGAAACCTTTGAGCATGAACTGGTTCATATTCTTGTCCATCAGATGGCCACGTTCAACAGCCCGGTCTGGTTCAACGTGGGAATTGATGAACACCCTCAGGCGTCGGCATGTTTCATCAATTCCGTCGACGACACCATGGAGTCCATCATGGAGTTGGCGGGAACCGAAGCGCACCTCTTCAAGGGCGGATCGGGCTCCGGAACAAATCTTTCCAGCATCCGCTCCTCCCGGGAATATCTTTCCACCGGTGGGAAGGCATCCGGCCCGGTATCATTCATGCGCGGATTCGATGCGTTCGCCGGCGTGATAAAAAGCGGTGGCAAAACCCGCCGGGCGGCCAAAATGGTTATCCTCAACGCACACCATCCGGACATCAGAGAATTCATTGACTGTAAGGTTCATGAAGAGAAGAAGGCCTGGGCCCTCATTGATGCGGGATATGGCGGCGACATCAACGGTGAAGCCTATGGGTCCGTCTTTTTTCAGAATTCCAATAATTCCGTTCGCGCCAGAGACTCTTTCATGGAAGCGGTAGTCAATGACACCGAGTACGAAACGATATCAGTAAAAAGCGGCAAGCCGGTAGAAAAACTGCGCGCCCGTGAGGTCATGCAAAAAATTGCCGAAGCCACACATCTCTGTGGTGATCCGGGTATGCAGTATGACGATGCCTGCAACCGCTGGCACACCTGCAAAAACTCCGGCCGGATTAACGCATCCAACCCCTGCTCCGAATATATGTTCCTTGATAATTCCGCCTGCAATCTGGCGTCCCTCAATCTGATGCGATTTGTGAATGCCGACGGCGATTTTGATATTGATATGTTCAAACACGTGGTGGACATCATGATCACCGCTCAGGATATTTTCGTGGACAACGCCCAGTATCCCACCCAAAAAATAGAGCTGAACAGTCATCTCTACCGACCGCTGGGGCTCGGGTATGCCAACCTCGGGGCGTTGCTGATGCGCCGGGGAATTCCCTACGACAGCGATGCCGGCCGTGCCTACGCTGCCGGCATTACCGCGTTGATGACCGGTGAAGCCTACGCCCAATCGTCCAGAATGGCCTCAGCCATTGGCGCATTTGAACACTACACTCAAAACGCCGAGCCAATGCTGGAAGTCATGCAGATGCACCGGAACGCCGTGGACGACATTGATGAGGAACTGGGGTCACCATGGATCATTGAGGCGGCCAAACAGGTGTGGGAAAACGCCATCGCCATCGGCTCCAAAAAAGGATTCCGCAACTCACAGACCACTGTTCTGGCGCCAACCGGCACCATCGCATTCATGATGGACTGCGACACCACGGGCGTTGAACCGGACATCGCTCTGGTAAAATACAAAAACCTCGTTGGCGGCGGTGTACTCAAGATTGTCAACAACTCGGTTTTCGCGGCGCTTCAGCGTCTGGGATACGAAAACGGCGAAGCCCAGGACATCGTGGACTTCATCGATCAGACTGGCACAATAGAAGGTGCGCCCGGACTCCGGGACGAACATCTCCCGGTCTTTGACTGCGCATTCAAGGCGGAAAAAGGAGAACGAAGCATTGAGCCCGGTGGTCACATTCGGATGATGGCGGCTGTTCAGCCATTCATTTCCGGCGCGATTTCCAAAACAGTGAATATGCCCGCCAATGCCACTCCCCAGAACATTTTTGATGCCTATGTGGATGCATGGAAACTGGGACTCAAGGCAGTGGCTATTTATCGCGATGGCTCCAAGCGTACCCAGCCGCTGCAGCTCAAGGAAGGGTCAACCGATTCCCCGGCTGCCAGTGAAGCACTCGACTACGACACCACCCGTTCCAGGCGCCATCTGCCGGACGAGCGTCAGAGTATCACTCACAAGTTCGACATCTCGGGCCACGAGGGCTACATCACCGCAGGCCTGTACGACGACGGCAAGGTCGGCGAAATTTTCATTCGCATGGCCAAGGAAGGCTCCGTGGTTTCCGGACTGATGGATTCATTCGCCACTGCCATTTCGCTGGCGCTGCAGTATGGGGTGCCGCTGGAAGTACTGGTGGACAAATTCAGTCATACCCGGTTCGAACCGTCCGGAATTACTCGGAATCCAGAAATTCCCATTGCCAAATCGATCATGGACTATATCTTCCGATGGCTCAATCTGAGATTTCTGAAACCTGCAGAAAACGCTCACCAGCTGGTTCAGGGACTTACCAGTTTTCCACCAGCGTCCGCAACTGGACAAAGCGACATCAGCGACAGTCTCGCGCCACCCGCTCCCCAATCGATGATCGGGTTCCAGGCCGAAGTGGATGCGCCACCCTGCCCCGAATGCGGTTCCATCATGGTGCGCAACGGCTCATGCCATCGCTGCATCAATTGCGGTTCCACATCCGGTTGCTCTTGAGTTCATATTCTACTCCTCAACCATTCTGTAACACGCTATAACCGCTCCATGACGAACGTACTACAACGACTCGAAGATCTCAGTTCAGAGCAATTCATTCACATGAGCGGTATCGGTGGCAGCGCCATGAACGGTCTCGCGGTTCTGCTTACCCAACGCGGCTACCGGGTTCGCGGCACAGATCCATCCATTGATGCGGCCACGATGGCACGTTTGCAACTCCACGGCATTGAGGTATCCACCATCCAGGATGGCTCTGCCCTTTCACCGGACACCCAACTGGTGGTGACCACTGCCGCCTTGCCGAAAAACCATCCGGAACTCGTCGTTGCCAGACAGCAATCCATTCCGATTCTGAAATATGCGGCCATGTTGGGCGTCGTCATGAATTCAAACACCGGGATTGCGGTTGCCGGTACCCACGGCAAAACCACGACCACCGCAATGATCGTATCAGCGTTGCGCGGCGCCGGAAGGGATCCCGGGTTTGTCATTGGCGGATATGTGGATCAATTCGGGGCAGGCGCGTACGGTGGCAGAGACTGTTTTGTGGCAGAAGCCTGCGAATACGATCGTTCATTTCTCAACCTCAAACCCAGCATCGCGCTCATTACCAATATCGAGGCGGATCACCTGGACATCTACAGCGGTATCGACGACATCATCGACAGCTTTTCTGCTTTCTCTCAGAATATCCGAAAAGACGGTTGCCTTGTATACTGCGCGGAAAGCCCGGCGGCCCGAACGCTGGTCAGGCACTTCAACGGTCGCAGCATCAGTTATGGCTTTAAAGATGCAGAATATATAGCCACAGATATAATAAACAGGGACGGAGCACTTTCATTCACCATTCAACATCAGAATCATCCGGTCAGTACCCTAACCCTGAAGCTTCCGGGAAGGCACAATGTACTCAACGCGCTCGGGGCTTTCTGCGCGGGAATACAGCTGGGATGCACCCCCGAATCCCTGTCTTTGGGATTGTCTGACTTCACTGGAGTGCAACGCCGGTTTGAGACCATCGGCGCAGCAAATGGTATTCATATCATTGATGACTATGCCCATCATCCAACAGAGATTCAGGCCCTTCTTGAAGGTGCACGGGACCGGTTTCCCGATGCACGCATTGTCGTTGCCTTTCAACCCCATCAGATTTCCAGAACCAAATTTTTCTTCAATGATTTTGCAGCATCTTTTGGATTGGCGGATAAAGTGTTCCTACCAGATATTTATGTCGCCCGGGACACGGAAGCTCCCCCGGAAATCACATCTGAAAAACTGGCGGAGCGCATGAAAAACAACCACACCGATGCCGAGTACACCCGCAACTTTGATGAAACCGCAAAACGGGCTACAACATTTCTTCGGTCTGGAGACCTCTTTATCACTGTTGGCGCCGGAAACATCCATGATGTCGCCCACCGCGTTCTGGATATACTGAATCAGAAATCCAGCTGACCAACTCGCGTCTGGATTATTTTCTCTCCATGCGGACATGACGGGGTAATGGCGGAGGCGGAGAATGATACAACTGAGAATACCGGACAAAATTCTGATACACGCGTCTTACATAATTTCGAGTCTGAGCAAAACCGGCTTTTTCCACAAACACATCGGTTGAAAACTCACCGGAGCGGCTCAGCCATCGTTTTACGGCTCGCGCACCACCATTATACGCCATGATGACCAGCGGAATATTTCCTTCAAATTGCTCCAGAAGTTGCGCCAATTCAAATCCACCGGCGATAATCGACTCTGCCGGAGTTGGGAGTGCGCCGACACCCAGCTCAGGCAAACCGGCACGCTTTCGATTTGCCTCGTATGTGGTCGGCATCATCTGCATCATACCCATGGCTCCGGCATATGAGACGGCATGGGGATCAAACAGACTTTCCTTTCGCGCAATGGCATAAATAAGGTATGGCGGCAACGAGTGACGTGTCTCCTGTTCCATAACCAGAGAGGCGTAGGGTGTCGGATAAGCCACATATGCCAGCCACTGATCAGATGTGTCTGTATTCTCCCAGTCCAATCCGGCACTCGCATTCCGAATCGCGTACTGCGGTGCATCCAGTTGCTGATAATGGAGGATGAAATCCGCTCTCGACGCGGGGGACTTTTTTGCCTTATCCACAGCGTAAAGCGCCTCGGCAGCTGGACGGAACAGCCCCATTGATGCAAAAAGCGCCGCTCGACTGGAAATCTGGGCAAGCGGCATCTCAGGCGTCTTTTTCGGAAACGAATTTTCCAATTTCTGTGAAAGTTCTCCCTCCGTCTCGCTGGTGTATTTTCCAGACTTCTTCCCCGATTCCTCCGTCCCCTGCCCGGTATCCACCCCTGGCTTCGTCCCCGTTCCCGTCCTCCTCTTCCCGATCTCTTTCCGAGCTTTCGCGTCACCCGACACCGTATCCGGAAGCACCATGGCGCACCCGTCTGTGGTTAATCCGGCATCATGCAGTCGAATGCCGGCAAACAGGGCATACCAGCTCGTCGAATCTGAACGACACAGCTCTCTCAGCGCATTGGCGCCCCTGTCCTTGTCTATCATCAGCAAAGAAACTGCACTCCAGTATCGGTTGCGTACAACTGCCTCCCGACTTCCGGAGCCAACGGATGCCGCATCAAAAAACTCCCCGGCTTCGCTGTATCGTTTCAACAGAAACGCAGACATGCCTGCCAGAAATAATGCATCTCTTTCCGTTCCACCAGTCAACCGGTTCCGGCGCCTGTGTTTGCCATCCCCCACCAGCGCCTGAAAATTCCGAAGCGCCTGTTTGTGTTTACCGAGATAGTACTCCAACCGGGCAGCCTGAAATCGGGCCTCTGCTGCGCGCCTGTCATTCGCGGTCTTGCCTGCATACCCCCGAAAGGCAACAATCGCTGCTTCATCCCTATCCATTCTGGCAAGCGCGCGCGCAGACATGAAGGCAGCATCATCACTATGGGAACCGCCATCCCTTGCCACTTTTAAAAGTATTTCCATCGCTTCGGCATAATGATTGCGTCGACTGAAAAGGACCCGCGCCTTTTGCCACCTCAACTCATTTTTCACCTCCGAAGATGCAGTCTCCTTTTCGAGATCACTCATCGCCAGAAGGGCATCGTCCCAACTCTTGCTGGCCGCAAGTTGCTCAATGCGCGTCATTTTTTCTGAAGTGGACCACCGGGGCAGCAACCCATTTTCGTGAAGCAGTGTATAAGCGTCTTTCAGAATCTTCTTTCGATTTGAATGGAGCGCCAACGGCGCAAGTATTTCCACTGCTTCATCGGGATGTTCATCGCCAATCAGCGCCCGACCCATTTTCACCCTGAGCGAATCACTTCTGTCAGGGCCCGCCAGTTTTTTCGCCATATCGAAGCTGGCATACGCCCCATCGTATTCACCGACGACCAGCTGACAATCCCCTCTTTTTTCCAACAAATCTCTCTGTTCACTTTTCGCCAGTCCCGGCGGTTCAATCAATTCAGCAACAATTGTAATGACCTCGTCGCAGCGACCCAGCTCTTCGAGTGCATTTATCAGAAGCTTCTTCGCCCGAAAGCGCAAATCAGAATGACTGTATCGGATATCCGCGGACAATAGCGAGACGACTCCGGTGTAATTCTTCTTTGCGAACTCCGCCAATGCCCCAAGATATCTCGTTTTATCTGACAGCAGCACAATTCCATCGAGTTTGGCAAGGGCTTCATCGTATCTGCCCAGCTCCACGTCCCGGCCCACTGACACCAAATCCACATCGGTATCCACAGACTTCGTTCCGGCTTGCCTCTTTTCGCTTTCCAACGATACGGGCATCTCCGTTTCTGTATCTGCGCCAACCGCTTCACTGTTCCTTCTGGCACAGCTGCATCCGGCGCCACAGCCCAGTTGAAAAAACACTGCAACAGAAAGCGGCAGCAAAAACTGCGAAACAATCCCTCTTCCCGAATGAACCTGACGTCTGAATCTCAGCAATATCCCTCTCCCGGTTAAATTTGACCCGCTGGTGAAATATTCGCTTTAGAAATGTCCCAATTGCAGAACCGAAAATCTGATATCACAATAGACATAAAAAAGCATGCTTTTACCCCGTAGAATCCCGGAATATATGAATCTACACAGTGCATTACCAGTTGGCACGAAACCTGCTAATACATTAAGTCAACCTCTTTTGTCAGGCGCAATTTCACCGTTACCTGCCTGGTGTTATTGCAATCGACGCTCAAGGACTAACCCACCCTCCGGTCCCTGCGTAAAGCATTGTTTTGGCTCTTACAGGGGACCCGTCTATCTGCAATCTGACATCATACCCCAAAACTCATGCGAATCACTGCCCTCGAATAATGCGCATGAAGTGGATAGGCGTAGTTCAGTCACATCAAACTGCCCCTGCGATAGCTGAGCATACGTTTCTTCTCATTCATTCAGGCCAGTAATTTTTCGATACCCCCGTGGTATGATAATATGTGGCCCAAAGATCTGTTTCACCTGGAGGAACCCTATGACAACGCAGATGGTGCTCTTTGCTATTGGTCCGGATAAACCGGGAATCGTATCCCGCATTTCGTCCATCATCCATGAAAACGGTGGTAACTTTGAAGATAGTCGGATGGCGACACTTGCCGGCGATTTTGCTCTCATCGTTCTCTTCTCCGCATGTCAGGATGCCATGGCAGCCATAAAGAAAGACTGTGCATCACTGGAAAGCCAGCTGTCCATCCGCTGTGAGTTCAGAACGCCAGGCCCCGCAGCGTCCTCTGTTTCGGCCAACCACTGGCATTTTGAGGCCACCGGCCACGATCAGCCTGGCATTGTCAGCCGCCTCAGCACCGCCATGGCCAATGCGGGCGTCAGTGTTATCAGCATGGATACATCAATGATTAATATAGCGTTTGTCGGCACACCCATGTTCAGGGTCCGTGGTGAAATCAGTATCCCGAAAACGCTGGATGCCGTTGTGCTGAGAGATACCCTTGAAGAGGTTTGCGAAGACATGGCACTGGTGCTGGAATTTACAAGAATAGAATAACACTTCCAAAATACTCGGTAAATCATCCGTGTGCAGATGCATGAAAGCGACTGTTTATTCGGCTACGCCATTCGCAACAACGGACGAAGCCAATGTTCATCCGCTTCCAAGGCGTAAGGGGACGAGCGTAGGAGCGTAGGGGGCGAGGGGGACCGTAGGGGAACGGGGACCGTAGGGGGACGACCGTAGACCGTAGCGACCGTAGAACCGTAGGACCGGACCGTAGGGGGACGGAGCAACAAATAGGACCGTAGGGGGACGGAGCAACAAAGGACCGTAGGGGACGGAGCAACAATTAGGGGCGGGCCCAACAATTAGGGGCGGGCCGTAGAATTCCAGGCTCGATTGTGTTGTTCCGGATGATGTCAACCGACACCGTCGAATTAAACCCAAAAAAAATGCCGACATTTTTGAAATTTCGATTCGAACTTCTGAATGTTTTATTTGAATTATGATCAATTTATGATTGGTATGAAATTTTTTACACTACCCAGCACCCAGCACTGCATCAACAGGTACTTTCCAGGAAGGGGCATCCCGTTCAAGGTGCTTCCGGGTTGGCTTCGATGTGTGCTGAATGAATGAGCGGACGCTCAGTCCGGACCGGTGCGTTCCTGTGCTCGGCTCAGAAGATCATAAATACATTGGCTGCCGGTTTCATACATGGACAAATCGATAACGTCTTCATCCGGTGCGTCGTCAAGCAGATGATGGCGCCGCAGATAGGCATCCATGAGCGAG
>JBNKCR010000081.1:0-47341 GCA_050287845.1 Polyangia bacterium
ACCTTCACTCACTACCTTCACTCAATACACATTGCGATTGTGCTATTATTCTCGCGCAATGCGCGGCTTCAAAAATGTCAAAGATCCGCCGCTACCGTTCCAATATTTTAACCGTGAACTTCGGTCTTTAGCGACATAACGCCGCGTTTCAGGGGCGCTGTGCCGCGGGGAACCCGCGGTGCAGTGTCCACCTGCAAACGCTTGTTAGCCGCTCGACATTTTTTGAAACCTTTTTTACTATTCGCTGTCATAAGATTCATGAATACTTTTCAATTCAAATTAATTGTATTTTGTACGGTAGCATTTCTTCTATCATGCAATAAGAAACAAAATGTTAAGTATTCTCAGAATATCCAAGAAGTTCCTCAGCAATCAATAAAAAATAACCCAATGGATAACAAATCAGAAATCACAGAACATAATCAAGTTACTACGAAATCTTTTGCCCCAAATGCAGCCCCGAATCCTCACACACAAAACGCTAAACAATATTCAACAATACTTCGTGTATCGCTATTGGAAATTGATGATTACTCAGAATGTAGCCATTGGAATCCGTGTTCTCCCACTGCTACTTTTAAAATTCTTAATGTTACTTCAGGCCAATATGACGCGGACATAATAAAAGTTGTCATCGTTCTACCAGAATTTCTTCAATTTGAATTAAAATTGGAAAAATGTTACATACTACATTTTATTGAAGCACCGCCGACATACAAAAAGCTTGGCCCTCCAAATAAACGACCAGCCGTACCTATCATGTCAGACAGTATCGCGGAATCTGATTGCGGCTAACGCTCCGCTTCAGGGGCGCCCGGCCGCGCGTTCGCGCGGTTGGGTGTCCCCTGCAAGCGGTTGTTATGTTCGCAAAGGCAAATTCTATCCCTTTTTCTTCGGTTAAGAAACAAACTTTTTGGGTGCGTTCAGATTCTGTTTAACGCAGAGGAAAATAGATCGTGTTGCCCGGCTATGGAAATCGACAATGAACGGTCCCTGGCTGTTTATTCGAGTAAGACGGCACCTGAAACCATTTGAACAGATACCTTCACGCAATACATATTAAACGGTCCTTGACTGTTTATTCGAGTAAGACGGCACCTGAAGCCATTTGAACAGATACCTTCACTCACTACCTTCACTCAATACACATTGCGATTGTGCTATTATTCTCGCGCAATGCGCGGCTTCAAAAATGTCAAAGATCCGCCGCTACCGTTCCAATATTTTAACCGTGAACTTCGGTCTTTAGCGACATAACTATTATTCTGGGACATGGGTTTAAAAAAATGAATATTGAATACTTGATTCTCTAGCATGGTAATTAGCAATCATTTGTATTGGTTCAAATTTCGTCTCGACTGATTCTTTTCAACTCATAACTACATATTCATTCACACACATCCCACTCTGAACGACTTTCATGTTCTCATAGATTCAACATCGTGCCTTAGAGCATTTCATTTTATTGGAGACGTCCAATAAAATGAAGAACCACTTATTAATATTATGTGTCCTGTCTGATAATCAGAACAATTAATTTCCGTCACAAATAAATTTTTTTGCAACTTTTTCCGCTTCCAGTCGAAGTTCATCCCGTTTCCGAATTTTGTCATCTCAATTACAGAAGGAAAGGTAGTTTTTGCATGCAGGAAACACTCGAAGGATATGCCCGCTTCTTAAAAGAACGTCGTTTGGTGCCAGACTTTGTTGTTCCGTACGCAGTTCATTGGCTTCGACAATATCTTGAACTTCAGACTCGCTTTCCTGGCCGTGATCGCGCCTACTTGACCTCAAAGTTTCTTGATCACCTCATTGAATCGGAAAAATGGGAACACTGGCAAATAAACCAGGCCGCCATGGCAATTAAGCTGTATCTGACTCATTATTCGCATACCAGCGATCTGTCTGTTACAAAGTCACGCCAGCAGGTTGACGAATTGAATATTCAAAACGCGCTGTACAGTCTTCAGGAGGCCATTCGACTGCGCCACCTGTCTTTAAGTACCGAACGCGCATATATTTCATGGTCGCGACGATTCTTAAATTATTGCCAGGATGTATTGAAGGTGTCTTACCCCGACAGCAGTCATGTGAAGCAATACCTCAGTCATCTTGCTGTAATAGACAAGGTAAGCGCATCAACTCAAAACCAGGCGTTCGCTGCTTTGTTGATGCTATGCAACGAAGTACTTGCCGTACCTCTGGATAACATCGCTAATAGCGTCAGAGCCAAAAAAGGCAATCGCCTACCGGTGGTTCTGTCAAAAACAGAGGTTAAAAAACTCCTCAACAACCTGGATCGGAAATTCCTATTGATCTGTCAACTTCTTTATGGCACCGGCATGCGACTGAAGGAAGTCCTTCGGCTCAGAGTAAAGGATATAGATTTTAATTTGAAATCCATTACGGTTCGCGACGGCAAAGGTCAAAAGGATCGCACTACATTGCTGCCGACGATACTCACAAAGCCGCTATCCATTCAGCTCGAATCAGCCCGAGCACTCCACATCCACGATCTGGGAAACAATTGTGGCGCTGTGTACATGCCCTATTCTCTAGCACGGAAGTATCCAGGGGCCCAAACACAATGGTGTTGGCAATGGGTATTTCCACAATCTGACTTATCTGTCGATCCCAGAAATTGTCAGGTTCGAAGGCATCATGTGCATCCCAAGGCCATTCAACGCGCATTTTCTAAAGCCCTTCTGAAAAGTGGTATTGAAAAGCATGCTTCTGTTCACTCTTTGAGACACAGTTTTGCAACACAATTGCTCATAGAAAACGTCGACATCCGCCAGATTCAGGAACTTCTCGGACATAAAAGTCTTGATACCACCATGATTTACACCCATGTCACTCGCGGAATCCGCCAACCATGCCCAAGTCCCATCGATTCATTTGATCCTGGCAATGATTCCTGAAGCACAGAACTTCACCCAACGATAACAAAGTACAATTGCAACAAATCAATTAAAAAAAAGGGGGGAAAGCAGGATGCCAACGCGATTGGCGATTCAACAGATCTATTCGGATTCGGATTCCACTTCGGATTCCTTTTCTTTCGCACGGCGTTCTTCAAGTTCGCCGACAACGTTTTCCATGAACGCATCGTCAAGTTTGTAGAAGTAGACCACTGTACCGGCCACAAAGCAGCCAATGGACGGAATCCAACTCATGAGTGCCTTGATACCGGTAATGGCCTCTGCACTCTGTTCCATGTTGGCCTGAAAACCATACCAGGACAGCAACAGTCCCGCCAGCATCCCACCGAGCGTCCATCCCATCTTCTGGGCAAACGTTGCCGCAGAGAAGAACAGACCCGTGGCGCGCGTTCCCTTTCGCCATTCGGAGTAATCTGCGATATCCGCATACATGGCCCAAACAATGGGAGACAGCGGTCCAGACAGGAATCCGCCAAGAGTGGTGAGGGCAAACATGAGCAGCAGACTTTCGGAATCCAGCCACATGAAGGGCAGCATGGTGGCCACAGTAAGATATGAGCAGAGCATGTACACGCGTTTTTTGCTGCCCAATACCCGCGTCAGCCAATCCGTGGCCAGCACGCCAATCAGGTTCATGACTGTACCCGACAGCATGAATGGCACGGAGGCTTCAATGTCTTTAATGTAATATTTGAAATAATACATCACCACGCCATTGCGGATGCACACCTGGGCAATCGAGAACAATCCCATGATTCCCACAATCCACCAAGGCACATTCGAAACCACATCGAGCAAGTCTTTTCCCACAGACGTTTTGGCATCCCTGGATGGTTTAACCCGCTCCCTGGTGGAGACAAAAGTAAAGAAAAACAATGCCATGGCCAGCAGCGCGTACAATCCAATGGTGAACTCAAACCCGGTCTGCTGGTCAACCACTTTCAATGTGGCCGACGAATCCCAATTGGCTTCCTTTTTGATTACTTCCAGCGGAGGCGCTTTTTCGTATTCAGGCGACAGCGCAATTTCAGCTGCCTTTGTCCACTTTCCAGCATCGTTGTTTTTCAGGGCGGCAAAGAGAGCGGTCAAATCGTCCTTGCGGACTTCGGAAGCCCCACCAAAATTGTCTGCAATCACCGCAATATCCGCATCGGTGAGACCCGCATCCCGCTTCAGCACATCCTTGAGAGATTCCGCTTTTGTGTCCGAACCAATTTTCGCAGGAGGTTCCAGAACCACCACCGTCGGATTGAACAGCGCATTGAGATCAACCTTCTTCTGGCCGAATCCTTCCTCCAGGAAGAAGTTGCCCCCGAGTATCTGCTTGTCCGCCACAACTTTTTCAGCATGTCCGTCGGGTTTGATTTCCTCGAGGCGTTCCGGGGTATTCACCCAGATATTGGTGGTCAGCTGTTTGTGCTGGTCATCGGTCACAATCGAATTGAACTTCGCCAGTACTTCCTGCTGCCAGGTTCTGGGAGTGGGCAGAATCGATTTGTAGGTCGCCTGCAACTGCACCGTGCCAACGCCTGCTTCGGTGATAACAATTTCATTTTTACCGGTATTTTTAATTGTGATTACATCAGTCGACCCGGCGCCCGTCGCGGATACCATGGGAACCGTGACCAGCTGCACCACAATGCCACCGGCAAATGCCGCCACGAATCGGTACGATGAAATGCTCGTGCGATCCTTGGAACTGGGGGTCAGAACGCCCATCAGCGCGGAATAGGGGATGTTGATGGCAGTGTACACCATCATCATCAACGTGTAGGTGATATAGGCATAAACCAGCTTGCCGGTTACTGTTAAATCGGGAGTGTAAAACGCAAAAAAACCAATAATTCCGAATGGTACAAACATCCAGAGAAGGAATGGACGATACTTGCCCATATTGGTATTGGTGCGATCCGAGATTATTCCCATCATCGGGTCATTGATGGCATCCCACAGTTTGGTGATACCGAACATGGTGCCCACCATTGCAGCAGGCAATCCGAACACATCGGTGTAGAAAAACATTCCGTAAAAAATGAATGTCATCCAAAACAGGTTGCTCGCAAGGTCCCCCAGGCTGTACCCGAATTTTTCTTTCGCTCTAAGTAATGGAATATTCTCAACTTTTTTTGACATGTCGACTCCCGCCTATGTTGAAATCAAGTTGTCTGTTTCCAACGTCTTTTTTGTGATTTTTAAAAATTTAGCGACTTTTATAGTCCTTAACGGAAAAAAAAAGCAAGATTTCTTTTGTCACTTCATAGTGAGGAACCCCGCCTCAAACAGCTCAAAAAAAGACCGAGCGCCGAAAATATTCTAAACCCGATTGAAATATCGGCAGCCGCTTCCCCAATGTCCCCGATCGAATTACCATTCAAAAATGAGCACTTTCAGGTATATTAACCGGCAATAAAAAGTCGACATCCGAATCAAATCGTTTCGACAACATATTGTAAAAAAGGGTTATCAGTATGACAGAATATCCGAGGCTGGTTGCCATCGAAACCACCAATCGGTGCAATGCCAAATGCGCCTTCTGCCCCAATAATTCGCTGGCCCGGGAGCGGCGGGTGATGAGTGGGGAGCTGTTTGAGAAAATTGTGGATGACTGCACCCGGTTCCCGCTGCCGGCCGTTGAACCGTTCCTGCAAGGCGAACCATTTGTGGACCCCCACATTTTCGAACGTCTGAGCTACATCAACGAAAAATTGCCGAACACCGCGCTCCGACTGTACTCCAATGGTGCGGCCCTCACTCCCGCCAAAGCCGATGAACTCAGAAAACTGAATGTCAGCAAACTGTACATCTCGCTCAATACCATCAACCCAACGAAATACGAAAAAATCGTAGGCCTTCCATTTGAGAAAACCATGGAAAATCTGCGGTATCTTGCCACCGCAAATGAAAAAGGGCGGGTGGCGCCGGAGATAGTCGTGCGCATCACCCTGGTGGATGACATCGAGAAAAGCGAAATTGCAGAATTCAAACGGCTGTGCGCGAATCTGGGTGTAAAACCCATGACCGTGGGATTGTTCAATTATAAGGGCGACATTCACTCTGATCTGCCGGTACCCCCCTATCCCTGCGAACACATCAACCGGCTGGACATACTTTCAAACGGCGAAACCACTCTCTGCTGCATGGATCAGGAAGGAGAGTACGGTTTTGGCAGTGTGGTCAACGACAGCGTATTGGATGTATTCAATAACAGAAAGGCCACCCTGGTCCGCACCATGCATCGCACGGGAAAGCGGCTTCAGTTTGAACCGTGCGATCGCTGTAACCTGTTCTGGCCTTCTCTTTCCAATCTCTCATTAAAATGGAAAATCAAACACGGCTTCGATTTGGCAATGTATTTCGTAAAATACCGCCCCCTCAAAGCAAAGACCCACGTTTTCACGGAATAGAATTATTCCACAATAATCGGATTCGGGGTGAAGCAGCTGATATTGGTCTCGAGATGAAAATTGGACTGGGAAGTGTGCCGTTCGGCGTGGAAGATGTCCATGTCGTACTCATATCCGGGCTTAATATCGAGCTCTTCAGCCCTGGCGTCAAAGTCGATGGTCCCGGTGAACGGCAGATGCAGTCCCCCCAGATCCAGGGCAATTCTGCCGTTCACAAAAATCCAGAGATCGTCGTCGCCGCTGAAGGTGAACTTCTGACCGGCCACATACTTGAACTTCAGGTGCATCTCGGTGGTGAACAGAAAATTCTGCCCGGCATTGGCCGGTGTTTCCCCGAACCCCTCCGCGGTGGACAGGGGGAAAAACGCGTCGCTGTCATAGACAAACACCCCCCGCCGCTGGGGGTCAGGGGTCAGCTCAATTGATTTTTCAAACCGCTTGCTGGCCGCGGTGTCGTGATACCAATCGTAGAAGGACTCCGCGCCCTCAAACATGGGAATGGTCCCCATGTAACATTGCTCCTCGGTGCCCGGCCCCGAATCCCAGCAGTTTCGCTCCAGATCGCCGCTGCCATTATTGGATTTCCAGGTGTACGCCCCCATGGCATCTGCGAACACGGGCTTCCGGTCTTCCCCCAGCTCCGATTCCAGCACCCCGGCGAGGGGCCCCCAACCGTTGTCGGCGCGCTCCATATCCGGGTGCCCGGTATTGAAATCCCGCAGGGTAATATCAATGGCGGTCTTGCAATCCGGATCGTCGGATGGCACGTACCAGCCGGTATCGTCGTCCCCATCGGCATCCCCATCGCTGTCGCTGTCACTGTCGCTGTCACTGTCGCCATCTGTGGATGCCCCGTCTCCGGGAATCTGATCATAGCCCGGATCTTCACATCCCATTGCGCCGGCAAATGCGCCGGCAAATATCATTAAGCAAATCATCCTGAACATTTACTACCTCTTTAAACTTCAATTCTTAAGGCGCCTAATTCAAAACGCCATTTCTAAGTATGAAATTGACTACAAAAGAGGACACAAAATCCACTTCCCCCCTTCGGGGGCGGGTTCTGCCAGTGGACTTGTCTGCACAAATCACGTAAAACTGTTTAAAAAGAAACGGATATTCGTTTTAATTCCGGAGAATGAAATTTTTGCTCACAAATTTTGGATTACCCCGACAAATAATATGGAAAACGAACTGAATATTGGAAAATGTCGAAAATGTGGGACGGACAATCCACAGAGCAACCAATACTGCGCCTCCTGCGGGGCCATTCTGAAAGTGTCCACCGGAATGATTGAAGCGCAGCCCAAACCCGTCGTGCCATTTGTCCACCGATTCGAAAAGCGGTGGCTGCTTGCCGCCATTTTTGTTTTCATGGGCGTGTGGGCCATTTCGGTGATTCTCCTTGTGGTTTTCAGCTGGCTGTTTTTCAATGCAACCGTCACCGAGTTCAAATTGGGCGAGACGGGCATTCAGACCCGACTGTTGCCCGTACTGTTCCCCGCTCTGGGCGCGGCAACAGTACTGTATTTTTCATCGGGGGTGCTCATCAGCCGGCTGGCCCGGGATGCGAAAGTTGCAGAAACCGTTCTGGCCGCCATCATCATCGCTATCGGTATTGGTATTGCCGGCAGCGTGGTCAGCTCTGATTTTTTTATTGCATCTTCATTATTCGGCACCCCCGGCGTTGTCGCTGCCGGTCTGGGCGCACGATTTGGCGGAAAGAAGTTTATGAGGTCTTCGTGAATTTATCATTTCTCAACTGTCTGAAGGTGATCTGTCTGGCGTTTATCTTTGGTCTTCCAGCCGTCGGGTACGCCCAGGAAAACACAGTCAATTGGCAAAGTGTGGATACGGATGATGTCGACGAATCGCTTTCATCGAATCCGGATGCCCAGTCTCCCGTGGTGTATTATCACCTGGAAAAAGTGGATGTCCGGGGCAATCGAAAAACCCTGCGTTCAGTCATCCTGCGCTACCTCGACATCCGCCCCGGGGAGCTTTTCGCCGCTGAGGATGCCCGACTCGACGAAGCCCGGTATCGCATGCTGGCCAGTGGACTGTTTCGAACCGTCAACTTTGAACTGAAAAAAGGTACCGCCCGCGGATACGTGATTCTCGAAATCCGCATTCTGGAGCGCAACACCATCGTGGTCAATGATCTGTCTATGGGAATGACCCAGATTCTGCCCAACGAAGATCAGATTGTGCCCTTTGGCAGCATTGGCCTGCAGGAAAGATCATTGCTTGGAACGGGCATCGAACTGGGCGGAATGCTGGCGGCCAGTGCGGACCAGAGCGCCTACCGCATTTATCTGCGCGATAACCATTTCCTCAACTCCCGCTTTGGCATTCATGTGGAAGGCCTGTTTGCCGAAGCCGAAGAATACTTTGGCAACCACTTTCTGCCCGGGCCCGGGGACAACGCCATTTCCAACACATATGAGATCATTGAGTATCGACGTGCCGGAATCAGACTGGGAACGGGATACAACCTGCTCACCGACTATTTTTTCTGGTGTGACCTGCGTTTCGAAAACATCCTCCGGGACGAACCCAGAGTTGTCGACAGCAATGACATTCCCTCCGATGACGACGGTTCCATCGATTTCGCGCCATACATGGAACCGGACGACTCGGTTCTCACCAGCGCGCTTTTCGGCGTCACGGTGGACACCACCAACCACCCGGTACTGCCATCAGACGGTGCGAAAACCCAGCTCTCCGTCGAGCTGTCTCACCCGCTGTTCGGGTCCGACTACGAATTCGTCAAATTTCAACTCAGCCACCGGATACTGTTTCCCTTCGGCAAGAATGGCCAATCTATCGGAGTGGAAGGTCTGGCCGGGTTGATCAGCGGAAACGCCCCATTCTTTGAGCAATTTTTTGTGGGGGACTACTCTGCATTTGTTCCCGATCGCAAACTGGGGCTGAACTTCACCAACCTGCACCCCGCCATCCTGGACACCGCCATCAAAAATATGTGGTATGAAGACCTCGTGCTCAGCGTTTCCACCGAATGGTCCAGGCCGCTCTACCGGGGCAGCGGCAATCTGTATGGCATCAACCTGTTCGTCCGCACGGGCGTATTCCTCCTGACCAGTTCCGCAGAACTGTACTCCAACCAGCTGCCTATCGACCTGACCGGCGATTTCGGCGTTCGGATTGACACGTCAGTGGGTATTTTCACGTTCTCCTTTGCCAGCGTGCTGCAACTGATTCCCCCCATCCGCAAGGAGACGACAGAATGATCAATCCGGTACACACAATGAATCGATTTGTGGTTGCCTCTGTGTTTCTGGCGGCGCTCTCCATGCATGCCATGTCCACCCGAGCCCAGGATATGCCCATTCGCAAAGTGGGCCACCAGCTCCAGGACGGAAGGCTTATGGTCACTTTCGGTTACCGGGATGTCTTCACCTCCGGCGTACAGGAAAAACTGAAATCGGGATTGCCCACCCGTCTGGTGGTTCAACTGGTTATCGAAGATGAAAAGGGCCGACAGGTCTCCTATTGGGCCCGAACGGTCCATGTGGTGTATGACCTCTGGGAAGAACATTTTGTCATCACCGTCAACGATTCCGGCGGAAAACGGGCCACCCGACTGAAAACCATTCGCGACGTCATGAAAACAGCAGGAGTCATCTGGCGTACACCGGTGGCGAGTCACCTGCCGCCCGGCAAGTATCGAATCAAGGCGGTTGTCGAAGCCAATCCGGTGTCCGAAAAAATGGTTCGCAATATTCAGCGGTGGATTTCCAGACCCTCCGGGGGATTCCGCGATGCGGGGTCGAGCAGTTACTTCGGATCATTTGTCGGCTACTTTGTGGACCGGAATATCGCAAGGGCTGAAAAGACCATACGGTTCATCAGCCAGTGGCTGGAACCATGATCAGGCGACTCGATGTCAAATTTGTACTGACCCTCATCATCACCGCCGTCGTGCCTATTGTGGTATCCCTGTATCTGGTGACCGAGGCGGTGCAGACATCTCTCGGGGTTGGCCTGAACCGGGACATCTCGGAGAGTCTGTCCAAAAGTGTGACCGTGTACAAAGACTACATTGAGACCATCAAGGCGGGCCACGACAGCTTCATGATGCGGGTGGCCGACTCCGCGCGACTTTCACGGGCCTGCGATGCAGGCGACGAAAAACAAATCCGAAAAGTGCTCCGCTCGATGATTCGCACCGCGCAAATCAAACAGATCTCCATCACCCTGGACCACAATGATTCCATGGTGGTCCAGTACCCCATGGACGACACGCGATTCCGCTCCGTCACCCGCAACGCCTCCCTGAACCACCCATTCTGCGGCAACGTTGAAGTGGTATTCGGCGTCAACCGGGATATCACCGTCAATTTCAAGCAGGCCGCCCACAGTACGGAGACCTACGAGGCGCTCTTCCGGGCGCCCCGGGACTACCTCTCCCAGCGGGTCATCATGATTTACGGTATCTTTATCGGCCTCATCGTGTTGATCAGCGTCTGGCAGGGCGCCTTCTGGACCCGCAAGCTCACGCGCCGGCTGCATACCCTGAATCTCGCCACCCGGAAAGTGGCCGAAGGCAACCTGGAGGTCCGGGTGGATGCCGGTGGACAGGACGAAGTGGCGGAGCTCATCAATTCCTTCAACAATATGGTCGACGAGATTGCTTCCACCAGAGCGCGCATTGAATATCTGCAGAAAATCAGCACCTGGCAGGAAATTGCCCGGCGTCTCGCCCATGAGATCAAAAACCCCCTCACCCCCATTCAACTGGCGGCCCAGCAGCTTAAAAACAAATACAAAGCCAACGACCCCAGATTCGGACGCCTGCTGGATCAATCGGTAGATATCATTGAAGAAGAAGTACACACCCTCAAGCGGCTGGTGACCGATTTCTCCTCCTTTGCCAAATTACCGCAGATTTCTCCCGAACCCACGGACGTGGGCGAATTTCTCCGGGACTGCGAAGCCACCCTGGAAATTGTAGCCGAACAGCACGACCTGTCGCTGCTTTTTGAGTTTCCGCCTCCGGGTCTTCTGGTCTCCATCGATGCCATGATGATGAAACGGGTGGTGGACAACCTCATTCGCAATGCGTCGGAAGCCATGTACAACGCCGAAGTCCCCCATCCCGAAGTCATTATCCGGGTGACAGAAATCAACCGAACCCACGAAGTTGCCATCCGTTTCTCCGACAACGGCCCTGGAATTCTCCCGGAGCACCATCCGTCCCTCTTTGAGCCGTATTTCACGACCAAGGAAGACGGCACCGGACTGGGGCTGGCCATTTCAAAGAAAATCGTATTGGAGCACAACGGCGTCATCTGGATTGACGATGAACAGAAGCAGGGCGCCTGCTTTGTCATCCAGCTGCCTCTGGTCAAAAAAGACCAATCCCACCGCTAGATAAGAGAGCATCGATGTAGATCACCTGGCTGGAAACCTGAGTAACCCAATCCGTCATCCCCGCGGGGAACCAGGGGCGCAATTTTTATGGATGCGAATTCAAGCGTGAACAAAAAATCGGCGATGTCGCTGAAAGGTAGGCAGACGCAAATATGGCTTTTGTACCTACCGGGTTCAAACGTTGCTGGCATGACGGGGTTTAATTTTGTATAATCTTACAACCCTACTGTGAATGCGACAGAAGAATACTGTAGAAAACACTGAAAAGGAGTTTGTGAAATGAAAAGATATATGGTTCTCCACTATGGTCAGCGACGATGGGCGCTGATTTGGACCGCCGTTTTGACAGTGCTGTTGCTCAGCGGCTGCGGCAGTTCCGAAGGGGACACCAATTCGGATTCTGATATTACATCAGGGACTGACACCAGCACTTGCATCGTGCTTGCCTTTCGTTGCGAGCTGGGTATGTTGCAGCAATGCGATGGTACCCATTGGGTCAATTCACAAAACTGCGCATTGACGGGTACCACCTGTATGGAAGTGAATGGTGTATCCGGGTGTGTAGCGGATTCAGTGTCTGATTCAGACAGCACTATCGATACCGCGACATTTACAGATACCGCAATTGTTGCAGATTCTGCAACCACCGAAGATTCTGCCACCGTTACAGATACCGCGTCGATCATTGATACCGCGTCGGTCGTTGACACTGAGACAACAGCAGATACGGCCACTATTGCGGATACGGAGTCTGTCACAGATACAGCCATCGATACAAATACAGTCACCGATACAGATCTTCCTGGAAAATGTGGTAATTCCACGATTGAAGACGGGGAAGGATGCGACGACGGCAACACCGTGCCGTTTGACGGCTGCAGCGTTGCGTGCACAACTGAACCGAACTGTTCTTCCGGGGCATGCGTCTCCGAATGCGGCGATGGTCTGGTTCTCGGCGAAGAGTGCGATGACGGCAATCTGATAAATGGGGATGGCTGCAGCAACGTCTGCAAGGTAGAAACCGGATTCACCTGTGAGCAACGTCCATGCAGAACGGGGAGCAGCTGCCCCGAGACGGTTGCAATCGATGTGATTTATCGGGATTTCGCGGCAACCAGCGATGTTGACGAAGATTTTGGTACCCCTCCCTGCACTACTCTGACACTGGGGCTTGTTGGGAATGAACTGAACAGCCAGGGGAAACCCGTGTCTGCCGGCCCCAATGCGGGGTGTATTCAGAATCTGGATACCTGGTATACCCGAGAACCCGCAAAAACAGCGCAAATGATATTGTATGCCGACGGTGCAGGAGGATATGTCAACCGATTCGGCGATAATGGAGAACCCTGGATGGGGTATGCGCCGGATCCGGGCAGTCAGACAGGTGAATCGTTGCCCCCGGACTACTGGCAGGGAGAAGGGGGCGAGCTCTATGTCGACTGTGCGGAATACGGATGTGTGGTTTGCCCATGGGATACCACCGGTACCTCACCGGCATGTGAACCGCCGGCATATGAATACGATGGCACCCCACTGTTTTTTCCGCTGGATGACCTCCTTGAAACGTCGGCCTGTACAATGGAAAATTCCCTTACCGATATTACTCACGAAGACGCATGCGCCAAGATTCCCGCCCAATACGGCATGTATGGATGGCCCTGGGAGGCGCGATACAACGACGCAGCGCATACACACAATTTCTATTTCACATCAGAGTTGGGATTCTGGTTCATATACGACCCGGAGACACCTGCAACACTTACGTTTGCCGGCGATGACGACGCATGGGTGTTTGTGAACGGCCAACTGGCAGTGGACCTGGGGGGTGTGCATATTCCTGAAACGGGCAGCGTTCGCATCGATGAAAACAACGCTTTTGGAATGGTGCCGGGACAAGTATATCGAATCAATCTGTTCCACGCCGAACGAAAAGTGGAAGCTTCGTCATTCAAACTCCATATCAGCGGCTTTTCGCAACCCAACCTCTTCCCGAGCAACTGCAAACCAGGCAACTGACCCTGTATTGCCCGTATGACATTGTTCAGTGAAGCTGAACCGGAACGACACTTTCTGATGAACTACATTCCTCACTGATGCGACATTCGAAGCCGTGACAACTGGATGAGTCGCCTGGAACTCATCTGTCCAGTGGTTCTGGTGGGCATCAGGAGCGCCCAGTTTTTCCAGCCGGCTTTAAGAATCAGGGGCGCCCAGTTTTTGTCCCCCCGGTTGAAATTGTCGGGATGAACGATATTGAGCTTTCGGTCGTCAGACAACCATCTGGTCAATAATGGTGATGCGAGACATATTTCCTCCTCTGGCACGCGGTTGACGTCTTCAGGAATGGGAACCGCCTCCGGTCACATCGCAGCCCTTTCACGCTACCGGATGGCGATTCAGCACGTCCTTTACGGTCCGGATGAGTTCCGCTGCCCGAAACGGCTTCTGCAGAAATTCACTGGCGCCACTGTCCAGCAGGGATTGAATCCGGTTTTCCTCGACATAACCGGAAACCACAATTACAGGGATATCGGGAGAAATCTCGCGTAGCTGATAAAACATGTCCGTCCCGGAAACCTCGGGCATCATCATATCGAGCACGACAAGGGAGATGTCGGCATAGGCTGTTTTAAAGAATGTCAGCGCTTTTCTGGCATCTGTGTAGGAATGAAGGACAAACCCCGCTGCCAATAGATGTTCGGCAAATACTTCGCGCAAGGCGTCCTCGTCATCAATCACCAGTATCTGGCGCCCTGAAATTTCCTTCTTCCCGGCATTGTCTCCGGAATCGGACTTCTCACTGGCTTCCCGGTGCACCGGAAAATACAGACGAAATGTACTGCCCTCCCCCGGTTCGCTTTCCAATTCAACGGCGCCATTCAACATCTTCATGGTGCCGAAAACCGCAGCCAGTCCCATCCCGGTTCCCTTCCCCTCGGATTTGGTGGTAAAGTACGGCTCAAATATCCGGGCGGCCACCTCCGGGCTGATGCCGCATCCGGTATCGCGAATCGATAACTGCAGATACGTCCCCCCCTCCAGGACAAATGAACCCGCTTCATTACTCACATCCGACATGTGCACTGTGGTCGTTTCAATCTGCAGCACGCCACTGTCTCCCATGGCGTCCCGGGCATTCAGCCCCAGATTCAGCAGGGCATTCTGAATCTGAGCCGGGTCGCCCATGGTTTCTGCCACCTCCGCATTCAGGCTGGTCTGTATGACAATCCCTCTCGAAATGGTATGGGTCAGAATTCCCACCACCTCTTCAATGAGCTGATGCACATTCACCGGCACATTTCGCAGCAGGCCTTTCCGGGTAAAAGCCAGCAGCTTCGAATTCAAATCCGCCGATCGCTGCGCCAGGGTAATCACTCTGGCTGCATACTCCGCCATCCGCTCATCTTTCAGTTTTAATCGCAGAAGCTCCGCATACCCGAGAATTCCCCCCAGCTGATTGTTGAAATCGTGGGCTATTCCCCCGGCCAGCTGGCCGATGGCATCGAGTTTCTGCGCCTGAAGCAATTCGCGCTCCAATGTTTCACGTGCCGATCTTTCCGCTTCCAACTTTAAAATGGTTTGTTCCATCTGGTCGATATACAATTGCTTTTCTTCATACAGGCGCGCATTCCGGATAGCAAGCGCTGCAAAATTGGCCAGGGTTGCGGCCATGGCGGCAACATCTTCCGTAATGGTCACGCGCTCCCGCGTGGATCCCACAATGAGCGCTCCCGTCGCCTTCCCATCCATCAGCAGCGGTATAAAATACAGCGTTCGCAGGTGTCGTTCCTCCACCACTCTTCTTTCCGCATCGGAGAGCTTCTTGTCGAGCATGTCTCCCACGTACACCGGCTTTAACGTCTTGATAGCCATCGCCATTCTCGGGTGGGACATCAACTCAGCCACCCCCAATTCCGGAGAAAAATCTTTAGGCAATGGCGGATACGTGGCCTGGAGACGCACAAAGTGGTCTCCATCCAACAGATAAATGGCTGCGGAACCCCATTCGAACAATGACGCCGCACCATCCACCGTGCGTTGTAGAATCCGTTTCAAATCCAACGTCTGCACCAACCCCTGAGTAACCTGGAGCAGGGTGCTCAACGAGCTGAATCTGATTTTGTCAGACATCGACGTATGGGTCATTGGGTATTCTCCCCCGGTTGCAATTCACTGGCGATTCACTGAAATTTCTTTTCAAATATATACCACGCTTCGGGTGGCGACTGCTCAATTTTCACATTTCAGATGAACTCCTGATAAATCCCGAGGCACTGGAAGGACAACCGATGAATTATCGAAACCACATTTTCAGGGTAACGGTTTTTACCGTGGTGTTTGCAACGTTCCCTGCAGGCTGCCAACAGAAAGACGCCGTGAGTACCGACGTCACCGATAGCACCGGGGACAACACCCACGCCACCGCCCCGGATATCACAGCGACGGATTCAGACACAATAGAAATAAACGGCAGCGACGCCGACCTGTTTTCAGATTCCGACACCGATTCCGATTCAGATTCCGACACCGATTCCGACGCCGATACGGACTCAGATACAGATTCAGACTCAGATACAGATACAGATACAAATGCTGATACCGATACCGTTTCTGATTCCGATTCCAATACCGATATGGACACAGATACAGATGCTGACACCGAATCTGATTCGGACTCCGATTCCGAAACGGATTCTGAACCCGTTGACTACCCGGACCTTCCCCGATTTGTGGGAAACACCACCACCGGTTCCCCCGCAATGCTCGACATCAATGGACTGATATTTTCCGATTACTGGGATCAGGTCACCCCGGAGAACGTTGGAAAGCTCGGCTCAGTGTATTCCCGGTTTCCTGGAGAAGCCAACTGGAGCGCGCTGGACGCTGTCTATGCCTATACCGAAGACCACCACATCATTTTCAAGGAACACACATTCATCTGGGGCGCGGGGGCCCCCGCGAATTCATCGACGGTGGGCGAAGCAGAAATCCGCGAATGGATGACCAGCTTCTGCACCCGCTTTCCCAATACGCGACTGATTGATGTGGTCAATGAGCCACCGCCCCATACCACTCCGGTGTTTGCCAACAACATCGGTGGTGGCACCAATACCACCTGGGAGTGGATAAGCAATTCATTCCGCTGGGCTCGGGACGCCTGCCCGGACGCCGTCCTCATTCTGAATGACTACAACAATATCGAATGGACCAGCGAAAATCAGCACACCATCGACATTGTGAGAACCATCCGGGCAGCCGGCGCTCCCATTGACGCCATCGGCGTGCAGGCCCACGACCTGGACCACGAAGGCGTCTCCTCCACAACCGTTCAGCACCTCATGGACAAACTCCACAACGACACCGGACTGCCCCTCTATATTACCGAATTCGACATCAGCCGAAGCGACGATGATGAACAGCTCGCTCTGTATCAGACCTACTTTTCCATGCTGTACCAGACGGAGTACGTCCGCGGCATTACCATCTGGGGGTGGATTCTGGGCCGAACGTGGAGTCTGGCACAGGAAAGCGGACTGGTTCGCGAAGACCAGCCCCGCCCCGCCATGACCTGGCTGATGAATGAACTGCAGCGGCCCGTGCCCTGATGCCCGTCCGCCACCGGGAGTCGCCGCCCAGCGTGCTTTTTCCTGACAATTTTTTTAAATTTGCGCTATGTATTTCGCCATGACAACACTTACGGAACAGGTGCTGCTTCAGAAAACGGCAACCATACAGAAAAAAATTACCGGACAACTGGCGGGACGGATCATTGGACAGCGGGATGTCATCGAGCAGCTACTCACGGCGTTGTTCGCCGGCGGCCACGTACTGCTGGTGGGGGTGCCCGGGCTGGCCAAGACCCTGATTGTCAAAACCCTTGCAGACGCGCTGTCCCTTCAGTTCGGACGGATTCAGTTCACACCGGACCTGATGCCCACGGACATCACCGGCACCGACATTCTGGACACCAGCCGCGCCGGCGGCGCCAGAGAATTCCGGTTCATCAGGGGCCCCCTGTTCTGCAATCTGCTGCTGGCGGACGAGCTCAACCGCACCCCGCCCAAAACCCAGGCGGCGCTGCTGCAGGCCATGCAGGAAAAATCCGTCACCGCCGGCGGCAGTACATATGATCTGCCCAGTCCGTTCCTGGTATTCGCCACCCAGAACCCCATCGAGCAGGCAGGCACATATCCGTTGCCCGAAGCCCAGCTCGATCGCTTCATGTTTCAGGTATCAGTGAACTACCCCAGCCGCGAAGAAGAATTTGAGATTGTGCGCCAAACCACCATTGGCCGGGAAGTCCCCGTTACCAGTCTGGTCACGCCGGAAGAAATCCTCGACCTGCAGCGCATGGTGCCCACGGTTCCCTGTGCGGACCACATCATCACCGCGGCGGTGGATGTCATCCGGCAGACGCGCCCTCAGGAAAGCGGCATTCCGGAAATCCGCGACAACATCTCGTTTGGCGCCGGTCCCCGCGCGGCCCAGATGCTGATTCTGGCGGCCAAAGCCCGCACCCTCCTTCATGGGCGATTCGCCGTGGATATGCAGGATATTATGGCGCTGGCCCATTCCGTTCTGCGACACCGACTGGTTCTCAGCTTTGAAGCCGAGGCCCGGGGATACAGCCCCGATTCCCTCATCGATACCATTCTGGCCACCCTGTTGTCATGACCCGGGATCCCAAAGCCATCCTGGATGTGGAGCCGGGGACCTACGATGCCATTTCGCATCTGAAAATCCAGGTCATTTCCGCCATCGAAGGGTTCCTCGGGGGCGCCCACCGCTCCCTGCACATGGGACCCTCGGTGGAGTTTTCCGAGCACAACCGGTACTCCCCGGGCGATGACATCCGCAACATTGACTGGAAGGCGCTGGCCCGGACCGATCGTTTCTTTGTGAAGGCCCACGAACGGGACGCACAACTGACCTGCCTGATGCTGCTGGACTGTTCCGGCTCCATGAATTACCAGGGCTCAAGGGCCAGATTCACCAAGTTCGATTTTGCCAAGATTCTGCTTGGGGCCCTCAGTCATCTGCTGGTGAAGCAGGGCGACGCCGTGGGCGTGCTCGGGTTTGCAGACACCCTCACCAATGTGCTGCCCCCCCGCAGTCACCCCGGACATCTGCCCATCGTTCTCGATCGTCTGGCCCGGGCGACCGTGGCTCACCACGCCACCACCCGGTTTGCAGATGTGCTCAAACACGCGCAGGCCAGACTGGGCCAACGGGGCATGCTGATTCTGGCCAGCGACCTGTGGCAGATGGATGAAGAAGCGGAAATCATCCTGAAAGGGCTGGCCCACAAGGGGCACGACATTACCATCTTTCAGGTGCAGAGCCCCGACGAAGTGGATTTGCCGTTTCACCAGACCGTGGAGTTCAGGGGATTGGAACAGGAAGGTACCCTGGTGGCCGATCCGGCGCTGCTCCGACATGCATATGTACGTGCCTTCCGGGAAGAACAGGAACGGCTTGCGCTGATCACCCGACAGGCCAAAGTCGATTTGGTGACCGCCAATGTATCCCGGCAACCCTACGAGGTGCTGGTGGAGTTCGCCACCCATCGAAACCGGAGTCGCCGATGAGCTTTGCATCTCCTTTCATGCTGCTCGGCATGTTGCTGCTCTGCCCGCTGTTCTGGCTACACCTCAAGCGACGCCCCAGAAAAATCGTGTCGTTTCCAACCCTGTTTATTCTGCGCAAAGTTCTTTCCCGGCAGCAGAAACGGTCCAAAGTGCGCGAATGGCTGATTCTCTCCATTCGCGCGTTGATGATCATCGCGTTTTCCGTGGCCCTGGCCAGACCCGCGCTGACCGTCTGGCGTCCCGGTGGAATCCGTTCCGGTCTTCCCCTGTCCCAGGTGATTCTGCTCGATAATTCCGCCAGCATGCATCAGGCCATTGAGTCCAGCGGTCCCAACGCCGTGACCGCGTTCGATCGCGCCCGACAGATGGCGCTGGCCGAGCTGGGACGGCTGCGTCCCCAGGACTCGGTGGGAGTGATTCTGACCGGCCAGCCGCCACGACTGGTGACCGGCGAGTTAACCACCGACAAGGAACAGGTGGCGCTGAAACTCGCGGAACTCAATGCGGGCTTCGCCGCGGATGCCACCGACATGGCCATCCTCAAAGCGGAGCGCCTTCTGGCCGCGTCGTCTTCGGCCCAGAAAGAAATACTGGTCATCACCGACCTGTGCGGCGCGCCGATTAAAAAAGACACACTCCGCAATATGCACGCCACCCTGCGCATTGTCGGCACCTCGCCTTCCGCACGGTCCGGCGCCAATGTGGCCATCACCCGGGTGGAGGTGGCCCCCGCCGGTGGACACGAAGCCCGGGAAGTCTCCATCCGGGCCGAAATCAGCAATACCGGCGCCGCGCGAAAAAAAGTGGATGCTGAACTGAACATTGACGGAAAGCCCGTGGCCAGGGGCCTCCTTACCCTGGCGCCCAGACAGAGCAGTGTGAAGGAGTTCCACCACCGATTTGATCAGAAGGGTATCCATTTCGGCTATGTAAAAATTCAGGACGACACCTTCGAAGCGGATAACATCCGCTATCTCGCCACCAATGTGCGACGATCCATCAGTGTGCTGGTGATCAACGGCGACAGTCGGCCGGGGTCCTATCTCGACGAAACCTTTTATCTCAAAAAAGCGCTGGAAACCCCGCTGCCCGGTGAAGTCCCCATCCGTTCTCAGGTGATGACCCCCGATATCGCCCGCGTCACCCCCTTCGATGAATACGATGTGGTGTTCCTCGCCGGGCTGGCCACCGTTTCATCCGGACTGGGCGAGCGACTTGTCCGCTATGTGGAAGGAGGGGGCGGACTGTTCATCACCGCCACCAAAAATCAGAAGCTGACCCATCTCGATGCGGTGATGCCGGCCGAAGTGGCGGGAACCAGAACCGCCGACCGGAAAAAACATTTTAAAATTGGCGCCACCCGCATATCTCATCCCATCTTTCATACCCTGCGCGCCGAGAGTACGGGACTGGAGACCACACAGATAGACACCCATCTGATTCTGCGCCCCAACCCGGCGGTGGAGCGGGAAGTCCTGATTCAGCTCAAAGACGGTCTTCCGCTGCTGGTGGAACGCAAAATTCACAACGGTACCGTATTGCTGCTCACCACCACCGTGGATCGGGACTGGGGAGATTTACCTATTCGTCCCGGATTTCTGCCCCTCATTCAACGCAGTACCCGCTATCTCGCCAGAAGCCTGGAGCACCGGGAACCGCGCAGCATTGATGTGGGCCGCGCCATTTACCTGCCGGTGATGGAAGGCATGCAAAAACTGATTGCCCTTGGACCCAATCGGCAACGCACCGTATTCAGCGCCAACAGACTCACCGGAAAAACCCGCATCCGATTTCACAATACCGGAAAGCCGGGGGCATACCACATCTGGGGAGAAATGCCCGAATCCGGCGGCCTTGCCGAATTGCCATCGTCTGCGTTCGTGGCCAATATCGCGCCCTCCGAATCCGACCTTTCGGTAAAAATGAAGGAATCGGGTGAGGTGTCGCGAAACGAAAAGGACATGTACACCGCACTCGAAGGAAAATTGCCCATCTGGTCACACCTGCTGCTGGCAGGTCTCGCACTCATCCTCCTCGAATCGCTGGTGGCCGGCATGGGCCTTCGAAAATCTCACCGCAAACGCGTTCTGGAGTGATTGTTTCAAGTTGGTTTTCAGTACGCGTAGGGTCGGGCCTGTTTCAGGACCAGGGCGCGGTCACCTGCAAGCAGTTTGAATTCGATGTCGAGGGCCAGCACGTATGCGGGTTTGTCGTACAGCTCGGCAAAGTGATTCTGCACTTTGGTGGCCGCCACATGCAGAGCGGTAATTTCTTCGTCGGTCATGATGGGGCTGTCAGGAGACAGGGACGAATACGACAGGCGGGCCGCCTGAACCGTCCCCGGCTGAGTGCCGCGAATGATGGTGAAAATTTCGGGGCTGTACATGCCTTCCGGATTGGTGACCGAAATTTCTCCCAACTGTACGTTGACATACATCCCTTCCAGGGTGGGATTGCCAATATTCTGCGTAATCAGCACCCCGTTGGCGGCCTCTTCGCCGAATGACTGATTCACCGCCACACCCATGCGGGTGGAGAGATGGTCAATGTTCCAGAAACTGCGTTCCTCAAAGGCGCGCCAGTTCCAGACCGACGCCCACACCTTGCGGATTTCCAATGAAGCGCGGTCCTCCCCGGTGGCATATGCCGATTTGGAATCGTACAGACCGGCGCCGGAAAATCCCGGAATATCTTCGGTATTGGTGCTCGATCGCAGTCGTACCTTGTCGGCGCCGAACACCTCCGCGACCCGGGCATCCAGCGCCGTGGCAAAGGCGAAATCCATGGTGCCGTTTTTAATCAGGTAGCGCAGACCAGCCAGGGTCGCCTCCCGCAGGCGGGTATCCCGGGCAACTGTTTCATTTTGAATGATGGCGGCCGCATACGCCGAAAAAGTCATGCCGTCCGATGCCCGGCAGATGGTCTGCGCACCGGTGCAGATATCCGTGCTCCGTCCCTCGGCGACACAATCCACCTGCGCCCCATCACATGCGTCTCCTGTTACCGTGTTGATATCCATGTACATCTGGTAATAATGGAATGGCACGGCAAATCCGCGGGGTCCCAGGGCTCCGAGCAACTGATGCAGTTCCGCCAGGTTGGCCGCCTTGGCGCCCACGCAGACCCAGTCGCTGAAACCGATTTCGGTAAACAGGGGCAATCCGGTGTAGGTGGTATCGCTCTCCAGGGTGACCGGGGCCTTCTGTTGCGACGCCCAATGGGCCTCCGCTTCGGCAAGGGTGGTTTCTGCCAGGCTGTATCCGTCGTCGGTCACTTCAAAGCGAACCATCTTTCCCAGCAGTGGCGCAACATCCGGGTGGGTGGTGGCGTCCGTCAGAGTAAGATTCGGCGTTCCCCGATTTTTCGCCATCACATTCACATGGGAAAGGGGGGTTTGAAACTCCCGGGTAATGGTTCCCCCCACAATGGGCAGCTGGATGGGCAACACCGGCAGCACCAGAATATCCCGATACGAAAAGGCCTCAGCTTCCAGGGCGTCCAGATCCGCCAGCCGCAGGGTGCCATACGCAAGACCGGTATTCATAATCTGCCATGACTTCTGTTTGTATATTTCACTGCGCAGCACCCAGCCTGCGTCCCACTCATCGAACAGCGACTCTTCCGCTTCGAGCTCCGCTTCCTTCTGCGCGCCCGCGGGCATGTAATACAACCTTTGGCTTTGCCCCTGCAGTGCCGCCACCCCCAGACGCTCCTCAATTAACCGGTACACCAGCCGCGCCTGTGCGACGGACAGATTGTCGCTGGGAAAGAAACTGAGCTCAAATGGGCTGACAATGGGGGCACCCAACCGCTCACTGTCCGCTTCCACCGTGGCGTGATACATAATGGCCCCCGCCATGATTTCCCGTTCTCCTTCGGCATAAACTTTCTGGGTGAACTCCACTGACCCAAGGGGCAACTTCAGGACGTCCCGGGCAAAAATGTAGTGAATCGGAAACTTCGAGGTATTCATAAAATACACCACCGGGTTGGTGTGGGGGTTCATTACAATGAACTTCACCGCATCCACCGCGCCGGTTTCCGACTTTGTCCGATAGGCCATCGACAGGAAGGCGTCGAGCTCGCCCGGTGCAAATCCCGTGCGATATAAATCGTCCACCTCATACGGCGCCAGGGGAACAAGCGCCACCGGATAAAAGGGAACACCGGCTTGCCGGGAAAGGGTCTGGGGCGAAACGGTCTGAGAAACAAACCCATACCCCCGAGCCTTTACCGTCAGATGAAAAACGCCGGTCACCGTCTCGATTCGCACGCCTGTGGGGGTGCAGGAAATCCCGGGGTCCGCCGCAGGTGCATCATTGCTGCAAACGGCGCGAGTCACCGATGCATCGCCGGCCACCACCGTCACCCAGTAGGCAGGCATCGCTGTGGCGCCTTCAAATCCCAGGTGCACCTCTACCGGCGCAGGGGGAAAATCGTCGGTAGCGGATTCAGAATCGACGAGCCCCGTTCCGGTATCCACAGTGGCAGTATTGGAATCCACCGCACCGGTCTCTGACTCCCGCCCCTTGCTTTTTCCCTTATCGCTGCAACCGCACAACATCCCCCAAATCACCAGAATGGTCACAATGCCATAAAATCTGAATATCTCCTGCATAATGGTCCCCCTGGTTGTTCACTTCATTGATTAAAGCAGAAAATCCGCGGACCGAACAGTCCTATGACAGAAACACCGTCGTTTTGAAACGGAGTATACATTGACCGAACCGTATTGCGGATTGTGCTTTCCGCCATCCGGGAGGGAATCCCTCTGAAACAGCTGCGCGAATCGGAATCAGGAATTAATGGATAATGTCGCTGTTCACCGGCTCAAAGGCGTCAATGAGATCGAACAGGAGCATCCCCTGTCTGGACTGGTCCACGATGACCAGGTCATTGTTGGGGGCCACATCAATATCGGTGATGTCCGCGCCCAGAGATGCCGACATGGGATTGTATCCGTTGATGGATGTAAAGGAAAAACTCAACGAGTCATAGCTCGCCTTGCGCTTTCCATTCAGTTCATCATCAATCACCCCCAGCTTGAACCGGAGAAACTGATTTTCAAAAATCAAATCATCCACCTTGTCACATTCCACCTTCTGGCCACCTTCCACCTCTTCGCCACAATTCACCTCTGCCGATTCAAACACCCGACTGGTTTTCCACGGTTTGGAATCCCGTTGTTCCCACGGCACACAGTGCCCGTTCTCCATGCTGCCTTCCCGTTGAAACCGGGTCTGGGACCCGGTCAATACCCAGGAATCGTTTGCCCGAATCCGGTAGCTGACCACCTGGCTGAAACACTCCTGGGTGGGCAACGGCGCATACAGGGTTCTGTACACTTCGGGAGCCACATCAATCGGTTGAATGCGGATGGTCTGCTCATCAATCACCTCGGTGATCTGATACAGCTTTTTCAAATCGTCATTTTCATACATGCTGCAATTGGTCGCCGGATTGAACGGCGACGGTTCCGACGTCACTTCGAGGAGGTCGCCCCTGTAATTCCGGAATTTCTCATACACGCCAGCGGACTGATTCTCCGGATAAATATCCCATATGTTCGGACCGGCCGGACCCAGCAGACCCGATTCGCAATACCGCTTGTATTCGTCGTGCAGCACAATGGACTCCCCCGGAACCGACAGGGAGTCCTCCCAGATTCCCGCCCCCGAAATACCGATATAGCCCTCGTACTCCAGCTTCCAGGATTCCTGAGAACTCAACCGGCGGTCACACCTGAAGTATACATTCACTCCATCGTCCACCTGCACCATCCGAAACCCTTCGGGGTTGTTCACGCACGGATCAAGTGCGGGGGCAGCCTCCACCTTCGCCTCTGTCAGATCAGTATCGCCAAGCGCCAGAAATGGATTGTCATAATTCAGAGAATCATCGTCTCCCTTGAGCTGCGGATCACCGGGCACCTCCGGATAAATCAGTTTCCCGTCGTCGTCATACCAATCGTTCCCTGAACGCAGCGTGTGGGGATATGAGGTGTACTGTTCCACTTCCGCGGCCAGTTCATCATCCACGGCCACATCCACCACATAAATGGCGCGATGGGTGGTGGATACCAGCGCGAAGGTTCCATTGAATGTCGCCGGTCCGGGATGTTCATCTGCGGCCAATGATTCCGAGAAGCGTACCATCCGCACCTTGCGGGCAATGCCCGGAACTTCAATGCTGTAAGGCTGATTGCTGTTGGACCAATCCCAACCGTTCACTTCCACCAGTTCTCCGGTCTGTAAATCGAGCACAATCACCCCACCCAGCTCCCGCTCCACGATATACATCCAGCGCTCCAGTTCCGGTTCAATGGACATATCCCTCACGGTGAACACGTCCGTGTCCATCCGTCGAACCATCACTTCTTCCGCAGCCAACGCCGATGCCTCCCCATTCTGAACAAACGCCCGAATCGCCCGATCCACAAATATCTCCCGCTGAATTTCCGCAATGTAGCCACCACCCCCATCCACGCCACCATTCTGAGCGCCAACATACAGGGAAGATGTCTTTTTCGATGCCACCATGGCAATGGGGGAAATACCTGCCGGACGCTCATCCACCACGTCGCTATCCGGATTCAGGGTGCTGTCATCCAGTCTCACCCAGCCCACCACGCCCTCGGGAATCGTATAGGCATTTCCGGCGGCATCGGTATATTCGTATTCTGACAGACATACCACCGCCACACGACCCACGGTCGGCTGGGCGACAAATGCAAAATTACCCTGCATGGTGCTGTTTTGGGATTCGGCACCGCTGACCTCTGAAGCAATCAGAATCCGTATGGGCGCATAATCCAGATTCACCGTCCGCGCCATTTTTCCAAGGGTAAGCGGACCTTCCTGTGCGGACCGTTGGCTTCCTTCAATCGCGGTCTTCACATCAATCACAGAAATATCTCTGGTCCCGAAATTAGCGGTGTATATCTTTGTTCCATCCGCCGACGCCGCAATATCCTGCGGTTGCCCGCCAACAGGCACAAAACTGTTGAACGGTATGCGTTTTTCCTGATCGATAATCTTATAATCTTCCAGATTCACTACCGCCACTTCGCCATACTGGGTCTGCGTCACAAACGCGTACACTTCGGCGTCGGTGCGCTCACTGTTTCGGCAGGAATCAATGGGCAACGACACTTGCTTTTTATTGTCAAAGCACACCAGCGCCACATCCTGCGGTTGATTGAACTGAGCAATATCCGCGTCGTCAATCTCTTCTTCACACGCTGGAATCGCCAAACCACATACACATAAAGCAAGGGCTTTAAAAATCAATGATCGCACGGTATCAGTATCCTTTGGACTTAGGGTTTACCAATTCTGAGAATCAACGGCGCAGCAGCGCTGCCCGCTTCCACCACCCGAATCAGATTGAATGGCGCAACAGATTGAATCATCGTGATGGTCGATTCCGTGAAATTGGCAATATAGGCAATTTTGCGCCTGCTATCAAAAGTAATATCCTGCGGACCGGAACCGGTCTTCCGAATGACCGGAACCATGTAATCGGCATCCACGATGTAGACCTGCCCGGAGGTGAAGCACAGAATGTATGCGTACAGCTTGTCATCCAGGGGATCGTCGGGATCCTGCTCGTCCACAAAGGTTTCCACCTTTGCCGACTCCCGGCAAACCGTGGCCATATCCGAAACTCTGTACCGCTGCAGGTCCAGTTTGAGCAGAGCCGGAGGATTCTGGGTGATCACGAATCCGGTGTTGCCGTCGGGAGAAACCGCAATATCCCTGGCGCCGGTACCGTACATAATTTCGCCATTAATATCGATGGAACGGGTCTGACCGAAAGACGGATCGGTGAGGTAACTGCCCCCCTGGCGCCAATCGGTCTGTACCTCCAGCACTGCCACCCGGGAAACATCATCCCGCTGGCCCACCAGATAAACTTCCTGTCGTTGGGGATTTGCGACAATCCCGGAAGCGCCCTTCAGTACCCCATTGAGTACACCGAGGAGACTGTTGTCCGCTACGGGGAACGATTCTCCGGCCTGCTGACGGGATACGGAAAACAACGAAACGTCGCCGCCGGCCCGATGGGAGGCAAATCCCAATGTATCGGTCACCTGCACGCCATTTTCCTCATGAACGTAATCCATGGTTGCCACATCGTATGGCTCAATGGGGAATCCAAACTGCCCATTCCCGGTAATTCGGTGATCATCGTCACACCGCTTATCGTCGTTGTCGGATTCACCGCAATCCAGGAGATTTGCACCACTGGCAATATCCACGGTGATAATCGTCTGCTCACCGCGGACGGGGATGAGTGCGCGGTCACCGGCCGGTGTGATATTCAATTCACTGGCGTACGCCCCGAGCCGAATCGTTTCATTGGCCAAAATCCCCGCTGCGGCATCGAGGTTACAATATGTGCCCGTTCGGCCGCCGGTACAGAACTGACCGAACGAAACCCCCGCGGGTAACGTCAATACCCCGGTCGCTGTATCGTAAGATGTCGGTTGTCCCCCAATGGCATCCAGGGTGGACAGAGAATACGCCACCAGCGTCCCCGCATTGTACTCCAGCCAGAAATTCGAATTCACCACCAGCAAATGGCTGTCATCCAGAACCGAGGACAATGCAACCGGATAAATCAATTCATCGCTCGGGGGATCAATACCGTCAGTTTCCCCAAGACATCCGGAAAGAAGGACAGACAGGGCAATACAGGATACTAAACATAATTTATTTAATTGTCTCTTTATCGGTTTCATCAGAAGCCGGATACTAGACGAAAGCCCCCGGCTTAGCAAGTCACGTTTTCTGATTCTTTTGAATGTCGCAAACAATACGGAATTCCTCAGGTTTCAGAGCAAAATACCGTTCGGTTGCCCGTTTGGCCGGCGGCTCCTGTCGGCCAACGTCGGTTTTGGCCAAAACGATGCCACCGCGCTCCCGGGATCCCGCCAATTCGTGGTGGCATGGCAATTGAGACCGACGGCGTGCATGTCGCGACTTCAGCTCATAATATCGGTATTCATTCTCGGAATTGCATCCTGTGCACTGCCTTTTTCCATACAGTTGGTGCTGTGCACTGTCTTTACCGGTTTCATTCTGATGAAATTTCCGCTCAACACCCGAGTCATTCTTTTTCTGTCGCTGCTTACCGGCGCCACTATCTGCCGAAATCACGATGTCCCCGAAACGCCGCCCGTAAACGTCGCCTGTCGAAGAATTATTGATGCCATCATTGACGCTCCTCCGGGATACACCCGGGATCGAATTCAACTGAAACTGACAACCCGTGCCATCTCACCGTGCATTCGAGGCAAAGAGGAAACCGGTATGTTTCCCCACGCCATGACCGGATATCTATCGCTTCAGCGAAATGACGACCCGCTTTTCTTCGAGGGGCAACACATCCGGTTTGTGGCCCACTGTCAGCCCCGACGCCGAACAGCCACTCGATTCAACCAGTCATCGTCCCCGGTGTATTATACTTTTCAACAGGTAGGCGCGAATGACATCGCCATTACATCGGCACCGGCCAATCCGCTCACCATCTGGCTGGCTCGCCATCGGAAACGAATCACCGATATATTTGAAACCCGCCTCGACCCCCGCGGATGCGCCTATGCCATCGCCCTGACCACCGGGCAGCGCGCCGCATTATCGGAAGACCAGAAAGCCGCATTCCGCATCACCGGCACCGCGCATCTGCTCGCGGTCAGCGGCCTGCACCTGGGAATTCTCTCCCTGTTCACCTGGTATCTGCTGCTGTTCACGCTCCGACGAGTCCCCTTCATCTGCCGACGATTCAATATTCATCAGCTGTCGAGTATGGTAACCGTTCCCGTTCTCATACTCTTCACGCTGTTCACCGGTGCGAATCCGCCAGTCGTTCGGGCGTGCATCATGGCACTGGCCGTTCTGCTTACCCGAATACTCCACCGACAGGAACACACTGTTCAGGCCCTGATGCTGGCCGCCGGCCTCATGCTGGCCCATCGCCCCGGATTGTTGGTGAATGCCGGTTTTCAGCTCAGCTTCGCCTGTGTTTCGGCATTTCTCTTTTTTCAACGGCGCCACAATGCCATTCCGGAAGCCCGCAGCCACCATCGACTGCATGACCTGTTTCCTCCTGTCTCCAAACTGCCCGACCGGGTAATCGGGACCTTCCACCGGATTGCACCGTATTTCAAAAATCTGTTTTTCATTTCCGTGATAGCGTTCGTGGCCACCGCCCCCATTACCGCGTTTCATTTTCAGACCATTTCTCTTTCGTCCCCCATCGCCAACCTCTTGCTGGTTCCCCTGGTTTCCCTGATCATCATGCCAGTTCTGATTCTGGTGCTGATACTGTCAACCGGTTTTCCACAGAGTGCGGCACTCCTTGTTTCCGTGGCCAATCGTCCTCTGCTGCTGCTGGACTGGCTGGCCTCGAAACTGGCTGAATGGGCGCCGGTACTGTACGTGGATACCACCAGTGAACAGATTTGCACCGGGGCTGCCGCCCTGGCATTGTTCCTGTTTCTCCGGAGACGCTATCGGGGAGGTGCGTTGCTGGCACTGGCCTGCGTTGCGGCCATCTTCGTTTCGGAACTGATTCACGACCTGCGCCCCGGGCCGGCGGTGCTGACCGTTGATTTTTTCGACACCGGTCAGGGTGACGCCACCCTGGTCACCTTTCCCGACCGCACCCACTGGCTGATAGATGCGGGTGGAACGGCCCGGAAGCGCATCGGAAAAGACCACATTGTCCGCATTTTAAGGGGAATGAATGTTTCTTCACTGGACAAACTGATTCTGACCCATCCCGACCCCGACCATGTGGCCGGTATCCCCGACATCCTGCAACAGCTGCAGGTACGGGAAATCTGGGAAAACGGTCAGGGCCGGGACGAGCCGTCTCCGCCGGCATACCATCAGATGGTATCCATGGCATCCCGGATGAACATTCCCATTCGGCGGCACAGCGCGCTGTGCGGTCGTACACAGGTAGCCGGGGTTGAAGTTGAACTGCTCCATCCGTGCAATTCGACCCGATTATATTATCCCGAATTTTCATTCAACGACAACTCGATGGTGCTGAAATTCACCTATGGCAAAAAAAGCGTGCTGCTGCCGGGGGACCTGAGTCGTGCAGGTGAAAACCATCTGCTCTCACAGGGGCATCGCCTCAGAACCGACATTCTCAAGTTGGGGCATCACGGCTCCGGGAGCTCGTCCACTGCCGACTTTCTGGGGCGCACTCAGCCTGGCTATGCCATTGCCAGTTGCGGGTTTTACAACCAGTATCAATTTCCATCAGATTCCGTAAAAAAACGATTGGCACAAAGAAGAATTCGGCTGTTTCAGACCGATATTCATGGATGGATTCGGGCGCAGATTTCCGCTGGCGAGATAAGCATCGCTACACAAAAAGTCCTCCGATAATGTATTTTTTGTTGCCTTCCCCACTAAGCTCGGCTAAACATATCCCTTGACGTGTCAGCCAATTTCGGGTTGGACGGGTTTTTGGATAGACCATCAGACACGCATTGAACTATCAAATCCAAAATAAAGATTACGAGCCATTCATGAAAAAAGAGATTTTTGATTTGCTGGCAAAGCTTTCTCCAGAGCTTGTGGCCGGCAGCAGCATTCCGAAACCGGTTCCGACAGCGGAAATTTCTGGAGAACTGGCGTTTTGCCTGGATGCATTGATGAACACTGTCGGTGAACAGATGAACCTGTCGCCAGGTTCTGTACTGGAAAAAATTCTGACAACGGGAATCGAAAACTGGGTTTCCCAACTGCCGGACACCACCAAAAGATTTATCGGCCTTTCCCCGAAAATTCGGCGGAACGCCACACTCCCGGTGGATGACGGGATGGATGACGACGATCCGGATCCCGCTCATGCGCAACAGGCCGCATACGCACAAATGACAGAATCGTATGGGTATACCCCGCTGACGGCCCATGCAATGACCAAAAACGGCGCATCCAATGGTCGCGGGGATCAACGCGGCGGCAGCAGAAAAAACGGCAAATCCAAAAAGGTCCGGCCAGCCGGCAAAAGCCAGCATCCATCCAAAAAAAACAATTCGAGGCGACGGCGATATTCCCAGAACAAACCCCAGGCACAGGCCTGATCGGCTGATATCGTCCTCTTGCCATCCCAGGATACAAACATCGGCCCCCCACTTCGTCAGCTTTCCTGAAGGAATGTGTGTTTCTGCGCAGTTGTATTATTTTTTGTCAACCATTTGACTTCCTGCGGCAGATCCGGATCAATGGAATAACCAATGTTAATGAAGTGTGTGCATTGAAGGTTCATCCCCTGGCTTTCCAGTTGCGGTATAGCGTCCAGATGAAAACACCGAAAGCCGCACCGCCTCAGGAATCCGCCCGGGTAATCGATCCGGCCCCCCGGTAGGGCATTGGTTCTGCCATAAGCGCGGGATGTGAGTACGCATATGGCACGACAGTTTGAAGGTGGCGCTCAGCAGTTGCGGGCGTTTATTGAAAGAAACCGATTTACGCAAACCAGTTAGCACAGTGGAGGCACAAGTATGACAGCGAGCAAAAATTTTCTGGAATCAAGCCCCTGGAGTGGCAAATTCTTTAACGGTGACTGGATTGATGCGCCGGCAATCAATGAGGTGATTGAACCGGCAACCCAGACCATTCTGACCAGAACCGGTCTGGCAGGTGCAGCCGACATTCTGACCGCCGCGTCCCAGGCAGCCCGGGCACAGAAAGAATGGGCCAGAACATCCGTTCGGGATCGGGCAACGGTATTTTTGAAGGCAGCCGATTTCCTGCAGGCGCATTTCGATGAATTTTCCACCATCATCGCAAGGGAAACCGGGGGCATCATTCCCAAGGGGCAGCACGAAGTGCGGGAGGCCATTGTCCTGCTTCAGCTTGCCGCAGGCATGTGCTTTCAACCCGACGGCCTGACGTTACCGGCCAGCCCCGGCAAACTGTCCTATGCCCGCCGGATTCCCCTGGGGGTCGTCGGCGTGATTTCTCCGTTTAATTTTCCGTTATTCCTGTCATTGCGGTCCATTGCGCCGGCGCTGGCCACAGGCAATGCCGTGATTTCAAAACCCGATCCCCAGACAAGTCTCACCGGTGGATACCTGATGGCGCTGGCGTTTGAAGCCGCCGGGTTGCCCAAAGGACTCTATCACGTACTCCCGGGAGGCGCCGAAGCCGGAGAAGCGCTCTGCAGCGCTCCGGAAGTGGCCATGGTCGCCTTTACCGGTTCCACGGCGACCGGACGAAAAGTCGGGGAAATCTGTGGCCGAAACCTGAAAAAAGTGGCCCTGGAGCTGGGCGGCAAAAGCTCACTCATCATTCTGGACGACGCCAATCTGGAACTTGCAGCCAAAAATATTGCCTTTGGCACCTTCTTCCATCAGGGCCAGATTTGCATGGCCTCCGGACGGGTGCTGGTACACGAAAAAGTGGCCGCAGAACTGACGAAACTGATGGTGGAAAAAGCCAATCACCTGCCAGTGGGCGACCCGGCCGGCGGTCAGGTGGCGTTGGGCCCGCTGATCAACGCGAAGCAGGCTGAAAAAGTCGATGCAATTGTCCGGGACTCCATTCAATCCGGTGCCCGCCTGGAAGCGGGAGGCAAACGGGATGGCGTATTCTATTCTCCCACCGTGCTATCCAATGTGAAACCGGGGATGCGCTGTTTCAATGAAGAAATTTTTGGCCCGGTGGTGAATATCGTCACATTCAGTACGGATGACGAAGCCGTTGCCCTGGCCAATGACACGGAATACGGTCTGGCGGGTGCCGTCATCTCCGCCGATATCAGCAGAGCCCGGAAAATCGGTGAACAGCTTCAGGTGGGCCTGATGCATATCAACGATCAGACGGTTGTGGATGAATGTGTCAATCCCTTTGGCGGATGCGGCATTTCGGGAAACGGAAGCAATATGTGCGGACCATCGGACTGGGAAACCTATACCCACTGGCAATGGGTCACCATCAAAGATGAGCCCCCCGCATATCCATTCTGATTCGTGCCCGCTATTTATCCAATCCCATGGCTGAAATCATGCCCTCGCCGTATCGGGTACCAAAGGTGCGATAGGAATCCGAGGTGAAGTGGTAGTCGTCCACGCCCTGCAGACCTTCTGCAGATACCCAGTGGGCGTTGGAGAGCACATCCGGCAGTTGATGGATTAAATCGTTGTGCGCCTTACAGCAGCCGGTATACAGCAGCTCGCCGGCGATAAACGGAATGTCTGCGAGACCAAGGTCTGTCCGCAAATCCTCCACCATACCCTTCACTTTATCCACCCATACGGCTCTCAACTCATCGGTCCAGTCGGATTCTCCCTGATGAAAAATGATGCCATCAATGACACCGCCGGCATCCTGCGCCAGTCTGGCCCGCTCCACAACCCAGTCATATGCGGAATCCCAGTGATTGTCCGGGGGAATGGTGAATTCACTGCGGCGTTCTGAAATCACGCCTTTTCTGAAGAAATCAATATCCACGCCGGGAATGGCGCAGGGCACCAGACCAATGGTATCCCCCTGGGGAAGGGCTTCAATCAGGGTTTTCGCAAACCAGTCTCCCGGTCCGATACCCGCCTGCCAGCAGGCATGGAGCGGTGGCGCCGCAATATCCCACTCATTGTATTTTCTGCCCGTAGACGCGCAATCATCGTATCCCAGCACCTGAATACGTTCATCTTCGGCACGGTCGGCATCGGTGATGGGCGTCGACCCTGCCGCCATGTTGGACTGACCAATCAGCAGATAGACATGAAAAACAGGCCCGGAATCCGTATCCGTGTCTGTATCGGTATCCGTGTCTGTATCCGTATCCGTATCCGTATCTGTATCCGTGTCTGTATCAGTATCAGTATCCGTGTCCGTGTCTGTATCGGTATCCGTATCCGTATCAGTATCGGTATCAGTATCAGTATCGGTATCCGTATCAGTATCGGTATCCGTGTCTGTATCGGTATCCGTATCCGTGTCTGTATCGGTATCCGTATCCGTATCACTGTCCGTATCGGTGTCTGTATCGGTATCGGTATCGGTATCACTATCACTGTCACTGTCACTGTCGCTATCTGTGTCCGAATCAGAACTCTCCCCGGTGGAATTTTCGCCCGCGCCGCAACCCACCGCAGTAACCAGCAGCACTGTCATCCAAATATAAAAGGGTATTTTCATCATTTCTTTTCACCTGTCTCCTGACGATTGGGGGGTTCGAGATTCACTTGTACATATCAGTTTCCCGGACCCCCATTCAGACTCAATTTACTACTTCCCGGGACGCCATGGCACCATCATTGACCGCCGGGTTGTTCTCCCGATTCGGTCGGGCGCCAGATACTGAAAGGATACATAACTATTCGAATTGACTTCAACCCAAATGTTTCAATTGCGTCATGGGGATGTCACATACGGGGGTCATATTTGAAGCAGGACAATAAACACGGAGAAAAAAATGGAAAAAGCAACTGAAACCAAAGGCCGCATTAAAGTGTATTTCGATTTGCGCAGTCTTCAGTCCGCGTCAGGCGTCAATGGCATCACCCGGCTGTTTGTAGAAAATGGTCGTAATGAGGAGCCCGGACGGATCACCGTGAAACCTGCGTCTGATGCCGCCTACGAGTTGAAGGGATCGTTGAACTCCACTGAGGAAAAAGACATGGTGTTGTCATTTGTAAAAACCAACCATCCCTACCGGGAACTCATTGACCATATCACGGTCAGCTCTGCGCAACATCATCACGCCGCGTAACTTTTTGCAACATCAGGGCAAATTCACCCTCTCAGTTTTCTCTGCGCACCCCCGGTACATGCGTATCAAAATCAAGTATTTCAAGAGCTCCCCTCTGAATCCGGGTAATAAAATGCCGTGCGTCCGCGTCGGTACGAAACAGGGCCACCACCGCATCACCACCGCCGGCGCCGGAGGGTTTGGACGCGCCGTTGCACTCCCGGGCAACTTCCGCGATTTGCTTCATTTCCGGCGTCACAATGCAAACACCGGCAGCGTCCCCCAGTGCAGACATTGCTTTTTCGTATGCGTCCGTAGATAACAGCAACCGGTCCACATCTCCAGCGCGATACCCCTTCGCCAATTCTGCCGCAAGCGCGACCAGGGGATTCATCACCGACGCATATTGCTCGGGCGAACGCTCTTTGAGGATTTTCACTTCTTCCACCAGCGAAATGGTGGATGCGGGTTTACCGGTCCACACAAACACTTTGCGAACCCCTTTGGCCCTGGACTGAAACACGGGACTGGATTTGGAAAAAATAATCGTCCCGCCATACACCGAGGTGGCCACATCGGCGCCGGATCCCTTGCCGTTCTGATACGCCCGATGGGCTCTGATCGCCACATCGCACACCGATTCCCGATATTCGTCCACCGGTAACCCGGCCCATTCAAAAAGTACACCGGCGGTGGATGCGGCAACTGCGGCGGATGAACCGATTCCCAACTTATGGGTGGCGGTGGAAAACCCCGTGCTATCAATATCCACATTGGGAAGCTGTCCCACATTCGCGCCGAACCTGGCGGACAGAAACCGGCCCACTTCCCGTTTCACATCCCGGATGAGCTGGGACTGCGGAATATTTTTTCGCACCGGTCTGGCCCAGACCCGTCTACCCACCGATACGACAACGGCCTCCGCACCTTCGAGCACTGCGTATTCACCGCTTAAAAAAAGCTTGCCCGGTGCACTTACAGAAATTCCATACATTACATCACCACCGAATAGCCCGCCTCATGAAAAACGCGTTCGTACCGGCCTCTCTCCCCCTCGTCTGGCAACAGCACCACCGCACATCCACCGCCGCCCCCGCCGGTCAGCTTGGCGCCCCGGGCGCCCGCGCGTCTGGCGATTTCACATACGCCGTTCAACCCATCGCTGGAAACGCCGAACCACGCCAATAGCTGATGCGCTTCATTCATCCACCCACCAAGGGCATTATAGTCGCGCGTTTCAAGGGCCACCCGTCCCGCAGCAACCAGCTCACCCATCCGCTGCAGATGGTCCGGTCCTGTTGTATCATGCGTCAGTCGGTTGGCAAACTGTCGAACCGTCTGACCGGTGGCGCCCGGTGCACCCGAGTGCACAACCATGAGCGGGGGAACGGCCGCTGCCAGTGATTCATATCCCCGATGGCGGTTGTAAATACCACAGCCGGTTCTGGAAACCGCGCGAATATCCACTCCGGAAGAATTGTGATGAAACACATTTTCAAACGCCAGCACCGCGTCAAACAGACGTTTCTCCGCACACGTCAGACCCAGATAATCCAGCATCGCGCGGGCACATGCCAGCCCCAGCGACGCAGAGGCCCCCAAACCCGCCTGGGAGGGAATGGCCGCATGCACATTGAACGACAGGTGAACGTCCCGCAGGCCCAACGCGTCAAACATCCGAACCAGCGCGTCCATCAATGACGTCTCCAGTGACGATGCCCGTTCATTCGCGGCGCTCACCCGAACAGACCATTCGGCAATCTCCACAGAAAGGGTATCCGATTCGGTCACGTGGGCACGGACACCTTTGTCCATTCCCACCACCAGCGCATCGATGCCATGGACGACCCCATGCTCCCCAAGGAGGATCACTTTGCTTCCCGCGCTCCCAATTCCCGTCGCGGACACCTCAAGTCTCCCGAAATGCCAGAAGTCTGTTCAACCAGAGCAGAAACGTTTTTCCGGATTCCAGTCCAGAAAGGGGCTGTATCCCTTTTTCCACCTCCGCGCACAGGGTTTCGATGCGCTGCTCCACTTTTTTCCGGGCGCCGGACTGCTGTATATATGCGAGAGCCTGATTGACTTCCACATCCCGCAGGGGGTCGCTTTTCAGAATGCCTTTGAGCACCATGCGATCTTCCACATTGAGGTGGATCATGGCATCTTCAAGCAGCAAAGTTCGTTTGTTGTTGCGAAGATCGCTGCCCACTGGCTTGCCCGCGATTCCCGCATCACCGAACATCCCGATAATGTCATCGCGATACTGAAACGCAATACCCATGGGACGCGCCAGCGCCGCAATCTGTTCCAGGGCTTCGTCGTCGGCGCCGCCCAGCGCCGCTCCCAGACAGAGAGGACCGATAGTGGTGTAGCTGGCGGTCTTTCGCTGAACAATCTCCCGGGGAGACGCGCTTGCCTGCAAATCCAGGGCCTGCCCCATCACCACATCCATATGCATGCGGGAAAAAATCCGCTGTACCCTGCGGTACACATCATCGGAGCAATCGAGGCCGGCCAGCAGATACTCGTGGAGTGCGCAACCGAGATCCCCCGCCAGAATGCCCAGATGCATCCCCAGCGTCGGATGTCCGGTTTTTCGCTGCAGACTCGCATGCACCGATGGGCCGCCTCGCCGCATCGGATCCCCGTCCATGATGTCATCGTGAATCAGAAAGTAGCTCTGCAACACTTCCATGGCGCATGCGGCATCGAGAAGGGCTGCGTTCTGCAGGGCTCCTTCCTGATACAGCTCATATCCCGCCACCATCAGCGCCGGTCGCAACCGTTTGCCACCGCGCAGGGTCAGGGTTTCGAGCTCCCGATTGATTTCCAGCGGGGGAACCGGAAAAAATAACGGATGATAATTTTCGTTATTGAAAACGTCGTGAAACAGAGATTCCAGGCGCTCATCAATCACATAGGCAATGGAGGCAAATTTTTTCTTCATAACCGTTCACGCGGGTTCACAGGTCGGGCTATTTTGAGCCGGAAGCCGGAGAAACACTGCCTTCTTTCCAGAAGCGAAACAGAATATATCCCCAGGAAACAACCACTCCCGGCCACGTGACCAGAACCGAGGGAAAGAGCGACGTGTTGGTCCAGCGCTTCAGATTCACATTATTGTGGTACTGATCAAATGTGCCCAGATGCGTGAATTTATCAAATCCCACAATAAACAATCCAATCAGCCCCAGCCCCAGAAACATCAGAAACATCATCGATACCCAATCACTGTTTCCCCGAGCCGAAAAATATCCCACCAGATATCCCATGCAGGCTGAGACCGGATACAGAAAAAGCGCCATGGCCGTCAGACCGGCCGGGATATTGCGGGTATCCACCAGATACATCCAGGACCAGTCGGGATAAAATCCATTGTAGTAAATTCCCACTGGCAGAAAGATAAGCAATTCCAGCATGAGCAACGCTGTGAAATATCGACTCTGAAAGACCGGCCGCTGCAGACTGCGAATCTGTATCCGGGCCGCCCAGGCCACCGACGCGCCTACCAGCATGTTCACAATGATGAGTCCGGGTATGGTCATATTCCAGTATTCCTCAGAACCAGCTATCGTATCGACATAAAAAGCAGATTAGCCCGAAAGTGAAATAACGGCAATCCGTCGGATGAAAAAAGAGACGTACCACAGCGCCGATTTCACACATTGGGAACGCAGACGCCCAGTCCCTCGAAATTGCTGTCAATGATAATGCCGTTGAGATCCGCATCCAGTTCCGGATCGAGTGCACAGTGGTAGCCACTGCGACAATCGCGGTTTTTCGTGCACCTGGCGAGACAGTAGGTTCTGGAACGATTGGGCGCGAGCTGTTCGTAAAGCGCTTCGGCTTCGGCGTCATCGGAATCAAACTCAGGCGAGGGAGTGATAAACTCCGTGCACGCGGCTTCATCGGGACATTCATCCGGAGAGCAGGTGACAATCAGGCAATAGCCCCCGGGTTGACTGTTGTCACAGGATCTGTCTCCATCGACAGAACAATCCATATCCCTGTTGCAGGAATCACCGATCTTGACTTCGCAACCCATCACCAACACAGATAGAATAAAAAGTAGTGCAATATATTTCATCGGGCGCACCATAGCACCGAAACAATTTCGTGTGAAACTTTTTTCGGGCAGAAAGGGATGGTAAATCTCCGCACCGATTAAATCGGGTAATTTCTACTTACGATTTGAAAACCGTGATGGCCATCATAATTACACATTGTACTTTGGAAAGTTTCCTGCTACATCCACAATTTCGAAAATTAAGCGATACACTTTTTTGTTATGCACAACTTTTTTACACCAATATCGGAGGATTAAAATGACTGACCTGAAGGGCAAAGCATGTTTCGTGATCCCTCACTGGAGAGATGAAAACGATATTACCAAAACTTATCTGGATGAAACCATGGACACCATTTTCAACCAGACCGACAGCAACTGGCACTGTGTCATTATTGACGACGTGTCTCCCTGCAAGGAAGCCGTTGACTATCTGGAAGAAATCAAAGCCAGGGCGTCCGATAAAATTACCATTATCAGGCAGACAGTGAATGCAGGCCCCGGTCATTGCCGCAACGTTGGTATTCGCTTCGCCTATGAAAACAATGCGGATTTCGTTGTATTTATCGACGCGGACGACCTCTCCGACCTGAAACGGGTCGAAGTGGCGCGCAAAGTATTTGCCGCAGATCCAGAGGCATCCGTTGTATATTCCACATTCAAAGTGATTGACGAGAACAGCAAGGAAGTGGAATGGGACAAACTGTCCGGCTCCATCCAGGAAATCATCGAAGGCCACCAGGGCAATCCGCCCCAGGGCATCAATGCCTGGATTGAAATCGGCACCGAGAAGGGTTACACCAATCTCACCAGCGCCACCTGCGTTCGGACGGATGTCGCATACAAGTACCCCTTCCCCCCCGAAAAAGTTTCCGAAGACAGCCACTGCTGGATGCGCTATTCCGCCGGCGGCGGCAAATTCGTTTACAACGGTGAAATCCCCACCATGTATCGAATTCCTCAGAACACAGCGGGTTCCGCTTCCCGTTCCCGCGAAGGCGGCCGCCGCGCTTTCTACGAAACCAAAATCCGCGTGGACACCGACGGTTTTGTACGCGCCATTGAAATCGCGTTGACCAACGGTAAAATTAAAGTGGAAGAGCGCGATGAACTGATGATCAAATTCGGCCTCAAACTGGGTGAAACCATGCGGCGCGAAGAGCAGATGGACCTGGCCCTCGGACAGGTGAACATCGCCAAAGCCATCAACGCTGACCTGACCAAATCCTGGGTAGAAAAAATGGGATTTGCCGGTTGGGCCATGGAAGCCTTTAAATAAGTCTCCACTCCCTTTTTCTTCTACACTGTTTCACTTCATTGACTGATCGGAATGTAGGGCGCAACGGCGCGATACCAGACATCTGCCATCCGTGCATAGCCCGCCTTGTCCGGGTGGGTGCCGTCCTGTATTTCAGAGGGGGGAAATCCACTGTACTGGTCCACGAATATCACGTGTTTGCCCTTGCTATGGCGGGCGTTGGCCATTTTTTTAACTCCCGCGTTGAACGCTTCAATCTGAGGCATATATCTGGCGCCTCTTCCGGTTAAGGGGAGAATCGAGGCCACCGCAATGAGGGAGTCGGGCAGATTTGTCACCAGTTGATCCACCAGATTTGCGAGCCGCTGGTTGGCGCCGGCAAACTTGTCAAAAAATATGTCGTTGGTACCAATCTGCAACAACACGATATGCGGTGAATCGCTCAATGCCGGATTCGGCACCAAAGACGTGAGCTGACTGATTTGCCAGCCGCTGTGACCTTCGTGTCGCCTGGGAAATGGCAATTTGCGATCGCCTACGGTCATGGGGCCATTTTCCCTGCTTCCCAGAAAAGTGATATTCCGGCCATCGCCAGTGGCTCGCAGATACAGTTCCACCCGGTATCCCCCGGGGGTGTTGCCGTTGTATCCATCTGTAATGGAAGCGCCGAAAGGAAGAATCGTGCAGGGACTGCCATCGGTGGGACACGGGGTCCATCCCTGGACGCCCACTGTTTCGGGTGCCACCGGATCCCCGACGGCAGGGGGGGTATCGCCCGGTTGCGCATTGGCTGCGGTATGCCGGCTGGAACCGGCGCCCATCCCGGCCTCTGATGGTACCTCTGCGTTCAATGTCACCAATTTTTCATCCGATGCGTCCGCCGTTTCCGAACCCTCCACGGGCTGCTGGGCGGCCCGCCATCCAACCACAGTCATCAATCCCACCACCGTCAGAAACAGAATCAGGGACACAGCCAATCTCATTGTTCACTCCTTCTTCTCAGCGATTACATTTACACCGAAATCCACCGGAATCCAGAACACAGTACCCGAATCCAGCCGTTTCGTCATGAGAAAGATAACCATCCGTCTTTTCCCTCTTTCAGATTTCCATCATCATGAAAAAATGGCACACGCTGCCTGCCAGTACAAACAGGTGCCAGACCATGTGATGAAACCGCAATCGTTTCATGCGATAAAAAATCACTCCCGCCGTGTACAGGACACCACCAATGAACAACCACATCAGCGCCTGCCAGTTCATTGCCGAAAACAGCCGGGGACCGGTAATGACGATGAGCCAGCCCATGGCGATGTACAGGGCCAGGCTGAGGTACCGCGCTCGCTCAAAATAAATGGCGGTGCTCACGATACCCAGTACCGCCAGTCCCCAGGTGACACCAAAGATGGACCATCCCCATCCCCCCTGCAGGGCGCATAGGGTAATGGGGGTATACGTGCCGGCAATGAGCAAAAAGATGGCACTGTGATCCAGAATGTGAAGCACGTGTTTTACCCGGGGCGTCTGAATGCCGTGGTAGAGGGAGGACGCCGTGTACAGCAACACCAGGGCAGCCCCGAAAACAGACACGCCCACCACGCGGATAGCCGAATGGTCCATGGCTGCAAACACAATGAGTACGGCCGTTGCGGCAACGGCACACAGGGCGCCAATGCCGTGACTGACACTGTTGGCGATTTCTTCTTTGACACTCTGGTCTTCAAATGTGTGGACAGTGCTCTGATTCATGTTCGTCTCCTTGCGAATACGTTATCACTATACGGTAGATATGTCGGTGTTCTGTCCCGGCCCGGTAACGGTTCTGTCAGCAGTGTCACAGGATGATGATGTGTGTCATCCCGCTGTCATGGCGGGCTGCCCGCCGTGGGATGGGCGCGCGGCGCGTGAAGATTAGAATTCGGCGCTCCCGGGCGTCCGGGCAAAGGGAATGACGTCCCGGATATTCTGCATACCGGTCACATACATGAGCATCCGCTCGAACCCCAGACCGAATCCGGCATGGGCCACACCGCCAAACCGTCGCAAATCCCGGTACCACCAGTAATCGTCGGGGTTGAGTTTAAAGTATTTCAGCTGACTGTCCAGTACATCGATACGCTCCTCCCGCTGGGAACCGCCGATGATTTCGCCCACCCGGGGCACCAGCAAATCCATGGCCGCCACGGTTTTTTCATCGTCATTGAGACGCATATAAAATGCCTTGATGTCTCTGGGGTAATCAATCACGAACATGGGTTTCTTCAGCAGCACCTCCGTTAAATATCGTTCGTGTTCGCTCTGCAGATCCAGCCCCCATTTCACCGGATACTCAAACTTCTGTCCGGACTTTTCCAGGAGTGATACGGCCTCGGTGTAGGGCACGGTGGCGAATTCCGCGCGCACCAGAGACTCCAGTTTTTCGCGCAATCCCTTTTCAATCCATTGGTTAAAAAAATCGATGTCATCGCTGCATCGCTCCAGCACCTCGGTCACAATGGACTTGATGAACGCCTCGGCTACCTGCCGATCGCCGGCGAGGTCACAGAACGCCATCTCGGGTTCTATCATCCAGAACTCCGCGGCATGGCGGGCAGTATGGGAATTCTCGGCGCGAAACGTGGGGCCGAAGGTATAAATATTCTTGAATGCCAGGGCAAAGATTTCGCCTTCCAGCTGACCGCTTACCGTGAGCGATGCTTCCCGCCCAAAAAAATCCTTTGCATAGTCAATACGGCCGTCATTTTTTGGCGGATTCTCCATATCCAGAGTGGTGACCCGGAACATCTGACCGGCGCCCTCGCAATCCGACGCGGTAATGATGGGGGTGTGTACCTGAATGAATCCCCGCTCATCGAAAAAGCGATGCACCGCCATCTGAAGCGCATGACGTACCCGGAACACGGCCTGAAACGTTCGGGCCCTGGGACGTACATGGGCAATGGTGCGCAGGAATTCAAAGGAATGGCGTTTTTTCTGCAGCGGATAATCGCTGTCCACGTCACCCAGAACCTCCATTTTCTGCAGATGCAGTTCCCACGTCTGCCCCTTTGCCGGGGACGCCACCAGATCGCCGGTGCAGCGGACCGCCGCGCCCATGGGGATGTGTTGCAGCGCGCCGTATCCATCCATGCCCGAGTCCGCCACCACCTGAAGATTTAAAATGGTAGACCCATCGCCAATTTCAAAAAAGGTCACCTGACCCGAAGTGCGAACGGTCTGAATCCAGCCCTCCGCCACCACCGACGCCGCCGGCGAATCAGATTTCAGAATTTCCAGGATGCGTTTGACCATATGCTGCCCTTCCTCGTTAAAAACATTGCATCAATGAAGAAATTGTAAGCCCTTTTTGCCCCCGGTAAAATCTGAAAGCAATCAATTTCCGGCAAATGAAAAAAGCGATGCATATTACATCCGCGGCAATTACAATTGTGAATCCATGGCAGGGGGTTCGCGTTCTTCTTTGTTGGAATCCCACAGTCCGTCCAGGGTGCCTGCCGCTTCAACAAGAAGTCTGTAGGTGAAGTATCCCCGCTTCGGCAGTTCCATGAGCAACGCGTTGCCGTTTTCGGCTTCAGTAGGTACTGCGTAGCTATTCTCACGTCCCTTCACGAAGAAATACATCCCGTCAGAGAGCCAGGGATCACCTTCCATTTTTAGCATTACGCGTTCAATGTCCGCCCAGGGAATCTCTGCTGTCCAGGGTTCCTTTGACCGTACATCGAGGTAAATCCCGTTATCATCCCATTTTACCCTGTACCAGTGAGATACCGGCCCGGGGCCTCTCATTCGCAGCGGTCTGGAAAATCCCCAGCCCAGCAGAAGCAGTACAACAACCCCCAGAATTACGTGCATAGCCATCGCTCACCTCCTGTTTCGAATTGGGAGAATTCCCTTTCACCTCTAGCTTTGTGTGAATAAATTGGTTATACAACCAATCTATGGGACGACCGAGCAGAAAAGAAGAAAGACGAACACAAATACTCCGAGCCTTTGCACGAGTACTTGCAGATCACGGATATGCAGGAGCCACAATCGCGGCTGTGGCCATTGAGGCGGACATCGCGCCGGGGCTGATTCATCACAACTTCAAGAATAAAGAGGACATGATTTCCAGCCTGCTTTCGGTGTTGATAAAGGGGTTCCGGGAACGTACACGGGAGTACCGGGATTCTCCCGACAAACTGGTCAATTATGGTGATGCCGCGCTGAAGCTCGATGAAAAGGCGGATTTGATTTCCGCCAGATGCTGGGTTGGCATTTTCGCCGAAGCCGTACGCAATCCGACCCTGTTCAGGCAAATGCAGCGGCTCATCGATGCAGAGGTTTCCACAATCCAACGCTATTCAGGTGGCAAGCTATCCACCCGGGAGGCGAGTTCCTTGCTGGCCTACGTTGTTGGTTCTCTCGTACTCGGTTCATTTGCTCCGAAAAGAACTGCTGGGTTTGCGGCGAAGGGATTCCGGCAACTTGTTCGGGCAATGAACACCACAGACTGAAAAACGCTGTAAGCAACAACCTGGAGAAAACTCAAAGGTCTACGCTGGAGCGGCGACCGGTTTGATTCCTTGCTGCAATCTTTCGGATTTTTCAATGACAGGATGACAGAAAATATTTTACTGTCGAGTCAAAGAGAAAGGGGAACAGGAGCCATTATGTCACATTTCAACAAAGCGGCCGCCGACTGGGATTCACCGGAGAAGGTGGAGATGATGAAGATTCTTGCCACCCGCACCATGGCGGCATTGCAGCCGTTTCTGTCCGACGGTCCAAAGCGCGACATCATTGATTTCGGGTGCGGCACCGGACTGTTTGGTCTGGCGTTTGCCGATTACGCCCGTACCCTCACCGGAATTGATACGGCGGAGGGGATGCTTGAAGTTTTTGAGCAGAAGACCAGCGGCCAGAGTCACATTCGAGGTATCCTGGCCAACCTGGAGCAGATGGATGCAACGCCGATTCGCGCCATGAATCTGAAAGCCGACCTCGTATTGAGCTGCCTGGCGTTTCACCATCTGAATGATCCGGAAACCACGGTGAAAAAGCTGAAGTCCTTTCTGTCGGAAGACGGCGTGCTTGCCCTTGTGGACCTGGACCGGGAAGATGGCACCTTTCATCCGGACAATGACGGGATGGGAGTGAGACATTTCGGTTTCGATGAAGAAACAACCGTGGGTTGGGCAAAGGCTGCCGGACTGTCCATTCAGCGGAAAATCATTCACGAGGTGAAAAAGAACGATCGCGTCTACCCCATTTTTCTTGCCGTGATGACCCCTATCTGATCATCGGCGCCATGTGGGGTTTCAGGGCATCGATTTTCCATTGATGGGGGGTCACCCAGTCGTATGTGAGAATGCCTTCGGTGTCTCCGGAATTGGGATTGAGACTCCAGAAGGTCCAGGAATAGCCATCTCCGGCACTCATGTAGTCCAGGAAAGTTTCAAACCACACACCGGCCACTCCGCCGGCGGATTCGGGGTCCCGGATGCCGAACTCTCCGATGAACATGTGGCCCTTTTCTTCTTCAACGATAAAGGCAAAGTGTTTTTTCCAGATGCCCGGCATATTGCCCGGAAACTGACCGGATTCAAACCAGGGCTGGGCAAACACCTCCGGGCCGTATTCGTGGGCCGAATAGACCAGTTTGTTCTGAATGGGCAGCTGGATGGGGGCCGTCTTCACGCCAAGCAGGTTTCCCCCCCACCAGTAACCGCTGCCGCCCGCTTCTTCCACCCCTTCTATCACAATCAACACGTCCGGATTCACCTGCTGAATCGCCGCACCGCAGCGTTCCGCCGCCTTATTCCAATCCGTCGCCGCGTTCCCGGTGCCCCAGGTGGCGTCATCGTGAGGCTCATTGTTCAAATCAAAGGCGATCACGGTGGTGTTATTCTTATACCGCTCGGCCATGAACACCCAGTCTTCAATCCATTTTTCTTCCGAAGTGGTTTCGGTGTACCACAAGTCTTCTTCCATATATCCGTCGTGGGTGCGGGAATGATTGTCCAGCATCACTTTCAGCCCTGCCTCGGTGGCGCCATCTATCACCAGATCCATCACTTCGATGGGGGACTTGCCGTCGAGGTCCGCATTGACCGGATCGGTGCCATCATATGAATCCGCGCCATACGTGTTAATCGAGGACGTTTCGGCGCCCTCTTTCAGCATATCGTTGCACCAGGGAAGCCGCACGGTATTGAACCCCATATCGGCAATCTGTTTCATCATGCTTCGATAATCCCGCTCCCACAACCCATGGGGGGAGAGATTGCTGGTTTCAAAGCCGAACCAGTTCACCCCCGTGAGACGGGCAACCTTGCCGTTGTCGTCCTTCAGCTTATTTCCTTCCACATGGAGAAATCCGGCTGCCTGATCGGGAGGGTTGATATCACCGTCGCTGTCGCTGTCCGCATCGGTATCCGCGTCACTGTCCGCGTCACTGTCCGCGTCAGTGTCTGCGTCCGTATCCGCATCGTTGTCCGCGTCCGTATCCGCATCCGTGTCCACATCCGTGTCCACATCCGTGTCCACGTCGGTATCGGCATCCGTTCCGTTCGAATGGTCGTTATCGCCCCGGAGCTCATCGGCACACGCGACAACAAAAAACATTAATGATATACCAAAAATAAATTGAATAGATACAGGCTGGTTCAACATAAGAAAACTCGCTTAATTGTTTAAGGCGGCGTCATAGACACCGCATATTTCCCCCCTTTTTTTACAGTTTATTGCCAATAAATTCATCGAAAACCCGAACAGTGTATACTGACCGGAACCATGAACACACTTCAGAATACATGAAATTCGAACGGTTGAAAACAGTTACCTGTCAGCGAGCTATTCGAGGTGTACCAATTTCGAAAACGAGACGATGCAACAATTCGGATACAGAATTAAGTTGGGCCAGTAATTTAGGGAAACAGAGCCGCTGTGGTGAGGAACGAGCGTAGCGAGTGTCTCGAACCGCGCGGCGG
>JBNKCR010000082.1:0-56109 GCA_050287845.1 Polyangia bacterium
ATATTTGCGCAATCTGAATATGGCAGTATGCAGGGAGCTCATGGCTCTGTCACCGTCTGCATCTGCCCAGAGACTATCAACCAGACTGTCCGCTGTTTGTCCTTGAGGACCGGCGACAACCAGTTCATTCAATAGTTCAAGTATTTTTCTGGGTGCTTTTTTATTCTGCGGCAGAGGGGAACTTTTGCGACATACGGTCAATTGGCCGCCCATGGAACGGATTGTCAGTTCCCATGGCCACGCTTTCAGTTTACGCGCTGTGCAATCCGCTGGCAGTTGGAGTTTTTGAATGATTGAGGAAACGTATTCAGTTTCAATTCCATTGTCTATGGCGCTCACACATACGCGAGTCAAACACTGAGTGTCTATCATAAACGTGGCCAATTTAAATTGTCGCGCCTGTGAGAATGCGTTCGACAGAACTTTCAAACCACTGTCCTGATATCCCGCTCCAAGCTCATGAGCTGCTAATGAAAGCAGCGCGCATGTTTCACCAACCACATAATTGGTGTCCCTGCAAAGCTGAATCGCCTCATCCAGTTCCGAACGAATAGTGTTTGGACCATTGCAATTCGCATGGAGCACAGATGTCGCTGCCTGCGCCAGGGGCATGCGGGTTTCGTTCGCCAAAGTCAGTGCCAGAGCACTTTCGCGGCGGGCTTCAGAGTATTTCCCCTGTCGCAATTCCAGCACGGCTGCCACATAGTGGCCAAACATTCGCTCCACAAAACCGCCGTGTACAGCTTTCATGTTCAGCTTTTGATAGAAATCACCAGCACTTTTCATATTGCCTCGTTGTGTTTCACCCCATACTGCAAGGCCAAGAAAAATGGCGTCCCAATGATGATATCCCGACACATCCGCTGCGTCCAACCCGGCTTTCACAGTTTGCAAACACTTGTCCAGTTCGCACAGATAGTAGTAATAGTTGCTTTCTGCCATCAACCATACCACCCGGGTCAACGGATCTGCCTCTGCCACCAACGGACCAAGGGCCGATAACAATTCCCACGCACGGCCAAGGTCATTTCCCCAGAAGCCGTAATACATGAGCAGAGCACAACCCACTTTTATGCGTTCCATGGTATTTGGACCGCAAATCGCCAGTTTATAGGCCTTTTGTCTCCATTCCGGCAATGTGGAGTGATTTGGCTGTGCATGAACAAGTGCGTCAACGATTGCGGAGGTTAGCACCATCTGGGTGTTGGTATCCAGAGAATCGAACTTTCTGGATATGTCATCCAAATATTCAAACCACTGAAAAAGACAGGACAAGTCGGTTAGCGAATAAATATAAAACTGCGACACCGCTGACCAGACAAGGGCACACCCATTATTATCCCCCAAATCGCGAAATATCTCATACAGTGGTTCCAGTAACGTCAGTCCGGACATGGCGTCAATCTGAAAACGGGACAGTCCAAGCCAGTACTGAAGCATTGGATTTTGCTGAAACATTTCTTCCGAGAACCTTTCCAATGTTCCTCTGATGACATCAAGTCGCCCTTCGCGCTGCAACGCAGGTGCCACCGCCAACACATATTCTTCGGCAAGCGCCCAGCTCTCACTTCGACATGCGAAGTCCAACGCCTGTTCTTCGCGCCCATCTTTCATTAGCAGCTCCGCCGCCGCGCGCATTGTGCAAATCAGACGGTCCGCCAGGATTTTCTCGGACTGGGTCAGCAGAAACTCTCTGAACAGTGGGTGATATCTGAAAGCGGTCTGTTTTCCGTGAAGTTGATAAATAAAATAACCTTTTCGGGCGAAATCTTTTAAAACATTTCCTGCGTTCTGTATTCCAGAAAGCGCAAGCGCAAAGGATTCAGTAAAATCCGGCACCAAAGACGTGGCCGCGAGAACAATTCTGCTATCCGGATCGATCCGCTCAAAGACCTCTTCAGAAAAGTATTCATGCAAAAGCGTATCATTGAATTGATATTCCGGGGATTGATATTCCGAATTTTTCAAGTTGCCAGCCAGCAGCAGTTTAAATCCCGCAACCCATCCATCCGTCCAGTTTAAAAGCCGATCAATCTGGTGTTTTTCAATATGCTGATTGTGTTGCAGCGCAATCATTTCACTTTCAGTCTCTGTCAATGCCAGCTCCGCAGGCGAGATAAGGTGCATACTGTTGTGAATACGACTTCTGGACAGTGCAGCGGGCGGTTCGCCACGACTTTGTATGACGATGCGAGTGGCGTGTGACTTTTCCTGCAGCATTGCCCGAAGCGCGTCGTGCACAGTGCCGAGAGGAGACAAACTGTGGTAATCATCCAGCACAATCAACTCGGGTGTAGCTGCATATGAAAATAGTTGCCTGAAGAAGCGCCTTGAAAATTCCAACCTTGAAGACCGCCACTGGTTTGTAAACTGAGGTAGCCGGGCTCCGGAAACATGACTTCGGGCGGCAATGGTAAAATAGTGAAAAAAGGTCGCGATGTCGCTGTCCATATGATCCAGTTGAAACCATAACGTTTTCAATCCCCGATACTCAATCCAACTTGCGACAAGTGCGGTTTTTCCGGCACCAGGGGGGCCTTGTATCCAGACAACCCCGTCCGCTGTTTTTTTTTCAATCTGTTTAAACAGCCGTTTTCGAAGTAACACATCTTTTGCCCGTGGACGCGTTAGCTTGACTGGAATCGCTTTACACCCCATAACATTCATCTCCGATGTTTGTGCTGCTTTCGGAATGAACAAAAACACATTGACGTTTCTACAACTTCAAATGGACAAGAAGCGCACGAGAAAGAGATTCAATTCATATAGAATATGTAACAAACAGAAAGCAGCGTTATAATTACGTAAAGAAAATCATAATTGACGGATATTTTCCAGATTTATTGGTCTATTGAGTCGCAGCTATGTTTGAAAATCTGATTGGAATATAGCGGTGATGCGATGGACAACCGCACATAAAGAAAGCCTACCATTGTTTTGCCAATGCGGCATACGATTATCGAGTGGCGATATTGCTGAATACTGCGATATGCAACAGTTCTTTATGGAGTAGATTTTCTTTTACTTCCGGGCAAGCTTTTTTCTTCTACCTGTAAGTGATGTGTAAGTGGGGTCGGGTATAGTGGCGATTCACTTTAACAGGGAGGAATATATGACAATCAACATTACACAGTGGACTGGAAAGTATGCGGTGTCGGGCAGCATCGCTATTTTAACGGCGTTGTTGCTGATGCTTTTATCAGCTACTGCATTTGCATCAGGGGGCGGGCGCTATCGGGTGGATCCGTGGTCGTTCGGGGTGATGGGGGACACACAGTGGACGTCAGGCACTGATCCGGAAGGGGCGAATCCGGAGTATGTCAGCGTTGCTGTGGCACAGGAACTCAACTACGAATTTATCAATCACGGCGTTCGGTTTGTCATTCAATTGGGGGACTTGACGGATCGCGCTGGAGAGACGGGTATTGCGGCGCGTGCGGCGGCAGCGATGCCGTTGTATGCTGCCGGCATCGGATTTTTTCCCGTACGTGGCAATCACGAAACCATGGGTTCGAGGTATGGACGGGACCCGAGTCCGCGCAACTACTGTGTGGATGCGTTCAGAGCGTATTTTTCTCAGACTATGGGAACAGGCGACTATTTATTTGATGCAACCAACTTCAGCAGCCCGACGGAACTGATGCCTGATGCATATGATGAGACTTTTACATTTGAGTCTTCCGATGATCTGTTGGGCATGAGCTACTCTTTCGATTTTGGCGAGGCGGGTAATAATGCCCGATTTGTGGTGATTGACTCCGAAAGAACAGCCGCCGCCCGTTCGGGCTATCATCCCGGCCAACAATTGTCATGGATAGAAGAGCGGCTGAATGTGGTTACCCGGGGGACGGAGCACGCTTTTGTTATGTCTCACCGCCCATTGATGGGAGTCAATCATGTGGATTCGGTTTTTGGCAGCAGCGCCGGGTCCAAATCATTTGCCCAGGAACCTTTTTATACCGTGTTGCAGGAAAACGGTGTCAGGTACTTCCTGGGAGCGCACGATCATATTCACCATCGCTCCATTGTCGAGAGTCCCAATGGCGGGGCGGCGGTTGAGGAGCTGATTTCCATCGGGGCAAGCCCCAAGTTCTATTCCCCAAGGGGGCTCAACAGTTATATCAGCAGTGCCTATGGAGATGTCAAGCAGCGGGAAACCCCCATTTCCGAGGAAATACATAATATTGGATACTATATTTACACGGTGGATGGTCCACGGGTTGACGTCACCTACTATTCGGATGCCACCGGAAATTTTATGTCTACCCCGGATTATCCCTATGGAGACAATTCGATTCCGGAAAGACTGTATCTGCCGGAGTTCAATTTTATTGAGAAGGAAACCTGGGGATACGGCAACAATGGCACCCAGTTCATCATTGCTCAGGGAGAATCTTATACAGTAGTTGAAGACAGCTTCGGCGACACTGCTGCACAGATTCTGGATGGATTCAATGGCAGTACCACCACAGACTATGTTCCGATAATTTATCAGGATGTGAACGGTACACCGGAGGATCCGTCGGATGATGTGTTGGTGAGTGCGCCCCGACCTCTCGTAAAGACAGTGAATACCGGATGGGTGGCAAAGCCCTGTAATGGCAAGACGAAGAGCGACATTCTTTCTATTTGGGGAATGGGTGAGTTGGGGTCAGCACAAACGGATACCTTTGTGCTCTCCATGACGCTTGAGTTCACACGGATGCATCATCTGGGGCGGGGGGATATTGGCATCGCCACATGGGTGGACAGCCATTGGGTGAACGCCGTGGATGAAAATTTTGGTGGAACCAAAATCTTTGTGGTTGGCAAATACAAGCCGCAATATGGCCTCGGAACTTATGGGATTGATCCAGTTACCAGAACAGCATGGGCGGTGTTGAATTATAATGCCGATTTTGCGGTGGCAAAAGATTTAAATTCTGAACCGTGCGAGTGAGGGTGGTTCATCAGCCTTTATCCCAGAGAAAATCTCCTTCAATCAGCGTGTCCATATCCAATTGCGTGGTGTGAATGCTATCCGGTTTAAGCTGTATTGCTTCAGCGATGTTGGCAACACCGGGAATCGATGCCCATGGAATGCCGCTGCCAATTATTTTGGGAGCGATAAACAGTGACAATTGATCCGCCAGTTTTGCCTGAATAAACGCCCCATGCAGTTTGCTGCCACCTTCCACCAGCACGCTTAGAAAACCAAGGTCGTTGAGCTTCTGAATCACATCGGTTATATCCAGCAGTTCGTTCTTCTGTTTGCATTCAATCAAGTGAACATTGGGGATGTTGGAAAGTGTGTTCGCCTGATGGAGCGGCACGTCAGCGCAGTGAAGTACGATGACTTTTCCTTCGGATGACGTCTTCAGCAGGTTGGATTCGAGGGGAATTCTTAAATGGGAATCGAGAACGACCCGTGCGGGTGTTTTACCATCCGCGTCTCGCACGGTGAGAGTGGGGTTGTCTGCAAGGACAGTGCCGCCACCGACAAGGATGCCGTCGTGAGAAGCACGCAGCCCGTGTCCGACGGCTCTGGCCTTCGCGCTGGTTATCCATTTTGAGTTGCCGGTGACGGTTGCAATGTATCCATCCATTGTCGTAGCGGCCTTTAAATGAATGAGAGGGCGCCCATGGATGCGATGATGAATGTATGCATGTAACATCTGCTTACAATCGTCTTCGAGAATTCCCACGTCAACCTGATGACCGGCATCGCGCAATGTGGCGATACCGTTTCCGGCAACCAGAGGGTCCGGGTCTGCCATGCCAACCACGATGCGTCCAATGCCGGCTTCGTGCAATGCAACCGAACAGGGGCCGGTTCTTCCCTGGTGACAGCATGGTTCCAAAGTGACATATATGGTGGCATTGCGAACACTCTCAGCGGCGCTGGCTGCATCCTGCAGCGCCTCGATTTCTGCATGGGGTTGACCGGGCGCCCGATGAAATCCTTTTCCGACTATCCTGTTATGCTGAACAATGACCGCACCGACACGAGGATTGGGACTGGGGCGACTTTGCCGGGCAAGCGCCAGTGCCAGACGCATAAAATGGTTGTCGTCTATCACTGATGCCATAGCTGTGTCCTTTACTGTTGCTCAGTTTCCCCGTTTTCTTACAAGGGAAGACAGTTCATCCATGAATTCGTCGATGTCCTTGAAGGACCGGTAAACACTGGCAAATCGCACGTACGCTACTTCGTCGAGTTCGCGAAGTCGTTTCATGACATATTCACCAATTTCCTCTGCCGGAATTTCTTCGAGGCTGAGAGAACCGATGTCTTTACCCACATCATCAACCAATTGCTTGATTTGTTTCACTGAAATCGGACGTTTGTCGCATGCTTTTGAAACACCGAGCATCAATTTGTCGGTATCCCATTGTTCTCGTCGACCATCTTTCTTCACCACCATGGGAAACGCGCCTTCGGAGCGCTCATAAGTGGTGAAACGATGACTGCAAGTATCACAGGAACGTCGCCGTCTGATTTCAAAACCATCTTTAATGGTGCGTGAATCAATGACGCGAGTGTCAGGTTCTGCGCAGACGGGGCACTTCATTTGTGGGGAGGATCGAGCTGGTTGATTCGTCTCTGATGACGGCCGCCAATAAATTTGGCGGTGACAAACATATCAACAATGTGTTCAGCGAGACCAGGACCTGTTACCCGTCCACCCATGCACAATACGTTGGCGTTGTTGTGCTCTCTGGCCATTCTTGCCATGTAGGTGTCCGTACAGAGGGCGGCTCGAATTCCGGAGTGGCGATTCGCCGCCAGACTCATACCGATACCTGTCCCACAGATCAGTATTCCCAGCGTGTTTTCATTGGAGAGCACGTGATCCGCCAATGGATGCGCATAGTCAGTATAGTCCACTGATGTAGCGGTGTCGGTTCCAAGGTCGGTCACCTCGTATCCACGCTCCGACAGATACGCTTTTACGACAACTTTCAGATCTACGCCACCATGGTCGCTGGCAATGACAACACGAGGCTTCATTGTTGGCTATCCTTCATATTTAGAGAACAGAATCGCTGCGTTCGTTCCGCCAAATCCCAAAGAATTGCTCATCGCGTGTGTGACTTTCATTTCTCGGGATTTGTGAGGTATGTAATCCATGGTGCACTGTTCGTCGGGAGAATCGAGATTGATTGTTGGCGGTACCGCCTGATTCTGAATTGTCAGAGCCAGGGCAATCGCTTCGATGGCTCCGGCGGCGCCGAGCAGGTGCCCCGTCATGGATTTGGTGCTGCTTACCGCAAGCTTTGTGACATGGTCTCCAAAAACCTTCAGCATAGCAATGGTTTCCAACGGATCATTAATGGGGGTTGATGTACCGTGGGCGTTGATGTAGTCAACATCCGAAGGGGTCAATCCCGCATTCCCGAGACACAAATTCATGCAACGAATGGCACCTTCTCCGCCAGGGGCCGGCTGTGTAATATGGTTCGCATCCGCAGTTGCGCCATAGCCGGTCATTTCGGCATAGATTTTTGCACCACGCGCTTTCGCGTGCGCCAGCTCTTCAAGAACAATCACTCCCGCGCCTTCTCCCATCACAAAACCGTCACGGTCCTTGTCAAACGGACGGCTTGCTTTTTCGGGCGCATCATTTCTGGTGGATAATGCCTTAATCGCGTTGAATCCACCAATTCCCAATGGGGTAATCGCCGCTTCTGCCCCACCCGTAAATGCAACATCGACTGTTCCATCCTGAATGAGTCTGTATGCATCTCCCGCCGCATGGGTCGCAGAGGCACAGGCCGAAGTCACCGTATAAGATGGGCCTTTCATATTGTACCGCATTGAGATGTGACCAGGAGCCAGGTTTGAAATCATCATTGGAATGAAGTAAGGAGTAATGCGTCTGGGGCTTCCCAGAGTGCGCATTTTCTCATAAGTATCTTCCATTGACTGAAGACCACCGACGCCAACGCCCATGATGGAAGCCACTCTGGGGGCCAATTCGTCGGTGATTGTCAGACCACAATCCTTGAATGCCTCATCACATGCCGCAATCGCCAGCTGTATGAATCGATCCATCTGTCGAACTTCGCGTTTTGAAACGTGATTGAGAGGATCAAATCCTTTCACCTCGCCTGCGATTTTGGTCGCGAAGTGTTCAGTATCAAAATGAGTGATATAGTCAATGCCACTTCGTCCTTCCATAAATCCCTGCCACAGGGATTCCACGTCAAGACCCAGGGGACTGACACATCCCACTCCAGTAATTACTACTCTGCGCTTGTCTGTCAAAGCAAGCTCCTTTAATATGGTCTCACTCAGGCAACTAGCCGAGCTTAGAGTTGATATACTCTACTGCGTCTTTGAACGTTCTCAGTTTCTCAGTGTCTTCGTCAGGAATATCAATTTCAAATTCTTCTTCAAGAGCCAGTACCAGCTCAACAACGGTGAGAGAGTCTGCACCCAAATCGTCGATGAAAGAGGTTTCCGTCTTTACTTCATCCGGTTCAACATCGAGTTGCTGACATACGATTTCGCGGACTTTGTTTTCATTTTCCATTTGTATCCTCCAAATTATGCAGATGAAACTGGCTTCAAATGCAATTTAAGTACGGTGATTCTGTCCGTACCTGTCTTAAAAATTACAACTGGTTTTTCTCCAGTTTTTCTTTTGCTTTTTCAATACCATCGGGGGAGCCAACCGAAATTGTCTCTACCGATGCGTCAATTTTCGAAATCAGTCCTGCAAGTACGTTGCCAGGTCCAAATTCAACAAACGTGGTGACCCCTTCGCCAATCATATATCGGATTGAATCAGTCCAACGAACCGGGGATGTCACCTGCTGAACCATCAGCTTCTGAATTTTCGATGCGTCGAGGTTAGGGGTTGCCTCAACATTGGTGACGACGGGGGGAACCGGCATTCCGAATGTGATCTCGGAAAGGAAAGCATCCAGTTTTTCGGCAGCAAGGGTCATGAGCCGGCAATGGAAGGGGGCGCTGACTCGCAATGGAATGACCCGTCCTCCCTGTTCTTTGAGGATATCTGCAGCGCGACTTACCGCAGCAGCGTCCCCGGAAATGACCACCTGGTCGGGGCTATTGAAATTTGCCGGGGAAACCACTTCTCCCTGTGATGCCTGTTCGCAGGCGGCATAGATCACATCCTCATCGACTTTCATCACTGCAGCCATTGCCCCTTTTCCCGCGGGTACTGCTTCCTGCATGAAAGTGCCCCTGGCGCGTGTGGTTCGAACCGCATCGCTGAACTCCATGGCGCCACTGGCTACCAGCGCAGAGAATTCCCCCAGGGAATGCCCCGCCACAAAATCGGGCTTGGCGTTGCTGACTTCCTGAAAAGCGCGCAAAGCAGCAATAGAGACAGTGAGAATTGCCGGTTGGGTATTCGCGGTCAGCGTCAGGTCTTCAGCTGGACCGTTGAAAATCAGATTCTGAAAGTTTTCTCCCAGTGCCTCATCGGCTTCGGCAAAAACAGTTCGAGAAATGTCAAACTTCTCAAGAAGCTCTTTGCCCATGCCCACCCGTTGTGCTCCCTGACCGGGAAATACAAATGCTGTTTTCATCTGAATGTCACCATTTTATCAATGCAGACCCCCAGGAGATTCCTCCTCCCAGAGCGATCATTAAAACAAGATCGTTGTCCTTGACTTTACCATCGCGCACCGCTTCATCCAACGAAATCGGGATGGAAGCACTTGACGTATTGCCATAATATTTCAAGTTGAGAGCGAATTTTTCCAACGGTATTTTTACCCGCTTCGAAACCGCACTCAGTATTCGCATGTTTGCCTGGTGAGCTACCACAACATCGACATCATCCACCGTGTAGCCATTGGTTCGCACAGCAGTTTCTGCTGCATCAGACAGATTTTTCACAGCTACTTTGAAAACCTCCCTGCCTTCCATCTGAATGAAGTGCTGCCCTGATGCAACACTCTCGGAGCTGGCAGGGTAAAGGGAACCACCTCCCGGTATTTTCAGCACACCGGTAAACGCGCTGTCAGTAAAGAGATGGGTAGACATGATACCCCTGTCAGAACTGTCGCCGGCAACAATTACTGCACCGGCGCCATCACCAAAAAGTACACAGGTGTTGCGATCTTTGAAATCCATGAAACGGCTCAACATTTCCGCTCCCACCACTGCAACGGTTCTGGCTTTGCCGGTCTTTATGAAACTGTCCGCTATGGAGAGGCCATAAATAAATCCCGCACATGCCGCGGATACATCAAACGATGCACAGGAATTTGTTGCACCAATTTTTTTCTGTATCATTGCTGCGGTTGCCGGCAGTGGCATATCACCGGTTACGGTGCCGCAAATAATCATGTCCAGATCGTTCGCTGTTTTTCCCGCCATTCGCAGCGCGGATTTCACAGCTTCCGCTGCCATATCCGACGTGGCGATATCATTCGAGGCAATGCGTCTTTCACTGATGCCGGTTCTCTCGGTGATCCACTCATCACTGGTATCAACCATCTTTTCCAAGTCGAAATTCGTGAGTACGCCTTCCGCCCTGTATTTCCCGGTTCCAATGATTCTGGTGTTAATATCTGCGATCATTCACTGCTCGTTTTCATCGGTTTTCAAATGCGCCTGGTCCGAAAGCAAAATGTGTGCCTGAAATGACTATGCTTCTTGCTGTGCGTCTTCTTCAGCCAGTGCCACTACCTGACGGCCTCTGTATACGCCGCATTCCGGGCAAGCCTGATGAGGCACTGTGGGAGCGCCACATTCTACGCAATCAGAAATGGCGGGTTGAGAGATTTTGTCATGATTTGCGCGTCTTCTGTCGCGACGTGCTTTGGATGTTTTTTTCTTTGGAACTGCCACTGTTAATTCTCCTTAGACAGTTTAATGTTGGCCAGAGCTTCTAGTCTCGGGTCAACAGTTTGTTCTATCTGATCAAGCTCTGCAGCTGTTACCAGACCATCAATTTTGCGACAGGCGGTTTCACACCTGGGTATCATCGGAAGCTCCAGTAAAATACTGTCGCCAATTAAATCATCGAGAACCAGCATGGTGCCATCGTAATATTCAATCTCCAGATCTTCAGATGTCACTTCATCCCGGGGATCGGTGGCCATGCTCGCAGGTTGCATGAATGTATCGATGTGCGCGCACAAATCAAGTTTTAGTTTGCTTAAACACGTTGCGCATTCGGTCTCCACCTCCAGTTCAAGGGTTCCCTGAAGACGAAGCATGTCGGAATCCGGACCGATGCGGCATGAGAAACGTCCGGAAACCGCTTCCACCGGGTATTCACATTGTGAAAGAAGTCCGGAGAGCCATGGCAGGGGTAACTGCCAGTTGAAGTCAGATTGACAACTGATTTCCGTTACGCCGACGACGAATAAATCCGATGGCAATCTTTCCGAATTCCTGTTATGTGAAATCTCAGTCATAACTTTTTAATTTCTTTTAATGCACCTCTGCTGAACAGCAAAAGTTTGGCGGAGCCTACCAGTATCGAAACCTCTGTCAAGTGGATAGATGAATTCGCACATGAGGTGTGTAACTGGGTAGCGACTTTCGCACAATTCCCCGGCCTCGGTCCGATAAATGAGATGTCTCGTTTATTTAAATAAAATCAAGTTGTTACGATATTGGATGGTGGTGTGAGGCGATTTTTTTTTCGAATGGCGAATGATTTCAGCTCATGGGATGCCGTCGATTTTTTTTTTCATCGTTTGCCCGGGGAGAAGAAAAATATTACCTCGGTAGTTGTAGCAATGCCCCGAATGATGTTCATTGCGGAACAGTAAAACAGGTTTTATGCACATGATGTGGAAATTGAGTCCGCGGTATTTCGAATGAAGCAATTAAGTCGATGCAAGGATAGGCCTTATGACCGTTAAAGTGAACGAATTCGAGTTGATCAGAATGCTGACAGCGCAGCGTGGGATTCATCGCAAAGATGTTCTGCTGGGCGTGGGGGACGATGCGGCAGTGGTGGATGCCAATGGAAAGTGTCTGCTGTTTACCTGTGATGCCCAAATCGACGGCACGCATTATCTCAGAGAACGGATTTCACCATATATCCTTGGACAGCGTATTGCTGCGGTTAATCTGAGTGATATTGCTGCCATGGGGGGGGAACCACTCTGGGCGCTGTGTTCGCTGGTTGTGGATTCCGGTGCAGATGGCGCGTACTTTAATGAATTGTATCGGGGATTATATGATGAACTTGGACGGTTTTCGGTACAGCTGATAGGTGGAAATGTGGCGCGAACGGATGCCACTGCCATGACCGACCTTTTTCTGGTGGGGCAGGCAGAAAAAGCGGAGGTCCTGTATCGTTCCGGTGCCAGGGTTGGCGATTTACTATGTGTCACCGGCACGTTGGGGGACAGTGCCGCTGGACTGAAGCTATTGATGGATGGCCCGGAGTTCAGCGACAGGTACGCCCCTCTGGTGCACGCCCATCAGCGGCCGCTTCCCCGGATTGATGTGGGACGAGTTCTGTCCGGAACCAGTGGCGTGACGGCATGCATGGATATCAGTGATGGTTTACTGCAGGATGCGATGCACCTGGCAAACGCCTCGGGGGTTCATTTGAAAATTGATGACGCTCTGATGCCTCTGCATCCATTGACCATTGAATACGCAGACGCCACCGGGCAGGATGCCGTGGTGCTGGCGCTGAGCGGCGGCGAAGACTATGAGTTGCTCTTTACGGTGAACGGCAAGGCATATCCTGAACTGGCGCGGCGCATTGATGCGGATACGGGGGTGCCGGTTACGGTGATTGGTGAGGTGGTGCCGCCGCAGGAAGATAGTATGCCCGTGCGACCTCGAAGTGACAGATACCGGGCGCTGGTGCATAGAGGGTTTGACCACTTGTGCCCGGACAAGCTATTGTGAGGGCGGAGAACACAATGGCGCAGTGTGGAAAATATCGTTTGCTGTACAAGATTGCCCAGGGGGGAATGGCGGAGATTTTCGCGGCGAAAGGTCCGGGGGAGAGTGTTTCGGAAAGCGGGGCCACGGCTCCGATTACGGGAGGTGGTCTGATTTGTATTAAACAAATCAGACGTGAATTCAGTGACGATCCCGATTTTCTGCAGATGTTTGAGCAGGAAGCGCGAATTGCGATGTCGTTGACTCACCCCAATATTGTGCGCGTTTTCGATTTTGAAACCGGTACGGGCCCGTGTTTTCTGGCAATGGAATTCGTGGATGGCTGGGATCTTAAAAAAATACTGGCCACGGCGCGCGATGCGGGTGTGATGGTTCCCATCGGTTTTGCATTCAAGGTATTTCGGGACGTGCTTGCCGCGTTGCATGAGGCATCGTCCGTGATGGTGGATGGCGTTCAGCGCACCATTGTTCACCGGGACATTTCTCCCCACAATATTCTGGTCTCCCGCGCCGGAGAGGTGAAACTGACGGATTTTGGCATCGCCAGAGCGAGAGGCAGTTCCCGGATGACCCGCACCGGCGTCATTAAAGGAAAACTGACCTATCTTTCACCGGAGCAGGCAACGGGCGGTGAGGTGGGGCCATCAACGGACTTATATGGGTTGGGACTGGTGCTGTATGAGATGCTTACCGCCGAGCGCTTTCACCACGGTGTCAGCGAAGGGGAAATTCTTGCTTCTGTGATGAATCCGCCACCCTGCGAAATTCCATGGTTGAGTGCCGAAATCAACGGGTTTCTGAACCGGTTGCTGGCGGTGCAGGTGGAACATCGGTTTGCTTCCGCAGCGGACGCAGCTGCATCCCTCACGGATCTGTCCCTGCCCCCCTGTTCGATTTCGGACGCCGGCCTGTTTCTGTATGGGCTGATTACCTCGGCCACTCGCGGCGGGACCAGTGAAATGGAGCCTGCACTGGTACAGAAAGATGGTCGCGAATCGTTGTCTGTTTTGGGTGACGATGTTGAGAGCAGGGCGCCGTCCGTCCGCATGGGACGTGGGGGCATGGCGCAGCGACGAACGCTGCGGTTGGTGATATTTGTGCTCGCAGTCTTGGGAATTGTCGCCGTGGGGGCCGTCTGGGGGGCGAAGAGATACAGCGGTGGCGCTGTAGTAGATCCTGATGACCCGGGCAACGGCATGGCACTATCGGTGGCGCAGCTGACGGATCCGGTATTGACGGATCGGGGCAGTCCTTCCGCAGCTGATGGGGAGAGCCGCGCGTCGGCCCGGGATATGGTGCTTAAACTTTCGAGCGATGGGCAATCGTCCCCTGATGGAAAGGCCGATGATAAATCGAGGTCAGCGAAGCGCGTTAGGACGTCGACCCCGGATTCGCGGGAGGATGGACAACGAAGGAACATAACGGACCAGGGAAAGAGACAGGTTGACAAGTCGGGGAAATCGTCATCCGGGAATGCGCAGGCCAGGAGCGATACGGATAACGGCACAGGAGAATCCGGAATTGACCGTCCGGATAAAAAAAATAATGCGACGGTTCGAACGGGGAACATTCAGGTGATGTGCAGGCCATGGGCGTATGTGCGAATCGACGGCGAACCGCATGGCACGACACCGTTGCTGAATCATTCGCTGAAAGAGGGAAAGCATCAACTGGAACTGGTCAATGAGGAAATGAACTACCACAAACGCATGACCGTGAATATCCGGCATGACACGACCACAAAAATCAGTGAACGGATTGAGTAGACTGCTTGTCAGTACAGTGCTGTGCGCATTGGCGATTGTTGGTTGCGGCCCCCGGGAACCCACCACGGGGGATATACGGGATGGCCGTCACCAGTTGCTTTCGGATGAATCTCGCGGGAAGTTGTTTTTCAGAGCGATCCGACAGGGCAGGCGCGATGAAGTGATGCGTCTGTTGGATGAAGGGGTGGATGTGAATATGACAGATGCTGCGTCGAGAACACCGTTGATGGCGGCGGCGATTGGGGGCGATACTGATATCCTTGTTTCGCTGTTGAATTCCGGTGCGAATGTGTCCATGAAGCAGCGGGATGGGGCAACTGCGTTATTTCTGGCGGCCGGACGTGGCGATGAGGAAACCTGCCTGATACTCATCGAAGCGGGGGGCGACGTGAACGCCCGGAATCTGTTGAGGATGACCCCCCTGATGATGGCCACAATGGATGGCAGCGATGGCGTGATTCGGATCCTTGTGGAGAATGGTGCGGATGTCAATGCGAGCACTGATCAGGGTGTCAACGCGTTGATGATTGCCGCAATGGATGGTCGCAGTGAACTGGCGGATGTTCTGATAGAGCAGGGGACCGATGTGAATGCGGTATCCGCAGTGGGAGAGACCGCTCTGATGATTGCGGCGCAACGTGGACAACGCAACGCGGTGGAGATGCTGCTGGCCAGGGGCGCTGATTGGAAGAAAAAAGCTGCCAACGGAATGACCGCCAGAGAGATGGCTGACAGGGCCGGGTTTGTGGAGGTTGTTCAGCTGATTGCGGGGATTGGCCCATGATGTGCTTTCGGTGGATCGCGCTGGCGATGGTTGCCGGATTGTTTGTCATGGCATGCGGATATGTCCCCGTTGCCCGGCATGTTGCCGATAATCATGCCACTGCAATGGTTCACATTCTTCCTGTGGAAAATCAGACGGCGTATCGGGATATTTCGATTCCTCTCCAGAAAGCGGTGCGCCATCACCTGCGAACGGTGGGGGTTGGGAGTGGAGAGTCTGGGAGGGGGGAGGCGCCGATTCTTTCAATCCGGGTATTTGATATTGCAGCCGCTACTGAGGCGCTGGAGATTCAGAAACACCGCGAAGTGCCGGTCAATCAGAAATGGCAGATTCATGCAGCGGTGACACTGACGGGCGACGATCGACAAGTGATACTGGGGCCAACCATCGTCAGTGTTTCAGAATACGTTTCTGCACTGGATTCCATTGCAGCTGAAATCTCACTGTCTTCGCAAATGCGAACATTGTTGCTGGATCGGATGGCACAGGACATTGCCTATCTGATTTTGGCGTTCTATGGCGACTGAACGCCGCAGATAGTCGAATGTTGACTCGCCTGTTCTTTACTAACTATCACAAATCTGTTATTTATCTTAATTACGGACTCTGGTGCAAATCGCGCCAATAAGTGTCCAGGGGAGAGCATGGCTTGAGGTTCGATTTGAGCGAAATATCCCGGGATTTGATGTCTCTTGCACTGGATGATTACTCTCTCGAGGAATTTTCTGAAAAGGCGGCTGAGTTGATTGTGGCAATCCCCGGATTCTGCAGTAGGCCCATTTGCAGTTTTTTTCTCGTGCATCCACATAAACGGAAATTACAGCCACTTTCGTGTTTGGGCTGTTCAGCGCAGCAGGTCACCGAATACCGGAATCTGAAGAATCCGGATTGTCTGTTCTTTGTGGCGGCAAGAACAGGTGAAATTGCGGTAATGAACACCGAATCCTGTTCCGGTCAATGTGCCTGCGACGGGTCGACGGGATTGCATATTGTCCCGCTCCGCAAAGGCAACGCAACCGTGGCAGTGATGGCGCTTTCCCTGTGTTCCTCCGGAACACCCGACGAAGCGCAACTGAAGGTGTTGCAAATGGTCTCTGAAATTCTGACTCGTGCGTTTTCGCGACTCGTGATGATGAAACAGAAAGAGGAGCAGGCCCTGCTGGTCCATGAGAGTCCCAATCCCGTTCTGGAGTGTGATTCAGAAGGAGAGGTGATTTACGCCAATCCCACTGTGAAAAAGCTTCTGTGGCAAAACAGTGTGGATCAGGATGATTTGTTACCTCCCAATCATATAGAGTATGTTCGTTCTGTCATTTGGCTACACACGCCGGAATCTGCGAAATGTGACGTGGGGAACAGCACCTTCAACTGGACCTATCATTATGTGGCCGAATCTGATCGGGTTTTTCTTTATGGCGTCGACATATCTGAGCAGAAGCGAATTGAAACGCAGCTGGTCCACGATGCCATGCACGATGAGCTGACAGATCTGCCCAATCGAACTCACCTGCTCAGCATTCTCAAAAGTGAGCTCTCGGTGATCAAACGGCGTGGCGACTATTCTTTCGCGTTGCTGTTGATTGACCTTGACCGGTTTAAAACAGTGATTGAAAGTCTGGGATTTCAGGCCGGAAATGATGTGTTGAGAGAGATAGGAATTCGGCTGCGCAGTTGGCGAGGACACGACAAAGTGGTGGCACGGATGGGGGGCGACGAATTTGCGGTGATTCTGGAAGATATTGGCAGCATCTCACGGGTGGTGGAGCTGGCCACGAGTATCAACCAGCTTATTTCTGCGCCATTCCGGGTGAATGAAAACAGCATATCCCTCACTGTCAGTATTGGTATTGCCATGGGAAACGCGTTGAATCAGACCCCGGAAGGGTTGCTTCACAATGCGAGTGCCGCGGTGTATCGGGCCAAACGGCAGGGGGCCAACCTGACCGAGGTATTCGATAAGGAAATGCATCTGAATGCGCTGGCCCGTTTGCAGATTCACAACGAGTTGCGTAAAGCGATTTCGGCGGGCGATTTGCTCGTTTACTACCAGCCGGTGCTGGGGCTCAACGATCTTCGGGTACGGGGGTTCGAAGCTTTGGCCCGCTGGCAACATCCGGAAAAGGGACTGCTTGGACCCGGCGCGTTTATTCCCATTGCCGAGGAAACGGGATTGATTTCCGAGCTGGGTGCGCACGTGATTCGAACAGTGTGCAAACAGCTGGCAGAGTGGAAGGCAGCGCAGTTTCCACTGGCGTGGGTGTCTGTGAATCTTTCGGCACACCAGTTTCAGAACGAACATCTCGTTGCAGATATTATGCGCAATATTGTGGAAGCTGGCGCGGATCCCTCGCGGCTGTTCATTGAAATTACGGAAGGTACCGCGGCGGAGCATCCGGAGCGGGCATTCGAGATGATGAACAAGCTGAGAGAACACGGAATCCGGATTGCCCTGGACGATTTTGGCACCGGGTATTCATCCATGAGTTATCTTAAACGGTTTCCCATTGATACCCTTAAACTGGATCGAAGCTTCATCAAGGGATTGCCCGAAAGCCAGGACGACGCGGCGATTGCCACGACCGTTATCAATATGGCCCGGTCTCTCGGAATGAAGGTGGTGGCCGAAGGGGTTGAAGATGAGCGTCAGGCCATGTTCCTTCGTTTGCAGCAATGCGATGAAGTACAGGGTTTTCTGTACGGCAAGCCGATGCCCGTGCACAATGCAACGTTGTTGCTCAAGGCCGGTGCGCGAATTAAAAGTGAAGCCCCCCCTCTTTCTCGAATAAAAATCACCCAGTAGTTCGACCCTCAACATCAGAATGAAACAAAGGATATAAACGGATGTCGGTGAAAGTATCCATACAGCTGTTATCAGACTATGAGCCTGCGCGGGTTGCGGAGGCCATGTCCGCGCTGCTGGCCCCTCTCGGCGGAACAGGTGCATTCACAACGGAACAGAACACCGTGGTGCTTAAACCCAATCTGCTCGCACCGCGTCGGGTTGAAAAAGCGGTGAGTACCCATCCGGAAATTGTCCGGGCCACCGCAAACCAACTCCAATCAGCGGGTATTTCCAGGGTGCTGGTTACGGACAGCCCGGGAATTGGTTCGGCGACGATTTGTGCAAGGAAGCTTGGGCTTGTGAAAAGCGGGGCTATGGAAATCGTCAATCCGGATAAAGCGGAATGGGTGACATCGAAGGAAGCCGGCATGTGGAAATTGCATCTGTCGACGTTGATGCGCACATATCCGGTGATCAATATCGCCAAGGCCAAAACCCATGGACAGATGGTGATCTCCGCTGCGGTGAAAAATATGTTCGGCGCGGTGATTGGCCTCGAAAAAGCCCAGTGGCACTATCGCATTGGCCGGGACCCTCATCGGTTTGGTCGCCTGCTGGTGCATATCTACGAAACGATTGCCCCGGCGCTCAATATTCTGGACGGGGTGATTGGTATGGAGGGCAACGGACCGGGGTCCGGAACACCGAGACCTCTGGGAATTCTGATGGCCAGCGAAAACGCCCATGCCCTTGATGCGGTGCTCTGTCGCATCTGGAAACTGCATCCCGAAAAGATATACACTCTCCGCGCCGCAAAAGAGATGGGGGTGTTGCCCGATGAAAAGGAAATTGAAATTATCGGACCCCCCATTCAGACCCTTCATCCTTCGCCGGACTGGAAAATGGCCGCCAGACATTCGGTGGGCAAACTGGCCGGTCCCGAGTGGATGACACCTCTTTTTGAAAAACTGCTCAGGACCACTCCGCGCATTCATTATCCCGCCTGTACCATGTGCATGGAATGTGTTCACCACTGCGCTGCCGAAGCCATGGACGCGTCGTCCGGTTGCATTGAAATCGACATGAAGAAATGCATCTCCTGCTTCTGCTGCCAGGAAATGTGTCCCCACGGTGCCATCACCGTCCAATCCGGCACCCTTGCAAAGCTGTTGCGACTGGGGCGTTAGGCTTTACTCAGATAGGGTCACGCGGCGCGGCGGTTTTTGCGGTTGCGGGAAACGCGGTTGTTGGTGGGAAGCGAATTGGAGCGATTGCTGCCTCGGCGGTTTGAGCGGGGAAGGGCGCTCTCCGCGGTGCGATGTTTTGATTTTTTCTTTGCGGATGGCAGTGTCCCGAACATAGCGTCGGCCTTGGTAATGTTCAGTTGCTGGTTGCACACCCAGACGGTTTTAAGGGAGCGCCACACTTTACGTGGGATATTGCCCGGGAGCTCCACAAACGAAAAGTGTTCCTGAACGTGAATGCGTCCGATAAACTGGCTGTGGATGTTGGCTTCATTGGCAATGGCGCCTACGATATTGGCCGGAGTGACGCCGTGCTTCTCACCCACTTCCACGCGGAATGTCTGCATGGCATCCGGGGTCGGGGTAAATTCCATTGGACTGTTATTGACCGGCGCATCTGATCTGGATGGCCTGGTCCGTTCATTGGTGCGCCGCTCCGGTCTTCTGTCCGATGCTTTGTTATCTTCCCGGAATCGACCGGAACGTTCGCCGAATGAGTCTTTTTCCGAAAGCAGGATGGGACGGTCCCCCTGCAGGATGTGGGCAATGGCAGCGGATACAGCCATCGGATCCTCGTCATGGGTCGTGAAGTAGTTCTGTATCAGTTCTTCAAAAAAACGGGTGTCCTCGTTTTGAATGGTATGGGTGATTCTGGCATGAAAATCTTCAATGCGCTTTTGATTGATTTGCCGGACGGATGGCACAGCCATACTGTCGATGGGCTGCGCAGTGGTTTTTTCGATGGCGTGGAGATGTCGTTTTTCCTGTGGGGTTAAAAACAGAATGGCTTCCCCCGTTCTGCCCGCCCGCCCGGTGCGACCGATGCGGTGCACGTAGCTTTCAGTATCGTTGGGCAAGTCGAAGTTCACCACATGACTGATGCGTTCCACGTCGAGACCCCGCGCGGCCACATCGGTGGCCACCAGGATATTCAGACTGCCATTTTTCAGTCTCTCCACGGTGCGCTCCCTCAGATTCTGGGAAAGATCCCCGTTCAGGGCGCAGGCCTGGATGCCATGAGCACACAGTTTCTCCGCCACTTCAACGGTTGCGGTCTTTGTTTTGACAAACACCATTACGCCGTCGTGGGCCTCCATTTCGAGAATCCGAATCAGTGCATCCACTTTCTGACGGCCCGCCACCACGGTATACCGCTGTCGGATAGACGTGGCGGCCGCAGTGCGGGTTTCGATAATGACTTCTTCAGGTGACTGAAGATACCTGGATGCAATTCGCCGAATGGGAGCGGGCATCGTTGCGGAAAACAGCGCAATCTGCCTGGCTTCGGGGAGCTGCTCCAGAACCCACGCTACATCATCAATGAATCCCATGCGCAACATTTCGTCCGCTTCATCGAGCACAAGGGTTCGGAGGTGGTCCAGGTGCAATGTTCCCCGGCGCATATGGTCCATGACCCGCCCGGGCGTACCCACCACAATGTGAGCGCCCTGGCGCAGACCTCTGAGTTGCACGTCGTAATCACTGCCACCGTAAACGGGAAGAACTGACAATCCTTTAAGATGTTTTCCGTATGTCTGGAATCCTCTGGCGACCTGGTTGGCCAGCTCCCTGGTGGGGGCCAGCACCAGTATCTGCGGATTACGATTTGCAATATCGATGCCGGTCAGCAGCGGCAGGGCAAATGCCGCGGTCTTCCCGGAACCCGTCTGCGCCTTGGCAATCATATCTTTGCCAGAGAGCAGAACCGGAATACTGCGGGCCTGAATCGGGGTTGGTTCAGTGTATCCGCTTTCATGGATTGCCTGAAGAACCGGGGCCGGGAGCGCCAGTGATGTAAATGAGGGGGGTGAATCGGCGTGGTTTTGCGATTGCATGTGAAATACCTTTCCTGATGATGAAGCAGGCACAGATACTTCGGGCTGGCCAGCGAGTCAGGGGGCGCACCTTATACGAATATGGAGAGGATTTCCAGATATTTTGCATAAATTCACTTTCAATGCGCATGCATTATCGGGGTTTTTGAATTGAAAGTCCTTAAATATCATCACGTTGACCGCCAGAGAGCAATGGAAGGAATTGGATAGATCTATTGGGGGGAGGGCAAGGTGGCGGTTCGCTCCCATGTGGACGGTGTGCCGCGCCGGGGCAAGCCGTCAAACGCAATCTCCTCTTAATCATTCCTGTTTCAATCCGTTTTAGAAGTAACAGCAGGTATGACCTTTTTTGAGGCGCAGAGGAACCAGCATGCAATACCAGATACATTCGGCTATCAAAGCGAACGCCAGTTCAATCCTGGCGCTTCTGGGTTTGTCCGTAGAACCCAAAGTGCTGTTTGTGTCCCCCGAGAAAATATTGAACCGTTCGTTTCGTCGAGCCATGGCAAGTCAGGGCACTGATGTGATTTTCTCAGAGAGCTCCAACGACGCAATGCAGAAGATTCGTGCCACAACGTTTGCCATCGTGATAACTGCTGACGATTTGGACGAAATGGACGGGGTGACGCTGCTGGAGCAGGTGAAGGCGATTTCGCCGGCAACGAAAAGAGTACTGGTTTCGGGGAAGTCCGACGTGGATGCCACCATGGCGGCGATTAACCGTGTGGGGTTGTTCAATTACGTTGTGTTGCCCTGGGAGCCCGCCGATTTACGACAGATTGTTCATCGGGCCTGTGACAGTTTTTCGCTGCAGTATGAAAATGCCAATCTCTCCAGACTGCTGAGCAATCAGGCCAATGAATTGCGATCCCTGGTTGGAAAACTGGAGACCACGGTAGAAAGCAGAACAGCAAGTCTGCTGACCGGTTTGAACGCCGCGCTTGACCTGCGTGATACGGAGACACAGGGACACTCCAGACGGGTGGCGTTGTATGCCCGACGGCTGGCAGAGGAGATTGGTGTCTCAAAAGTCGAATCCATCGATATTCAGCGGGGCGCGCTGTTGCATGATATTGGGAAAATCGGCGTATCAGATACCATTTTGCTCAAGCCGGGAAAACTGACGGAAGAAGAGTGGGTGGAAATGCGGAAACACGCCGAATTCGGGTTCAGGATCCTGGAGAACATCCCTTTTCTGGGAAATGCCCGGCATGTGGTGCGTCAGCATCACGAACGATTTGACGGCAATGGGTATCCGCAGCAAATCAAGGGAAAAGACATTATCCTTGGGGCCCGGATCTTCGCGATTATCGATACCTATGATGCGATGACATCTGACAGGCCCTATCGGAAGGGGCTTCCCCATGAGGTTGCCATTGAGGAAATCAATAAGTGCTCCGGCGCGCAGTTTGATCCCGATGTGGTGGCGGCATGGAATCGTATTCCCAGAGAAGAACTGTTTATTTTGAGAAAACGGGCGGAAGAGGACTTTTTTGCCGGGGCAATCTGAAAGGGTTATATGGTTCGAATTTGCACAATCTGGATGCCGTATACTGGGCTGATGAACCTCATCGTGCTGGCAATGCTGCTGAATCCGGCTACGGTGTTGGCCGATTCCCCGGACGCCAGAGCGCGGGATGCGTTTGCCAGAGGGACCGAAGCCTATCAGAATGTGGAGTTTTCAGAAGCCCTGGCATATTTTGAGGAGGCGTATCGCCTGCGCCCGGCGTACCGGATTCAATACAATATTGCACAGACCTATCTGGAGCTGAACAGGCCCCATCTGGCGCTGGGGGCATTCGAAAGATATTTGTCAGAAGGCCGTATGGAGATAGATCGGGAACGACGGGAGGATGTGGTGCGGGAGATTCGTAAGCTCCGCAAAATGGTGGGGGAGATTGTGGTGGTTGGACAGACCGGGGCGGAGTGTCGCATCGATAATCAGCATATGGGATTTTTACCCCAGGACAAACCCATCCGGTTGGATTCCGGCATCCACGAAGTTACTATCCATATGCATGGTGAAGTGATTTGCCAGAAGAATGTGAACATTGTCGCCGGCAAGAAGCGGATTGAGCAATGTCGTGCGGATTATGAAAATCAGGAGACTTCAGAACCGGAATCCGCGTGGGACGTCATGAGTGATACAACCCTGAAGGAGTACGACCTCTCACTGGATGCTCCCCGTCCGGTGGTGCGGAAACCTTCCGCCTTTTTTAAAGTCGCCCCCTGGATATCTCTGGGATTGGCAGTGGCAGCCGGAACCACGGGTACATTGCTGGCGTTGAAAACCAACAATCTGAACGCCGAACTTTCCGGCGCCTGCGATGACGGTGTGTGTGGACCGGACCGGGAATCCGATGTGAACCGGTTGCCCAGATTGGCTCTGGGAGCGGATATCATGTTGGTTACCGCCGCAGTGCTCACTGGCGTGGGCATCGTTCTGTTTGCGGTGAAACGGAAAAAAAAGAACGCGGAGCAAACGGCACCCACCCGGGAACCGAGGAGGCTGGAGGACGACATGTCATTGATTCGTCCCCGGACGATGAGAGGGGAATTCTGATGGCCGTGCAACGCTGGTGGTCAGTACTATGGACGCTGTTATCGGCTGTGTGTCTTGCGTGTACGGCGTATATTGACGATTTTGAAGTGGCAGATTCAGCGGACACAACGCTCAGTGACAATCAGACCAGTGGTGGTTCAGATTCCACCACCGGCACCGGCACCGGAATTATCGGGGATACTGCGATGGATACCGGTACCCAGTCTCCGGTGGACACCACATCTTCCGGCGGAGTTGAATCGGACAGCGGAAGTGTGGACTCTGATGATGACAGCGAGATTCCCGTTGTATCGTGCCAGATCACTCTGACGACCCCGGCGCAGACTGCCATCACCTTCTGCGCGGTACCGGCATCGCAGACACTGCTGGGATGCAACGATGATGTGTCCGGCGTTGTGTGCGCCAGTGATGAAGTGCCCCTCCACAGTGTGTCTCTCAATGCCTTTGACATCATGAAATATGAGGTAACCCAGGGACAGTATGCAGACTTCATTGAAGCCAACCCCAATTGGGCGCCCGATGGCACATTGGGGAGCATATCATGCAATACGCCGTATCTGTCCGGATGGTACGAGGGCGTCCCTCTTGCTGCTGTGGAAGATCAGCCAGTCACGGAAGTATGTTTCGATGCGGCAATGGCGTATTGCCAGTGGGTTGGGGCCAATGTGACGCTGCCTACTGAAGCGCAATTTGAAAAGGCCGCCCGCGGCAGTTACGCGACGACGTCTGAACCGTATCAGCTGTATCCCTTCGGGAACAACCCATCGTGCACCATGGCCAATTACCAGATGTGCTTCCGACGGGTTCTGGACGTGGGGACCACGGTGGGGGCATCCCCTTATGGGGTGTTTGATTTGGCAGGCAATGCTGCGGAATGGACGCGGGACCTTTATCGCGAAGACTATTATTGCAACCCGACAGATGCATCAACGACCCTGTTTACTTATCCCAACTGCAATTCCGCCTATGAATTCGTGAATCCCGAAGGGAGTGCCACCGGGTCCAACTATGTGGTGAAGGGGGGCTCCTGGTCCACGCCAGTTGGCGAATTGCAAATTTCTGCCCGTGCACGACAGGCACCCAGAAACGGTACAAATCTGCTTGGATTCCGTTGCGTGAGAAATCGATAGAATGGGTATATGATGAATTCAATATCTGACGATGATGAATCCACACTTCCGAAGAGGCGAGTTAACCTGCTTCCCGGTCAGATGATCATTGCAAGCAGCAATGAAGAAATATGGACCATTCTTGGATCGTGTATATCTATCGTGCTCCACAGCCCTTTCCGGCGAATCAGCGCCATCAACCATGCCCAGCTTCCCGCTCCCGGTTTCGGTGAAGGATGCCCGCCAACCTGTCCCCGTTCCTGCGGTCTTGAAAGCGCGTCGGACAAAAGGTATGTCACCTGCAGTTTTGAACTCATGCTGACTGGATTGAGGAAATTGAATGTCTCGCCAGGGGAACTGGATGTCCGACTGTATGGCGGCGCTGCAATGATGGCGCTCAAAGTGAGGGGGGGCAGTGTGGGAGAGCGGAATATCGCTGCTGCGGAGAAAATTGCTGCATCGCACAATCTGTCGTTTCACTTCAGGGATGTTGGGGGAAATAAACCCCGAAAATTGCTTCATAACAGCGGTACCGGGGAAACAAGGATAATTTGCTGAAGACCTGTTTCTATTTGCCCAGCACTTCTCTCAGTTCGGCACGGCGTTGTTCGAATTGTTCAACGATGACCAGTTTACAGATCCGATTCTGCGCGCGTGTTGATACTTTGATGAATTTGAATGCATATGCCGTGAACGGTTCCGAATTGTTGTGCCGGTTAACGTTCATGGGAACGGTACGTACCATTTTTGACTCGAATTCCAGTACTTCGCCGGTATCCGGTATAGGGCCAAGCTTCAGAAACACCAATTCTCCCGGATTCAAATCTGAATTCAGCCTGCACAATGCCCCGCCGCCGCTGATGTCGATGGTGGTGCCTTCGATACGCTGTCCGGAATGACGGGTAATGGTGACCGGCATTTTTATCTGTGCCCGGACAAATGCACGCCGGTTGGTCACCCATTCTCCTTCCGGAAATGAAAGAATCATTTCGGTCGAACGCGTTGCTCCCATGCGCAAAAATCTGCATGTGATTGGCAATGTGGACTGGTTCTCGCCGAGTAATCGGATCTTCAGCGGTTGCTGAGGCACCAGCAGGTCCCTGGAAACGGGCTTTTCGGTTTCGATTTTAAAGTGAAGGCCGCCAAGAGAGGTGATTCTGGCATTCAGTTGCACATGTCCCTGATGCGTTGTTGCAGTGATGATAAGGGTTCTGCCTGGTGTGAGCTGTTCGTCGATTATCTTTGTATCTGCCATAACTGCCAGTTTCTATAAAACTGTTAATACCTTTTTACATAATTGATATCGGCGATTGCCGGTGGAAGCTAAGGACAGTGATTGAAATAAAATTGTGAGCAATGTGGCAATTTAAATTCAATCACTGTCCTTAAGAATCTTTTTACATCGCCGTTAAAAAGAGGTGAGAATCATGACATAGTTGTCTTTTGAAATAAAAAGACAAGTGATTTGAAAGGGTTAAAGCAATGAAATTTCTGGTTGTGGATGACAGTAAAACCATGAGAATGATCGTGAAGAGAACACTTCGTCAAGCTGGCTATGGCGACCATGAAGTCGTTGAGGCCGTCAACGGGAAAGACGCTCTAGACAAAGTTTCCGCGGAACACCCGGATCTCATACTTTGTGACTGGAACATGCCTGAAATGAATGGGCTGGAGTTTCTTCAGGCGTTGAAGGGCGGCGGAGACAATACAAAATTTGGGTTTGTAACCTCAGAGGGAACCCCTGAAATGGTACAGACCGCAGAGGAAAACGGCGCGCTGTTTCTGATTTCGAAGCCGTTTACTGCAGATACATTTAAAGAAAAACTGCAGCCGGTGCTCTAATGACCGCATATCCGACAATCAACGACTGGATGGACGCTGTTGTCTCCTCATCGGCCGAATTGGCGACCATGATGTTGGGAATGTCCGGAGCGGAACTGATTGCCACCCACGACCGAATGCCGTCACCGGGCAACGCAGCGTATATTTCGGTGGTGGGAGAACAGTCCGCAGTGCAGATTGGTGTGGGCGCCACGCCGGAGAATGTGCAGGTTCTGGCCAAGGCGCTGATGGGCATGACAGCGGACGAGGACGACCTCGATTCCGATGAAGCCGCCGACGCATTCAGCGAGATCACCAATATTCTCGCAGGTCAGGTGAAAACGATCATTGGAAAAAAAAGTGATATCGTGGTGAATCTGGGTATTCCCATGTTTATCAAGGGGGAACTCTACATCCCCGAATCATCAGAAGTTCAAATCGCTGAAGCCAGAATAGGCGATGTTCCGGTAACCTTTCTTGTGATGAAAAACAAAAACATGAGGAGTGCCTAAAAGGTAACTCCTACGCCTGCCTGAATTTGCGGGGTGTATGCGCGACCTCTGGCGCCAAGAAGAGGACTGTCCACATCCGATGCCGGATAAAAGGGCAAGTATCCCGAAATAAACAGATTCATGTTGAACTCAGTGAGGCGGAACATTCGTATCCCCGCTGTGGCCACCCCCTGTAGAAGCAACGCGTTTGCCGTAACGGAACGGTTGTCGACGGTGCCTTCAAATTGCATGAATGTGAGCCCCACCCCTCCCCCAAGGTATCCGGCTGCTGCCCGTGTTCTATTGAATTCATAGGTGAAGCCCGCATCGACGCCCACCGATATCGGGAGCCAGATGGTGCGTCGGGTGGATGCCGGGAGCGCCGCCGCCACATGAATACGGGAGTAGACGAACAGATTCTGGCTACCTTTTACGATACCAGTGGCAATACCGGGGGCATAGGACGCACCTTTGGGGGTTCTGACGATGCTTTCATACAGTTCCAGCCGGAAATGGGTGTTGCCCGCAATGGAAAGGGTGTGGAGCGCCTTCCGGGATTCGACGTATTGGCCGATATTCTCCTGGAGATATACCGGATCATTTCCAAGCACCAGTTGCAGCCCTTTTTTGATTTGGTCAATCAGCGCGTCGGTGTTGTCGTAGGCATATCGTACCGGCACTTCACCTGTGACTCGCAGGGTGACAAAGTTTTTTTCAGCAAACGGAAACACTTCCACCTGCAGAACTGTGCTGCATCCGGCATCGACAAGTTTGTGAGAAGGAAAATGAGCCAATTCGGTGCGGACCAGGTGGACCAGCGCGTTGTTTTCGAGACTGGTTTTACTGGTGGCTTCCACACAGGTCGAAATCGGTGCTGCCCATAGCGCCGCGGTCATCAACTGCGTTGCCAATGCAAATACAATAGCGATGGGGGCTGCGTTGCGAAATGGATACATGGTGTTTTAAAATACAACGCCGAGCTTGAACGATAGTCCAGGCATCCAGCTGTTGATTTGTCCGTTGCTGTTTTCGGATCTGGTGACGTACAGGGGAAGATTCAGCTCTCCCTGAATGAAAAACTGTATGGACGCGGCTCGCATGAATTCCCATCCCCATATGCCATCCGCGGTGAGTCCGCCTGAATACAGATAACTTCGGGCGTCGTACTCCTGCTGCTCGTTCACTACACTGAACCAGGTGAACTGAAATCCCGCTCCGCCTCCCAGGTAAAAGGATACAAGCCCCCGGGGTTCCCGGTAGTGCAGAAAATGAATGGCGAGTCCGGTGTCGCCGCCATAGTCGATGTGTCCCCCTTCCGGGTTGTTGCTGGCCGCTTTCTTGCCCACACCGATTCCCAGCCCCCCCTGGACTTCCAGTCCCCAGTTTTCGAATCTTCCCCGATAGCCAAGACCGAACTGCATGGGATGATAAATGCGCAACTGCTCTTTCACCCCACCGGCATCGTCGCCATCGGTCTGCATCTGATCCACCCATGCGCCAATGATCTTTGTGCCGATATTCAGGGTGAAGTGGTTGCTGCCCTTTACCTGCTGTACCTGACGATTGGAGTCCGAAGAGAGGACGTTATCCCGTTTGATGGTGGCACTGATGGGCACGTCATGGAGGAGTGCCAGCACGGCGCGCTCGGCAAACTGGCTCAACTCTGTGGCCAGCAACTGGTCTACCCGTTCCTCCCGGTTGGTGCCGCTATACCTGGCAAAGGCGGTCCAGCCCTTTTTCAGGGGATACAGCTCAACCGTGATGGTCTGCTCGCAGGACTGGGTTGTGGATGCGAAGCCCGGCTCATGGGTCACGAAGTGCTCAACCAGACGTTTGAGATACACCAGGGCCGTCTGACCATAGGGCAGGATGCCAATTTCCCGGTCCCAGTTGCTATCTTCGAATTTCAGCTCGCGGGCAGCTCGCATGGTAATGGTTTCGCTATCACTTTCCGGGTACATTTCGGCTTCGGTTGTGCCGCCGGCATCGTCGGTTTCCGATGTGGCATACTCGGGTGGCAGGGGAGGCAATTGAACCGCTTCCGCAATGTCCTGCCCGGAGGATGCGTCTGTGGTCGGAGAAGGCACCTCTTCGGATGTTGCATCGTCCGGGGGGGCTTCGGCAGGCGTGGCCGCTGGCCGCTCTTTTGTGCTTTCTGTATCGTCTTCCTGACTCTTCTTTTGAGTATCGGTGTCCGGTTTGTGCTCCTTTTCCTGGTGTTCAATGATTTGCACACAGACGCCAATATCCTTGGCAAGCGGGATTCGGGCGAAAAGAAAGATGATGGCTGATACTGTGAATATCAGATACAAGTGGTTGGGTTTCATTGCCTTTTTGTCTCCTTTGGCGCGCACCGGTACACGCACGATTCCCATTGCAGGTTCCGTGAATGCGAGGTGACGCCGGTTGCTGTTACGCACTCGGAGATAAGCAACGGATATGCCAGCCAGAATTTTTTTATAATTTCGGGAGGATGACGGCCGGATACGAACGTCCGTGAATAAAATTCACAGAAAAGTGAGAAAAAGCACCGGGGCCTGTTTCAGTTATTCTGGAACGGATGACGTTTCTTCCTGATGATCAGGGCCAAAAAGCGCAGATGGTTTCCGGTTCAGTACATCGTGAAAGAAAAATCCAGTCCCCAGAAGGGAAGCGGCAAACAGCAATACAATGGCCAGCTGCCCAAAACCGGTCTTCTGGATAGGATGACGGTCCTTGACTTCGCATACTTCGCCCGGGCAGTACTGGGCTTTTTCCCGATACACCAGGGAGTGGAACTTGCACCCCAGGCATATGCCGAACGCTGTTTCGAAAAAGAGAAAGATGAGACATATCAGACATATTATACCGGTAATCGGACTATAGGTATTGGCTACCACCATCAGTGTAAACATGGTGAGGGCGAGAACCAGTCCAATGACCCATGCGAATTTTTTCTGCTTTGCCCCCACGTATTCCGGAACCTGGTTTCGCACAATCCAGCGACCGACAATCAGCGTCGGCGAATATCTGGGATTGATAAATACCCGGATGGCAATATCGATGAGGAACGCCACAATGGCGTATTTGAGCGGTGTAAAGCTCTGGGTGATGCCAATGGTCAATATGGTGGTGAACATCATTAAAAATAGAAGGCCGGCGGCTGCGCGAATCTCCCGTTCATTCAATACTGGAATCCGATATCCGGGAACAGTTTCCCCAAATTGAAATATTTGGTTCATTTTTTTCACTCCTGTCTGTTTTGCTCCTGTCTGCCATGCAGACAATCCCCAATCCTGCAATACTCCCCGCATTGATCCCCAATTTGGAGAAGCGCTCAACAACCTGCTCATTTTTCATGCCGTTGTCCATTTTCTTTAGAGAAATCCCCTTCCGGGGTCGGCGAACCGCCATTGAAATTCGGTGAATGGATGGCTGAAATATAATTGTAACAAAGAAATATGTCGCAATTTTCGCTGGCCATAATAAAAGTTCGGTATGAAATGTCGGATTGAAATCAATCGCAAATTCTGCGGTGTACATGTGTATCTGGTTGCCCTGGTTGTGTTGGGCTGTGGCGGGGAATCTCCAAATACATCTGTACCTCGGGTAGAGGAATATTCGCCGGCGTCGGTGCGGGTGGATTCGATTCCCGCTGACGCCATTGCCATAAATGCTTCGCATTTTTCATCCGCAACAGAGGCCCCCCTGGATTCAGAACTGGTGGCACTGGGCAACGCGCAGGCCTGGTGGCTGGGTGAGCCGGGAAATCGCAGTTATGTGGTGGAAGTGGAGCGAACAACAGCTCAACACACGGCGGACGATTTCAGAGCAGTCCCGCTGGTCCTTGTACACGGCCTTGGAACGAACGGTATGCGGGATTTTTATCCGGTTGTGGCGGCGCTTTCCCGGACACGTTCTCTGCTGCTCATTGATTTGCCGGGGCTCGGGCGGTCAGAGGCGCCCGACGATGCATCGTTGAGTCCGGTATTTTTTGCAGCGTGGGTGGCTGAGACCATTGTGGCGCGAATAGAGGGGCCGTTTGATTTACTCGGACATTCTCTCGGGGGGAATGTGTGTCTGACGCTGGCGGCACAGCCTGACCTGGCGCTTCGAAAACTGATCATCGCTGATGCGGCCGGAGTTCTGCACCGGGAAGCATTTGTGAAAAGCCAGGTGGATGCGGGGACATCTCCGGTTTCGAAGATTCACCGGGGACTGGGCAGAATTGTCACGGGCGTGAGCCGTACAATCACCGAAGCGTCTGCCGCGCTGGAGCCCCACGAAACATGGCTTGGCAACAACGTCGAGCGGCTTTCACCAGGGGGAACCAAATCCGCCATGGCGTTGATTCTGCATCGAACAGGACCGTATATCTCGGGCATTGATGCGCCAACGCTGCTGGTATGGGGAGAGAGGGATACCGTGGCGCCCCTCAGAACCGGATGGCTGTTGCGGGACCAACTGGCCAACGCCTCGCTGTCGGTGTTGCCCGGGGTGGGACATGTCCCCATGGTGGACGCCCCGGATGAGCTGATTCAACGTATATTGGCCTTTCTGGATTCGCCAGTGCGAGCCGACGAAGTAGCGCTTTCCCGGATGAACCGGGAAACACGAAGTCAACCGCGGCGCGAATCCCGACGCGTGGATTGCCGAACGGATGGACAGCGACAATTTACGGGGATGTACGCAACGCTGCATCTGACAAACTGTGCGGATGTCACCGTGGAAAACGCGGAAATCGACCGGCTGGTACTGAATAACAGTTCTGTCCGTCTGGTGTCGGTCCGGGTGAGCAAAGGAACCTTCGCCGTTCACAGTGTACTCGAGATGACGGGGGGAGACTACACTGGCCAGATTGGTCTTTCCATGACAGATGCCACTGCGGATATTGCCGGTTCAAGAATTTCGGGCAGCCGGTATGCCATTACCGCTCAGAAGAGTGCCCGGCTGTTGTTTTCGGCAACGCTCGTTGAAAGTCCTCTGAATCATGGCAGTATCCATGATCGTGTTGTTCTCGGAGATTGTGAGGCCATCTGAGATAACCGCGTGCGCGGTTTCATGCCGCGTTTCGCAAACAGCGACACAACGGTGTAAATTCACTGGCGGATGCCGAGAACCTGCTCGAGCTCTGATTGGGTCTGAGCCAGATTTCTGAAAAACTGTTCTGCGTGGGAATCTCTGCCGATGGGCAGTTTCGCTGTTTGTTCGAGGTTCAGATAGAGCGAGAGGATGCGACTCGCATCAGCAGTCGGGTACAACCGTAACAGACTTCTTTTTAGAGTGCCTTCACGGTCGACGGACGGAAAGACGCATGTGGCAATCTGGGAAATGTCCTTATCAACGGTGCACAGAATCCACGGCTCGTTGCTTCCCGTCATATCTGGTTTCAATTGCTGCATGGAAACGATTTCCCAGACGATGGTTTCGAGCTGCATTTTCTGTTCGGATGCGGAAATGTCGTTCAGCCGTTTGAAATTCACAGAGACCGGCGCGTCGCTGAGCAGAAAGAATGCCCACACCGAACACACGTTGCTGAATATGGCCTCGTGGATTTGCCATTGATAAAAGCGTTCAAACCTGTCACTGGCAGTGAGTGAGGGCACTCTGTATAAATGCAGCAACTTCAGCACGTATACAGAATACATGTTCCACAGTCGCAATGCGTGAGTGAAGCCATCTTTCTGTCGGTCGGGGACGGTGCAGCGATTTCGGATTGCCTGAACAGCGGTTGCACTTAATTGGTCTTTCTGACCCACAGCCAGGTGGAGCCATTCAGATGGATCGAGGATACAGGCAATCTGAAAATCAATACTGTGACCTGCCGCGTTGGGGAACTTTCTACTCGCGGCCACCTGGTACGCGGTATGGCTATACGTCACGTCAATCTGGGACATCCGAAGGAACGCCATTGCGGCTGCGGCCGTCAGCCAAGGAATTTCAGTGCGATCTCCACGTTTGATTCCGCGCCCCTGCACCATGTCCGAAAGTTTTGAGACGGTGGAACGATCTATCATCGCATGGAACCGCCGCTGCGTCGGGGTGCGCGAGGGAAGATAGGTGGCGGGAGAATACAATCGATTTGCGGTGACCCGGTTGCAGTGAAATGCGCTTTGGGATTTTAAAAGCCCGCCGATGCGATTGACATTTTCATGAACTGAATTTCGTGCTGTATTGGGTGTCGATGTCATCCGGCTCGCTTTCCATCGTGAATAATTTTAAAATCCTGATTAATGTAGCATCAATTGGGCTACTGCTTCTGTTAAAATGGTTGATTCTCTATACGGCTTCAGAGGGATATACCTTTCGATACGGCGTACGGAATATTTGATTGAGCAGGTGCGAGTCCGCCGGGGTATTGAATCTGATTGCGATGCGAGAACTTGAAATCCCCGGGCGGAAATATGGATGCGGGCGGGAAATTGTCATGTCTGTCGGTTGACACCGGCGCAATGTGACTAAAATTTACACCATCCTTAATTAGTTTGTAGAAAATAATGTGTAGAAACAGTCTGTTGTTGATTCGGGAATTGAATATGCGTGCAAAAATATCTGACAGAAGCCGGCTGGTGATGAGTTTTACGCTGATCATTGTACTGTTTGCCATATCCGGTTCCGTAACCCTGTATGGTCTGTTTGCGTTGGGATCGTTGACGGAAACGATTTATCTGCATCCTCTTGTGGTGTCGAATGCGTCGCTGCAAGCTGCGGTGCGCATCAACCGCATGCACAGAGATATGAAGAACGTGGTGCTTTCTGAAACATCCAGTGAACGGGAAGCGGCGCTGGAACGGGTGAGGCAGGATGAGGTGGAAGTATACCAGCAGCTTGACTTGATTCGCGATAATATTCTGGGCAATGCGGGAAAAGAACTGGAACGGGAAACACGGCTTCTGGTGGATGAATATAAACCTATTCGGGAAGACGTGCGGCGTTTCATGGAAAAGGGAGACTCCGTCACTGCAATTCATATCACCCAGCATCGGGGGGCCCGCCATGTGGTGGAGCTGGACAGCAAAATGGCAGAGTTGTCCAGATATGCGAGAACGAAGGCTACCGGATTTCGTCAGAAGGCCCGCAACAGTCAGGTTCTGCTCGAACGGGTGACCATTGGCATCATCGCGGCCGCCATTCTTTTTTCGGTGCTCATTACCGTTGTGGCAACCCGTCGGGTGACTTTTGTGCATGCGACGTTGCGCAATCAGAAGGCGGAATTGGAAACAGCTCTTGCGGAAATCAAGACCCTTCGCGGGATCATTCCCGTCTGCGCCAATTGCAGACAGATTCGGGATGATGCCGGCGTGTGGCAGGCGCTGGAAGAATATCTCGATGCCCATTCTGATGCCAGCGTGACCCACGGCATCTGCCCGGAATGCATGGCAGAGCTGTACCCGGAAATTGCGGATGAAGTGACGAGCAGACTGGCGGAGAAAGGTCAGGTGCAGCGCGGAGGCAGACCGGGATAAGATTTTTTTTGGGGGGGCTGTTTGCACATACTTCTGATGAAACCTTCAATGACTTTCATTTCGCTGTCTTCGGAATCAGATGCTGATCCGTTGACCCCAGTGACATCCAGTAAATTGTGTTGTAATATCCGGCAACTGTGTCAGTGCACAATGTTCAGTGGATTATCGAGGATTATCGAGTATATGCAGCGAGGTCAGGAGTTATTATGCGTAAATGTGATTCGTGTGGGAATGAGATACCCGTAAGTTCAACGGTCTGTACATTCTGTGGCTCACCAACTCATTGGTCCGATACCGGTGCCTCACACAATCCTTACCAGGTCAGCGGTGCAGTGATGGATGCGGCGTCGGCGGCGACCCATTCGTCGGAAGACGGGGAATTTGAGTATCGCGTACCTTTTGGCGTGGGGCCCATCATCGGGAGCATCTTTGGGGTCTGGTCCGAATCGCTGCCCAAATTGATGCTGGCCGCTCTGGTGCCATTTTTACCAATGACGGTGCTCGGGATTATCGCGGTGGTGGTTGTGGCGATTTTTATAACGAGTCTGGGATCGGTTTTCACAGATTTTGATTTTGATCGAATTGCAAACATCGATACCGGCATAACGCTCGTTGTGACGATTGTGATGTTTGTTGTGGCATTCATGGCCGTTGGCATACCGGCTTTCATTGCACAGATGCGCATCATTGATGAAAAAGTGCGGACCGGGGAACATCGGCTCGGCGCATGGGAGGCGTACTGGAGCTCTTTTCGATATGTGCCGCCGGTTCTCGGAATGATATTTCTGATTTATCTCGCATTGATTGTGGTGGCGTTTCCCGCGGCGTTCATGGTGAAGGTTCCGGTTGTCATGGGGGTGTATATTTTTCTGGTTGCCATTGTGTTTACTGTCGCAACCATTCGGTTGTGTGTGGCCGTTCCGTGTATGGTATTTGAAAAAAGGTCAATTTTCTCTGCGCTGGCCGAATCCAGTCGACTTGTCAAAGGCCATGTTTGGGCGGTGATGGGAATTGCCGGCGTCATGTTTATGGTAATGATCGGGATTGGTATTGTTGTGGGTGGTATTTCGTTGATTCCCATTCTCGGTCAACTGGCCAACATTGGAGCCAATCTGGCGTTGAGTCCCCTCCAGGCTGCCACCATCTGGGCGATTTATGCCGGTCTCAAAACGCCCAGAGCCAGCTTCTGAAAAACAGTTGTAAAATTCTCTGCCTGTTTTGCCCATGCCGCTTTCTGTTTTGTCAGCTCCCCATCAAATTCCTTTACAGTGATGAATTCTGTGTGGTAGCTTTCACACAACTCAAAATGATGTGACTGGATCTATCGCTGGAGGTGTTTTTATGGCTGTTCCCCAGGTTACCGCTGTGGATCTCATACTTACCTACGACTGCAACTGTCGTTGCCCTTACTGCTTTATCCGTGACCGGGGAGATTCTCTATCGATGTCTCCGGAGATGCTGGATCGGGCGTTGGATTGGGTTGCTGAAAATTCCGGCGAGTCGGTGGAGTTGATTCTGCTGGGGGGGGAACCGACACTGATGCCGCATCTGATCGAGCGTGCGGTGTATCGGGCTTTGCGATGGCAGCGGGCATCAGGGAAACGATTCAGTTTTAATATGACGACCAATGCATTGAATATTGATGAGCCTCTGGCCAGGAATCTGGCCACCTGGGGCATTCGATATCTGCTATCCATTGATGGCACCGGCGAGCGCCATAACCAATCCCGACCTGCGCTCAATATGACAGATCCTTTTGCGCACCTCGAAGATAAGTTTTCCATGCTGAAGGCGTATCAGCCCCATATGGCCGGTCGTTTGACGATTGTTCCCGCCAATGTGGAATGGCTGGACACGGACTTGAACAAGCTGTTCCAGATGGGGTTTGAATCGTTCATCATATCACCGGCAACCGGGATGACGTGGACCGAGGAAAGGCTCGATACGTTCACCGCCCAATTGACCGCTTTCGCTGCCCGTCGTGTGCCGGACCGGGACGGCCAGCTTCAGCCCCGGATTGAACCCATTGACGGTGAGGATTCCGGTTGCGGCACCTGGGGATGCAGTGCGGGACGCGGGCGTGTGGCCATTGACCCAAACGGGATGATTTTCGGTTGCGCGAGAATGACTCGTCTTGATGCGGAAGACGGGTTGTACCTGGGAAGTCTTGATACAGGAATTATTCCCGACGGCAATATTTTGAAGTTTCAGGATGACACCTATTCCAGCCGCCCTGCGGAATGCATCAGCTGTGATTTGCGGGAGCGCTGCATCGGCGGATGCCCTTCTGTGAACTACGATGCCACTGGCAGTCTCGTTACACCAGCTCCGGATGAGTGCCGTGTCGCCCGGGCTTTTGATCGAATCAAAAGAGAGTCACTGCAACGTGTGCAATCGCTGCGCGCGTCATAACATTTTATGATGAAGGAGAATGGTATGAGTACGGACAAAAAAATGCCAGATGAGGAAATGATAGCGAAAATCGCCGCAAAGGTTCTCGACAAAATAAAAGGAAAGCAGGGAACGGTATGCCAGGGGTACTACTGCGAGGGGGCGACAGGTGATGTGGATCCGGTGAAGCAATGGGAGGGTGTGCTGGGGGAGCACGGTATTAAAATGGATGATGCAGCTCTTGCCAGAGTCAGTGCCATGCCGCTCACGCGGGATGAGATGCTGCAAACTGTTGTTGAACTCAAGACGGCTGACCGCTCTGTGGATACTATCCCGGAAAACGAAGCGGAAGGCGCAGTGAAGAAAGTGCTGGCAGATAATGTGCTGATGGCCCGTCGTGCTGCCGGAAAAGCACGATGTGTACCCGGAGGTCCCAATAATACGGGCACCTGGTGTCTGAGCTGCGGTCCCAATAACAATGTTCGTTTTGGCTGTGAACCGTGCGGTCCGGCGGCGTCGATGCAGGTGAATCATTGCGGTTCGTGCGGCCCCAACGGCGGAGGAACGAATTTCACCTGTGAGCCCTGTGGTCCGGCGGCGTCGATGCAGGTGAATCATTGCGGTTCGTGCGGCCCCAACGGCGGAGGAACGAATTTTGTGTGTGCCACCTGTGGCCCCATGAACAGTTCTGGCGCGTTCGGGTGTACAGCCTGCGGGCCGACAGGCAGCGGCGGTGGGTTTGTCTGCAGTGTATGCGGGCCCAGCAATAGTGGCGGTTTCGGCTGCGCGGTTTGCGGTCCTGCGCTCGTGGGTAATTTTGGCCAACAGTGCAGTCCGGCATTTGATTTCGGTGGGGGGTGTGTGGCCGCTTTCGATCCGGCTTCCGGCCGGCCGTTTGACCCACGTGATATCATTCGATTGAGTGAGCAGGTGGCTCAGCTGGCTGCGGAAGTTCAGAAACTGCGCTCCGGAAAGTAAATTGCCCGTGCATCATGGTCTGGTCGAAACGGAATGATTCCATCCACCTCGGCGAAGAATTCAAGTTTTTTATCCCAATTTTTGTTGTGTGATGTTACGAATACGCTGACATATAATTCAATGAAAAACAATTCCGGTGAAGTTGCGAAAACGTGGTTATATCTACAGGGATTTCGATAATTCATGGCAACGGTAGCCAGTAAACACAACACAATGAAACATTGAGGCAAAGCATGAAAATTTACGGTGAGAAAAGTATTTGGTTTGTAACGGGGTCTCAGCATTTGTATGGTCCCGGAGTGTTGAAACAAGTGGCGGAGAACAGCGAAAAAATTGCCAGTGGCCTGACCGCTTCAGCGCAGATTAGCGCACAGATAGTTGCCCGGGGCGTAGTGACCACACCAAAGGAAATTCTCAATGTTTGCCGCGAGGCCAATAACGATGAAAATTGCGTGGGACTGATATTGTGGATGCACACCTTTTCACCCGCCAAGATGTGGATTGCCGGGTTGAAGGCGCTGAATGTTCCCTACATGCATCTGCATACTCAGTTTGGCGCTGCCTTGCCCTGGGCAGACATCGATATGCACTATATGAACCTGAATCAGAGTGCCCACGGCGACAGAGAGTTCGGATTTATCGGCTCCAGACTTCGTCAGGACAGAAAAGTGGTGGTGGGCCACTGGCAATCCGATTCCGTTAAAGCCCAGATTGATGACTGGGTTCGCGCAGCCATGGGTTTCGACGAATCGCAGCGGTTGAAGGTGGCGCGTTTTGGCGACAATATGCGTCAGGTCGCCGTTACCGAAGGCGACAAAGTGGAAGCGCAGATCAGGTTCGGATACGAAGTGAACGCCTATGGTCTGGGGGATCTCGCTGCGGTGTGCAATGAAGTGAGCGACGCGGATATCGATGCGCTGGTGGAGACCTATAAAACGGAATACGCAATTGATGCGTCGGTTCTGGCAGATGCCCATCAGGTGGAGATGATCAGAAATGAAGCCCGCCTCGAGCTGGGGATGCAGCGCTTTCTGGATGCCAATGATTGTAAAGCGTTCACCAACTGTTTTGAGAACCTGACCGGACTGACCGGTCTGCCCGGATTGGCCACCCAGCGTCTGATGGGCAAGGGGTACGGATATGGTGGTGAAGGGGACTGGAAAACCGCAGCCATGAATCGGATTGTCAAGGTGATGAGCAAGGGGAAACCCGGTGGAACGACGTTTATGGAGGACTATACCTACAACTTCGGCGCCAGAGATCAGGTGCTCGGCGCACATATGCTGGAGATATGTCCATCCATCGCCTCAGGCAAGCCCGAACTGGTGGTGAAACCGCACACCATCGGTATCAAAAAAGATATTGCGCGACTGATTTTTACCGGGAGTACCGGGTACGCCATGAACATCACAATGGTGGATATGGGAAATCGGTTTCGGGTTGTTGTCAACGAATTGGATACGGTTGAGCCGCCCGCGGACCTCCCCAATCTTCCTGTGGCCAAAGCCCTCTGGGAACCGCGTCCCAGTCTGGAAATTTCTGGAATTGCCTGGATTCTGGCCGGGGGCGCTCACCACAGTGTCTATACCCAGGGCATCAACCTCGCGCAAATCACCGATTTCTGCGAGATGGCCGGTGTTGAAATGGTAACTATCGGCGCGGATACCACTGTTGCCGGCATCAAACAGGAATTGCGTTTCAACGCCGTCTACTACCACATCAATTCAGGTTCCTGAATCAGGCTATAGTGGTTGGCAACAGAACCCTGTTTTTTTTTAATAACATCATTATATATGTCCCCTGTACTGGATGGGGGTGTGTACCTTTTTCTCCGTTAATTTGCCACCGTTCGGGGGAATAATTATAAGTTTCGGGAATGCTGAGTGGTTTACCGGCGTACCAGTGAAACGGAAACAGGGGGATTGCCGAATGATTTGGAGGATAAAATGCATAATCGAACAGGAATACTGATTACACTGATGACAATACTATCCGTTTCCACCGGATGTGGTGGCGAATCGTCGTCGTCAGAAGGCGCCAGCGGCGCACCAGGTGCTTCTGCGAGTGCCGCTGTGGAAAAGGATGGGGAAGGGAACGCACCGAAATCCGCCCCCGATGCAGAAGGGGATGGTTTTAAGGGAAAACCGGGCAGAACCCTGCTGGTGACCCAGTCCAATTTTGCCAGAAATGACGAGGGCAAGTATGTGACACCGGATTCCGGAGAACTCATTTTGCTTTCGCCGGATAAAAATATGTGGAAAGCGGAAAGCATCCGGGAGACGGAATCCAACGTTTTTCACAAAGCGCTGCAATACGATAAGGACAGTATCTTTACCATCGGCGCCGAAGAGGCACTGCTGAAGCTGTGGCAAAAACAGAACGGCGAGTGGAAATCCACCACGATCTGGCACCCGACGTTTGGGGGCAAATATAACCGCCTGCGGGACTTTGAAAAAGCGGATTTCGATAAGGACGGCCGGGATGACCTGGCCATTGCCACCCACGATCAGGGCGTAGTGGCGGTGGCGTTCAATCGCGGTGACAAATGGGAAGTGAAGGAGATTGACAGGAAACCCGATACATTTGTGCACGAGATTGAGATTGGCGACCTTGACAGAGATGGCAATCTGGAGATTTACGCCACACCGTCCGACCCGAATACCGCTACCGGAGTGAAGCAGGGGGGCGCGGTGGTTCGATATGAATGGGCGGATGGTAAGTTTGAAAAAACGGTGGTTGCTCACTATGACACCCGTCACATCAAGGAAGTGCTGGTTGCCGATGTGGATAGCGATGGCACCCAGGAACTCTATGCGGCGCTGGAAGCGGAAATGGGCGAAAAGTTTTCCATCAGGACCCCCGTGGAGATTGTTCGATTCGATTTGGTGGATGGCAAATTCGTACCCCAGAAAGTGATATCCATTCAGGACCGCTTCTGTCGGTTTCTCACCGCGGGGGATGTGGATGGTGATGGAAAGACAGAGCTGATTGCCTCCGCGTTTTCGGCCGGTATCTGGGTGATAGATTTGGAAGGGGGAGCGTACCGGGGGAATTGCATCGACAGTAAATCCGGCGGATTTGAGCATGCGACCTATGTGGCCGACATGGATGACAATGGAAAACCGGAACTGTATGTGGCCGACGATAACGCAGGAGCCCTCCGTCAGTACATTTACACCGATGGCCATTGGGCGACAAAAGTGATACACAAACGGCTGAACCCCAAAGCGGCCATGGTGTGGAATATCACTGTCGCTGACTTCTGAATTCCATTTTCCGCTTCGTAGCACCTGAGATTCACCGCACAGATACGCAGGTTCGCCGATGGGCTGCAAAGGATGGCCGATGGAGACGTGCGGCCGCGATGCGACTGGATTATGTTTGCATTGTCAGCGGGGAAAATCCCGCTTCTTTGGAAGGAGAGAGACAATGCACTACCAACGTTCGTGTTCACATAACAGATATCACAAATTTAACAGGGACACCCATTTTCGGAGAAAACGCTGCGATGACAGAAGAGGGGGCGCGGGGTTTGCGGTCCTTCTTATCGGCACAGGCGTTCTGTTTCTGCTAAACCATCTGGATATGCTCGGCGGCTATCGGGTGGTACAGTTCTGGCCGCTGCTTCTGGCATGGCCCGCCATCTCCTGTCTGGTTCGCGCCCGGAGCTGGTATGGTCGCGTGTTTGCCCTGATACTCTTTCTTTTTGCCGACCTTGCGCTGGCCAATAGTCTGGCCCTTTTTGCGGTTCCATGGGGCGTGATATGGCCCATTGCCGTGGTGGTCGCCGGCGCGTTGATGATGGCCTATGTGGTGTTGTCTCCAACTCGAACCCGGAAATTTGAGGTGCCTGAACAATTTGAAGGGAATGAGGATATTCTTCAAACCCGGATCGTGTGTGGTGGGAATGAAGAAGATTTTGGTACTGGTGTATTTCGTGGCGGGGTTGTGGATATTTTCATGGGAGGATATGAACTCGATTTACGTGCGGCCCAGATGGAAGCGGATTCTGTGGAACTGTTTGTGAAGCTGAAGCTGGCGGGGGTAAAAATTCGCGTTCCGCAGGAGTGGAAAGTCACCATCGACGGTGAAACGTTTATGGGGGAAATCGAGGACAATACATCGAGGCCAACGGAAGAATCGACAAAGGAACTGAAAATTCGGGCATTGGTTCGGCAGGGGGCGCTGGAAATTGAAAATTGAGTCATTCGCCGGTAAAAAGCGTTCATTTACCGAAACTGGACGGGTGAAGGGGAATTTTCATATAAGAGTTGAAATGGATGGAGAGTGAGTATGACTGAAAAAATAACAAGCTGTTCGCGGGACAGATGCGGATCAAAAAAAGGGGGGGGCCTTTTCATGGGGGGAGCCATGATGCTTTTCGGCGGTGCGTTCCTGCTGGAGCAGCTGGGGTACCTGGGGGGGATTTCGGCGTGGCAGCTGTGGCCGGTGGTGCTGGTTTGGGGAGGATTGCTTCGATTGTTCGGACAGGCACGGTGCGGTGGCAATTTCACGTGTGCGCTGATTCTTCTGGCAATGGGCGGTGGTATTCTGGCAAATAATTTTGGGATTATTGATCTGAAGTGGTCGGTCATCTGGCCGGCGCTGCTGATTCTGTTTGGTATTCTCATCTTTATCGCGACTATCCGTACCCCGAGACGACGAAAATCACCCAGAGGCGCGGATGAAGTGATTGTGGACAATACCTTTGACTCCAGTCTGGTGATGGGCGGCAGAGAAGACGAAATTCATTCGAAAGAATTTGAAAACGCCAGCATCTCGGTCATTATGGGGGGATTGGAACTGGATATGCGCAATGCGGAGATTAAGGGGGATGAGGCCACGTTGAACATGCGGGTGATTATGGGCGGCGTGGAACTCTGGGTGCCGGAGCATTGGGAAGTGATGTCGCGGGTGTCGCCGGTGATGGGCGGCGTTGAAAATAAAATGCGACGCAGAGTGGTTTCCGATGAATCTCCGGCGAAACGTTTGATAATTGATGGAAATATCGTAATGGGCGGTGTTGAAATCCAGAACTGAGTTCTCGGGAAGCGCCCATGGAAGCACTTTTTCGAAATAAGGCCACGCTGGGTTTTTTTATTGCCTGGATTCCCTTGACCGTACTGGTGGGGGTTCTGCTTCATGTGCGTGGTCTCGATTGGCTGCAATCCGTTATCCTATCGGTATGTTTCGGGATTCCCATTTCCATCGCGTCCGCAAGTTCTCAGTACATGTGTCGGGTATTGCCCCTGCGTCGCTCCAGACTGACTCAGGTGATTCCAGCGCTCATCGGGGCCTGCATCGTGGTGGCCGGTGGATGGACCGCGATCTTTTACGGTGTATGCCGTACAGCAGAATGCATTCCGCTGGAAAAGCTGAATGAAATTGCGTTGTTTCTGTTCATGATGGGCGATGCCTATTTTGCGTTCTCGCTGATTATGCACTATCTCATCATCGCTGTGGCGCAGACCCGGGAAGCCGAAAAAAGCGCGGACGAAGCCAGGGTGTTGGGGCGGGAAGCGGAACTGCGGGCGCTGAGAGCCCAGGTGAATCCGCACTTTCTGTTCAACAGCCTGAATTCCGTCGCTGCCCTGGTATCCATTGACGCGGACAAGGCTCGGGAAATGGTGTTGCTGCTCAGTGATTTTTTTCGCAGTACCCTGGCGTTCGGAAAGCAGGAATCCGTCACGCTGGGAGAAGAGCTGGTGCTGGTGGACAAATACCTGCAAATCGAAGCGGTGCGCTTTGGGGACAGAATGACCATTGAGAATTACATTGAGCCCGAATCCCATTCATTGCGATTGCCGCCACTGCTGTTGCAGCCTCTTTTTGAAAACGCGGTGAAACACGGCGTGTCTGCCAGCCTGGAGACGGTTACCATCCGAACATCTGTGGTGTGTATTGACAATGGCGTTCAAATCATGATTTCAAATGAATATGACGAGCATGCCGCGCCCCGCCGCGGGACCCGGACCGGACTGTCCACCACCCGGGAACGGGTGAAACGATTTTTTGGCGATGGCGCGAGTATTGTCGCCAGCCGCGAAAACAGCATCTTTACCGTGTCGCTGACATTGCCACGACCATCGGAGGGGAAGCACACATGAATCAGGGACCAATCAATGCCATTGTAGTGGATGATGAACAGCTGGCCAGGCAGTTTCTCAGGGAGATGCTTGCCGGACATCCGGAAGTCAATGTGGTTGCGGAGTGTAAAAACGGGTTTGAAGCGGTGAAGGCGGTATCGGAACACAATCCCGATCTCATATTTCTGGACATTCAGATGCCGAAACTGGATGGATTCGAAGTGCTGGAACTCATTGACCGCCAGGATATCGCGGTGGTTTTTGCCACTGCATACGATCAGTATGCCCTGAAGGCGTTCGATTCCCATGCGGTGGATTATCTGTTGAAGCCGTACTCCGGAGAGCGTCTGGCGAAGGCCATTGAAAAGGTGATGAAAAACAGGGGGACGTTGTTGCCCGAGATGTCTGAGCTTCGGGCGAATGAAAGTGGCGCGTCGGAATATCTGAGCCGGATTGTTGTAAAGGATGGCAGTAAAATTGATGTCATTCCGGTAGACAATGTGTCGTATATACTTGCAGAAGATGACTATGTGAACATTCACCATGGCAACCAGAGTGTGCTGAAACACCAGACCCTTTCCAGCATCGCAAAAAGCCTTGATCCTCATCGATTTGTCCGCATCCACCGATCCTCCATCGTGAATATGGATTATATGGAGCGAATTGAGTTGCTGGCCCGGGACAAGTATATTGCGGTACTGAAAGATCGAACGGAGTTGCGGATTTCCCGAAGCGGTCACCAACGCCTCAAGGAAGTGATTCGCTGACATCCGGTGTCGCCGGAAATGTCTTCCCCACCGAGTGTTCAACTTTTCAGAACTGAGCTGAATTGCGCTTTTACTGCGGTATTCCCGATTGAAAACGACGATTCCAACGTTATTGGCGTGATCTTTTTTTCGAATTTGTTAAACAAGCCAATTAAATTCGAAAAAAACAATGACTACTGTATCGAATATGTAAAGGTGTTTTTTTTCGATAAAAGTGAAAAAATTGAACCTTTTCAAGTATCAGATTGAAAATTGGTTTAGCGGTGCTCTTTTTTCAGTGGAGCGGTCCACCGAAAGGAAATGATATGAGAAAGCAGTTTTTGTGTTTGGGGCTGATCGCGTCTCTCATTGCCCTGGGGTGCAATGATCACGGTCTGAAAGTGGAAGTGGAGGGTGAAGGGGACGACAGTCTCTGGACGCCGGGGACCACTTCGGAGTCTGATACCGGATTGGGTACCGGGCAGGATACGGGAACCCATACTGATGACAATGATACTGCTACGGATACCGTAATTGATACGGGTACCTGGACGGCAGTGTGTGGCAACGGCATTCTCGAACCGGGCGAGTTCTGCGATGATGGCAATGTGCGTGATTCAGATGGCTGTTATTCAGACTGTGCCAATCAGGATCCGGCATATGACTGCTCCGAACCCGGTCAGGACTGCGTGTTGACTTCGGAATGCGGAAACGGGGTTCTCGAAAGTCTTGAGAACTGTGATGAAGGCGAAGGAAACCAGACGGCCGGATGCTCGGCGGACTGCAAAGTTGTGACCCAGGGGTGGAGTTGCCCGAAACCCGGCGAGTCCTGTGTGCTGGAGCCGGTGTGCGGCGATGGCATCCGGTCAAAAGGCGAACAGTGCGACGACGGGAATCTCAACGACAATGATGGCTGCTCTTCCGAATGTGCCCAGGACGAGAACTATTTTTGCATTCCGGGAAAAGACTGCATCCTGCTGAGTTGTGGAAATGGCGTCCGTACGCCTGATGAAGCGTGCGATGACGGGAATGTGGCGGCAGGAGATGGATGCAGTCCCACCTGTACGGTGGAAGCCGGATATCGATGTTCCACATCGGGATGTCGCGCCATCTGCGGGGACGGTCTGGTTCTGGGGGAGGAGGAGTGTGACGATGAAAACCGGGAAAGTGGTGATGGCTGCAACGTACTGTGCAGAGAGGAACCGTATTTCGAGTGTGACACAGAGTCTCCCAGCACGTGCGTCACGACCATTGCGTGTGGCAATGGGACGGTAGATCCCGGGGAAGTGTGCGATTTCGCCAAAGCGGGACACGAGCTTTGCTACGATAGCGGTGCGACGGCATGCAAGGGTTACGAGAATGACCTGGTGGATGAGCCGGTTTGCGGCAATGGCATCATTGAGTTCATGGAAGATTGCGACGGCGACGGTGGTAAGGGCGGATGTACTGATTTATGTGAGCTCGAGGACGGCTATGCGTGTCCGGTCGCAGGGTACTGCTACTGGATTCCGGTTTGTGGCGATAGCATTGTGCAGTCCGGAGAAACATGTGACGTTGGGGCGGCAACGTCCCTCGCCTGTGATGAGTGTCAGGTGCAGGATGGCTGGTATTGTTCCGGGTCACCCTCTGTATGTGTGGCGTCGGTATGTCAGGATGGAGAACGGGCACCGGATGAACAGTGTGATGATGGCAACAATAACAACGGTGATGGGTGCAGTACGGTATGCGAAGTGGAAACCGGCTGGATATGCCCACCGGGCATCGACTGCATCACCGATTGCGGCAATGGAAATCTGGATGGGTACGAGGAGTGTGATGACAATAATGACGTGGACAATGATGGATGCACCAACTGCAAGACGGATCCCGGCTACGACTGTGGCGTGGATGGCGACAACTGCCAGCTTTCGGTTTGTGGAAATAATATTGAGGAGCAGGGAGAGGGATGCGACGACGGAAACCGAATTGCAGGAGATGGTTGCGGACCGACCTGTCAGCTGGAGCCCACGGTCACCGTTGGACCTGAGCCCAAAGTGGCGGTGGTGTGCGGTGATGGATTGAAAACCAGCGGCGAGCAGTGTGATGATGGAAACATAGATAATGGTGACGGTTGCGATGAAAATTGCGACAGGGAAGATGGGTGGAAGTGTGTGGATACCATTGAATATCCGAGCAGCATGGCGTTCAAGATTACATATCGGGATTTTATGCAGCGCTCACGGAATGGCGGGCATCCCCATATGAAGAATCCAGACCAGAACATCCCCTATTGGGTTGACGGCACTGCGGATGTCGGGATTGTCGGGGATGTGTGCACCACCACCAATGGAACCACGTGCGCGAGACTGGATACCCAGGGAAAACCGACGCTGGATCCAACTGCCAGGAACGTTGGTATTTACGGTCAGAATGTGGCGTCCAACCCGCCGGACGCGACCGCGGTGGAATACAATGAAGCAGCCTTTAAACTGTGGTACCGGAATGCCAATACCACAGTGCAGGATGTGAATAACAGTGGACTGGTCCAGGTGGATGTGAACCCGGATACCATACCGGCTGGCGGGGACACCCTGCTGCTTACGAGACAGGGGATAACCTCTGCGTATGTATTTGAAAGCTCCGGCAATCTGTTTTACCCCCTCGGCACCACCAGAACCAACAATCCGGTGGCGATGCGCGGATTTGGCTGCACCCTGAATAGCAGTGATTCGGCTTGTGGTACGTGGGACGGGGAGCAACGCAATTTCCATTTTACCAGTGAATTGCGGTATTTCTTCCAGTATCAGGGGGGCGAAACCCTTACGTTCTTTGGCGATGACGATGTGTGGGTGTTCATCAACGGCCGGTTGGCGGTGGATATCGGCGGAATTCATTCTCAATTGTGGGGACGAGTGGTGCTTGGGGATGATGGCGCCGGCGGAAGCGCCACGGAAAACAGTTGCTCCGTACACGGCGTGACTGCGGAACCTGCGGCATGTACTCTGGAAGATGAGGAAACCTACGAAACCGGGGGCGATACCACCGATGCCCGTTTCGCGCTGCAGCGGGGTGAGGTATATGAAATCGTGATTTTCCAGGCGGAGCGACATCCGTCCGCATCCAACTATCGGTTGACCCTGGATGGCTTCATTGCCCCGAGATCGTATTGCTATACCACCTGTGGCGATGGCATTGTGGCGGGGAATGAGCTGTGTGATGCCGGTGATGACAATGTCAATGGCCAGTACGGTGTGTGCAATGATTCCTGCGAATTCACCTATTGCGGCGATGGCACGCAGCAGGATCCGCCCGAAGCCTGTGACAATGGTCTGAATGTGGATCCGCCGTGGGCGGCCAGCGAAACGGCTGCCAACGCCAGCTGCACGGGATGCGAACGCCCGGGCTATTGTGGTGATGGGATACTCCAGTCCGCGAATGAGGCTTGTGACGACGGCGTCAACGATGACAGTTATGGCGGCTGCGCACCGGATTGTCAGTCTCTGGGCGGATACTGTGGGGATGGCACGACGGATAGCGATGTTGAAGAGTGTGATCCGGGCCCGGATGGCCAGTTTGTGGTGTACCAGGCGGATGGAAATGGCTGCGGCTACGACTGTCAACCGGCGCCATTCTGCGGCGACCTTATCCGCAACGGTCCGGAGCAGTGTGATGGCTCGCCGGGATGCGGACTGGATTGTCAATTCACGCAGAGATGTGGAGACGGCCTGTTGGCGGTTGACGGCAGTGAAGAATGTGACTTTGGGGACTTCGCATACGATCCGGCGGTGGAAGAAGTGTATGGCGGGTGCAGCGACGAATGTGACCTGGGACCATACTGTGGCGATGGGGATGTCTTTACCGGAATAGAGGAGTGTGACAACGGGGCGGACAATGCGGACAGCGTCTATAACGGTTGCACCCAATCGTGTACCCTGGGACCCCGCTGCGGAGATGGTGTGCTCCAGGATGTTCAGGGTGAAGTTTGCGACAATGGATACAACGAAGACGTTTACCGGTACGTGGATGACGCCTGCGGCCCCGGCTGCACCGCTGTGCCGTACTGCGGCGATGGCGTCATTCAGGAGGATTTTGAGTGGTGCGATAACGGCGCTGACAATGGGGACAACATTTACAACGGCTGTACCAGTACCTGCCAGTGGGGGCCGTATTGCGGCGACGGGGAAGTTCAGTCCGAATACGAAGCCTGCGACCTGGGATCCAAAAACGCCACCTACTCAGCAACGTCCGGCGGGTGCGGATACGACTGCCAGCCGGCACCGTATTGCGGCGACGGCATTCGCAATGGTGTGGAGCAGTGTGACAACGGAACCGAAGGAAACCTCGGCGGTTACGGGGGATGTAATCCCAATTGCACCAGGGGACCACTCTGCGGTGACTACGTGGTAAATAGCGAGTACGGTGAAGAGTGCGACATGGGCCCCATTGGCAGTCTGGTCTGCACCGTGGACTGCAAAGATCGCCCGCTGGTTGAATAGCGCGTCAGTGCACGCCTCCTTTCGATTATAATCCCCTTAAAAATTCCGGACGCAAAGAGTGAAGATTGTTCAGCGCAGCATCAATCTGTGCAAGCATCCGCTGCTTTCCCTTCTGGAAAGTGCCTTCCACCGCCAGATAATTCGATGCATGGTTGGCGCGGAAGATGATTTTGTCCGAAGAAACAGCCTGCACCAGATAACGCAGCTCGGTAAGGGTCTCTTCGGGCTTGAGCATCCGCCAGCTGTCCGGCCATTGGCGGCGATACGTTTTTTCGCCGAACGGGAGCATCAGGGTCAACGCCGATGCGAAACGGGGCTGTACTCTGTCGATGAGGCGGGCGGTGTTTTCAGAAACCCGTTGCATATGCTGCGGTCCGGCAAGCCCCAGGATGACGGTGGCAGACAGTTTGAGCCCTGCTTCGTTCGGCTTTTCCATGAGTGTTGCCATCTCATCCGCGGTGAATCCCTTTCTGATATTGCGCAGGGTATCATTGTCTCCGGATTCGAAGCCCACGTATGCAAGGGTGAGTCCGTTTTCTTTCAGTCTGAGTAAATCCGGTACCGTTTTTGAAACAAAATTACCCGGGGATGCATATACAGCGATTTTATGCACTTTGGGCATTTTTTTACGAATATATACCAATAAACGAACTAAATCGTTGGTGGGAATCGCCAGCGCGTCGCCGTCGCCAAGGAATACTTTTCGCAGTTCCGGCGCCTGCCCGGCAATCCAGTCGATTTCCTTTTTCATCTCTTCAAAACTTCGTATTCTGAATTTTTTCTGTTTATAGGTCACGCAGAACGTACACTGATTATGACTACACCCAATGGTGGTCTGCAGAATGAGAGAATCGGCTTCTGCAGGTGGACGGATTACAGGTTCATCGTAGTATATCAAAGATATCACAATCCTTTTAAAAAAGTTTGAATTCGAGTAACGTTGGAATCACACCATATGTTACTGTTTTGCAACGTACACTGGAACGCGTTCCAGTAGAAGCCCGTTTGGAGGCAAAATTGAAAAGCGGAATTATTCAGTCCAGACGATCGCGCAAGGATATGAAGCGTGTGGTCAGTAAAGTGCTGGCAAAGAATATTGAAGCGTTGCTGGGGGTGGCGGGGCGAAAACTGGAAAAACGGTTTATCGCGGCTGCCATGGACGCTGAAAATGCGCAGCTCAATGTACTTAGAGAAATTGTGCACGTCGCCAGGGACACCGAGATTGGGCGGCGGTACCATTTCGATCAGATTCAGACCCACGGGGATTATATTCGAAATGTGCCGGTGATGGATTATGAGGACTTACGACCACTGGTGGATCGTCATGTGGCCGGAGAAACAGACGTTCTGTTTTCGGGCAAGCCGATGCTGTATACCCGGACCAGTGGCACCACTGCGAAACCCAAACTGATTCCCATCAGTGAGTACAATTTCAACAAAACCATCAAAAAACGCGGCACCCTGTGGTTGTATGGTATCGCCAAACAGTTCCCCGGGGTGTTCTCCGGAAAAGATTTTTCCCTCGTGTCGCCGGCCGAAGATGGATTTACCGCCGACGGGGTGCCTTTTGGTGCGCTGTCGGGACTCATGTACAAAAACATTCCTGAATTTGTGGAACGGGTGCACTCCATCCCGTACGAGGTAATCTGCATCCGGGATTTTACCGCCAGAGCGTATACATTGCTGCGGTTTGGCGTACCCCAGAATGTGACCGGGGTCTTTACTGGGAATCCCAGTACCCTGGTGAATCTTGCAGTGAAGGCGGATGAGTGGAAGGCGGACCTCATCCGGGATATTGCGGATGGTACCCTGCGGACGGATATTGATATTGAACCTGAGATTCGCAAGATCATCACCCCGCTCTTTCAGCCGGCGAAAAAGCGTGCGCTTCAGCTGGAAAAGCTGGCCGCAGCCCATGACCGCTTTTTGCCCCGATTGTACTGGCCCAGGCTGAGAGTGATACATACCTGGACCAACGGCAACTGCCGACTGGTGATTCCCGAGCTGAAGGAATGGTACCAGGATACGCCGGTGCTGGACTTTGGGTACATCGCATCTGAAATCACCGCAACAGACCTGGTGGATGCAAGAAACAACGGATCGAAACTGGCCCTGTTGAGTGCTTTTTACGAATTTTCTCCGGAGGAGGAAGGCGACGAACCCAAAACCTTTTTAATGGCACATCAATTGGAGGCAGGGAAAAAGTATTATATCTACGTCACCACGTATTCCGGGCTGTATCGCTACAACATGAACGACGTGATTGAAGTGGTGGACAAGTTTCATCAGGCGCCGGTCATGCATTTTCTGTATAAAGGGCATGGGGTCACCAGCATTCAGGGAGAGAAGCTTTCTGAATCCCAGCTGATTGAAGCCATGCAGCGCACTTCTCAGTCCACGGGAATTGACTACGGATTTTTTGTGGCATACGCCAACGGGCAAACAGCCACCTACGAGGTGTATGTGGAGTTGAAGACAACTGATTCCGCATCGGATTTCCGCCGATTTGCCGCAGTGCTCGACCGGATGCTCTGCGATGTGAACATCGAGTACGAGTCGAAACGCAAGACCGAGCGACTGAAACCCGCCTGTGTGATTCCCCTCATTCCGGATGCGTTTCCCGCATATCGCGCCATGCGACTTGAAGAAGGCGCCTTCGAGGGGCAACTGAAATGGCTGCACCTGTCCGCAGACCGAACCATCCAGAAGCGAATGCAGAAGTTGATGGCCCATACACCATTCCCGGAGTGTCAGCGCAAAGGGGCGTAACCGGCAGGATAATTCTCTCAGAATTGATGGGCTGAGAAGTGCATCCGATTCATCCGGATTGTTGCTGCGCAATTGTTTATGTCTTAAAATATAAGAGGGGCTGGAATGGACAGGAATGACCCGAATTCCTTTCATGGTCGTTTTTATCGCAGTTATCTCTGTTGCCCTGTTTGTGCACACCCCATTGTTATCGCATATGCGCGAAGCCAGATCTTTCCAGACAACGGCGTCTGCAACACAGCCGGATTTTGACAGTTCATGGCGGGCTCATCAGGCGCAGAACGGGATATATCCCAACGAAGCCGGAGACGTGATCATTGTCATGTTTCACCGCTTTACCAGAAATTATTCGGGGGACCAGACACAGAATCAGCCATATACCCTTACTTACAGTCGCTTCAGAAGTTTGCTTCAGACGCTATATTCTCGGAATTTCCGGCTGATAAGTCTTTCGGATTTTGTGAACAACCATATTGATGTGCCGGCGGGAACAATCCCGATTGTTTTTACCTTTGATGATGCGACCGCAGGCCAGTTTCACCTCGTGCGGGAAAATGGCAGTTTGCGGGCAGCGCCTGACACCGCGGTTGGCATCATGGAAGCTTTCTATGAAGTGCATCCCGAATTTGGACTGGAAGGAACCTTCTTCGTCAATCTGGGCATTTACCAGCCTCTATTTGACGGTGAAGGCACCTTGACGGAACGGCTGAGTTATCTTGTGGCGCGCGGTTTTGAGCTGGGCAATCACACGTATACCCATGCCGATTTGCGCAAATTGAAAAAGGAGGCGCGGGTGGTGGCGGAAGTGGGGCGGAATCAGCAGGCGTTGAACACGTACTTGCCGGGATATCAGATGCGGTCTCTGGCCTTGCCTTTTGGACACAGTCCGCGGCATGGTTGGCTTCAGTCCGCATTGCATGGTGAGTATGAGGGGGTTCCGTTTGACAATCGAATCGTACTGGAAGTTGGGGCGGGGCCTTCATCTTCTCCCTCAGCAAGTGGTTTCAGGCCCACCGCGGTGCTTCGCGTTCGTGCGCCGGGACGACATCCGGAACCGATGGATTTGGACTGGTGGCTACGGAAAAAGTTTTCGAACCGTCTGTTCGTCAGCGATGGCAATCCCAATATCATCACAGTGCCACAAACCCATTTCAATCGATTGTCCAGGGGATTCATCCAACGGGAAATTCAGAGACTTGTGGTGTACTGAACGGGGGTAGATTTTCTCCGGAGACGGTGATCAGAGACCGCGGTCACGATGATTATCGCGTGAGGGCCGGACCACGGGGGGATGATGGCGGGACAACGGGGTTCAGGCAGTTCTCATAGTCAGGGGCGTGGGCGATACCGCCACCGGAAGTGAACAGGGTGGCGAAGACTGCTGAAATGAAAAAACTTTGTTGGATGCGCATACAAATCGATTGTTTATCGGTTTCCATGGGTAATTCAAACATAATTTTCCAGTTTTCCGGATTCCGGTGACCGAAGAACGCAGTGGCAGGTGCCCACGAATAAAAAGCCCCTGAACGTTTCAGATGACGCGAAGAGGATTGGCTTCCAGCAACAGTTCCGATAATAAGGTTGTATGTCCGACTTATCGGTGAATACGGCTTCAGCGGTCTCAGCGGTCTCAGCGGAATTCACGGCGTTGTACAGACAGCATTACAATCGTCTGTATACGCTGGCCTTTCGGTTGACCGGCACCACCGAAAATGCCGAAGATGTATTGCAGACTGCTTTCCTGAACGCATTTCGCGCTTTTTCGGATTTTCGTTTCGAAAGTACGCCCTACACATGGCTGTACCGCATTGTGCTGAATGCGTCCCGGTCTCTTTGGGCAGAGCGGGGCCGGATGCCCACCGACGAATATGCGGAATCTCACCAACTGTCCATCGAAGCGGTGTACCGACATATCAATGGCTTTGGCAATGCGGAGGAAGCGGTTCTCCTTGAACGGGTGAGAGAAAGCTGCTTACAGATGTTCATGAACTGCATGCCGGTGAAGTATCGAACGGTGTATACCCTGCGTGGAATGCTGCAGTTTTCCGTGAAGGACACCGCGGAAATTCTTGGTATTGCCGAGGATGCTGTGAAGACTCGACTGCACCGCGCCCGTGAGATTGCACGAACGCACCTTGCAGGCCGCTGCGCGCTGGTGAAGCCCGGCGCGATGTGCCACTGCCGGGGATTTGCCGGATATGTTCAGAAGAACAGCCGCGAAAGCCGGCTTCAGAACGTGAAAGTGGTGCGTCGGCTGGAAGTGGCGGCCACCCGCGAATATGAACATGAAATGCGGGAGATACTGGAGGTGGATCGGCTGTTTGCCACGGAACTGACCGGAATGGATTATGGGGCGTTCAAAAACCGCATCAAAGGACTGCTCCGGGACAACCAGCTTGCGCTGCTGTCCCGATAAACTGTACCGAATCATTTGTGAAAATTGTGCAATGATATCGAAATGACCTTCATTCGTCTTGATTGGAAGGTGCAATCACTGTGGCAGACACGCTGGTTTCGATATCATCCCGGAGCATGGCAAACACCGGACAGATATTCTGCTTTGTCGATTGGACCAGTTCATCGAGTGTTGCCTCATCCAAATCCCGGGAAACACAGCGCACATTAAACGACATCTTTGAAAACCCCGTGGGATGGGCGGTGCGACGCACTCCGGATGCATCCACTTCGATGCGGGAAATGTGTTTCTTCAGACGTTTCTGTATGACCAGTTTGAGTGCTGTGGCAAGACAGCTGGCCGCGCTGATGAGCAACAGTTCCAGAGAAGTGTATCCGTCGGTGTCGTCCTCAGGCGGGAAATAATCGACAACGATTGGGTTTCTTTGAGGTGCGGATGCGTGCAGCCGTACGTTTTCGTTCATCGACGCAAGTGATATTCGCAGTTCGTTTTTCATCTTCATATCCTTTCTCAGCATGTGCCGGGCACAATACTTGGAGAGGAATCGGGAGAAAAGGTGACAGAAAATCTGTGGTGACTTCGTTATTTATGAAAATGTTCTGAACCATTCCATCGAATATTGATGCGGGTCTGGTGAATGGTCGCGGTGGATATTACTCCCCGCAAGGGCCATCGAGGACCCATTGCCATGCGCCATCGACGCATACAAAGCCGTATCCGTTGCAGATGGGTTTGTGCACAAGGGGGTCGCATGCACAGCCCGTTTCGGCGTCCTGGACGCTGTCTGGATTCGCCGGCGTGTAGCACTCATACTCCTGCGGCATGCATGGGCCGTCTTCCACCGCTTGCCAATGATTGCTGATGCACATCAGCGCAACCCCATCAATACAGATGTCGTAGTCAAGTGTTGCGTCGCAGGGGCAGCCGGTTGCCCCTGCGTCATAGGCTTGCCGGGTGTGTTCTGAGGGGGAGTAGCACCACCCCGTGTCGGTGTCGTTTCCGGTGTCACTGTCCGACTGCGAAGTGGTCGATTCTGAATCGCTGTCGCCGGTTGTATCCGGCTCTGTATCGATGTCGTTGGTTGTATCGGTGTCGCTTTCCGTTGTCTCCGTTGAATCGCTGGCCGTATCTTCGTTTCCCAGTTCGCTGCCGGTATCGATGGGGTCGGATTCCGTTGCGTTGTCACAGCCGGTGGACCCCAGAATGAAACACATGCAGATTAAACTCCAAAAAAATTTTCCAGACATTTTTCTCCTTCATAAGCATTGTGGCGCGATGTTCATCCTCGCCTGTTCTGATATATTCCGCAGACTCAATAATGATTCCGATTGCAGATATACCGGTAACCAATAGATAGTGCTCTGAAAGTATAACCCCTCAGGGCGCTATAATGGGAGAATAGATCGTATCCTTTTTTCATAGTGGCACGCCCCGGCAACGCCAGAGCCTTTCTTCTCTTATTTTGCCGTCCCCAATTGACACATTTACAATACACTGGGCGGGCACGTAGGGGCGAGGCATGCCTCGCCCCCAACCATGAATAATGCAGAATCCAGGGCGAGGCATGCCT
>JBNKCR010000083.1:0-8726 GCA_050287845.1 Polyangia bacterium
GGACACTGATCATTATTAAATTGCCATCTTGCCTCCGCTGCATCCCGCCCGACGGCGTTGCTCGTCGGTCGCATACCCCGGTATGCTCCACTTCTCGCGCCTTGCCAGTCTGGCGCAGCAAATGCCATGTTGGCAATTTAATTTCGACCACTGTCTTAAGACTGGCTGTTGACAGAATGGATAAGACTGAAGAGTTGTTGCTCGAAGAGCGACAGTCCCCGGATTGGGATGCAGCGGGCATCGGGACAAAACCGGCAGTCCGTTGGGCGTTCGTGATTTTCAGGAGAAAATGGAGTGGAGATACCCGGGACAGTCCTTATCTGGCGGGATCCGCATGCTTCATATATCGATAAAAATCGCTATTGGTTGTGAGCAGTAAAACGGACTTCTGGTTTGTGCTTTCCTTATAGCTTTCCAGGGTTTTCAGAAACGAATAGAACTCGGGGTTCTGATTATAGGCAACGCCGTATACTCTCGTCGCTTCGGCATCGGCTACCCCCTGTACTTCCTGTACCCGACGGTAAGCTGTCGAACGAATATCGCGCAGTTCCTTCTCCATGGTGCCAAGAATTTCAGCGCTGCGACCCTCGCCTTCTGAACGAAACTGAGCCGCGATTCTTTTTCGTTCTGAAATCATTCGTTGATATACTTTCAGTCGCACGCTTTCCACATAGTCAAGCCGCTTGATGCGCACATCGACCAGCTCAATGCCATACTGCGGAATGATCCTGCGCGCTTCATTCAGTATTGTGCGGGTAATCTTTTCTCTTCCGCCGGTAATTTCCCGTTTCAGTACCGCTTCCTGTTCTTTGGGGACATCCTTCAACGCATCATCCATTGGGACAACCCACGATGCACTGCGTACCAGTTCCACCAATTCACTGCTGGACACCTGATCGCGTACCACAGAATCAATGATGTCATTCAGACGGGACTGTGCACCGGTTTCGCTTTCCACATTTTCAAGAAATTTTTTGGCATCTACTATTCGCCAGCGTGCGGTGGTGTCAACCCAGATGAACTCCCGCCCTTTGGTGGGGATTTGATTGGGGTCGCCATCCCATATCAGTAGGCGCTGTTCAAATCTCAGTACCTCCTGCATAAAAGGCACTTTCACATGTAACCCTGACTGGGTTATCGGCTCCCCCACGGTGCGGCCAAACTGGACCACGATAGCCTGCTGCCCCTCTTCCACAGTGTAAAGCCCGTTATAGAGCACAATGATGCCTGAAACGACAATTCCAATCAATACAACCTTCAGTGTGGATGACCTTCTCATGGCGTATTCCCTTTCGTCGGCAATACGGTTGCCGTCCGTTCACCGGATTCCAAAGGAAAAGTTGGCACCATTGCTTTCTGGTCCTCATCGAAAATATAGAGTTGTTTCGTCCCGTTCAGAAACTGGTTCATTGCCTCAAGGTACAGTCGTCGGCGCGTCACCTCTGGCGCCTGCCGGTATTCATTCAGAATGGCGCTGAACCGAGTTGCCTCGCCCTCGGCGCGATTCACGCGTTCCAGTGCATATCCTTCCGCCTCGCTGATACTCTGAGCGGCCACACCCCGTGCTTTGGGGATATTTCGATTTGCCAGTTCCTGAGCCTTATTGATTGTCTGCTCTTTATCCTGACGGGATTCATTGACTTCATTAAACGCCGGTTTCACACTGTCCGGTGGCGTTACATCCTGTAATTCCACTGTAACCAGACGGACTCCGGTATCGTACGCATTGAGCACTTTTTGAATCTCCGTTCTGGCTTCCGTTGCCACTGCCACGCGACCGGTGGTCAGGACGTCACTCCCCAGGCGATTGCCAACACAACGACGCATGATTGCCTCAGATGTGTCTCGAATGGTCTTTGGCGTATTACGTACGTGAAAGAGGTACCGAATGGGATCTTCAATACGATATTGAACAATCCATTGAACGTCGATCACATTCAGGTCTCCCGTAAGCATCAGCGATTCGTCCTTGAATGAATCGCTGGGATCATAACGGGTTTTTTCACCCGGGGTAGAAGAGACGGTTCGAAAACCGAATTCCTCCTTGAGAACTCTTGCCGTTGGAACCAGTGCAACCGTCTCGATGCCAAATGGCAGTTTAAAATGCAACCCCGGTTCCGCTGAACGCATGACTTTTCCAAAACGCTGCACGATACCCGTCTCCTCCGGTTGGACGGTGAACCAGGAAGTCCACGCGAATACGAGCAACAGTATCGCCACGATGATAATGAAAAAATAGCTTTTGCCCCTGAACTTATGTAGCCACAGTTGGGCCCTTTCCAGGGTTTCGTCAATTGCCTGTGGAATGTTCCCTGAATCTTTATTTGTTTCGCTCATTCCTTTTTCCCTTTTCTGTAACCGTTTGCAGCCACGTCTTATCGGATATTTTCATATTGACATCCTCTTGCCGTCAGTATGTTCGAAATTCGAGATATAACGGAGTGGTCTATTTGTTTTTGGGCAGCGTCGACCATCCAAATAACCGATATGCCCCACAGTACCCAATGTAGGCGGTGCCCAACGGGACGAGTGCGACAACTCCCCACCAACTGTTGAAGTGCATTGCCACACCGATGATGGCAAAACCCACTACTGTTCGAATAAACCTATCCGTTGTTCCCATATTGCTTTTCATGAAATTGCTCCTTTTATCCGCTATGACAACGGAGCAATGCAACGGACGTGCCAGTTGGGCAATGTTCATAATCGAACTTTCGATGCGAACATCGTGAATCAAGTCCACTTCATGTTGCAGTTCAGAAAGAAATATAGTTGACCGGATGCACGTAGCATCGTCATGTGTTTATGATGACCTGTTTAATGGCGTGGGGATACAGGCGTTTTGGCGTACCGAGTGCGTGCACATTATTGATTGAAATATAGTGGGACAGGCATCTGATGCAGATGGGTATCAAACCGATATGGCAGTTTGTTGGAATGCCACAATTCGTGCATCGAGAATGCCGTTCAATTTGTTTTCTATATGTTTTCAACATTGTATCAGATGCCTTTCAGCTTTCCGCATGGGGTTTCCTGCCGTCGTTGCAGGAAATCTTCTGCTGTGGATTTTTCAATGAACTATGTATTTTGAATTGCAATATACAGACCAGATTGGTGGACGGTACTCAATCGGGATTTCCGGATGGGCCAACCGGGATAAATCATTCAAGTTAGCTCATAAGCGTCGTTCCATGGATGGGAATCCGTCTATGCAGTGAGAAAATCCTGTTGAGCAGGACACAGATCCCGAAGCGCAGGACAGGAAATGACAGCCGATACAATACAGGGCGCTTTACAGGAAAAACCGGCAAGATTGGACGAACATAGCGGCCTGAATGTGGTCTCTGAATAAGAGAGCATCGATACATTTATCCGTCGCAGGAGACTATCTGCGCTCGAGCCTTCTGATTCTGAATGATTTTCTGTACGATAGGCATGACTTTTTCCAGGTCATCTCTGACTGTCCCAATGAATTTGGGTCTCAGACGGATCGCCAGTTCTGCCGTGGACGTTTCTTCAGCGGAAAGAAGAACAATGATTGCCGCATCACGGATGAGATCGGAAAGCGCAATCAGATTTTCAATTTCGCTTTTTCCAATGCCCATCATCACGATGATTTCCGGATTGTTGAATGTTCTGAGCCTTTCAGCGAACGTATCGAAATTCCAATACATCTGCAGCCTGTCATCTGACTCCAACGCATCAGTCCACTGACGGAAAATGGTTTGTCGCTCAACAACAGATTCAGGGGCAAACAGGTAATTCATAGGGGTCAGCCTTTGGGGAAACATCCCAGTGTTCATGGTTCATGTTGGAACATTATTGTGCAAGTAACAGGCCAGAATGAATTCCGGAGACGGTTCTGCAAATATTCTTTCGGTAATGAATCTCTGGGCCTGGTTGCACTCGCTGTATCGATCAGTGCCAGAGCCATCCGCACCTGGATCGAAAACTGCACAGGGAAAGGCTGAACGATAAATCGCCGCGATGGGGCTCAGCGTTAAAGACGGAGAATTGGAACATTTTTATAATGAAATACAATAACGAAACCTCAGATGTTGTCCGAAAATATGCGAATGCATATGCGGTTCACCACACAGAAATGGATTTGCATGAAGCGCTCGGCCTCTATCGGGAAATTCTGGATATGTATCCGGATACCATAGAGGCCAGAAATGCCAATTCGCAAATTCACAGCATTGTGATGCTGCTTGTCCATGTCCCGTCGATTTGGGGAGAACATGACAAAAGTATCCCTTTTGAAGTAGAAAATCCCGGGCCACCGAATGGCAAACGTGTTTCAAATTAAAGCGCTTGCTGGCATCGTTATTGCTTACCAGATACGCATACAAGAGCTTGCCGCGATTTGAATATCAGAAGACTCTCAGATGGAAAACAACAATGCCATGGAGAACATGACATCGTGTTATGCGCCATTATGGCAAAAGGAGAATTAAATGAGACATTTTACAAAAATTCTGGTGATGGCGATTATCGCAATCACCGCTGGTTGCGCAAGCGCGCCGTTGAAAACAGAGGCTTCCACGTCGGGAATTCGCGCCGCCGAGGAGGTCGGCGCGGCTGACGTGCCAAACGCCTCGCTGCATCTGCAGTTGGCAAAAGAGGAGCTGGCACACGCCAGGGAACTGGCTGAAAAAGATGAAAAGGCGATGGCTGACTCGATGCTGCTTCGATCCCAGGCGGATGCTGAACTGGCACTCCTGCTTTCCCGCGAGGATGCGGAGAAAACGGAAGCCGAAGCCGCTGTGAAGCGTGTCCGTCAATTCAGAGAAAGCAACCAGTGACGGTACACAATATTAAACGGTCACATGAAAGGAAGTATTGAATGAAAAGGAATAACATTTTAATTACTGTTGTCTGCGCTGCATTCTGCATCAGTTGCGCCGCAGCCGTCCCTCAGGAACTCTCAAACGCCCGCGAAGCCTATCAGCGCGCGAGCGCAGGGGAAACAGCCCGGATAGCACCGGCGGAGCTGCACGTGGCAGAACTGGCGCTCGTAGAGGCGGAAAAGTCCTTCAAGGAAAATCCAGAATCCTATATGACGCGGGATCTTGCCTATATTGCGGAACGCAAGATACAGGTGGCTGAGGCAACGGCCTCCATCATCACCGAGAAGAATAATCAATTTCAGGCGAATAGCGATTACCGAAAAGAGCAGAACGATGCTCTCCAGGAGACTCAGCAGAACCTGAATCAGACACGCGAAGATCTGACGGCGTCACAACAGAGTGGGGAACTGAAGAAGGAGGAGCTGGCAGCAGAGAAAAAAGCACGACTTCTGGCGGAGCAGCAGGCGGCAGATGCAATAGCGTCATTGGCCAAACTTGCCGAGGTGAAGAAGGAATCCCGGGGAACGGTGATCACTCTGTCTGGAAGCGTGCTTTTCAGATCCGGTAAATCAGATTTATTACCCGATGCCCGAACCCGTCTGGACGCTGTGGTCAAGGTGCTGCTCACGACCCGTGAGCGTCATCTCATCGTGGAAGGACATACCGATTCACAGGGGTCGAACAACTACAACATGGACTTGTCCCAACGCCGCGCAGATGCGGTTCGCAGTTATCTTGTACAGCGGGACTACCAGTCCGATCGCATTCTGGCCCGGGGCCGCGGCGAGGAGCAACCGATCGCGGATAACGACAGTGCTGAAGGACGAGCCAATAACCGGCGCGTCGAAATCATCATTGAACCGGAGTCCTACGCATCGAACCAATAGGGGAAAGACCAGATGGAGCTATTCCTGTTCTTCGTGCGAAGGGACAATCGAGTGCCCCTGCAGTATCCAGCATTCACCGTAGTGCATCCTCTGTTGATGCCAGCGAACATGTTCACGAAGGGCCTCCAGTTTTAAAGCATCGTTCGGTCGAAGATCGATTCGCGCCCCCATGTTCATAACCGTCATTGTGCCACTCACTGCCGGCATCGGGCTGCGCCTGTTCATGTGGTCCAGACCTTCGCCGCCCATCCCACCGCCTTTGTGGCCCATCCCTTTACCTCCCATATGATTCCACATCATGCCGGCTGTACCATTGTGCATCCTGTACATTCGGGTCAGGTGCCCAACCCGGGTGCGAAGATCTGCAACCATGCCGTTGTCCGCAGTAAAGGTGAGTGCGACGCCCCCCTCTGTGTTGCTGACCGCTACCTCCGCACCCGGTAAAGTCATGGGGCAGCCCGGACGAAATAAATCCATCGTTTCGCCGGCATCGTCAGTCGTGGTCGGGATTGCCGTTTCATCCTGTGCGGATTGAGTACCGGTCGGACCCGCTGAAGTCTTGTCTGTGTTGCACGACCAGAGCAACGAACTGACTTGCAGGGTCGTGATAATTGCGAAAGTGAGTTGCACTGGTTTCATTGGATTGTCTCCCTGGATATTGTTTTAATGTTTCTGGTGTTCGTTGCAGTCAGGCTGGGCTTTGGGACGGATCCTGTTTTTCTCTTCTTATAAAATTCGATTATCCACTGAACCGGTGGAGACCATGTACTGTGAATGATACAGACGGTGCCCATGAAGATAGTGCTGAATAGCGCAAAAAGACTGGGACCTGCGCTGAAGACGGCTTTCCAGCCGCGAAGTTCGCCCAATGCACCTTTCCATACAAATTCCAGATTGAGAAGAATGAGAAAAACGCCAAACGGAATCAGCAGCGATTTCTGCCAGCTTTTTGCCGGGCGTGAGATAACATGGAGAATGGCCGCTATCGAAATGAAGTTCCAGACGAACCGCATCATCCAGGACATATCCGTTATCAGCACTGAAACACTGCCGCACACTGCAAATCCCAGAAACTGACCCGTTGTGCCCCCGCGTTTTCGAAACAGTACCGCAACCGCAAAGAAGACAACGATTGTTTTCATTGCCGACAGCAAAGTATGGAACTGATTGGGGGCATTGAAGATTTTGGTGTCATTGCCGGGAACAACAAGCAATTCACTCAGAGACCAGAGGGATTGCATAATTGGCGCCCGGGTGGGTGAAGGCATCTTCTGAAACAGCGTTGTATGAAAAAAATACAGAAATTCATCCGGAAAAGAAACGAATTGAATCAACCCAAGAGCAATGCCAGAAAAAGTTGCATACAGGAAAAAGCGGCGTGTCCCCCTTGTAAGGAGGTAAATGAGAAAGAGTCCAGGTGTGACCTTAATCCAGGCAGCCACGCAGATAATCACAGCACTGGCGATCCACTTTTTTCTGTTGAAAAGCCACAATGACAGGGTAGACAGCCAGATTGAAAAAGCGTCGACCTGGGCCGCATGAAGAAGCCAATGGAACATGTTTGACCCAAGCATCACACCACTCACCATTAAAAATGCAATGCTGCGTTTGGGGCCAAAAGGGAGTGTTGACATCGCCAGAAATATGCCGTGCAGCACAAAGAAGAAGTTCAGGAAAAACCAGACGTGTTTAAACGTTTGGTAGGCAGTGATGGTTGCGGGAATCAGAATAACGCCCAGCAGAGGCGGATATACATACGGGGGGACGTTATTGTTCAGTATGGGGGATTCCGGGACGACCCGTTGACGCGTTTTATAGATGTGTCGACCGGCAACCATATCGTGCGCGCAGGCCATATATGCGCGCAGATCGTGCTGACCGCTGTCGTACAGTCTTTCAAATGTCTGCCCCTGAAAGAGTACCATTGCCAGGAAAAATATAACCGCTCCAATGAGTCCGGGGTCCGCCGGCGATATCTTTGCTGCTGTGATTGCTACGTTGCAGTGGTGAGGGAAAGGCGGATTGTCCTGATTGCACAGGTGATCAATTGTGTTCAAGGGGGATCTCATTTTTTTCATTTCCGCTATTCCATCCGGAACGTCAACGGTGGTTACTTTCTGATTCTGGCAGGCGATTGATTGCAGTGCACACTGGTGATCTCGCCTTGGGCGCACCTGTCGAAGCGCCTATGCCGATACCCACCGGAATCCACCAGAACCGCATGAACGAAGATATTTAAGTGCAGGAGTTGTGCCACGATGGATTTACACCACTCAGTACAGATCACCCAACGTGACGCCTGAAGGACATTGTGCGATACACTTTGCGCGATACACGCTGGGCGGCAACCGTAAACGCTCCGCAGGCTGTACGGCCGAATCGCATTACCGACAACCGACCTCGTTCATACCTGCCTTGCATCAAAGGAAGTATTGTACAGTCGGACACCCGTCCCATCTGGCGAGACTGCTGAGAACCGGGGAACTCACGTGACGGCACAGCCGAAGGCGGTCCATCCTGTGCCGGGTCTGGAACGCGCTCTGAGCGCATCTTTCCAACGAAACTGTCATATGTGTCGTCATGCCCGCGAAGGCGGGCATCCAGTAGTAGTGCCGATGACTTCTCGACGAGACGCTGCTGTGTTATCTTCGATAACCATGGAAAAGAAACCTGCAGTATACATTCTGGCAAGTGACCGCAACGGGACTTTGTACGTGGGAGTTACAACTAATCTGGTTAAAAGAGTCTGGGAGCATCGTGAAGGGATTGCCGATGGATTCACCAAAAAATACAGCATCCACAAACTGGTTTACTTCGAGCAGTTCAATGACATGGACAACGCCATCACGCGGGAAAAGCGGCTGAAAAAGTGGCGACGTTCATGGAAACTAAAACTTATAGAAGAGAATAATCCAAATTGGAACGATTTGTGGAAACAAATCACCACCTAAGGATCCCTACGCACTGGATACCCGCCTTCGCGGGTATG
>JBNKCR010000084.1:0-7997 GCA_050287845.1 Polyangia bacterium
GGCCGGATACTGCCGTATGGGAATTCGGTTTTGTGCGCACCGCTCCGATACGCGACGGATGCTTCAATGTACCGGCTACAGAAATCCTTTATTGCTTCTTTGTATTCTTCGCGTCGTTTATTGCACGCGCAATGACACAAGGGTTTGGCGCTGTTCGGCTTTGGATTGGCCGGTCTCTGACGCGGGTCGGTTCTTGTCAGTTTTTCTTTGCCCAGAACGTGACATCTGGCGGCGTTCCGCGCGGCTTCGAACGTCTGCTCCTGATGTTTCACTTCGCGACGCAGATATGTCTGATACACGCCTTCGCTCAGGTGTTCCAGATGCGGCAGTCTTGAAAACTCCAGACGGATGGACACCAGAAATGCCTCTATCGATTTTGCATCGGGACGGTGTTTCTGTTTATGGTATGCGGTCCGGTCATAATAGGTGTACACCTCATCCACCCCCCGCGCACATTGGGAGTACGAGGAGAAACCCTGCCAGTGCTCGACGCGCTCCACCAGGTTGTCCTTCACCGGATTCAGCAGCGCGTAAAACATCTGGGCTTCGCTGCTTTCATCGTCCAGACACTCGGTGGTTCTGGCTGGAGACGAAAATATGGCGCCGCTGCGGTCATGCAGCCGATTGATTTCTTCGGCGAGGAGCCGATGATAGGTGCGCTTGAAATGAACCAGGTTATTCAGGTGCTCTTTACTGCGGGAAATGGCGCCGATACCCAGATGCTCGTGATTGGAATTGACTTCCAGCCAGTACAGCTTCACCGGGTGCTTCTGCAGGGCTCTGGCAGCGGAGGCGCCAATGGCGTTGCGAACGCCGGGAATGGGGGCAAACAGAAACTGTCTGTCCACGGTTCTCTGTGTCTGTTCGTAAACGGTATCCGGTTTGAACCATCGCGGTCTTTGTCCCATGGGAACCTCCTTTGCAGGAAAAAAAACGATTTCTCCCTGCTCGGATACTTTTCAAATCTGTTGCAGAATTTCTGAGTTCAGAGGGAAAAAATCACTTCGAGCGTTTGGTGCTGGGCGTTTGGTGCTGGGCGTTTGGTGCTGGGCTGGGCTGGGCAGCTGGGAAAAAATCACTCCGAGCGTTTGGTGCTGGGGCTGGGAAAAAATCACTCCGAGCGTTTGGTGCTGGGCGTTTGGTGCTGGCGTTTGGTGCTGCATCAGCGAAATTTTTCCTGCCCCTTTACAACCCCCCTTTAAAATGGATACAACAACTCAGAAACTGCTACCGTTGTAAGGGAGAGGAATGGAATGGAAACAGATTCGCGTCCCAGCTTTGAACAGGTGTACATGAATTTCGCCGAGTCGATTTCGCAGCGTTCCAGTTGTGAACGCCTTCAGGTAGGAACGGTGATCACCACCCCCGATTTTCGCAAAGTGCTTTCCATCGGCTATAACGGCAATGCCGCCGGACTGAAAAACGGTTGTGATCGTGATGAACCCGGCAACTGCGGCTGTCTGCATTCAGAAGAAAACGCCGTCATCAACTGTGACTCCCCAAGGTATGTACAGAAGGTGATTTTCGTCACCCATCTGCCCTGCGCCATGTGCGCGAAACGAATTATCAATCTGGGCAACGTGATTCGCGTGGTATTCAAGCACGACTATCGCAAGCGGGACTCCATTCAGATTTTCAGAATGGGCAACATTCCCCTCTACCAACTGGTGGGGGGAGAGCTGGTAGACGTGAAAGAATAACACCGGTGGTCCGTTCTATCGACGGAACTACCCCGTAAGCAAGGAGCTGATATGACAGAAAAACATCAATGCACAGACTGCGGATTTCGCAAAAAGTACGATGACAACCCCAGGTCGTTGCTGGGCCGGATATGGCGTTGGCACACCGGCTTCTGCCCCGGATGGAAAGCGTACATGATGTCTCTTTCAGACACCGACAGAACCGCGCTCGCCACAAAGTATCAGCAGAAAAAATTCATGTCGTGACAGTTCACGCTTCCATTGTGCTTTCAATGGTCATGTGATCTATCAACTCCCGGTATGGATGGTTGGTCTGTACCATGGAAAGAACGATGTCGTGGGTCCGTCTGGAATCCACCTTTCCCTTGAGCACAAACCAGTCGGCTACCGGTTTGACAGTAACGCGGTATGACTCGCCGCTATCACCCGTGTCAATGAACAACCGCTCCACCCGTCTGGATTCCCGCGAGAGGGGTATCATGCGACGGTCGTAATATACTTTTACATTTTCTCTTTGCTCGTCCTGGTCCATGCAATCTCTCCTTGCATTTCCTTACACTGAAAATATAAACACTGGCGGCGTCGGTGTCGTAAAATTCCCTGTCGTATACGTCGACAATTGTAAAGATTATCCTGGCTGGTCCGGCATGATTTCAACCCCCGGAAAAAATGGTCAAATAGACCCCACCCTGTATGAAACGACACCGCTGCTGCAATAGGAAAAGGATCTGTTACTTATCTGTCACTGTGTTCACGGAGTGGAAAAATCGCTTCGGGAGTTGAGACCGGGGAGTTGAGACCGGCGTTACTTGCGATATTTCCATTTTTCATGTCGCACAACATCCAGGCCCACGCTGGTTCGCAGTGCGCCGTTTGGACATGCGGCAATGCATTGCATACACATAATGCATTCGGTGGATTTGACGCGCTCTCCTCTGTGCAGATAGGCGGGAATATCTATATCCATCAGACATTCTTTCACGCACGTATTGCATTGGTCACATTCTGACGCACTCCCTTTTATCCGCAACATCGACACCGTCCCGCTCAATTTGAGGAACACCGTCACCGGACACAGATATTTGCAGAATGCTCTGTTGTCTTTGAAGCGAACGGCCAGAAGTACGCCAGCCACATAGTACAGGAAGACGCCTACGAGAAACCATATCATTTCGCGCAGCATACCCGGTTCATTTTCCAGCTGCTGTGGCGTATGAATCAGATAGCCGGCGCCGACAACCAGGGCCGTGACCAGGAGCAGGGACAGGCCGAAATGGAAATACCTTGCATTCTTCAATCCGCCCCTCTGCCAACCCTCACTTTTTTTCCATGGCAGAAAATCCAGCAGCATCACCGTCCAGCAGGCCCAGCCGCACCAGTTGCGGCCAAATATGATTGGACCGATAATTTTAGCCACCAGAAAATGGGTTGTGGCGCCGCCAAAAATCCCCGCCGCCGTCAGAAAGAAAAAACCTTCCAATTGCAGATTGACGCGTCCCAGCGCGCCAAACAGAACCACCAGCACCAGGAAAAACAGAATCATATTAACCCGGCGCACGATAGGCTTTTTATTTTTCGGCAACAGGGCAAATAGAATCATGTTGACCACGTTGAACGCGGTAAACACACCAAATACGGGTACCGGGGACGGATCGTCCAGCCAGAAAATAAAGACGAGGGACGCAATCACATTCCCCAGAATGGACATCAGCGGTGTCATCAGGTACGCGGAAAATCCCGCACGCGTCTCAGTATTCATCGGCAACCTCCATGCGCCGGTTCGTTCACAGAATGGGCGCATGATTCAGATAGCCTGTATGAGGCCGTTCCGGCTTCCACAATTCCATCAAATTTTTTAGGTTTTCGACTCTGAGACCTGCAACTGCCTGGCGCAGCGATTTCGATAATCAGAAGGGGACGTGCCAAACGCTTTTGAAAAACACTGGGAAAAATACGACGAACTGTTGAAACCGCAATCGAATGCAATTTCCGTCAGCGACCGTTCATTGACACTCAGCATGCGTCTGGCGAAATCCAGTCGTATCTGCAATACGTATTCCGCAGGGGAAACCCCCATCTCTTTTCGAAACAGTCTGGAAAAATGAGAGGCGGACAGATTGGCCTTGTTGGCCAAATTCTCCACGGACAGAGGCTCCGCATAATTGGAATAAATATATTCGACCACACGGTGAATGGTGATGCTGCCCACCACCGGCAGCTCTTTATGGGCAATATTGAAAATCTGCCGGATAATCAGATGACAAATTTTGAGTTCGCCGGATTCCAGCAATTTTTCGTAGCCGGGAAACGCTTCCTGGTAATCAATCAGAAACTCCTTGCACGCCTGCACCAGTCGCTCACTGAATGGATACAGCGTGGTAACATCCGGCGCAGCGTGGATGCCGTACGATTGTTTCTGGCTTTCAAAAAAGGAGGCATCAATCAGTACCGCAATATATCTGGACACCGTATCCGACGGCAGCTCCATATGGGGCAGATGCGGCGGCATCATGGCCATGGTGGACGGCACGGACTGCACAATATTGTTGCCGATTCGGGTCTGGCATCGGCCGTCGAACGCCAGAATGAAGGAGTAAGCCGGGTGGGTATGTTCCGGAGTTATCGCATAATAGCACTGCCCGGCCATGGGCATGAAAATCCCCACTTTGTCATGTACCGCGCAATCCACGTAGCGCAAATCCTCTTCCGTGATATTTCCCACAAGTTTCTGGATTCGTTCAAGGTCCCGCATTTGATTACCATTTACCTTGTTGCGGCGGTTATACGAAACCTATTTCTGCGCCCTTTTCCATTGGCAGAACCGGCGGATTCCCTCTTCGATGGGGACTTTGGGTTCGTAGTTGATGACCGCTCTGGCGTGCGATACATCCGCAAATGTGATGGGCACGTCGCCGGGCTGTTCGGGAAGCCAGTCGATGGTGGGCGTAATATTCATTTCGGCCGAGATCAATTCCACCAGTCGTTTGAGGGAGGTGGTTCTGGAGCCTCCAAGGTTCAGTACTTCAAAACCGTCGCAGTTCTCCGTGCAGGCGGTCACTCCGTCGATGATATCATCAATATATGTGTAGTCCCGACTGGACTCCCCATCGCCGAACAATCGCACCGGTTTGCCATCCTGCATTTGCTGAGCAAACAGATGAATGGCCATTTCCGGTCGCTGCCTGGGGCCGTAGACGGTGAAAAACCGGAGCAGGTGCATCTGAATATGGAACAGATGATGATAGGAATAACAGATGGCCTCCCCGGCCGCCTTGGTGGCCGCATAGGGCGAGATGGGGTTCATGATATTATCGGACTCTCGAAACGGTACATCGGTTCTGCCGCCATACACCGATGATGACGATGCGAAAACAACCTTGAGGATATTGTGTTTGCGACACTGATCCAGAATATTCACGGTGCCTTCCAGATTCACCTTCTGGTACAGGGATGGATTCCGGATAGAGGGTCGAACCCCCGCATACGCCGCCAGATGCACAACCACATCAAAGGATGCATCAAACACCCCATCAAGAAACGCGGTATCCAGAATATCACCTTCTGCCAGTTGATAGGCTGGAGATTCAAGGGCGACCTGAATATTTCCGCGTTTGATTTGCGGGTCGTAAAAATCGTTGAAATTATCGAGACAAACGACCTGATGTCCCCGACTGAGCAGCCGTTCGCACAAATGCGATCCGATAAAGCCGGCGCCACCAGTAACGAGTATTTTCATGGATTATACCGCTCTGAGCGGCCCCGGAGTTTCGGTATACCGGGACTGAACAATCCGATTGCTTTCGTTCACCAGCACCACGGTTGGCTGATATCGTTGCAGCTCGGCCTCGTCGTAGGTGCCGAAGGTAGCGATAATCACGAGATCCCCGGGACGATTCTGATGAGCCGCTGCGCCGTTGATACAGACAACACCGGAGCCGGCCGGCCCTTCAAGGGCATAGGTTTCAATGCGGGTTCCCTGAGTGACGTTCCAGATGTGAACCTGCTCGTGAGGCATGATATCCGCTGCGTGGAGCAAGTCAGAATCGATGGTCACGCTGCCTTCATAGTCCAGGTCCGCATGGGTCACCGTGGCCCGGTGGATTTTAGATTTGAACATGGTACGCTGCATTAAAGTCTCCTTTGCTGCTTCCATCGTGTCGTTTCGCATGGTTACGAATACAACCGCGAAGCTGCTCCCCCCTCGCAAGCACGGCCTATATAATGCTTAACGATTTGAATTGCAAGCTGCGCGTTTTTTACGCAGCGCACCCGATGTTTTTTTATCTTCCCAGGCATTTGACATTTTAGAAGTGGTTCAATAGAGTTCCAAGCCAATTTCAAGTAAGCAAGACCAACAACAACCATATCTAAGGAAAGACAACCATGGAATTAAAAAGACTCGATAATGACGACCTCCTGACGATTCTCGGAACACTCAATGAGTTCGCTGAAAGAGAGTTGCCGTTTGATAAACGAAGCAAATGGGACGAAGAAGATGTGTGTCCTGAAGAAATCGTAAAAACCATGCTCAGCGAGGATGTTGGCCTGCACCTGGTGTTCATTCCTGAAGAGTACGGTGGTCTGGGGGGCGGCGCATACGATGTGTATCGCCTCTCCTGTGAATTCGCCAAAAAGGACGTGGGCGTGGCCACTTCGATGCTCGCGGTTGCCCTGGGAACCGACCCGATTCGCGTGGGCTGCACCCATGAGCAGAAAGAAAAGTGGATGACCCGTATCGCCGAAGAGGGCCTCATTGTGGCCTATGGCGTGACCGAGCCCGAAGCCGGATCCAACGTTGAAAGCCTGAAAACCAAAGCCGAGCGCATTCTGGATGAAAACGGTAATATCACCCACTACAAGCTGAACGGCGTCAAGCAGTTCATTTCCAATGGCGGCATCGCCGACCTCTACACCATCCTGGCCAAAACCCCCGATGGTCCCACGTTCTTTGTGGTGGAACGCAGCACGGAAGGCATTGAGCCGGGCAAGCAGGAAGAAAAACACGGTATCCGTCTTTCCAATACCTCTCAGGTCATCCTCGAAGACTGCATTATCCCCGCGGAAAATATTGTGGGCACCAAAGAAGGCGAAGGCATCAAACAGTCTAATGAGGTGTTCGGATTCACCCGTCTGATGGTGGCGGCATTCGGTCTGGGCGGCGGTCTTTCCGCCCTTGAAAAAGCCATTGCCTACTCTAAAGAGCGGAAACAGTTTGGTGACTACCTGTACAAAAAACAGGGGTATACCCACAAACTGATTGTGCCCAACGCCATTCGTCTGGCAGCGGCACAGGCATATATCGAATACGTGGCAGAGCTGCTCGACTCCAGCGACGCCGACCGCCAGATTGAAGGGTCGGTGGCCAAATTCTTCTCCACCGAATCCGGCAACAAAGCCGCTGAAGACGCCATTCAGGCCCACGGCGGATACGGGTACTGCAAAGAGTACGAAGTGGAGAAAATCAAACGCGACGTTCGGATTCTCACCATTTACGAAGGAACCAGCGAAATTCAGCAGAACATCATCGGCGTTTTCAGAATGCGTCAGGTGGTGAAAGGCAAAGGGAAATTCTTTGCCAATGTGGCCGAAGGTCTTGAAGCCGCAGACAACGTCAATGGCCCGCTGCTGACCAGAGCCGCCGCGTTCCTTGATGCTGCCGCCTACGCCGCATTCAAGAACAAACTGTCCCGCGAGCAGCACATCATCTTTGAGATGGCCACCAGCATCGCCGAAGTGGAAACCGCCATTCAGCTGGCCAAAGCCGCTGTAAAAGAAGGCAGCGCGCTGAAACTGGCAGAGGCAAGAGTATGGGCAGCGGAAGTGGCCGTCAGCGCCCCAACCCGTCTGCTTAAAGCCTTCAAATCTTCGGGTAAAATCTCGGACGACCTGATGAAGGAACTCTCCGACAAAGCCGACATCGCCGGCGCCATCAACGCCCAGACCGGCATCCTCGCCGACATGGACACCATCGCCGAACTCCTGGTTCAGGACTGATTCTCCGTAACCGTCTTCGCAGGTATCCTCTCTGGGACGCATTCAATTCAATGGATGTCTGATTCGCTTGTGGCGCCTCGCCACAAGCGAATCAGTGACTTTTCAATCGTGAAATAATAAAACACTGCTTTGGATTGTCATGATTTTCCAAATAGACACTTTAGATTTTCATGAGTGAATCGTGATGCGTTTAAACAAATTCAATACCCAGACCGACATCCTCGAAGACATGGACACTATGACATGGACACTATCGCCGAATACCAGGTTCGGGAATGCAAGGGTCGCGCTAATCCTTTTTTA
>JBNKCR010000085.1:0-37419 GCA_050287845.1 Polyangia bacterium
CTTGATATAGTCAGCGTGCCCGGGGCAATCCACATGCGCATAATGACGATTCGCTGTCTGATACTCCACATGCGCTGTCGCAATGGTGATGCCGCGCTCTTTTTCCTCAGGCGCTTTATCGATTTCATCAAATGCGATGAACTGCGCACCACCAGCCTCGGCCAACGTTTTCGTGATCGCTGCGGTCAATGTGGTTTTGCCGTGGTCAATATGACCAATTGTTCCAATATTGACGTGTGGTTTCGTTCTTACAAATTTTTCTTTTGCCATGACAAAGCTCCCTTGATTTGAAAAAATCCGGAATAAAAAAACAAAGAGCCCACGATGAGATTTGAACTCATGACCTCCTCCTTACCAAGGAGGTGCTCTACCCCTGAGCTACGTGGGCTTCTGGTTTTAAAAAATCTCCTAAACTGAGCGGGAAACGGGGCTCGAACCCGCGACCCTTAGCTTGGAAGGCTAATGCTCTACCAATTGAGCTATTCCCGCAAAATCAAGGAACCGATTCACACCAGATCCTCGCTGTGGCGGATGATGGATTCGAACCACCGTAGGGCGTAGCCCGGCAGATTTACAGTCTGCTCCCTTTGGCCACTCGGGTAATCCGCCAAAAAAAATGAGCTGGCAATGGGACTTGAACCCGCAACCGCCTGATTACAAATCAGGTGCTCTACCAATTGAGCTATGCCAGCGTCTATATCAGCTATGGAATTTCCATAAAATTTATCAATGAACAGTCACACCCGGAGGCATGAGGTACCGCTTAACAGGCATCGTACTATAATAAGCTTTTCGCCCATAAGCGAGCGGTATGTATAGAGGGGAGCCTCTATTATGTCAAGCGGTAATTTGAATTCGCCCGCTTTTTTTTGTAAAATAAATTATTCAATAAAATCAAGGTGATACGAGAAAAAAAGACAAATTCAGACAGAAATTAGCCGGTGGCGTCGTTTTTTTCCGGCGCGCAGTACAACTTCGCCATCTGCAAAATCTCCAGATGTAATCAGTTCACGATGGTCGTTCAGTTTTCTATCCCCCACCCAACCGGCTCCGCTCCTGAACAATTTCACCGCTTCGCCATTGGATTTGCACAATTCGGTCTCCACGAACAATTCAGTTGCGCGGATTCCTTCAGCAAGACGCGATGCCGAAATTTGGCTGCTGGGCATATTCTCCACATCACCGCCACCGCCAAACGCTGCTTTTGCGCCATCGAGCGCCCTCCTGGCCTTCAATTCTCCATGGCATATGCGGGTGGCTTCATACGCCAGTATCTGTTTGGCTTCCCGAATATCTGCCCCTTCAAGATTCGCCAATTTATCTATTTCCGACATGGGAAGCAGCGTAAACATTTTCAGGAATCGAACGACATCGCGGTCGTCCACATTCACCCAATACTGAAAGTAGTCGTATGGGGAAAGCATATCTTCGCTCAACCAGACAGCGCCGTTGGCGGTTTTCCCCATTTTTGCTCCGGTTGCTGTGGTCAGTAGCGGGAAAGTCAATCCATACACCTGAGCGCCTTCTACCCTGCGGACCAAATCCACCCCGGCCACGATGTTCCCCCATTGATCGTCGCCACCCATCTGCAACCGGCATCCATATTTCTGATACAGCACAAGAAAATCGTATGCCTGACACAATTGATAATTGAACTCGAGGAAGCTCAATCCTTTTTCCATCCGCTGTTTATACGCTTCAAAAGACAACATGCGGTTCACTGAAAAGTGACGGCCAATTTCGCGAAGAAAATCCACGTAATTCAATGGCTCCAACCATTCTGAATTGTCCACGGCCACTGCCCCGCCGTTATCGAAATTCAGAAAACGTCCCAGCTGTGCTTTTACTCCCTCAAAGTTCTCACGCAATGTATCCCGGGTCAGCAGCTGTCTGGTTTCGGTCTTTCCGGACGGATCTCCGATAAGCCCCGTGCCTCCCCCTACCAATGCAATGGGATTGTGTCCCTCGCGGGACAGATGCATCAGCCCCATAATGGGTACCAGCGACCCGGCATGAAGACTCCTGGCCGTTGGATCAAATCCGATATAGGCCGTTACCTTTTCGGTGGCCAGCATCTTGCGAACCGCATCTTCATCGGTACACTGCTTCAGAAATCCCCGTTCGGCCAATATCTCGTAACAACTTTTTCCTGCCATTTGCGCTCCCTGAATTCCGTTTGCGATTGTCTGCCCCTGCCGGTGGCTGGTGCTTTTATCTACAGAAAAAGGGGTTTAACCGCACATCCGATGTGATTGCAAGCGGATTTGACCATCATAGCGAACGCCACTATATATGCGGCGATTCAAATGCACAGGTAAATGACTTGTATACTACTGATCTTTACAATATAGATACCGCGTGAATTTGACACAATCGACCATCTCTGAGTGTGGAGGAATGAATGCGAAATCCCAAAGATATAGAGTTGCCAAAAACGTTTGAACCGGATGCAATAGAGCAGGATTTATATGATTTCTGGATTCAAGGCGGATATTTCAAAGCGGAAGATGCCTCGGACAGACCGCCGTATTGTATCGTGATTCCTCCCCCCAACGTAACCGGCGCACTGCATATGGGACACGCGCTCACTGTGACCATCCAGGATATGCTGGTGCGATGGAGACGGATGCAGGGCTACAACACGCTGTGGATGCCGGGAACGGATCACGCCGGCATCGCCACGCAGATGGTGGTGGAGCGACAGCTTCGCAACGAAGGCACCAGTCGCCATGATCTCGGGCGGGAAAAATTTGTGGAGCGTGTATGGAAATGGAAAGAGCAGTACGGCAATCGCATTACTGAGCAACTGAAACGAATCGGCGTATCTCTGGATTGGGAGCGGGAACGCTTCACCATGGATGAAGGTCTTTCCAGAGCTGTGCGGCATGCGTTTGTCTCACTTTATAACACCGGTGAAATCGTCCGGGATAACCGCCTCATCAACTGGTGTTCTTCCTGTCGCACGGCGCTTTCGGATGTGGAAGTGGACCGGGATGAACCGGAAGCCGCTGAAATGTGGTCATTTGCATACGAGATTGAAGGTGGTGGTGAAATCGTGGTGGCGACCACCCGACCTGAAACCATGCTGGGTGATACAGCGGTCGTGGTTCATCCGGATGATGAGCGATATCGGGACGTTGTTGGCAAAATGGTGAAACACCCGTTCCAGAGCAGAACATTCCCCATCGTGGCCGACCCGCTGCTGGCGGATCCCGAGCTGGGGACCGGCGCGGTGAAGGTCACTCCCGCCCACGACCCCAATGATTTTGAATGCGGAAAGCGGAACAATCTTGATTATATAGATATTTTCAACGACGATGCAACGTTGAATGAAAATGGCGCACCGTTCACCGGGCTGGATAGATTTGAAGCCAGAAAGAAAGTTAAAGAGGCGATTCGCGAAAAAGGTCTGGAAAGGGGAAGCAATCCCCATGAGTACGCTCCCGGTCGTTGCCAGCGTTGCAGAACCGTGGTGGAACCCAAGCTTTCATTACAGTGGTTCGTGGATACCGCCAATATGGCACAGGCCGCCATGGATGCAGTACGTGCGGGTAAAACCAAGTTTGTCCCCAGACATCAGGAGCACCGCTATTTTGAATGGCTGGAACCCAGAATGCCATGGTGTATCTCCCGTCAGCTCTGGTGGGGGCATCGCATTCCCGCCTGGTACTGCGACGACTGTGACCATATCACCGTTGTCGAAGAGACACCGGAGGGATGCGCGAAATGCGGTTCGAAACATATCCATCAGGACGAAGATGTTCTGGATACCTGGTTTTCCAGTGCACTCTGGCCGTTTTCAACACTCGGATGGCCCGACAACACGGATGCACTCAAAACCTTTTACCCCACATCGGTTCTGGAAACCGGCTACGACATTATTACATTCTGGGTATCCCGCATGATGATGATGGGGATTCGATTCATGGGGGATGTACCGTTCCGCCATGTGCTCCTTCATCCCATGGTCCGGGACCAGGACGGAAACAAAATGTCGAAATCGAAGGGCAATGTGATTGATCCCCTCGATGTGGTGGAAGGCATTTCGCTGGATGACATGGTGGAGAAAACCAAAGGACTTACCCTGCCTGAAACAGAAATTCAAAGTGCAATCTCTTACCAGAACGACCATTTTCCAAACGGCTTTGCCAAGTCCGGTACCGACGCACTGCGCTACACACTGGCAGCGTACACGGGGCAGGACCAGGATATCCGCTTCAGTGTGGATCGGGTGGAAAGCAATCGAAAATTCTGCAACAAAATCTGGCAGGCCACCCTGGGCTTCTCATTGCCGAATCTCAAGAATATGACCGTGACCACAGGAACGCCTGTCCCTTCCACCATGGCCGATCGCTGGATTATGGCGCGACTTCACAAAGTCATCGGAGAAGTGAATAGCGGTCTGGAAGAGTTCCGGGTGGGGGAAGTCACCCAGCAGCTGTATCACTTTTTCTGGGATGAGTTGTGCAGCTGGTATATCGAACTGCAGAAATCTGTATTTTTTGGCGATGACAGTGAGAAGCGCGGTGCAGCCCAGCAGGTATTGCGACACACTCTCGACGTTTCACTGCGCCTGCTGCATCCGCTGATGCCATTTGTCACCGAAGTGCTGTGGCAGCAATTGCCCAAACCAGCAAACGCGCCGGCATCCATTATGATTGCACCATTCCCCACCGATGCCGATGGCGTGGCCGATGCGGATGCCATCCGGGAAGCTACCATTCTGATGGATGTGGTCACTCAGGTACGCGCTATCCGGGCGGAATACAATGTGGCGCCGTCCAAGCCCATTTCTTTGGAACTGCTCACCGATGATGAAGCCGTGAAATCCATTCTGGAAACCGACGCGGATATGCTCAAAAGCCTTGCGCGGGTGGAGCGTTTTGAGGTGAAAAATGCCGATGCGGATATTCCCAGAGGTTCTGCAACCGCTATGGCCGCGGGAGCGCAGCTGCTGATTCCACTGAAAGAAATTATCGATATGGATGCGGAGCGGGCGCGACTCAACCGGGAAAAGGGTAAACTGGAAAAGGAAATCGAGCGCACCACAAAAAAACTGGCCAATGAAAAATTCGTTGCCAACGCTCCGGCCGATGTGATTGAAAAAGAACGAAACAAGGACGCGGACAACCGACAGCAGCTCAACCGGATTCAGGATGCCATTAAACGGCTTGATGAAATGTGAGACCCCAAACCCGGTCTCTGTGCAATAGTTGGGGAACCATATGAAACGCACCATTATATCATGCTTCAGAGTCTGCAGGGGCTGGGCGGTTTTACTCATCGTTTTAGGCTTAGGCGCCACTGCCTGCAAAACGCCTCCGCCAGAGACCGCGCTGGATATTCGGGCATTGATGTCCGCAGGCAACTGTAGCGAAATTCAGAGCCAACTTTCTGCAGAGAGTCTGTCCGCTGAAAGTCGGGGAGCGCTTGCGGTGTGCGCCCTTGCCACCGGCTCGAACGACAGTGGCAAACAGAATGCGTTGCAGATTGTATCCGGGGACGCCGCGACCTGCACGACCGCTGCAACATCAATGCTGGAGCTGTCTCTGCTGTATCCCGATGCGACCGACGAATACCAACAGGCGGTTCTTGCAGTGGCATTTGGCATCGCCGGCTATGGACCAGGTTCATCAAAAGGAATTGTAGCCCCCGGCAGTGATGGTGCACGGATGCTGACGGTGGCCATTCTTCGCTTTGCCGAAGACGCCTATCTGCAACAGGATTTCGCCGCCAATCCGGATGCGTTGATTGGGGTGTGGCGCGGATGTCAGTATCTGCTCGACGAGAATTATCTGGCCGGAACAGATTATCTGGCGTGGCAGCTCTTTACCGCGCTTGCAGATTTTGCGCTTCGCGTGTTCAACCCTTTTAATAAAACTGAACTGGGCTACGAGGTGATGCGCGCCACAGTTGAAACCCTGGAGCAAAACGGCGCCATTGGCGTGGCCGCCAGATGTGATCTGGGTTCTCCGTACGAAAAACTCAAATCTGTGTTGTCCAAGGATACCGCACTGCTTGGTCCGCTGGAACGGGCAGTGGCAGTGGCAACCGGGTGTACGCGGGGAAGATACGCACCTCAGCCCCGATAAAAAAAAAGGAAGTGGATTCCATATTCGGAACCGCTATCCAGGGAGTACTTATGAAAAATCAAAAGAAAATGACCGTTCCCAGACTGGTGGCACTGAAAAAAAAATCTCAGAAGATTGTCATGGTGACCGCCTACGATGCTACATTTGCCACGCTGATTGATCAGACCGGTGTGGATGCGGTTCTGGTGGGAGACTCGCTCGGCAATGTCATTCAGGGACATGCCAACACCATTCCGGTTACCACCGATGACATTGTCTATCATTGCCGGGCAGTGGCGAGAGGCGTATCTGCGGCGCATATCATCGGAGATATGCCATTTACCGCCAACAAAATGTCCAGTGATAAAACCCTGGAGGACGCGGCGAAAATTATCCAGAAAGGTCACGCCGAATCCGTCAAGCTGGAAGGTGGAGTGGAAATGGCCAGAACCATTTCAAAAATTGTCTCCTCCGGCATTCCGGTGATGGGCCACGTGGGAATGACGCCCCAATCCGTGCACGCGTTCGGCGGATTCAAAACCCAGGGCAAAACCCGGGATGCCCAGAAAAAAATTCTGGCGGATGCGGTGGCGGTTGAGGATGCGGGGGCCTACGGCGTAGTGCTCGAAGGTATCCCCGGTGAGCTGGCCGCCGAAATAACTGAAACACTGAAGATTCCCACCATTGGCATTGGCGCCGGGGTCCAATGTGACGGTCAGGTGCTGGTGAGCTATGATTTGCTGGGGATGTTTGAAGACTTTCGCCCCAGCTTTGTAAAACAGTACGCCAACCTGGCTCAGACTATCCGCTACGCCGTATCCGCCTACGCCGCCGAAGTCCGCGATGGCGCCTTTCCCACAGATGAGCATACGGTGTTTACAAAGAAGTAGGCAGTATTTACCCCGGCAGACTGCAATTGCAGCCTGCTGATGGCAGTGTCTTAAGGGATGGCGTGGATGGAATATCCCCGGCACCCCGATAAAATCCGTTTCACATCTGGTGCCCGTTTCAGATATACCTTTTCCTTTCAAAGGATTATGGTTCCCGCCTGCGCAGACTGGGTCTGTTCGTCGTTGTCATTCATCTCATTGGCAGGAATGAATCCGGTTGGCGTGCAGCTTGCTATGAACATTGGTCATTAAAAATATTTTAAACGAATCAACGAGCCGTTGATTTTCCGAAAGGGAGACCACTATGAATCATGTCCATCAACAAACAATCCCTGCCCTGCTTCAATCAGGACTGGGCCGATGGTGCACCGTTGCCATGGTGGCCTGTGTGCTTGGAGTCAGCTGTGAGTCGGAGATGCTATCCGAGGTTTCAGGGACCTCTTCCGCAGCGGGAACATACGACATACAGGCCAGTGCATGCCACGATTCGAAGAGACAAAAAGACAACCGGTTCAACCGCATTGTCTCGGAGCACTATTTCACCGGTTCAGACTGTACACCGCGCCGATATAAAAAATACGAGCATCGGGGCGCCGACGATGCGTTCGTTGTGTTTCTCCACGGCCGCGGGGGATTCGCAGAAAGATACGATGCCCTGTTCACTTCGCTGAACGGGTATCCCGGCCCGAACGTGCCAATTGAGGAAACACTGGCCGATTTGCCGGTCACATTCTTTTCAGTGGATTTGGCCGGTCACGGGAAGTCCGCCGGACTGAAAGGACACATTGATAGCGTGGATACCTACGTTGAAGATTTGAGAAAACTCATGGACAGTGTTCCCCGACTCAAGCATCACACGAGGCCCATTTATCTGATGAGCCACAGCACTGGTGGCCTGGTCACCGCCCTGTTCGCCCAGAAATACCCGGAGTCAGTGGACGCACTGATCTCAAACGCACCCGCATACGGGATTGAAGCGCCTCCGGGTGTGCCGGCCGGCGCGCTTCAGCAACTGGTAAATTTCTATGTGCAGGCCGGACTCGACACCCTGTGCAGCGCTCCGGCAGGAATGGACATTCCCACATTGGGCGCCATTGCTGCATGCCACGGAAACCCCACTCTGAACGCATGCTTCAACGATCCTTCCCAGCCCGTCTGCGCTTCATTGACCAACTGTCTGCTCCAGGGACTCCCCAATGATTGCGGCGCCCCCGCAATTGATTTCGCCGGGCTGCGTAACGCATTTGAATATCTGTACACATTGGATGACGGCTGTCAGACCGGGCGGGATCCCATTGCCGCATGCACATTCGGGGGCCCGGATTTCGCTGGCACCACTACGGATTTTGATTACTGTGTATGGTCGGAGTCTCACTCGCTTGCCGGAGTGAGCCCCACGATGGGGTGGGTAGCGGCAATGTACGACGGTATTGCACAACTCACGCCAGATATGGATGTACCCACGCTGATTCTGGCCACCCCGATTGACCCCATTGCCACCTATCAATCCCAGGTGGATATGTGCACCGCAATGCCGGACTGCACCCTCGCCGTCTTCCCACCGGTTCCTGAACAGAATATTTATTTCTTTCATCAGATGCTGCTCGAGCAGCAACGCAGCGACGTCATCCGAGTTATTCGGGACTTCATTGTCGACCAGACGGATATAGCCGGAATGAACTGATTCCAATTATCCGTTCAGCGCATCGAGCAGAGCGACACTCATCCGGTTGGATGCCAGTGACACCATCCCGAGGGACGCAAGCTCATCGGCACTCAGAAACAGAATAATGGAGTCATTGATAACGGATGCAATGCAGGTGCCGACGGTGTCGGAGAGATAAATCCTGCTCAATCCCTCCCGCGGGTGGTTGTCAAACAACATTCGAACCTCATCAATCAGCTTCAGGAGTTCCGGGTCCTCTGAGTCCCGATGCCATCTATAAAGCATTTTGCCTTCGGAAGAATACAGCAACACATGGGCCACATAATCGAGCTTCATTGCTGTGTCTTCAATTATTCTCTGCAACAAATCCTCAGGCGAAGCTGATCTGTTTTCTGACCTTTTCAATTGTCTCTCTGTTGCAGCATTAATAGCCTGGGCCACCAGTGCGGTAGTGGGTACCGTTACAGATTCTTCTGTGGTAGTGATGCCTTGCTGGAATTCAAACGCACCTTCGTGCCAGTCAACAAGAGCGATCATCGCTTCCAGACCACTGGCCTCACCGCATCGGACATGGGTGAGTCTCCCATTCACATAGTACAATCGTGCTTCTTTTTCGGGTCCAGAAATAAACAGCTCTCCGGTCTTGTTTGCAGTTGCCGGAAACTGCACAAGGTCCACAACGTCCAGGTCTGACAACGTACCGCTCAACGCCATGTTACATCTCTCTTCCACATATCATCTCACCCGAGTGCGCCCAGTGACGTTCCACCAACACTGCAACGGACGATCCAACGTATCACTGAAGCGTTTTCAGAACAGCGTTTTCAGAACAGCTGCACTTCCAACCGCGTATCTCCCGGTTTTCCGCCCGGTGTCGGTTCAAGATTCACCAGCCGTGCTTTCTTGCCCAGATTCTTCTCCGCGATGGCAATGGTAAGCGCCGCAAAAGGACAACCGAACGGCGGGATACCATCTTCCTTGAGATGCATCGTTAAATCAAAAAATGCGCAATTGGTAATATCCGCTTTCAACCGGTCACCTTCCAACTTCATTTCCATTTTGTCGCACATACCTGTTTTTTCCATGGTTTCGCCAATTTTACTGGATAGCTTATCCACATCATCGACGCATTCAAACGATACACCCAGTTTGCTCAATTCTGCAAGGATATCCGGCGCCGCCTGACGCATCACCGCCGGTGCACTGGCTCCTGCGATGTTATACAACGCTTTATACACACCATACAAAACTCCCTGTACTGCACGGGTGTCTACAGATCGAATCATTGAAAACCCCCAATTTCTTCGTACACTTCCGTACGACTGATTCAATTATTTACAAAAGTGGACCAATCAGAGAGACGCCTCACATTACCTTTTCGAGTTCCTTCATGCTTTTTTTAACAACGAATCGAACACCACCCAGATTAGCAGAATCATCAGCCACAATACCAAGCACCGCATCCTCACCAATGGGCGCTGCGATAATCACGCCCTCCTTGTATTCTGCCATGACCTCAAACAGCATACCCTGTTTACAATCCCGTCCCATCGCTTCGATGGCACCGATAGCCGTGGAGATCACTGCGCCAACAGAATCGGCTTCCATATCCCCCATGCTATTGATCACAAAACCATCGCGACCAACAATCAATGACTGGTGAACCCCGGGTACACTATTCAGATTCTTTAATACTCCGTCTGCGTCAAACATCTCTCTTCCCTTTCTCCTGTTTATTGAAAGTGGATTACCCCCAATCTTTCAGCAGCATCGCCCCCGCGCGGTCCATATTTCCACTGCAGAAGAGATCTGGGAATCAGGCCTCCACCTTGATTGCATAACAACACACATTATCATCGAGCACCTTGCGCACATCATCGGCAGAAAATTCTGTCTCACTGATCCACCGTTCCGCCAGCCCTATATCACCGCTTCCGGATTTACACCCCAGCTGCAGAATGGTAATTGGCTTTCCGCCAATAGAAATCCTATCCTTCAATGCCGCGCGCAGTGGTTGATGTACCGCGCAGAACGGACTCACCCCCGCACCATGTCCGACTCTGAGCTGTTCGGTGACTTTTCCTTCCCTATTGTAGTCATCTGTAATTTTATGATAATCATCGGGCAGTTCCCCATACACTTCTTTGTAATCGCCAATGGATCCGGCAAATGGACACGCTGGCAGACCGAACAGGCCTTTTCCATAATGCACTGCCTTGCCTTCAATTTTTGTGATTGGATTTTCTGCGGATTCAATGGATGCGACAAAATCATCCAGGGTATCAAAAGACACCTTCGGAATGTTTTCGGCAGTACCCATGGCATTGCGAATCAGCATTCCTTTCGTGGCAGCGGCGCCAAGCTGCGCGATAGATACCCGAATAATATCAAGAAAACTGATGTGCGCAATATCCAGAATATTATTTTCACTCATTGGTTCCCCTATAGAATATCTGTACGCGCAAACGACAGATTCAAATCGTGAATTTATCAATATTTTCTATGTTCTGCGCTTAATCGGGGGTCAAGAAGCACCTCATACGATTTTCAAAAAAACTCGTAACTCCTTAATATTATTACTGGATACATTTCATAGTATTATGATTACTTGATTCATTATTATACATCTGCTGTATGCCAGGGGTGTCTTTTTAGCATTTGAACTTTTTTCAACCACCCATAGATCATAGAAAAAAATCCGATTCAACCCGATTACAGGTATCATTCTCTGGAGTTATGCCCAATACCGATGAATTGGCAGACATACCGGATAGGCAGAAGACGCCGGACGCATCGCCGAGGTGACCTGGCAAAATGGGAGACAGGCTTTGTCCTTCATATTCCTTCATATAATGAAGGTAATATTGAACAATATATATTTTATTTATGGCTGCTTTTGCGGACCCGACCAATTATCCGTCCATCCCGACTGCGTTTCTCCAAAGCGGATGCCGCAGATTCTGCCAGCGTAACCCCATCACAAACCAACTCATTCAGCGAAATGCTGCGCACACCAAGCGAATGCGCAATGTCTGGAGCCAGCACCAACTCTCCGGATGCCGTCGGCTGATAATAGTCATGGGGGCCCAATCGAACAATCTCACCTCTGGAGACAATTCGTACGTCCCCGAAAAAAGGCGCTTTGGGGAAGCCAACCCCGATGGACGGCCAGACCTTCACAAAACCAATCTGAGTTGCCTGCCCCGCACAGGTCATCTGCTCTACCTTTACCGCCTCCCGCAGAATATCTCTGGGCAAAACCAGGTTTCTGTTAAAAATATTGCGAATAACCGGCGCGGAATCGAGCACGCGAACCTGTTTGATAATCAATTCGGGGGTGGCCACTTCAGATGAAGAAAATCCGCCCCAGTCAGGAGACATCACGCGAAACTCCAAATCCAGCGTTATTGTCTGACTGGACTGATATTGAGCAGTCGAAGCATTCCTGATTCTGCGCCAGACAGCGGCGATTCGACGGCAGGCTGCAAACAACCGGTTATATTCGTCGGTGGTCAGCACCGGACGTTCGGCCCCATTCACAACCTCCGGGCGGCGGCGCTCAATCACCGGAGACCCGACACCCTCTGCCCGCACATTCACCACTTCAGGCGATGCTCCATTTCCGACCGGTGGATTGGTCACACTCAGCGCGCCGGTATGCGCGTTCACAATCATCTCCTCATACTTCCGATGAAACTGATAGTCCCCTGCAAAGTTCCACGAAAATGTAGCCACCCCGTTGGCCCGTTCATGAACATCGTCAAATCGTGGATGCACCACCACCGCCATGGCACCGCTCCAATGATCCATTCCAGAATGGCGACGCTCTTCAAATGCCTGAAAATTCCAATAGGATGCCCATGTCTTTTTCAGAGCCCAGGCCACAGTTTTCTTTCGTTCCTTTTCAGACCTCTGTTTTTCAGGGTGTAAAAATCCCGTGCTGGAGATGTACAGCCCCGCCCCGCTGAACCCGTCAATGTCTTCAACGGTACTGGATGACCTGAAACGTAGACCCTGATGCACCGGATAGTCAGCAAATACTCGGCGCAATTCAGAAGTAATGTCTGCCAGTGAACCCACAGGGACAGTCATGGCGCGGATTTTCGCTTTCACACCACCCTTCATCCCCCACTCATAGTGCCGCGGACTGCTCCGTTTCAGGTTCGCAATCAGTAATGCATCTTCCACAGAAGAAAAATGCCGTCGATACGCCTCAATGCCCTCCAGCACAAAATAGCGGACTTTAACAGAACGTTGAAACACATCAGCCGTCGTCAGCGCATTCAATTCCGTTTCCAGAGGCGCCATATGTGCGCGGTATGCACGGGTGGTGACGATGGCGACCTGTCCTGGAATCAATTCCGGTACCGCCTCCTGAAGCACCTTGAATCCATCTCCCTTACCGCCGATCAACGCGGATTCATCCCCCGGATTCAACCGCTGCAAATCCGAAATTGCAACAACGTATGGCGCTGCGTCCCAGTCGGCATCCGGGCTGTAATGGATTGCTGGAGCGGTTTTGGTAAAATTGAGAAAATCCGATTCAGAAAGTGGGGTTATCCTGACCTCGCCATTGCGGACCGCAAGGGCTACCGGGGCGTATCCATCCGCCAGTTGCCGAATCCATGGGTCGTCAAAGATGCCACCCACGTACACAGATGGAATACCCCGGTTTCGGGCCAGAATGTTCAGATGAGACAACCTGGAGAGGGGCACAGCGGAAATTACCCCCGCCGCCTGTGGCAGATCATCCGGTGGTGTCCGTACAATCAGAATATGAGTGGCATCCGCATCAACCAGCGCGGACCTGTCGTCGTCCACCAGGAAAAGTCTTCCAACGGTCACACCACTGTTATAAATTTCGGCTTCTCCTTCTTCGGCCAGCAGCGAGAATGAAACAATGCGGTCAGCAGAAAGCGCTTTCACGGACACCATTTCCCTCGCCAATGCCATCTGCACAGGCGACCTTGGAATCCAGACCAGCTGTTCTGCAAGTTCAACCGACAGACTTGCTCGCAACCGACCGAAAAATCGCAGCACATCCTCACTGGTGGGTGCATCCATATACTCCAGACGAAACCCGAACACGGCTGCCCGCTTTTCGTTCCCCTCTGAAAAAACCAACGCCCCCAGCCCCACTTTGCGGTGCTTGCCCAGGGCCATATCGTAAAATTGCTGCGCATACATCCGGTCTTCCACGAAGCGCAGCCCCATGGGCGGGCTGGCCTGTTGCCTGCCCCACTGGGCACAGTCTTTCGGCATTGCGCATCCCGGCGTATTTTCCAATCCCTTGTCTCCCAACGCGGGAACCCCGTTCAGACGCCGATACCAGTACCATTCATCGTGAAAGGTATAAAAATCGCCATCCATATATAGCACTCCGGCGTTCGGCGTTTGTCGTTGAAATGACGGTATAATGAATTTTACTGTCTTCAGCTTTCCGTTCTGTGCGGCTGTCAGTGTCCGGAACTGTTCGAGAGAATGGATTGCGGACACCACGTGGTCATCAGCCCCCTGCTCCCCATAGCCAATTTCCATTTGCCGGGAATGACATTGCAGACTCCCAAAGAGAACCATCAACAACAGAATCGAATGGATATATTTTTCAACAGGTATCATGACGAAACTCCCCTTCCGGATACAACTGAAACTATGACGCACCAGACCGATTTTCGATATCCGTTTTATAAAATTTCCGGTATGCCCAGCTCCAATATGCACTGCTACTGGAAACAAATGCATTGAATCTGTTGTCCGACAGTGGCAGAAAAGGATGACACGCAATACATTGAAAATAATGAAACAGGCCCAGAACAGAATACCAGCAGATTCTATCATGCCATGGCGAGTGCTCTCCCTCCTTGGAATGCTCTGGATTGTATCATCATGCGCCAGGCCCCACACCCCCGATACGACAGAGGTGCAGAGGCTGCAAGAGGTGCATGTGATTCAGTTGACCGAAAAGCAGGGTCACACCATCGATGCCTATGATGCAATTGAACTGTTCAATCGCGGAAATCTTGCTCTGGAGGCTGAAAAATACAACGATGCCATTATTCTCTATCTGCAGTTGCAGCGGGAATTCCCCGATTCGCAATTCCGGGCGCCGGCGCTTTATAATAGCGGCATCTGTTTTGACCGGCTCGGACGCTACGAAGACGCCGTTGCCACCTATCGGCGATTCATTGAAAAATTTCCGGAATCAGACGACATGAAAGACATTCTGTTTCGTCTTTCCGAATCCCTCGAAGAGCTGGCCAGATGGGAGGAAATGATTTCTGTGCTGGATACACTGAATGGACACAACGCACAGCTGACCCCTGTTGACAGAGTGGAAATCCGTACCAGAAAAGGCGCAGCGCTCATCGAGTTGCGGCGGCCCGGACTTGCCCGGGTCGAACTGGAACACGCCATACACATCTTCACCCATGATAGCAGTATTTCGCAAACTGCCCCGGACTACTATTACGCGATGGCCCAGTTCAAACTGGCGGAATTGACCCACGATGAAATGCGTCAGCTGACGCTGCCCGCGGATGACTCCGCTTTGGGCGAAATTCTGGAAAAAAAATGCCAGCTCCTCCTCGACGCCCAATATCTCTACACCCAGGTCATCCGTATTGGCCATCCCCACTGGAGTGGCGCTGCGGCATATCGAACCGGCGCCCTGTATCATCACCTCTGGCAGGACATGCTCTCTGCTCCCCCGCCGGCGGCGCTCAATGAAACCGAGCAGGAAATGTATACCGAGGTGCTTCGTAAGAGAATTAAGATTCTGTTGGAAAAGGCAGTCAAACAATGGCGCCGCACCCTGAAATTTGCCAAGCGCCTCAATCTGGACAACGAATGGGTGATTCAAACCCGTCGGGATTTGGAGGAGATAGAAGCGCTGTTGAGAATTGAATCTCAGGTGGGTGCGGATTTGTCTATCGAGTAGAGTAGCGGCTCTGTGGCCTGCTCAGAACTCAGAAACCGAGCAGGCGCTCCAGTGCTTCCACTTTACCGCGAACCGCGGCATCTTCCTTGATTTGCTTTTCAATCTTGCGACAGGCGGCCAGCGCAGTCGTGTGATCTTTTCCACCGAACTGAGTGCCGATTTCCGGGTAAGATGAATTCAATCCTTTGCGACACAGGTACATTGCAATTTGTCTTGGAAACGCAATGGACCGATGACGCTTTGTCCCGGTCAGTTCATCCATGGCCACGTGGAAATGCTTGCACACGGCATGCTGAATACTATCCACCGACAATGCAGACTCATGCAACGCCACCACCTTTTTGAGCGTCTGAGTGGCAAAATCCAAATCGATAGGCCGATTGTCCAACGACGCATGGGCCGCCAGATTGATCAGTGAACCCTCAAGCTCGCGAACGTTGTTCTTGATGGAAGTGGCCAGAAACAATGCCACATCATCCGGCAATGGAATGCCTTCATCTTCGGCCTTGCGCTTCAGAATGGCCAGACGGGTCTCCATTTCCGGCGCCTGAATATCCGCTATCAATCCCCACTGAAAACGGGAACGCAGCCTTTCCTCCAAATCGGGTATTTCCTGGGGATACTTATCTGAAGTCAGCACAATCTGTTTATTCTCTTCATAAAGAGCATTGAAGGTGTGGAAGAACTCGTCCTGTGTGCCATCCTTGCCGGCAATGAACTGGATATCATCAATCAGCAACACGTCGCAACTTTTGCGAAACTTCCTTCGGAAGCTATCCATTTTGTTGGTCCGCAATGATGCGACAAACTCATTCATGAATTCTTCAGATGAGAGATAACATATACGGGCAGTGGGCCTGAGCGACAGCACCTGGTTTCCGATGGCATGAAGCAAATGCGTTTTTCCAAGCCCCACGCCGCCATAAATGAACAGCGGATTGAATCTGGTTCCTATCTGGGTGGCAATGGCCATGGAAGCCGCATGGGGCAACTGGTTTGACGCGCCAACAATGAAGTTGGAAAAAGTGTACTTTGGATTCAGACGGGACTGCAATTCATTGACTGGCCTTGGAGGAATCGAGGAAACCGTTGCACGTTCCGGCAGTTTCGCCGATTCGGACGATTCTCTGATGGCGATATCCACATTGAGACGATTTCCACTTTCGATAAATACCGCTTCTTTTATCAAATCGATATAATTATTGGTGATCCATTCCTTAAAAAAGGTATTTGGCACCTCCAGAACGACTTTGTCGCTATCGAAATGTGCGGTTGAAATGGGTGCAAACCATGTATCAAAGACTTGGCCACTCAATTTTTCTCGAATCCAGGTTAGCGATTTTTTCCAGGCGTCTGTCATAAATTTTGTTTTCTCTCATTAACAGTTGGACAATAATTGTCGCGTTGATTTCATTACCTTCTGAATCGAAGCTGCTTTTTTTCTGACGGCAAAACCCCCGGGAGACACATCCAGAAAAATGCTGTGACCTTGTTGTAATACGGGTTGTAGCCGACGGGTAACTTCGTAACAGACTTTCGCAGACGGCGTAAAGGTTAAAAAAAAAAATAAATTCTGGCACACGGTTTTATTACGTTTTCAGCGAGGAAAGGCCGGTTTTCGAATAAAAAAAACTATTTTCAAACTCAAAAAAAAGGTTGAAAAACTATAACCCATTGTTTTTAAAGAAACAATTCTCAACCCACCCATCATTGACTGATAATCAACAGATAATTTGACCTATAGTCAAATGCTTTGTTTCATATTGTTGGAACGTATGTTTTTTCGGCACTTTCTTTAGCTCAATGTGTCAATTGCATGTCAAAAATGCGAGAAATAGTGCAAATCTGTTCAGGAAATGCGGCCCGTTTGTGCCTGAAATTGGACTTTGCCTGTTGAGTCAGCGATAGTTGGCTTCATGATGAAGACGATACGTTATATATTACCGAAAACAATATCACTATTGCTTCTTTTAATCGGCGTGCTCCTTCCGATCAGCGGACTGGCTCAGAATGGGCGACTGGTTGGAACTGAAAAAGTCGGGGATGCCCGAATGCTGGCCATGGGTGGTGCACTGCGCGCGTCCAGTTCCAACACCAGCGCGGTATATCTGAATCCTGCGGCGATGGGGATGGCCCACGTATATCATCTGAATATGAAATATCAGTACACCGGTCTGGATGAACTTCACAACGGGGGGATTGTGCTGATGGACTCCATTACGCACCCCATATTCTCCGCCGGCCTGTCTCTGGACTATTTCAAATCGGCCCGGAGCCACTCAGATTTTGAATCATGGGATGGCCGGATTGCCACCTCCCTCAATCTCCGCGAAGTCTTTTTTTTTGGTGTGACTGCGCGGTATTTACGTGTGGCCCTCGATGTGGAATCCGATTCGGTGGGACCGAACGGACTGCCCGCCTTCCCGTCGAACGAAGGCATGCAGGCAAATGGATTCACTCTCGATGCGGGTATCGCTGCCAAGGCTGGCAGTATCGTAAGTCTGGGTGTGGTCGCCAGTAATATAACGGATACCGGCACCATCTTTGCGCCGTTTCAGCTCGCCGGTGGCATTTCGGTTCTACTAAAAAATATGTGGCTCATCGAATCTGATCTCGTTGCCGATTTCGGCAGCTACAGCGAGACCGGTCTGGAATGGCAGCTGGGAACGGAGCTGATACTGAGGGAGCAGTTCTCCCTTCGCGGTGGCTTCAATCGCGAGTTCCACTTCGGTGTCAACGGATACAGTCTTGGATTTGGCTATACCGCCGCGAAATTTGCGTTTGATGTGGGATTTCGACAGGACATCGAATATACCGAGCGATTCAGATTAGCGCTTGGTTTCCGGTTTTTCATCGGTTAGTATTCATATCGTATGCATAAAGGCAATCCGGTGTGAATGATTCCAGACAACATAAACTTGTTCGAAAGTTGCGAGCCAGGGATACGCGTGCTTTTGAGCAGCTTATCGAAGAGCATCAATCCCGTATCTACAACCTCATTTTTCGGATGATTGGAAATCACGAAGAAGCCGAGGACCTGCTGCAGGAAGTATTCATTACTGTTTTCAAGAAAATAGACAGCTTCAGGGGAGACGCCTCCCTCTCCACATGGATATACAGAATTGCCACCAATCACTGCATCAATCGCAAGAAATATCTTTCCAGGCGAAAACATTATGTGAACAGTTCCTATGGAGACCTGACGGAAAAAGAGCAAACCGAAACCGGCAGTGGAATCACGGAAAATCTCCCCAGACCAGACGAAATGGCCGAAGGCAAACAGATGGAAGAGATTCTCCAGAAGGCCATTTCAATGCTGGAGGATGAATATAAAGTCGTCCTCATTCTCAGAGACGTACAGAATCTGAGTTATGAGGAAATAGAGCAAATTCTGGATGTTCCGGCCGGCACAGTAAAAAGCCGACTGCACCGGGCGCGAATGGCACTGAAAGAAAAACTGGTTCCATACCTGAGGTGAACATGAATCATCAGGAAGCCAAAGATTTATTTACCAACTATCTCGACGGAGATATGGCAGACGCAGAGCGGTCTGCACTTGAAGCGCATCTGTCGACGTGCACCGAATGTAAACAGGAATGGCAAACGTTCAAGAAGCTGATGAGCGAGGTCTCCGGCCTGATGAACCTTTCGCCCCCCAAAGACGTGGTGTTTGCAGTGGAGCGAAAAATCCATCGCCGAAGTCGGGGGAAGTTTTTTGGAAGGCAGAAAGGGTCGAGCATTCAATTCGGGCTGATATCCTTCATTCTGGTGCTGCTGTTTATGCTGGGATACCTGCTCCTTACCGCGGTTAATGAAATCGTTTTCATCGATTCCGATAATGACAGCGCATCGTCCCCTTCAGACAGCATCACATCCGACTGAGTATTCGCCGTATTCCCGTCGTCCACGCCAAATTGGGAATCGACAGTTCAATTGGGGGTGAAATACACATGGCGCGTTTATCCAAGGGCAACATCCAGCAGCATCATCACGGAAAAGCCAATCATGGTAAACATGGTCACCATATCAATATTTCGCTCATTCCGTTGAGATTCAGGGATGAGCTCCTCCACAACGACAAAAATCATCGCACCGGCAGCAAAACACAATGCATAAGGAAGTATCCCCTGCATATGCATCACAAACGCGGCGCCAATCACACCGGCAACTGGTTCCACGATGCCGGATGCCTGCCCAAGGAGAAAACTTTTCCAGCGACTGACCCCTTCCCTTCTCATGGGCAATGACACAGCTGCGCCTTCGGGAAAGTTCTGAATGCCGATACCGATTGCAAGAGCCACCGCCCCCCCGATATTGGCGGAGGGCAGATGCGCCGCCACCGCACCGAACGCCACACCCACCGCCAATCCTTCCGGAATATTGTGCAGGGTGATGGCCAGCACCAACAGCGTACTGCGCTGCCAACTGGTTTTCATCCCCTCCGGCGAATGTCCATTTCCGCCGGGATGAAGGTGCGGCAGGAATTTATCGGTGAGTCGCATAAAGACACCCCCACCCATAAAACCAATCACCGCTGTCAGCCAGGGAATATTGCCCAGTTGCTCGGCCATTTCAATGCCCGGAGCCAGCAGCGACCAGAAACTCGCTGCAATCATCACGCCTGCAGCAAACCCGAGCATGGAATCCATCACGCGGGGTTTTACGGTTTTCACAAAAAATACCAGAGCAGCTCCCAGCGCAGTCACCCCCCAGGTGAACAGCGTGGCCAGCAGCGCCTGGATCACTGGATGAAATTCTTGCAATGCATCAAACATAACAGGGGTTTTAATCACTTCGCCCAGAGGTGTAAAGGGCTCAATCGCCCCGGTCGTACGCACTGCACCGGCCAGCCCGATATTATGGCTCGTCTACCGGGGCCGCTGCGAGGTGAGCGCACCTCTATCCTGTGGGAATGATTCCACATGAATGGACTGGGTAGGGAATGCGAAGCTGAGGCCCAGAGATTCCACTTTATCCATGATGGACAACATAAACTCCTGCTTGGCCTGGAGAAACTCTGCCCAGTTGGTGGTCTCGGTAAAACAGTAAATGAATACGTCGAGACTGCTTGGTCCAAAATTGTCAAAGTTCACCAGATAGAAGTCATCTCTGATTTTGGGGTTGTCCGCAATCAGCTGACGAATTTCGTTCACCAAATCATTCAGTTTTGATGATGGCGTCGAATACGTGACCCCGATGCTCATTTTTATCCGGCGTTTTTTCATGCGAGACCAATTGTTGACGGGGTCGGTGGTGAACGCGGAGTTTGGAACAGAAATGACGCTATTGGCAAAGGTACGAATCCGTGTGGTGCGCAGCCCGATTTCTTCCACCGTACCTTCCACATTGGACATTTCAATCCAGTCCCCTACCTGAAACGGTTTGTCGAGAAAAATCACCAGGGATCCGAACAGGTTGGCCACGGTATCCTTGGCCGCCATCGCCATGGCCAGACCACCGATTCCCAGCCCCGCAAGAAGACTGCTCACGGAATACCCGAGGTTCTGCAGAATGAGCACCACGCCAATCACATATAAAAAGGCACGCAGACTCTTTCGGACAATGGGAACCAGCTGATCATCCAATCGACTTTCTGTCAGCTCCGCTTTTTTACTCCACCAATTTGCGATGCCATCCACGAGACGGGTGCAGAACCACACAATGAGCACCAGTGACACGCTCGACAGCATGGCCGAAACAAACCGTCCCAAATCCACCGGCTCGGTGGGCAACGGCAGAATGAGTAACGCCACAAAGAATCCACCCAGCACCACCGCCCATTCCACCGGTTTTCCCAGCGCGTGGATAAAAATATCGTCGAACTCCACCGCGGTTTTTTCCGTCAGTGTTTCAAGGCGTCTGAAGATAACTCCCACCAGTTTCTTTCCAGTGAAACCTGCAACGATGGCCCCCAGGCTGGCCAGATATACCCACAGCGCAATGCCGAGAAACTCGACCTTGAAAAACTGCAAAATTGTTTCCATATTCAGTCCTTCCTGTTAAACCTTCCCGTAAGTTCTACATAATTAAAAAGCCGGTTTCGAGCAAGTTTCCGCTCGTCATACCGCAGGGGAAAACAACATTGAAGCGCGCTCTTTGCCCCATTATACTGTCCCGAATAGCATATGCATTTCTCGCTGTCCCGCTTTGCATCTGTCTTCTGGCCGCAACCGGTATCCATGCCGATACCGCAAATACCGATACACATACCCATTCACTGAACAAAGTCCGTGGTTCAAACGCTACACATCCTGAATCGACCATCGGCGACGACGATTCTGTCGCCGCCGACGATATACCGTCATCCCCGCCGCCGCAACCCGCGGACCCTCCGCCCCCGCAAAACACGGACACCGATGCGCCTGATGGACCGATGTCCGCATTGCCAATACAACTTTCGCTGACCAGCAGTGGCGGGGTATCTCTCGGGGCGTATCAGGCGGGCTACATGTATTACCTGACAGAGGTTGCCAAACTGAACCCGGACATCATGGCCCCCATGGTGGTCACCGGATCTTCAGCCGGCACCATCAACTCATTGATATCTGTCATTTCCCTTGGCAACGAGCTGACCAGCACGCCGGATGAAAGTCTGTTTTACAGGCTATGGACCAACATCAGTATTGACGAACTCCTCGACGTATCCAAAGCGCCGCCGCTGGCACTTTCATCACGAGCCGTTTTTGAAAGATTGGCGGATATGATGGCGTCTGAATGGAACGAAGGCCTCAAAGAATCGCTTGATATGGTGGTGGGGGTAACCGCAACCCGGGTAGAAAGCCGTAAAGTGGACGTCAGTGGTGATTTCAGCGTGCCGCGCCAGGAAGAAAAATTCGTGTTTCGCATCCGGGGTCGGGGAAAGGGGAAACTGCCGCAGGTCACCAATTATCAGGACAACGCCCACGGTACGCCACAGCCACTATTGCCCTTCGTAGCACCGGGCAAGGAAACGGGGACCCGCAATAACTTTAATATCCTTAAAAAATTAATGTTCGCTTCCTCCGCATTTCCGCTGGCGTTTCCTGCGCAGGAATTGAGTTTCTGCATGACGCTTCCGGAACTGGAGAACGGCCTCGACAGCAATGCGTTTCGCCAATGCAAGCTGCCCAGCGAAAAGGAACTGTTTGTGGACGGCTCCATGTTCGATCGCAACCCCCTTGGACTGGCATATCGAATCGGCAGTGCCGGACTCATATACAAGAACGACAAATACACCTTCCGGGAAGACCCGAACAGCAATACGGGAACACTGCCGAACAACTTTTACTTTCTCTATCTTGATGCGCTGAACGCATCCTACCCCACATATAAACCCGAAGCGGTATACAAACGCATTGAAGCGCTGTTTCCCACCTTCGGATCGTACTCTCAGGGATTTGTCAAATCCGCCCAGGCAAAAGAAATTTATATTCTTCTCGATCACCATCCGGAAGTGAAACAGCGCATTTACCTCACTGAAACCAGTTTTCCCACCGCCAGTGGCCTCCTGGCCAACTTTTTCGGATTCTTTGATGAGAAGTTTCGAATCTTCGATTTTTACATGGGTATGTACGATGCCCATCGATACATAGTGAATGATTTCCAACGGATGTTGCGCGACAGCACTGCTGAAGAGATTGAAATTCAACTCCCTGAAAACACGGAATCCGCAAGGAATAAGGACAGCTGGCATCCCTATTATTGCATGCGTGCCCAGTACGACGCCATTCCCGGCCTTGAACGCGCCTGTGAAGGTGATTCGCTGGAAGACTTTCGTATTCTGCTGCAAATCTCTCTCAACCGTCTGTACGACAATTGCAGCGTATTGCCGCGAGACGACACGTTGTCCCATGCGCATTGTCTGCGCGCGATGAAAGGCAATCCGCCGCCGCAAATCCAGCCCATGCGCCACGGTTCCTTCGAGGAAAGCTGGGACAGAGATGGAAACGAAACCCGGTTTCAGTACACCATACGACAGCTGGAGCAATATGATTTCTGGTTCAGGGATTTAGGCCTTTCCCGGCATCAGGCGTGGCTCGCCATGTCGAAAATTCGAGAGATTCTCGCTGGCGCCCTCGACGACTATGCGAAGAAGCTGCCCATTGCCGAAAGTGTCGCCATTCGCGTCCTTGGCAAACCCGGACTGAATTTTTTCAAATACCAACCACCCCAGGTGATCATTTATGTGGGAGCGGGAAAAGGCGCGGAAGTGGGCTTGAGTGCCGCAGGTAAATATACCCCGGCACGATGGATACGGTTCAATGTGGGACTTCAGTTCAAGGGATTGTACGAACTGATGAGTCCAGCGCCCAATGTATTCGCGATGACGCCACTGCTGGGAATGTCCTTTGAAAGAACCAGCTGGTCCTCCCCCGTGATGCAGGGAAGACTCGGGGTCCGCGTGGGATACCAGTTCAGTACTGAAGACAGCTTTACCCGAGGCCAATGCGATCTCGATCAGTTCAGCATCGACAGTCGCAGCTGTTCCGCACCGGTGGGTCAGGTCTTTCTGGCTCTCACATTCTATGAACGGGTTCGTGTCCAGGGCGGGTTGGAATGGTTCCCCTATTTCCTTCATCCCATGTCGAGAAACGAAACGAGCGTATTCAACGGATTTCTGGAAATCGGCTGGCAGTGGATTTCACCGTTTTAACCATAGGATCTCTTCGATTCCGGTGCTACTCCGGGGCTACTCCCGGTGCTACTCGATGATTATGGGAAGGTATTCGTCACACCGCATGGCGCCCGCATCCCTCGCACAGGAGATGTCGCACGCGTCACAGTAAATGCATTGCATGTATGCCCAGTATTTCTCGGACGCGCTGTTCCCCACTGCCAATTCACATTCCTGTTGAATCTGCAGCCAGTTCGGATCTGACCAACTGTCGCTGTAACACTGTTCCAGTTCCTGACACAATGGGTCCGACTGACAGGCCTCTGTGGCTTGAGTACACGGACCGCCCCATCCAGCCCACGAAAAGCATGCGGTCTCCCCTGGTTGTGTGTCCTGCTCGTAGCAGGGATTTTCCGGGGTATTGGGCTCCTGCGACTGCTGTCCGCACAGCTCATCAAAATCGCCCGTGTTTCCGCAGGAAACCGCACAGGCATCACAGGCCACGCATTCGGTGATGGCATCGTATTTCGCAATGGCTTCAGGTGTCACTTCCACCTGGTATGCGCACGATTCTGAACAATCATCCCACGCGTCGCCCACAAGACAATTTCCCATCCCGGCACCGCCGCAGCACTGATTGTCAAGACAACCGATATACGCTGCACAGCTCATATCCGTCAGACATTCCTCGATGACTGGCGTGCAGACGGGACTGCTCACGCCACATCCCCAGCATTCAGCGTAACAGTCCACATCATATCCGTCGCATTCACCAATCGAATCGGTATCGGAATCCGTGTCTGAATCCGAATCAGAGTCAGTGTCAGAGTCTGAGTCAGAGTCTGAGTCTGAGTCTGAATAGTTCCAGGGATCCACACATCGATAGTCGCCGTCCATCACCGTGCAGATGGAATTCTGAATTGTGCAATCATCCCAGTCTGCCCACTCTCCCTGAACACATTTCTGAAGCATGTTCGCGTTACATCGCGTTTCGCCACTGTCATAGCACCACTCGGGCGCATCGGCATCGCTATCGCTGTCTGCATCCGAATCCGCATCGCTGTCCGTGTCCACATCCGCATCTGTGCTGCCGGGAAAACCGAATATGTCGCAGCACCGCAAATTCCCATCACACTCGCCCTCCATCCGGGTTCCGCCCCAGGAGATACAGTGGGGGAGACATTCGAATACGCAATACCCATTCCCGGGATCTGCATTTGCATCTGAATCAGCGTCGCTGTCCGAATCCGAATCGGTGTCGCTGTCCGAATCCGAATCGGCATCACCGGCGGAATCGAGTGAATCCACCAGACCGGAGAAATCGCCGTCACACGCCATCATCAGCCACATACTTAAAACACAAACGATTATCAGTTTAATATTAAAGCCCATAAAACACCTTATCCCTTTCGTCACCACCGGCATGATGGTGAGTTGGTTTCTCCAATCGGTCCGGGCATCCCGAATGCAGGCAGACCAGAAATAATCTGAATTTTGGATTACGTTGAATTAAGTGCGCATGACCCCGAAAAGAGAACATCGGGCAAATTTTTTTTTTCAGAATATTTTTCCGGTATCGGTGCTTCACTGAAAACAAATGCCGTTTTTTTGCCAAATGTAAGTCAATGTATCACAATGTATGAAAACCATCTGCAACACACCGGCATGGAGGTATCGCAATGAAAGAGGAAAGAAGAGTTAAAAGAAGTCATAATTTGCACGAGGCATTGGAGCTGCAACTCGCCGCATCCCTGGAGCGGGCGCGCTTCAATTCCATTATTCTCGCCGAAGACCAGGGGTTCGCCGTGGCGGGCGCGGGTAAAGTGATTGAAGACGAGGAAATTGCGGCTCTTGCCCCCAGCCTTGTTCCGGGAAAAACGGTCTGGCAGGGAAAGATCGCCATCGACAATGGCCCCGAAAAAATAGTGACCATCACCCCGCTGCAAACCGACGTCGGTAACCTCTACCTGTGCGGTGTGGGCGGCGAATCCTCCAGGATTATCGCTGAACTGCTATTGAGTGGAAAAGGCGTCAATCGGATTCTGGCATAAGGCCACAACCACCATCCGTCCGTTCTCTTCATTCCGGATACACCTGAATGACCGTCCTTTATTACAGTATCAGTTGAATTATCCAAACAAACTATATAGCCAGTGAAAATGTGATATTATTATTGAATACTCATTTCGTACCGCTTGCAAGTGAGTCAAGCAACGGGAGGCACCATGAAAAAACGGGACACATTTTTATTTATGCTGGTCGGCTGCATGCTTTCTTTCAGTCTGTCATTGCCGGGTTGCGCGGACGATGCCGACAGTAATGACGTGGACACAGACACACAGCTGCAGAACGACACAGCTTCGCACCAGCAGAACGACACCGGTTCCGCGCAGCAGAATGACACGGGCACCGGCGTTGATAACACCGTCATTCATGTGGGGCACGCGCAGAGTACTCTTGATGACATTCCGGACACCGCCATTGAGCTGGCCAAACAGAACCTGCATATTGTGTATCAGCATACATCCCACGGCAGTCAGCTGATCTCCGGCATGGAAGCATTGATGTCCTATCCGGCGTTTGGCAATTTATATACCTACAGCGATGACGGCAGTACTGGCCTGGATATCGACGACTATGGTATTGATGCGGAAGTGGATGATCTCAGTCAGGGAGACTCCGTCGATGCCAATGGCGTTACGCCCTGGGTAGTCGGGACCCGCGCCCTTCTGGACAATCCCGACAATGCCCATGTGAATGTCGTCATGTGGTCGTGGTGTTCCATCGATGGCCACGATGCTGAGCGGTATGTGGACAACATGGAGATACTCATTGCCGAGTATCCTCACATTCAGTTTGTTTTCATGACCGGACATTCACAGGGACAGGGAGAGGACCTCACCGAAAACGGTGTGCATTACAACAACCAACTGATTCGCGAGCACTGTCGCACCCATCAGCGAATTCTGTACGATTTCGCAGACATTGAAGCGTACAATTTTGAAGGCGAATACTTCTGGAGCGCCGATATGCTGGACAACCTGGACTACGATGGCGGAAACTGGGGTGTGGAGTGGATTCAGAATCATCCCGGGGATGTCTTCAGCCTGTTGACAACCGGTGAGGGCATCGACGGATTCTCAGGCCCCTCCAGCTGCGCCCACTCCGATTCGCCCACTGAAGCCAGAATCAACTGCGTTAAAAAAGCCGCTGCTGCCTGGTACCTTTTTGCCCGTCTGGCTGGCTGGACACCCGGCATCTGATGCAACCATGCCATCACAGATCGCATCGTGAATGACATGAAATTGACTCATGTTCTTCACAGTTCACCGGTCTGCCCTTCTCAAACTTTTTGAACTCTTTTTGTTCACATAACAAACTTAATACCTGAAAGATATACTGGCGCCAGTGATCAGGTGTTCAAAAATCGATTCTCCATTTTTGAAACATTGAAGTTGGATTGCGCCATCGGACACAGCAGCCCGATGGCGACCTGCACCGCATTGTGCGGACAGGAAAACTGGCAACCCCGCGCGGTTGCACAGGGAGGGCATATTCATGAAATCGATACCATTAAAATTAATCCCATTTACCGGATGCATCACCGCTCTGCTGATGAGCCTCCAGGTTCAGGCACTGGACCTGACGGATGACACCAGGTTCTATGTACCACCGCCCAACAGCGGCGCCGTCGATCAGTACTGGGATCTCGCATATTCCGGGCAGAGACTGGAAGCATCAATGATTAAAGAGATGATTGACACTCCTCAAGCGGTATGGATTACACAGGGCACACCGGAAGAGGCGCGACGTCAGACAAAGCGGGTTACCCGGAAGGCTGCATCGAAAAATCAGGTACCGGTGATTGCCCTGTACAATATTCCCTTCAGAGATTGTGCCCAGTACTCCGCCGGTGGCGCCACCAGTCCAGGGGAGTATGTGGCGTGGGTGGAAGGGGTTGCCGCCGGAATCGGTGACCGGGATGCCGTTGTCATTCTTGAGCCGGATGGTCTGGGGATTATCCCGTTTTATCAGCCACTGTATGGCGAAATGGAATGGTGTCAGCCCGCTGAAGCGAACCCTTCCACTGCCGCAGACGACAGATTTTACATGATGAATACCGCCGTTCAGATTTTAAAGGCGCAGCCCAACACCAAAGTGTACCTGGACGGCACCCACAGTGCGTGGCTGAGTGTGGGGGAAGCAGCAGACCGATTGGTCAGAGCGGGCATATGGAATGCAGACGGATTTTTTCTGAATACATCCAATTACCAGCCACAGACAGCGCTGGAAACCTTCGGATATTGGGTATCGGCATGTCTCACCATCTGTGATGCGGAAGGACACTGGCACTACGGTCATTTTGACTGGTGCGCCAGCCAGTATGTCGACGGGGTAGCCGACTACAGTCCGGAAAACGTGGCCGCCGTCAACAGTACGTATGCCGACCTGCTCGCAGATGTGGGCGAGGACCCTGCCGCCAACTTTGTGATCGACACCAGCCGAAACGGTATCGGCCCCTGGGTTCCCGAAATGCCGACTGGTGTTGAAGGAGATCCGCAGGATTGGTGCAACCCGCCGGATCGCGGCATCGGTTTGCGTCCCAGCACCGAGACGACCAGTGATCTCATTGATGCGTATCTGTGGATTAAACTCCCCGGGGAATCCGATGGCGAATGCAACCGGTGGGAACCCCGGGGAGAACCGGATCCGGTTCGGGGAATGATCGATCCCGCCGCCAGCGTATGGTTTCCGGAGATGGCCCTTGAACTGGTCACGTATGCCAACCCCGAAATCGATCTCTGTTCATGGGGACACAATGGGCACTGACACCGATTTCCCATCCCCGTCGCGAAAAACAAGTCTCCTCTTCTGACAAAAAATCAATCTATTTGAATTTTTACACACACTGTACGGATTCTCTCACGCTCCCGCCATATTTGCTCTGTTCGTTTCGTTCAAATGATTTATAACTGTGCTGTTATTACAGCAATGAATTGAATCTGAACTCACTTTAACCGTCAGGCGATATTATGTATAAACCAGATCGATACCGATATGAAAGATTACCCTATGATCGACTGGGACTCAGTGGTCTTCAGGTAGCGCCATTGTCCCTTGGACTGTGGCACAACTACGGCGGAACCGCTTCATACGAAAACTGTCGGGAAATGGTTCTGGGCTCTTTCGATGTCGGCATCACGCATTTTGATCTGGCCAATAATTACGGTCCGCCCCCCGGCTCGGCGGAAACCATGCTCGGTAAAATCCTTCAAAGCGATTTGCAGCCCTATCGCAACGAACTCCTTATTGCCACCAAGGCAGGCTATGACATGTGGCCGGGCCCCTATGGCAACTTCGGTTCAAGAAAATACCTGCTCTCCAGTCTGGACGACAGCCTCAAAAGACTTGGCGTGGACTACGTGGACATTTTCTATCATCATCGGCCCGATCCCCAGACACCTGTTGAAGAAACCATGATGGCACTGGACTCGGCGGTTCGCAGTGGCAAGGCGCTCTACGTGGGGCTCTCCAATTACAATGCCACCCAGCTGAAAGCTGCCAGAACCGTACTCAAAGAACTGAGAACGCCATTCGTGGTCAATCAGGTGCGATACAACATGTTTGACAGAACCGCCGAACAGGAGATGGTCCAGACTGCCGAGGTACTGGGCATTGGCCTGTTTATATACTCACCGCTGGCCCAGGGACTCCTCACCGATAAATATCTGAACGGTATTCCCGCCGATTCCAGGGCAAGCGGGAAAAGCATATTTCTGAACAGAGAGGACATTACCTCCGAAGTGATTCAGAAAATCCGTGCACTCTCCCGATTGGCCACCACCCGGGGGCAATCACTGGCCCAACTGGCCCTCGCCTTTATTTTAAGGCATTCGTCGGTTTCATCGGTCATCATTGGCGCCAGCAATCTCTCCCAGATACAGGATTGCTATCGCGTGGTCGAAAACCTGATTCTGACTCCCCGGGAACTGGAAGAAATTGATTTAATTCTCCAGTAAAAATATCCGCATCCACCGAACCGCACCCCAGTGCGAGGAGCCGTTTCCCCGTGGGCGCACATCTGCTGGTATCACTTCATCAGCACTGCCGGCAGCGTCTCCACGAATGCTCGAATTTCATCGCGAACCCGTCGATAGGCATTCAGCGCCTCTTCTTCGTTGGTCGCATTTTTTGCCAATGTGGGTGGATCGTCAAAACTGTGATGAACCACTCTGGCCGTTCCCGGAAAGATTGGACACGTTTCCGCAGCGTGGTCGCAAACCGTCACCACGTAATCAATCGGTACATCCAGGTACTTGTCTATCAAATCTGATGTATGACCGGAAATATCCACGCCAGCCTCTTTCATCACCCGAACCGCATTGGGATTCAACCCATGGGTTTCAATGCCAGCCGAATAAACGTCAATCTCATCCGATTTGAGCTGTCGGGTCCAGCCTTCGGCCATCTGACTGCGGCAGGAATTTCCGGTACACAGATAAAGCAACCGTATTTTTGATGTCATGAATCGTCTTCCTTTCTGAATATCTCCCCGCGGAAGAATCACTTTAAATCTTTCCTTCAACCCGTACCATCTTCACTGACCCGATGAAATCCCCTGATCGCCTGTTCCTTCGTTTTTTCCTCCTGAACAAATGTGTTCTTTCTCACCTGACGCTATACCATTCTGTGACATCCGGTGGAATGAAGTATGTCGTTCTGATTGCATTGTGGTGAAAACGAATTGCATCATTGAAACCGTTGATTCGCTGAATTTAAAAAAAAACGACCCGCATGAAGTGAATTCCCGCCATTTTCCATGGTTTTCAATGAAAGCCGACCGGAATATTAATGCGGCACGCCAATTGCACAGAAAAATAAGCGAATGCGCTTTTAAAAGGGGAATGCCATGAAAGATATAAAAGAACTTTGGACAGAGTATCAGCGAGAGAAAGAACTGCAGGTCGTTGAAATCCCCATCACAAATCACAACGAAGAGCGACTCCGCGAGCTTGAAAACGCCATTTTCAGTCGTAAAAGATTTGAAGAAACACTGTCGATGCCGACCTCTTCCACCGATAAAATTCGGGCATAAATAAATCGCCACCGTTCCTTTTTCGCTATTCAGTCAGCGCCGTTTCGGACCTGCACTCTGTGCAATCGATGCAGATAACGTGCTTCGCATGATGGTCCGATCCTGTTCTCTCATCACCATCGGCAGGAACCGCTTTTTGGCGCTGCAGTGCATCTGATCCGCCACTGAGACACTTCCCCATTCGAAACGATTCACGGCGAGACATTTTCACCGACGCCGACATTGTCCCCATTTGCATCAACGCCTGCCTGACCGCAACCGGCAACCGGGATGTCGATTCCCTGAATTTTAAATTTTTCTGCAACAGAACCGAACTGCGGCCGAGTGGGGGCCAAACGCAAACCGCATCGCAAGGCGCCATGCCTGGAGTCAGGAGGTCTCAATGCAGAAAAAACGTTCACAGATATGGATTGCATTCATATGCGCAACTTCCATTACAATGGCCATTTCGGGGTGCAGCAACTCTCCCCCGGACGCTGCAAGTCCGGCAGGTTTCGACAGTGACACGCAGCGGGGAACCGGAAACACGGACTCGGACTCTTTCCCGAACACGGAAGACACCGAATCCGAAGCTGTCTCGGATTTTCCGGACGGCCAGGTAACACCGCTCGATATGAGTGTGGCCACCAACCTCAAGGATGCATCGGCGTTTCTGTATTCCGGAGACAATCCGGTGCAGACCGGGATGGATGCATCGTTCATTGACGAAACCCGGGTAGGCGTCCTGCGGGGAAAGGTGTTGGACCGGGAGAACCGGCCACTCTCCGGGGTGACCGTGCGAATTCACGGACATCCCGAGTTCGGAGAAACGCACACCCGGACCGATGGCCAGTTTGATATGGTGGTCAATGGCGGCCAAACACGAACTGTCACCTACGCAAAACCCGGATATCTGAAAAGCCAGCGCACCTTGCGGGTGAATCCCCTTGATTACACATGGTTGCCGGACGTTATCATGATTGCCCGGGAGGTCACCGCCCATACCGTTACCGCGCAAAACGATTCATATCAGGTAGTGCGGGGGGCCGTCACCAGGGACAACTGGGGGGAGCGCAAGTCCACTCTGCTGATTCCTCCCGGTACCACCGCCCGTGCCACGTTACCGGATGGCAGCGACATCGACCTTTCATCGTTGACCATTCGGAGCACTGAATACACGGTGGGAGAGAACGGGCCGGAGGCCATGCCCGCCACCATTACATCTCCGGTGGGGTACACCTACGCGGTGGAACTGGGTATCGATGAGGCGGACGCCCTGGGCGCAGATACCGTTACCTTCAGTGAGCCCATTCCATATCACGTGGACAACTTTCTGGGATTTCCCGCCGGTACCCTGGTGCCCATGGGGTACTACGATACAGAAGCGTCAGAGTGGATTCCCTCAAAGAGCGGTGTGGTGATTGACCTGGTGGAATCCGATGATGCGCCCATTGGTATTGACGCCGATGGCGATGGTCTTGCCGACTCACGGCGCCAGCTGGAAGAGCTGGGCATTTCAGACGACGAGATTCAACTGCTATCAGAGCTGTACACGCCAGGCCAGAGTCTGTGGCGGGTAATGGTTCCCCATTTTTCCACCTGGGACTGCAACTGGCCTTTTGCCCCTCCCGAGGGAGCAACTGCACCCACATTTTCGTTGAGCAACTGGCTGTCAAAAGGAAACCCATGCGCCATGCCGGGCTCCATCATTTTTCCGGATACCCAGGTGCTGGGCGAATCCATCCCCATTGTGGGCACCAATTTTCAACTGAATTATTTTTCGAACCGCAGCACATCCCGGCTGGCGGACTACACCGTGGAGATTCCACTCACCGGAGGCGAATTGCCACCGGAACTCAAAGCAGTGGAACTGGAGGTCTTCATTGCCGGTCAGCGCTATCAGCAGCGGTTTACCGCCAGCGAAAATCTGAATCTCACCTACACATGGGATGGACTGGATGCCTATGGGCGTAAGGTGCAGGGCAAGGTCACCGGCACGGTGCGGGTGGGGTACGTGTACGACGGCAGTTACACAAACACCTCGGGATTCGGCCAGCCGGGAGATTCGGTCATCACCGGCAGTCGCACTCGAGAAGAGGTGACCCTGTGGCAAGAGGAGAAAATTGCACTTGGGTCATGGAATGCATCATCGGCGGGGCTCGGCGGATTCAGCCTGAATGTGCACCACGCCTACAACCCCACCACCAGGCGCCTCATCCTCGGCGACGGCCGCCAGCGCACGGCGGAGTCGGTGGCGCAAATGCTCACCGACATCACGGATCCGGACGTGGAGATGGACTATCCTTCAGATATTGCACTTGCTCCGGACGGCCGTATTTTCTTCACCGGAGACATTTACCACCCGAATCAGGTTTTTGCGCTGGATGCAGAAGGTACCGTGACGCTTGTCGCCGGAACCGGGGAAGAAGGGAACAATGGAGACAATGGACCGGCCCTTGAAGCAACGCTGAATCGACCGAATTGCATACACAGTCGACCGGACGGCACCTTACTTGTTTGTAGCGATGATCGGATTCGTTCGATTGATGTCAACGGGATCATCACAACCATTGCCGGTGGTGGACCGCCGGCAGATGGCACGGAAGATATTCTCATGGCAACGGAAACGGAACTGAAAGGGCTTGAAAGGATTGCGGATGCGCCGGATGGTGGTCTGTACATTGTCGAGAGCTGGTGGGGGCTTCTGCGTCATATCGACTCGCAAGGAATTATTACAACCATTGCCGATTCCGGAGCAGACATCCCTGAAGCCAGAATTCCAGATGTAGATGGCATTTATTTCATTCATCCGCGAAGTGTAATCGCAGCGCCAGATGGAACCATTCGCATTGGGGATGGTACGAATGAGATATTCCGGATCAGCCCTGCAGGAATTCTTTCTACGGATTTTGACAGTGAGGAGTCCAATCCAGAAATCTTTGAGAACCCTTTCTCCCCGGTGGATCTGGCATTTGATACGGATGGAACGTTATTGATTGCAGATTATTTTAATAACCGAGTACTCCGGTGGGACGGGGTTACGATAACGAAAGTCGTTGGAGGTGGGAACGTGGACGGGAGGTTCCGCAGCATCCCGGCCAGCATGGCGAATCTGGAAAGCGTGCAGGGAATCGAAGTTGCAACGGACGGAACGATTTATATCGCTTCGGACCGAATTTATAAACTCGAATCGGTGCTTCCGGGACTGGGTAACGATGACATTGCGCTGCCCTCTCTGGACGGGTCGCAGCTGTATATTTTTGATGGGGATGGGCGACATCTGGAAACGCGGGATGCGCTGACCCAGTCGACGATACTGTCTTTTCAGTATGACGAAGCCGGAAGACTTGCCGCTGTAACAGATGACGCTGGACAGCAGACGACTTTCAACAGGAACAATGCGGGGCAATTGACGTCCATTACCGCGCCCCATGGTCAGGAAACCCGGATTGCGCTGGACCACAATGGTCGCATCGAAACCGCTACGGATCCTCTGCTGAGAAGCTGGTCGTTTGCATACGATGACAGCGGTTTGCTGGTTTCTCATACTGACGCCGGCGGCGGAAATCACACATTCAGCTACAACGACACGGGACTGCTCATCAGCGACACCGGCGCCACGGGATTTACCCAGACCCTCTCACAGAATATCTCCGCGTCGGGAGTGGAAGTGACCGTGTCTACATCGATGGGCCGAACCCGAAAAAGACACATCGGCAGAGCTGACGATGGTGCATCACTGCGCACCAGTACGAATGCCGCCGGTCTTTCAACAACGGTTTCCGACAACGATATCTCGCGCACCATCACCCATCCGGATGGCACTGTTGTTACCGAAGAGCTGGCCCCGGATGTTCGCTGGCAGATGCAGGTGCCATTCATTACCCGCAGAACCGTGACCACTCCCGCAGGTCGGGAAATGACTGTGGAAGCCACTCAGGCTGCAGAATCCCAACCGGGAAACAATGCAATGACTTCGGGAACATGGACCGAAACCATTGAGGCAGGTGGAACTTCTGTGACCAGAACGGTTGATATGGAAAACAGGACATTGCGTGTTCAGACAGATGATGACCGGGAGGAACTGATTCATTTCAACAGTCACGGAAAAATTGATTCCATTCAGCGAAGCGGCCTGCCGACCATTTCATATGAATACGACACCGTTGGAAGAGTTGTTGCCACCGCGTTGAAAAACAAAAATGAAACGCGGCAAACAGCGGTGACATATGACGAGAATGGATTTGTGGAATCATTCACTGACGCGATGGGCAATGTGCTGCACATGGTAAACGACGTTGCGGGGCGACCGGTTCAATTGGAGAACGCCGGCAATGAAGTAACGAAACTTGGCTATTCGGAGTTAAATTTACTTGCCTCGGTAACACCCCCGGGAAAATCTGCGCATCTTCACGAATTCGACGGCGCTGGAATGTTGCGAACGTACACGCCACCCCGGCTACAGAATGAGGCAACGATCACCAGCTATTCGTATGACGAAGACCTGATGCTCACCCAGACCATTCTGCCCGATGGCAACACCATCGTCCGGGGATACGATGCCGCGGGAAGACTGAACGATGTCACTGTTGCAGCCGGCGCGTACCAATTCGAATACAGTGCGGAAAGTGGATATTTGAGTCGTATCATCACCCCGGCAGAAAATGCGATCACATGGACGTACGACGGCCCCCTGCCTGTAGTCAGTACGTGGACGGGAGACGTTGCCGGTGAAGTCGCCTTGGACTACGACGACGGGTTCCGGGTAGCAAACATCACGGTCGATGGTGGTGACAGTGTTGACCTCGAGTACAACGTTACCGGCGCACTAGTTTCCGTCGGCCCCGTCGAAATCGAATATGGCGCTGAATCCGGCTTGCCAAAACTGGTGACCATCAACGATGTTGAAACCGAGCTGTACTATAACGGGTTTGCGGAAGTGGCTGCACAGACAACGTCTTTTAACGATGAACCCATTTTCAATCGCACATATGAACGTGACAATGCAGGACGTATCACGTCTGTACGGGAAACCATCGGAGACGACACACGGGAAATCACGTACACCTACGATAACGCCGGAAGGCTGGTCCGTGCATCAGAGATCCTCAATGGCGCGAATGCGACGCTGCGACAGTACAGTTACGATGCCAACGGGAATCGGCTTTCAGTCACTGCACCAGACGGTGCAATGACGGCGACGTACGATGCGCAGGATCGTCTGATTGAGTATGGTCCGCTTCAATTTACCCACGGATTGAACGGGGATTTGCAACGCGTCACCGATACCCGCACCGGTGATGCGACAGACTACGAGTATGACGAACTTGGCCAGTTGCAACGCGTGGTGTTACCGGATGGCAAAACCATCGCGTATTCTTATGACCTGCCCGGACGCCGCATTGCTAAACGCGTGAACGGAGAACCAACCGAAGCCATGTTGTATCTGGATCAACTGCGACCAGTGGCCAAACTGGACGCATCCGGCAAAGTGGTCCAACAATATGTGTATGGCACCGGCATAAATGTGCCCGACACCATCTGGCAGGAAGGGACAACATACGCACTCATCCGCGATCAGATCGGCAGCGTACGACTGGTTGTGGATGGGGACTCCGGTGAGATTGTTCAACGCATGGACTACGACGAGTTCGGCAACGTCACCCTGGATACCCACCCCGGCTTCCAGCCGTTCGGATTTGCCGGTGGCCTCTACGATCCCGATACCGCCCTCGTTCACTTCAACGCCCGCGACTACAACCCGCTGACCGGCCGCTGGACCCACAAAGACCCCATCCGCTTCGAAGGCGGTGACACGAACCTGTATGGGTATGTGTTCAGTGATCCGGTGAATTTGATGGATGCGAATGGGATGTTCATCGGTAAATTCAAAAAATGGAGTTTTGGTGGAACTTTCGGATCTTTCGTAGTTAGCTGGGATTCCGACCATCCAACAGCAACAAATTTAGCGTTGATGACTGATTTTGAAATAGGAGGCGGATTTTCTTTCACCTTTGAACATCCTTTCAAAGATAATGTTACTCCAAAAAAACTGCCGTTTGATTTAAATATAGGTTTTCATAAATGGTTCGGGTTTTCCACTGATGGTGAATTTTTAACAATCAGTATTGGAATTGGCGCTGGACTGTTGTCACCCATTGATATTTCCAAAGGAAAATCATACGAA
>JBNKCR010000086.1:0-24500 GCA_050287845.1 Polyangia bacterium
TTAAATTGCCATCTTGCCTCCGCTGCATCCCGCCCGACGGCGTTGCTCGTCGGTCGCATACCCCGGTATGCTCCACTTCTCGCGCCTTGCCAGTCTGGCGCAGCAAATGCCATGTTGGCAATTTAATTTCGACCACTGTCCCAAGGCGAACTCACCGTTCGTTGTATCCAGAAAAATTGAGCACAGAAATTGTCAGTTAATCCCACGGGCAGGTGAGTTCTCCGCTGCACTGGGAGGCACATACATCACACATGACACAATATCGGTATTCCCAGAATTGTTCCCTGCCCTCACTGTCACTGCTGTTGACACAGTTCTGGAAACATACTTCCCAATTGCCAGCAAATGGGCCGTTGCATACATCATCGATACAATCATAAATCTTCTGACAGGATGGATTGTTTTCGCAGGTGTTTTTTTCCTCAAGACAATAGCCCATTTTGGCGCAATCCCAGCAATCCCGGTAGCAGTAGCTGAATGGTGTACAGCTGTCCGGGTCTGTATTGATGGGCGTTTCAGCGGTGGACAGTTCAAGCCAGTCGATGTTGCCATTGCTTGAACTGTCCCGGTTTTCACCACCCACGATATACAGAGGGTGTACACCGGTGACCACGGAGATGGATGTGGAGATGATTTTAAAAGTATCGGGGCCACCGGTATAGGTTCCCAGTCGGGCCAACAGTTCGCCCGTCTCCGGGTCATCAAGGTAAATGGCGATGTCTGCCAGTTCTCTGCTGGCGGATATTCGGATAGACAGTGTAGTGTAATCCATGAAATCGATGTCTGAAATCGCAATCCACGCACCAGTACTCATATACGATACCGTCTTGCAGGCAGCGTCCTGACAGATGGGAACCGGCCGCTGCAGATACGGGTCATACACATCCTCGCTCCGGAATCCGTTATAGTTTCCGTTGCAGTCACCGGCATTGGTATCTATGGCACATTCCGCTTCGATATGAAGTGAATCTGATGTGTCGGTTGCGGTGTCGTCGTCTGTGCCAGTGTCCGTGTCTGTTTCCGTGTCCGTTTCAACATCGCTATCAATTTCGACTTCGGTCCCGGTACCTTCGGTCCCGGTACCTGAGTCATTGTCTGACGCGGTATCGGATTCCGTTTCAGAATCGGTGGGGACATTCGAATCCGAATCTGTATCGAGGGGAAGGTCCGTTCCGGATTCCGAGTCAGTGCCGTTGGTTGCGACAGAATCCGAGTCGGTACTCCCCCCTGGTTCAGAGTCCGGATTGGCGTCGGAGCTGGTGTCCGGATTCTCAACAGTGTCACTGTCTGTCGCCATGGCGGTCTCCGAATCGGTTCCCTGTCTTTTCCAGAGAACAAAATCATTTTCGGCAAAATTACCATCCGGGAATGACAAACGGATGTTGTACTGTCGGTCGAGGGCGTTGTCTCGTGGGAAACTTTCTGAAAGGGCCACTCTGAGCGTGTATTTTTCAGTCCCTTTCGCCGGGCGGATATCCACGATGTCGAGAAAAACGGGATGACTCATGCCGACACTGGATATGGTGGCGTAGGTATCGGTGTTCACGCCGAACGTATCGCCGCCGCAGCCCACATTGCGGTACACCATTGGTTGATAGCCACTGGCGTCGATATCCAGTCTGGTGCTTTCTGTGGGAAATGGGGAATCGGCCCGCGCATCCAGAATTTCTGCAGAATGAGTACTGGCGGTAGACTGTTGGCAGGAAATGGAGATGAACACGGGAAATACAAGAATCCGGATACTGCGAAGAAGCAGGTATCGCTTATTTCTGCCAGCCTTGACCGGAAATGATTGCAAGCCAACCCCCTTTTTGTGACGCCCCCCCGTCTTTCATCATCATATTTTAGCAATGAACAGGATATGGTGAAAATGAAAAAATACAACATTTGTAATGGAAAACTCCTGGTTACGGATTACATGGCGGCTGGACGCATTGTGGGACGCGTTGGCAATATCCCAACGTTGATTCTGGCAACTCCACGACAATTCAAGATAATTTTCGTTTAATACTTCCTATATCGATTTTCCGTTATATAATTTCACAACTATGCAGGCTGGACACCACATTCCCTCATATCTGCTTCTGGAGCGCTTTTCGAACGGCAGGAACATCCTGGATGTGTATCCACCGGACGAACAGGGCGCGGATCTTCTCCTGCCCATGGCATCAGCCGTGACGTTAATTCAGGCGAGCAGGTCGGAGCACCAGGCGGAAGTGAAAGCCGGCCTTCAGCGGATTGTGGCCAGTGGCGCATCTCTGCCATTTCGACAAGGCGCGTTTGATATGGTTCTCATGCTGAATCTGGCGTGTGAACGGGAATCATTCACTCTGGAAAATGAGCTGACGCGATGCCGCTATCTGCTTTCTCCCGGGGGTATTGCAGCCCTGTTGATTCCCAATGTGGAAGGCGCTCATGCCAACGGATTGCGAGGCAGGATTCCGGATTTTATTGATATGGAGCGGTTATTGAGACGCTACTTCCCGCACCTGACTCTGTTCGCGCAGCAACCGCTGTTTGGCGCCACGCTGTCTCCCATAGGCCGAAGAGTCAAGGATGATGCGCCTCTGCTCGATGACCGCATGCTGCCGGCTGAAGGAGAAACGCCGGATTATTTTCTCGCTCTCGGGTCCGGTAAATACCACCGGCTCGACGATACGGTGATTGCGCAGTTGCCATTTTTGCCGGTGGCGGAATCGTTTCGACTGGAAGCGGAAAAGTATGAGGGGGCTCTCCGACTGGTTCAGGCGGAGAAGCGGGCGCGGGACAAGAAACTGGATATCCTGACCGTTCAGATCGACGAGTTGAACGACAAACTGTTTCAGGCTGAGCTGGAAGTGCGCGACCGTGAATCGCTGGTGTCGAAAGTGGCCTATCTGGACGAACAGATTCTTCGCAGGGAGGCGGCGGTTGCGGATGCCGAGCAGAAAGCATCATTGAAATCTCAGCATCAGATTGAACTGGAAGAATCCGTGCGGGGTATGAAGCAGGAGGTCCGTCGACTGGAGCATCAGCTGGCAGATAGGGGGCAAGCCATCGAGCTGTTGCAGAAAGAGCGGGAGGAACACGAGACGGAGCGTCGCCAGTTGATGTCCGATCTCCATGGGGCGCAGGTGGAGTTGAAAAACCGACAGCGGGCGTTGGATGAACGTATTGAAGAAGCGGCGTCACGGGAGGCGGAACTGGCGTTGGTTCGAACGGAAATTGTCGAATTTCGCGAGTCGCAGCAAAAGGAGGGGGAGGCGCACCAGGCGGAACGACGACGGCTGTTGTCTGATCTTCATGGGGCGCAGGCGGAGCTGAAAAACCGGCAGCGGGCGCTGGATGAACGTATGGAAGAAGTCGCTTTGAGGGAGGCGGAGTTGGAGTCGGTTCGACAGGAGATTGTCGAGCTGCGCGAGTTGCTGCAGAAGGAGCGGGAGGAACGAAGGCGACTGGCATCCCAGGTACGGGAGCAGGAGAATTATACCGCCATACTGGGGTCTCTCGAAAAAGAGCTGAACAAGATTCGTATGCAGTCCCAGGAGGAGCGGGAGCGACTGGAACAGCAATTTGATGAGGAACATCGAAAGTTGCTCGATGAGATTGCGGTCCGGGAAGACATGCGTCGAAAGGCGCATCTCCTTGAAGTGCAGGTCAAGGAACTGGAGCTGGCCATCGAGACAGATAAGTCCCGGACGGATGCCCAGGCGGAAGATATTCAGACATTGATGATTCGGCTGGAGATGTTGCAGAACGAGAAGAAGGAACTCCTCAGGGAAAAGCGGGATGCCGACATTGAAACAGAGGAGCTTGAGCAGAATCTGCAGATGACCCGGGATGACCTGGAACGTACCAGACATCTGGTTCAGATTGTGACGACTCGTGCTGAAGAAGCGGAGGAACGCAGTCGAGTGCTCCAGCAGCGCCTGTCCGAAGCGCAGTCAAGGCTGAGCGACGTGGAGCAACGATGCGATGAGTTGCAGTTGCAGAGTGATCGATATTCCCTGTTGGAGGAAAAACATAACGAGTCCCTGCTGAAAGTCTCAGAATTGGAAGAAGCGCTGGCAGTGGCGGATGGTCGCTCCAGAGCGGCGGTTGCCCATCGCAATGAACATGTGGCGGAGTTGGAAGAGCGATATACCGAGGCGATGAACCAGGTGAGGGAGCTGAAAAAGGCGTACCAGAAGCAGGAGGCGCTGGTTATAGAGGCAGAAGTGGATGCCCTGCGGTTGAGCCAGCTGGAGGAGAGACATCGCGTGGCCCTCGCGCAGGTGGAAAGTCTTCAGCAACAGGTGGAGGAGTTTCGGCCGGTCATCAGCTCCGCAGCCACTCTCCGGCAGCAGGCGGAAACGGCGGAAATCAAGTATCTGGAGGAACAGACCGCGCACCAGAAAACCAGAGCCATGCTGGTGGATATGCGCGGTAAGTTGTCCAGACTGGATCAGGCACTGTCCACGGAGCAGGAAGCCCATCAGCGAACCAGTGAGGAATTGCGGGCAGTTGCGGAACGAATTGGATTACTTGAGGCGGATTTGAACAGAGCCATGAGCGCACTGGCGGAGCGGGAGGAAGGTTCGGAGCAGAAGTTGAACACGGCCGGGGAGAAAGTTCGCCATCTGCGCAACGAGCTGATTCGACTGCAGCACGAAAACGAAACCGAATTGCTGTGTGTCCGCGAAGACCTTGAGACAGAATTGCGTCATTCCTCCCGCTGTCTGGAACAGGCGCAACAGGAAATATGGGAGTTGCGTGAAGAAGTGATTCGAATGAAGGCGCAATCCGCGGCGACGGCGGCAGCGGCAGCGAAAAAGGGGATCAATGAGGAATTTCAGAAAACATTAATTGAGCAGGAAATTCTTATTGAAACAGTGAACAGTGAACGGGATATGCTTCGGAATGAAAATGAGCGACTGAAGAAGTCACTGCTCAATCGAAAGAAGAACATCCGGATACTGGCGACATTGCTGCGTCGGGAACACTATGAACATACGTTTTCGTCGTCTGGCACGAAGCCGTTGATGATGACGGATATCAAGCGGCTCATCGAGTCTGAAGGCGGCGAATTGACTGATGAACTCGATTTTCTGAATGAAGCGGCACCAGCGTCTGCTGCCAGATCCCGTTCGTCGATACCCGATATGGCCTTTTCCGATGACGAAGTGGTCGACGCCATCATGGAAAGCGTTGTGGTGACAAATGGAAGTATTGCACTGGATAATGAAGCTTCCACACACATTCAGATGAATTCTCTCTCGATGGAGACGGCGGCAAACCGGTTGCAGGAAAACGGGGAACGGGATTCCAACGAACCGGAAGTCATCGATAATCGTCCATCCTATGACCCGGATGTAATTCACAACCTGCGAACCAGCCTGATTGAAGAAATCGACCAAATATCGGATGAGCCCAAAAAAAAATAAACTGCTCTCCCGGGGATGAATGACGGTGGGTTGGAGAGGTTCAGCCTTTCAGATACGTGTTGGCAATGGACTCCAGGGACACAACGGAGTGCGAGACCCTGGCACTGAGGTCTCCGAAAGTCTTTTGAATGCTGTACAGCCCCAGAGCCTTGCCAATGGCGGTTTCAAGGTCTCCTTCGGGATACAGAAGCCCCGTGCCGCTTTCGCCATCCGGTGAGAGTTCCACAATCGTGAAGTTGTTTTCTGCGGGGACTATCGGGATGGTGCCGGTCTGAAGGCTGGCGGCGACCGCATCGGTGTGATTGGGTTGTACGCAGAAGTCCGCGGCTTTGACAAGTATGGCGTCCTTGCTGTCAGACGGCAATGCGCAAAGTCGGTCCGGGTAGGTTTCCAGCAGCTCTGCGATGGCTTCTGCTTCGCATTTGCAGACCACCTGGATTTCCTGAGACAGAATTTCAGGAAGAATATCGACGCATTGGGCCATGGGGAGGTACAGATAAAACAGCGGCACATCATCCCGCACCGGCAATCCCAGTGTTGTTTGCAGGGATGCTTTGGCCGATGGTTTGTGAAAACTGTCATTGCTATTGGCCATGGTCAGTATGGGCAGGATTTCCGCTTTCCCGGTGCGGATGGTTCTGGCCAGAAAAGAATCCGGAGCGGATTCGAGCAGTTTACCCGCCAGTACCGGCCCGTGTATGATAACACGTTCGAACTCCGCCATGCTGCCCGTGTCCGCAGGAAAATCGGACAGGGATTCTCCCGTGATGGCAGAGATGGTATGGGGGCAGTTTTCCGGCGCCCCCTTTTGGGAAATCCGGTTGTTAAAAATGATGGTCAACTCCGGGGAGAAATCCATGCCGGCGACCAGCTGGTTTACCGCTTCGCCCAACGCATCCGGACCGTAGGCATCCGGACTGTCCGTTTTGGATTGAAGCAGGCGATATTCGACGCCGGTATTGGCCCGCGTATCAAAACGGGTATAGCTGAATGTATTGCCATCGGTGGTCACCGTGATTGGCGACAGCCGTTTGGCCAGTGGCGTCTGCAGGCGATCCAGTTCAAAATCAACCGGGGCGACCAGGCGCACATCGTGTCCCATACGAACGAACTGCGCAGCCAGCTTCTGGCATAGCGATTCTTCTCCGGGTTTGGATTCAGGAACGAGTCGTGTATTTAAAATTAAAATATGCATTGCTTGCCTCGCGGGTTGTGACACCACAGTTAATGTCGCCAGATTGGGTCCATATCACATCTGTACAAGTCGTTTAACCTGTTTCCAGGCATTTTGGCGTAAATTAAACAGATTTCATCAGAACAACGGATAAAAGTGCGCTGGAAGAGGTGGATGAGGAAGAGCCGGAAGATACTTCTGATACGGGGGCGTCAGAAGAAGATGCTGACGAAAAGGTGAGCGATATTGGCGATCCCGAAGACACGGAAGATACCGCGAGCGAGTGACCGACCGATTATTTCTACTTCTTTCCTGTGTTTGCCTCGCCGGCTGCTTTTTTCCTGGGCGTGGTTAATATCTGCAATCCCATCAGGCCAATTCCCACCACAATGGCAACGTCAGCGATGTTGAATGTGGGCCAATGGTGTTCTTTTCCGTCGATGACCACATACCAGTCGATAAAATCAATGACGTATCTGTAAAACATGCGATCGAGCAGATTGCCAAGCGCCCCGGAGAGAATGAATGGCAACGCGTACAGGGTGAACCGGTGAGCGGGGGGCGTTTTGAGAAACATGTACGGAATTCCGAAGCAGGCGAATATTGAAATAATCAGGAGAAACGGAAACCGGAAACTCTCCGGTACATTCTTCATCATGCTGAACGCGTTGGAACAGTTCTCAACGTATCTGAACGTGAACAGATTATCAATTACGGTGATGGGGGTGGCATTGCGATACACAAAGCGGCCTCTGTCCTGCTCATGTTCCGGAGTGGAGCAGGTGGGGTACGTATCTGTTTTTTCGTGAAATTCATCGGTCAGCAGCGCATGATGCGCCCAGTACTTGGATGCCTGGTCAAATGCGGTGAATGTGATAAAAATAGCGAGAGCCGCCACGAAGGGGCGGGTATTCAATCGTCTTGTAGAATCATTCATTATGATTTTCCTTATCCCGGGTCAATTGCAACACCATCAACAATAGTCCAGCCAGAATCAGGGTGTCTGCAATATTGAAAGTGGGCCAATGATACGCCTTGCCACGAAATACCACAAACCAGTCAATGAAATCCACTACATACCGGTAATAGACACGGTCTATCAGATTCCCGAGGGCGCCGGCGAGAACCAGGGGCAGGCTGAACAGCATCAGCCGGTGGGATGGCCTTGTGCGAAGATAAACGAATGGTATTGCCATGCAGGCGAAAATGGTGACGGTCAGAATAAAGGGCAACCGGATTCCCTCGGCCACGTTGTCCATGATTCGAAAGGAACTCCCACAGTTTTCCACATATCTGAATTGAAAAAAGCCCGGTATCACCAGAATTTTTTTTGAGTTGTTCTCAACAAAGAGCTGACGACGCAATTCCACCGATGTGCCGTTGCACGTGAGGTAGTCGTGCTGACGGTTGAAGAACCGCTGGTTGAGCAGCATATGCCGGGCGGCAAGCTTGCTGCCGGCGTCGACTCCCACTCCACACAGGACAATGACGATGGCGAAAATCCACGGCTTGCCGCGCGCAGAAAGTCCGAGCACGGTTGTTATTCCCCGGCGGTGAACTGGCCGGAGTTCACCAGTCCCTGCACCACTGTTGCACATCGGCTGCACAGTTCCGGACGTTCACTGTCCGTTCCGACGCCGTGTCCCATGCGCCAGCAACGGGGACATTTCTCATCTTCGCTCGGCATTGCGGTCACTGCCGTGTCGCCTTCACCTTCCGTTAATTTGCAGGACGAGACCAGGAAGACATCGGTCAACATCTCTTCGCCCATATCTGCAAGCAGTTCGAAGGTCTTGCCGGAAGCGGAGACCACAACGCTGGCCTGCAGAGCGTTGCCGATTCTGCCGTCCCTTCGCATGTCCTCCAGCACTTTGGTCACTTCCCGCCGAACCTCCCGAAGTGTCTGCCATCGCGAGAGCAGGCCGTCGTTTTTCCATTCTTCTTCCGGCACGGGGAAGCCTGCCAGGAATACCGACTCCACGGCGGTTTCTGCACCGGGCAGATGCTGCCACACTTCTTCGGCGGTGAAGCTCAGCACCGGCGAGAGAATGCGCGAAATGTCCCTGGCCAGGATATACAGCACGGTCTGGGCTGACCGGCGCAGTTGTCCATTGGGGGCTTCACAGTAGAGGCGGTCCTTGATGATGTCCAGGTAGAACGACGAAAGGTCGCTGGTGATAAGCTCCACGGTGCGGTGAAAAATCAGGTGAAAATTGTATTCTTCATAGGCCCTGTCAAGACGGGTCAGATACTGATGGAATCTGGCCAGCATCCAGCGATCCAGCTCGGGCATATCCGCCATGGCCACCATGTGGGTTTCCGGGTTGAATCCGTCGGTGTTGCCCAGCAGAAAGCGCATGGTGTTACGGATTTTCCGGTACGAGTCTGTCAGCGCGGTGATGATTTTGGGCGAATAGACAATGTCCGAACGATAATCCTCGTATCCCACCCACATCCGCAGAATTTCCGCACCCTGGGTATCGATGGTTTTGGCTGGTGGAACGAAGTTTTTTTGACTTTTTGAATATTTCTTCCCCTGTTCGTTGCAGATGAATCCGTGGGTGAGCACCGCCTTGTAGGGCGCTTTTCCGGTGGTGGCCACAGAAGTCAGTAAAGACGTATGGAACCAGCCGCGGTGCTGATCGGAACCCTCCAGATACAAATCGGTGGGCACCCCGAGTCCCTCCACTTTATTGGCCACGGCTGCCCAGCTGACGCCGGATTCAAACCAGACATCCACAATGTTTTCGTCCTTGCGGAAGGTGGTGCAGCCGCATTCGCAGTGGGTCCCCTCGGGCATCAGTGCCGCCGGTTCGCGTTTAAACCATTCGTCGCTGCCATGTTCGCCGAAAATGCTCGCCACGTGTCGAATCACATCGCCGTCCACCAGACTTTTGCCGCAATCGCTGCAGAAGAAAAATGGCAGCGGTACACCCCAGAGGCGTTGCCTGGAGATACACCAGTCCGGCCGGTCTTCCACCATACCGCGAATCCGATCCCGACCCCATGGGGGAATCCATCGGGTAGCATCGATTTCTTTCAGCGCCTGTTCCCGCAGACCGGTTTTATCCATCGAGATAAACCACTGTGGTGTGGAGCGGAAAATCACCGGGGTTTTACAGCGCCAGCAACAGGGGTACTGGTGTTTGATTTTCTGGCCGGATGGATTCATCAACCGTTTAATATCACTCAGATATTCAACGATATGAGGGTTGGCATCGGTCACTTTCATTCCCTGCCATTTTTCCACATCTTCTTCAAAGCGCCCTTTTTCGTCCACGGGGGCGTATGGTTCGATGCCGTGCGCCGAGCAGAGTACGTAGTCATCCTGACCATGACCTGGCGCGGTATGAACACATCCGGTACCGGCTTCCAGAGTGACGTACTCTGCCAGGAGAATGGGGATTTCCCGATCTTCAACAAACGGGTGCCGACATTTGAGATTTTCCATCTGTCGACCGTTGAAGGTATCGCCCACGGGTTCATATTCGAGAACTGACGCCTTGAACGCCTCTTCCGCCATATCTTCGGCCAGTATCACGTATTCGTCGTTCACCCGGAACGCCCGGTAGTTGTAGCGGGGATGCACCGCAATCACCAGCGATGCCGGCAGCGTCCAGGGCGTTGTGGTCCAGATGACCACGGAGAGTTGTTTGCCGTCGTCTTTCAACCCGGCAATTTCCAGCAACCGACTCCGGTCGATGACGTCGTACCGTACATACACCGATGGAGACGCGTGATCCATGTACTCCACCTCCGCCTCAGCCAGCGCGGTGGTGCATTCAGAACACCAGTAGACGGGTTTTGAGCCACGGTAGAGCATGCCTTTGTCCACGATGGCTGCCAATTGCTCAGCGATGGCCTGTTCATATTCGGGGTGGATGGTGCGGTACGGATGTTCCCAGTCAGAGAACACACCAAGACGTTTCATCTCCGCCATTTGCGTGGTGGACCATTTCATGGCGAATTCTTCACAGCGCTTGCGAATTGAAAGCTTGTCATCGCTGTCTTTGGGTTTCCCCAGTTCCTTTTCGGCATTCAGTTCAATGGGCAGGCCATGACAGTCCCAGCCGGGAATGTACCGCACGTAGTTTCCCTTCAGCATCTGGTACTTGACCACGATGTCCTTGAGTACTTTGTTCAGAATGTGACCGTGATGAATGGTGCCGTTGGCATACGGGGGGCCATCATGGAAGATGAATCTCTGATTGCCCTCATTTTTCTTCAGCATTTTGGCATAAATGTCATTTTCTTCCCAGAATTTCAGAAATTCCGGCTCCCGTTTGGCCAGACCGGCTTTCATCGGGAATTTTGTTTTGGGAAGGCAGATACTGTTTTTGTAGTCGTCGCTCATGGTCACTGTCCTTTGGTTGGAGATAGGTTCCGTCGTGAACCAGTCTCTTTAATTTCACTTCAAAGCGCGCGGACGATACCATGTTCAATGATTTTGAGAACATAAAATGCATCAAATTTAATGTCGCGGATATGGAAAACGGTTGGCAGGGATACCAAATCCTGTAACGCGAGCAGGGGTTGATGCGATGCAATCAGTGCTGCGATGATGATGCCGATGAAAATGAAAAGTCGTACGATTCAGCGGTATCCGGCATCCCGTTGAGTTCCCGGGGGTATTCGGTGGCGTCGTGGGATGAACTGTCGACAATCACGTGGCTTTTCAGCAGTTTCAGCCGATTGCGCAGGGTGGTTCTCGGGATATTGAGCGTCCGGGCCACCGCAGAAACGTTCCCATCGAGTCGGCACATTTCCTGAGTGATGATTTCGTCATTCAGTTGCCGGATACGAATCACCCGGTCTTCCGTGCCAAGTTCCATGTCTTCTGCGCTGAGGGTGATTCCCGCCGTCAGCGCAGCTGATTTGTACAGCACATTTTTCAATTCGCGGCAGTTTCCCGGCCATGGGTAATCCTTCAGTTTTTTTAAGGCATCATCGCTGAGGGTTTTCTGTCCCACATCCGATTGCATTTCCCCCAGAAAAAAAATCGACAACAGCTCGATGTCGTCTTTTCGCGTTCGTAATGGCGGTGGCTGAAGCTGCAGAGTACTGATTCGGTGATATAAATCCAAACGAAAGCTCCTGTCTTTCACCATTTTTTTCAAATCCCGATTGGTGGCGGCAATCAGACGGAAGTCAATCCGGGTTGCCTGTTCCGCACCGATGCGGCAGACGGTTCTGGTGTCGAGAACCCGAAGAAGCGCGGCCTGATGACACAGGGGGAGTTCACCGATTTCATCCAGGAAGAGGGTGCCGCCGTTGGCCTGTTCGAACACGCCTCTGTGCTGCTGGCTGGCCCCGGTGAACGCGCCCCGGTTGTGACCGAAGAAAATGTCTTCTGCCATGGTGTCTGTAATACTGCCACAATTCACTGCTACGAACGGTTCCATTTTGCGCTTTGAACACTGATGCAACGCCCGGGCGGTGAGTTCCTTTCCCGTACCGCTTTCGCCTTCAATAAGTACCGGTCCCTGAAGTGGGCCCATCTGCCGGATTCGATGGCGCAGCTGCTGCATTGCCGCAGTATTGCCAATCAGGTTGAGTTGATCGGCGCCGGGCGTCGGCGAACCGGTGGAAATGGTCGACAGCCCGATTTGGTATTCTCCAAGCGCAATCCGCTTTCCCGGGAGCATCTCCTCCGCAATCGGGGAGATGCCGGCATTGTTTCCTTCAATGCGGGATTGCCATTTTCCATGTTCGTTCATCTCCACGGTGACGCGGCAATCCCGGAGTTTCGACGATGCAACAATCAGGTCGTTGTCATGGGTTGTCCCGATTTGAATCTGGGGTCTGGAAATGGGTTTATGAACAATGGGAATTCCCCGGAAATACAGTGTCAATGTTTTCATACTTTTCCTCCTGTCGGCACGTTCAAGTTGTCCTGCTTTTCGGCTGTCACAGGGAGTTGTTGCAGAAAAAATGAAAAAAGATGGGCGCTTCAGCCTTGGTTCGCCGCAGCCCACGGTTCCGGAAAATAGTAGTCCCCGGTGAATGTCCAGTCCGATTCAGGATTGCAAGTTGGTCTGCGGGAATTGTCATCATCCGATACCGGCTATCGTCACACTCATGTTGGAACTGAGCGAAATGAAATCCGTTCTGTGTATCTGATGTACAGACGGTCGCCAACGGAATGTTGAGAAATACAGAATCAGTCGGCGCGAAATGGTGCTATTCCACCGCCAGATTGATGCGTTCGATATGTACGGTGTGGCCGGTGGACCGATCGACTTCGAGTAGCACCGCCTGAAAACGGGGCCCGTTTTTGGCCGGTTTGAAACTTTCGGGCATTCCGGTAACAAACCGTCCTATCACCAGTTCCTTCTGCATTCCGATAATTGAATCATGGGGACCGGTCATGCCCACATCGGTGAGGAAACCAGTGCCATTATCAAGAATCTGTTCATCCGCGGTCTGCACGTGGGTATGGGTGCCGATCACTGCAGACACCCGGCCGTTCAGATAGTATCCCAGTGCGCGTTTTTCACTGGTAGCCTCCGCATGAAAATCCACAAAAATGATTTTCACGTCGCGGAGCTCCTTTAAAATATTGTCTGCAGCGGTGAACGGGCTGTCGGGATTGACATCCATGTAGACCTGTCCAGCCAGGTTCACAACGGCAATCCGTACACCGGCAGCTGTTTCAAAAATGCCGAACCCACGTCCGGGCTGCCCCTTCATGAAGTTGTGGGGGCGAAGCAATGCCGGCGTTTTTTCAATGTACGGCCGAATTTCCCGCTGTCTCCAGATGTGATTTCCCGAAGTGATGACATTCACACCGTAGTCGAACAGATCATTGGCCAGTTCCGGGGTGATGCCGATGCCGCCGGCAATATTTTCGCCGTTTGCAACCACAAAATCGATTTCTCGTTTAGCGATAATCCCGGGCAACACCTTTCGCACCGCGAATCGTCCGGTTTTTGCCATTACATCGCCAACCATGAGTATTTTAAGGTGGGACATGTCCGTATGCCTTTTACTTCGCCGTGGCGACAGCGCGGGTTTCCCGGATAACCGTTACCTGAATCTGACCGGGATAGGTGAGTTCTGACTCGATTCGTGCCGCGATATCCTTGGACAGCATTACCGCGTCGTTGTCAGAAATGGTTTCGTTCTGCACCAGAACACGCACTTCCCGTCCTGCCTGAATCGCGTAGGACTCGCTGACGCCTTCGAAGCTTTTGCAGATACCTTCAAGACTTTCGAGGCGTTTAACATAGGATTCGAGCATTTCCCGCCGTGCACCGGGACGGGCGCCGGAAAGCGCGTCGGCCGCGGCAACGAGATGGGCGATGACACTGCCAGCCGGTTCGTCCTCGTGGTGGGAGGCAATGGCATTGACAATCAATGGCTCTTCCTTGTGTTTTTTAGCAAACTGCGCGCCGATAACCGCATGGGACCCTTCAATTTCGTGGGTCATGGCTTTGCCGAGGTCATGGAGGAGTCCGGCACGCCGGGCTTTTCGCTGATTCAATCCCAGTTCCGCCGCCATCATACCGGCGATGAATCCACATTCAACCGAATGTCGAAGCACGTTCTGCGCGTAACTGTATCGGAACTTGAGGCGTCCAAGCATTTTCACGATTTCAGGATGCACCCGCGCCAGACCCAGCTCCAGAATCGCCTGCTCGCCAGCGTCTTTAACGGCTTTGTTCACATCGTTGCGCGCTTTCGAAACGATTTCCTCAATCCGGCTGGGATGAATGCGACCATCCTGGATCAGGCGCTCCAGCGACAGTCGGGCGACTTCTCTGCGAACCGGATCGAAACCGGAAATAACAACGGTTTCAGGTGTATCGTCCACGATCAAATCAATGCCGGTGGCGGCTTCCAGAGCTCGAATATTGCGGCCTTCGCGACCGATAATCCGGCCTTTCAGTTCATCGTTCGGCAAATGAATCACCGATACGGCGCGCTCCTGAATGTGTTCGCCCGCGTACCGTTGAATGGCGACACCGATGATGCGCTTGGCCCGGGTTTCTGCTTCTTCCCTGGCTTCTTCCTCGATTTCACGGACAGAAAGTGCGGCTGTTCGCTTGGCGTCGTCCATAATGCTTTCGATGAGTTCCTTTTTGGCCTCATCCCGCGACAAGCCGGCTTTGCGTTCGATGGTCTGCTGAACTTCCACAATCTTTTTGTCGAGATTGCGTTTCCGTTCAATCAGTGTTCGTTCGGTTCGCTCGATGGCGGCTTCCCGTTTGGAAATATCGATTTCCTTTCCGGCCAGCATATCTTTCTTTTTGTTCAGCAGTTCTTCCTGTGAGCGATATTTTTTTTCTTTAAGCAGAATGTCTTTTTTAAGGTGCTCCGTTTCCTTTTCGGCGGATGCCAGTACTTTCATTTTTTCTTCCCGGGCCGCAATTTCGCCGTCCTGTCGAATTTTTTCGGCTTCCCGTCGTGCTGCGCCCCGTATCAGTTCCGCTTCCTTAAGAGCCTCCTCACTTTCAATGGCTTCCTTTTTTGCTTTTATCTTTCGACCTGTAACCAGACCGCCAACCAGGCCGATAATCAGGCCCAGCAATCCGTAAATAATGGGTTCCATCGAACCACTCCTTTTTTAATATGGTAAAGCACGCGCGACGCATTGGACACGGTGCGGTTAATTCAATCCGATCATTCCGGAAAACCTGGAATTGTGTGGAATACTGGAGATTTCAGCCACGCATATCGGCGCTGACCGACTTAAATATATGAGACAGGCGTCGTCGCCGCCTGCCATTTTCATTTCGCCGCTTTCGCAGCTTTTTTATCGTTCGTTGTTCCGAACGGATCGCATATATTCAGTTTATATCTCAACATTCCAGAATTCGGGAATGATTACAAAGAAGTATTACTTGTTAACATGGAAAAGTGCAAGCCGGATAATGTGATCCATGACAAAGGTGCATTAATTATTTGATAGATATGTGCATCCCCAACGGATTCCGTTTCCAATCAAAATCAAATCGATATTGTCGTCTCTACGGTCTGATCGGGCGGGTTCTGGTGTGAAACCACTGTCGATACTGTTTCATTCTGGACAGCTGCTCGGACGGTGCGCTGCGCTTGCAGGTGTTGCGTTCATCACTTTTTTCTGGTGCGCCCCAGCGGATCTCCGGACAATCGTTGGGGTTGTACGCCAGCTCCAACGCCTTGCCGCGATGGATAATTTCTGAAAGTGTCAGACGCCATCTGGATTGATCGGTCCGCGTATATTCAATGAATTTTGAATCGAACTCCGATTCCAGAAGCGAGATGAGACGCGATATTACCCGGTTTATCTCGGAACCTTTTGAAATGCCGAACTGTTCAGGCGCCTGGCGCACAGTATCCGGGGTGCTCAGCACGGCATCCATGGCGATGAGCAGCCGCATGTCCCTGGATGGGGTGGCATAGTCTTCCCATGGTCCCTCCGTCTGGAAAATTTCGGCCCCCTCCGGCATCTCAATGGCCGCAAATTCTTTCTGAACCATATATTTTTCACCGATATCAACTGCCTGAACTCGTCGCTTCACTGTATCGTAAAACGCATCAATCCGGCTTCGCAGCAGTTTTTCGGGGTTCAGCGGTGTGGGATTGATCAACTGCTGCATCCGACGATAAAAGTCTTCGACATCGCCTTTATATTGCGCCATGCTGTAGCGGGAGAATATCCGACTCCTCTTCAATTCGCGATTCTCCAGGGTCCGGGCCACCCGGATGATTTCGCCATCAACCTCCCGGGGTTCTATAACGATGGGGCGGAATCTTTTAAATCCGGCCCCATAACTATCAATGTTATTATCAAAGAGAAAATCGCCCCGCCAGAATCGTCGTCGGCCGATGGTGCCATCGGGCTGTGCATCCACGGCCATTAAAATACCATACCCACCCAGGGGCTGGGGCACCCATTGACTCACAATCATCACATGTCCATATGGGTCCGTAAACACGGTGCCTGGCGGCAACGCATTTTTCTGCAGCGACACCGGGTAAAAGTCGCTGTCATCCGCACCGGGGTGTGTGCGACTGCTGGCGGAATGGGCATTCCATCCGATAACCACATTTGCAAAGCGCTCAAAAATTTTTGATTCGTTATCCAATTCTTCTGCAAAAGGCGCCTCCTGATCATTGGTCTGAAACTCGGTACAGGAGGGTGGACGACCTTCCCGGCCCCGGCTGCAGGAGCGGATGCCAAATGGAAGACCTGTTTTCCACGAAAAGTACGCGCGTAAAAAATATGGCAGATCTGCACAATCCGGGTTCAGGTTGAGCGCCGTATCCTCATTGTCACCGAGATGATTGAACAGGAGATTTTTATCCGGGTCACTGAGGAGGGTCTGAAGTCCGCGCCATGATATTTCGACATCGGGTGGAAAACTGAACAACTGCTCCACAAAAGCAGCGAAGAAATTTTCGGTATCCTGTTCCCACTTCCATCGCGTTTGCCAGTAGGGACCGGGTTCGACGCGCGGTTTCTGCGGATCGCGCCAGGTGCGAACGCTGAACCGATCGCAGGCGTACATGGTATTGCCATCGCCCAGCACAACGGTATATGTGCCGGTGGCGTCGGGGGTGAAACGGGCCCATCGGGTAACGGGGGGACCCGGCAGCGGGTGCACCTGATGCGTGATGCGGCTGCCATCGGGGGCATAAATCTGCAGTGTCGCCCGGGAGGATGGCGTCTGTCCGGTGGCAATTAATCTGGCGGGCTCGCCGATAATCAGCCGCCTCGGCGATTGAAAAATGCGCAATTGCACTGAATCGGAACACGCATCCTTCGAAGGCAGTGCCGGGGGTTCAGCTGCCCGGTATCTGACCAGAGAATCGAGGGTCTTACCCGCCTTCTCGCCGAACACAACGATGCGGGTCAGGCGTTCGAGAAACGATTTTCGTGAACTGCCCAGTCCGAGGGAGAGGTCGGTGACCACCACTTTTTTCACTCTGAAAACCGTTTCTCCCCTATCTGGCGCTTCCGGCGTGCACGGCCGGACATATTCTCCCAGCGAATGGATGGCCATGGGGACGCCATCATCGGTCTGCCCGAGATAAAACATGATATGTCCCGGAAAATAGAGGGCAACGACTCCCTGTTGGGCAGCCATATTCAGATAGTTCAGCTTCTGTTCAAGATCAGTTACCTGCGAGACATCGAGCGAAAAGGATCCGGCCTGTGACTGGGCGGCGCTGTTCCGCGGTACAAACAGATGAAATGCCGATAGAACGTTCATTACATACCGTGAGCAGTCCATGCCGTTTCCGGACCCTCCGTATCCGTACGCCGCATCCAGATACTGGAATGCCGTTTCATAGAAGGATCTTCGAGTCAGCGGTCTTGCCGTGAGAGTCGTGTCTGACGGCATATCCGGGGTGCAGAATCCGGACCTTCCGGCCACAAGAACGGAATGACCGTTCACTATTGGCAGGATGGTGTAGGCGGGCACCTGAATCGTTTCGCCGTTGCAATCGGCTGAAATTGTCTTCTCTGTGCGGACAGCGGGCGCGTTCATGTATGCGCTTCGCCTGGATATATCCACATCGGGTGACACTGCGGCGTCCGGACGGATGAATCCGAACGCATATCTCGTGCGAATAAACAGCATCTTATTTTTCCACCGTCCAAGGACTTCGAACGGTTCCTGCGGTGACACGGTACTGCAGGCATTCTTATCGAACGCCCGATCGGAGTCTGCGCTGTAGAGGGGGCCATCAAAAGGAATGCATCGGATTTGTACTGGTGAGAGCGCCACAAGCCAGATAGGTGGTTCGCTGTCGCTGCGCAATGTGCCGGCTTCAAGGGAAACAAATTTCATGAGCGGGGGTGGAACGGGAGCGCCATTTTCCGTGACCAGCTCGCGGTTTTTGAGGCGCTGTCCCATCAGATCGAATCGCTCCTTTGAATCTTCGGCGATTTTTACGCGGGGTATCGGGTCGAGCAGATTCCATTGCGTCACCGGTGACTTTCCGCTCAGGCCCACTGCCCGATTCTGGCGTGCGATGTCATCGGTGGAGAGCAGGGGCTGGTCCAATTCCGCCTGCGACCATCGGGACAGCCAGTAATTCAGTGTGCGATACTCTGGGGAAACCGCCGGAAAATCGCCATGGTGAATGGCTGTGGAGGGACAGTTCGGATTGGTTGAAGCGTGTCCCCCGGCGGTGATGGTTTTCTGATCGGAACGGGGAAGGGGGGCTGTGCCGGTGGCGGTGTCTTTGCAACCGGTCCATCCCGGGCTCATGCTCAGCAGTCCAATGACGGTGGTGTACCGTGAAAATCTGGATAGCCAGTTATGCTGGGGGCGAATGATGTTCATTATGTTAATATTGATTTCTTTTAATTACTTATTCTTACAAATTAATAGCATAAATCTCTTATCACTGCTTGCCCGAAAATGTAACCGGGAGACTGATGATCAGTGCACAGCGACGCGGTATTTGTTCGATAAAAATGGAATGATATCAAATAATTCACCTTTTCCATCGGGGTCGTGCCACTATGAGACGGATTTAACGGTTTCTGTGTCACCAGTGTGATACATTAAAGAAAGCGTATTTGCGCTGGGAGCGCAGATAATGAGAGGAGCAACCATGAAACAAGAAGCGTACATGCTACTGGTGCTGATGGGTGCGATATTCTGGATATTGGCCTGCAGTAATGGCAATGATGGTACTGGAGATGATAATAGTTCTTCGGATTCTGATACAGACTCGGACTCCGATTCAGACAGCGATACCGATACAGATACCGATACCGATTCTGATGGTGACACCGATTCCGACAGTGATTCCGATTCTGATGGCGATGAACCCCCCCCCGGCGAGCTGACCGGGACCATCCGGGATTTTCAGCCGGAGACACATCCGGATTTTGAATATGTGATTCGCACCGATCCGGGAATTGTGACCGATAGGCTGGGGGAGGATGCGAAACCGGTGTACGCGGGCGACGATAGTGGCACCGATTCCACCAATGGCCCGGAGGAATTCGCTCAGTGGTTCAACGATGTGGAAGATATTAACATGTCCATGCCATACACCCTGATTCTGGAAAGGGATTCATCTGGCCAATGGGTGTACGACAATCAGGAGTTTTTCCCCATTGATGATGAACTTTTCGGGAACGACGGATACGATCACAACTATCATTTCACCTTTGAGCTGCATACCAGGTTCACCTACAACGGCGGCGAGGTATTCACATTTATTGGCGATGACGATCTCTGGGTATACATCAACGGCCGCCTTGCCATTGACCTGGGCGGTGTGCATGGCCCGCTGACCGGCACCGCAGATCTGGATGAGATGGCGGACGAGCTGGCTATCACTGAAGACAACCAGTATCGACTCGATTTCTTCTTCGCCGAGCGGCACACTTCTGAGTCTCATTTCCGCATCGAAACAACCATTGGGGATCTGGTGGCAATCCAGGTCGAATAACGAATTTCCCCCCTTGCCCATCGAACCGTGATTTGTCAGAAATTTGTGCGTCCGGGAGTTGTGTCGTACAATGTCCCACATGAGGTTCTCATTATGGACAATTGTAGGCATGCTGGCCATGATATACGTGTTGCCGGGCTGTGGTGCGGGAGGAGAAGGCAGCCGACGGAGCACATTGGCATCGAACAGTCGCACTCAAGCCGGACGCGGCGATTCTCGGCAACGCAGGCAAAAGAATGGCCAGACGGTCCGTCACAGTGGCAATCTGAAAGGCAAGGGAAGCGACGCGGAGCACGAATCGCGGGAAGCGACGGAGAAACGGATGGCCGGATGGAGTGTGACAGCGGATAAAGTGATGGCAGTGGCTCCGCTGGTGGAAAAGGCGGCCAGAGAGAACAATTTACCGGCGAGTCTGATTTACGGTGTGATTTGGGTGGAATCACGTTTCAATCCGGAAGCTGTATCCAGAGTGGGCGCCCGGGGACTGATGCAGCTCATGCCGAGGACCGCCGCGTATCTGGCGGAATGTATCGGCTGGGAGGGACGGATGAATTCGTTTGATCCGGCGTTCAACATTGCTGCGGGCAGCTATTACGTTGCTCGATTGATAAAACAGTTTGACGGGGATGTGGATTTGGCGCTGGCGGCATACAACGCGGGGCCAACCAATATCCGGCGGTGGATGAGCAATACCGGACTGCCCAAAGTATCGGTTGAATATTATACGATGGTTCAGACTGCCCAGGCCTACTTTCCGACAGGTGGCGAGCCGGACGATGGCTCTGTGCATGACGGTTCTCTGCCATCCGATGATGATCTGGATCGTCTGGGGCTCGCCATCCTGATTGCCGGACTTTCCCGTCACGATTTCGGAATGCTCCGCCCGGATGATGCCAATCCATTTGATGACATGTGATCCTGTTTGCCGGGGCCATATCAGCGGCAAACAGAGGGGCTCAGTGCAGGAAATCGCATTTTTTCCACTCATTCTGGTGTGTTTCGGTGCACAACGTTACTGTAGATGTGTGGCATAACGAACAATTATTTCCCGCATGGAGATAGATGATACCGTCCATTGGAGTGGTTTGGCTCCGGTATTGCGGATTCACTGTTGGGATGTTGTGATAGGTTTACACTGTAATGATTGATGTTATTTAACCTTACTATGAAGATTAAGACGATGAAGATTAAGTCAGAATGGAAAGAGGTAAGCGCAATGCGTGGACGTATGTACCGAAGTTTGTCACTTGCTGTTATTGTTGTGAGTTTGTTCTGCTCAAGAGTCATGTTGGCCCAGGAACTCTATAATGCGCCAACAGAAGGCATTCAGCTGCCATCGCCCTCTGTAACGGAGGTGAATAATGCGACGGCAATTTCAACCAATCCGGCCAATATCGGATTTCTGGATTCCTGGAGTTTTGTGTATGCCGCAACCACCATGGGGGATCATTCCCATTTGCCGGGGCAGGGGCACGGGTTTTACTTTGCATTTCCCGCTGGGCCATTGGGGTTTGGGGTTGCCACCGAGCTGCTGCTTCCCCATGAGTACATCCGCGATTGGCAGGGATTGGACAAACGCGGACGTCTGTCGCTTGCCATGTCTCTCAATCCATCCCGGGGACTGGGGCTGGGGATTGCCTATCGCCGGTCCATGCGAAACGATTTTGGCCCGGTGATGCACAGCCTGGATTTGAGTATTGCGGTTCGTCCCATCAATCAACTGAATGTGGCGTTCACGTACAGCGATGCCAATACCCCCGGCGTGACGTACAGTTCGATTTTTTATGAAAACAATCGTCTGCCTGCCCGTCATGAAGATGCGCCCAAGCGATTTGTTTCTGCAATGACCGTGCGGCCATTCGGCGATGATCGGGTCGCGCTCGGTGCTGAACTCCATTACATGCATGGGGACAGGAGGGTATTTGACACCATCAACAACAATTATGTTACCGATTCTTTCAAGCGGACTGACCTGCATGCGATGGCCACGGTCATGCTCACTGATGGTGTCTCACTTCGGGGTCGGTTTGTGGCTGAAGGGCTGCACAATGGAGAAATGGAGAATGGGTATTATCTGGATGCATCATTGTCGATTGATTCCGACCGGTTCCCGTTCGGTCTCCAGGTATCGCCGTATTACAAATTGTATCCGGAGGCCCACGATGGGTTCGAGGGTCTCAGTATGGCGGTCCAGTTCTCTGGCGATGTACCGCCGTCCATTCCTCTGGTTCTGGCACCGGCCCTCATCGTACCGTTTGAAATCAGCCGGGATCTGGAGAGCTTGGACATGACGCGTCTTATCAGTCGTCTGGAGCGGGCGCGACGGGATCGCAGTGTGGACATGCTGTTGTTGAAACCACGAGCCCAATCGCTTTCTATAACCCAGGCCATGGAGGTTCGTGCCGAAGTGATAGCGGCCAATAACGCGGGCAAACGAACGGTGTGCTATATCGAAGAAGCAGATGCATCCGCGTACCTGAGCTGCAGCGCGGCCAGTGAGATCTGGGTGAATCCCGCTGGGGGAATCCGTCTCGCCGGTTTGTCGGCCCAGACCATGTATTTCAAGGATTTGCTCGACAAGATTGGGGTGAAAGCAGATATCGTTCGCATCGGCCAATACAAGAGCGCACCGGAAGCATTTACAGAAACGGGTCCAACGCCACCCGCTGACGAAGCAATGAACCGGTTTATGGATTCGGTGTATGGCAAGCTCGTATGGGCTCTGCAGAAAGATCGCGACTTCAAAAGCGTCGCAGATACCCAAAAAGCCATCGAATCCGGGCCATTCCTGGCGTCAGAAGCATTGACCTACCGGATTGCCGACAAAGTGGTGGCAGCCGATGAGCTGGAATCCGCTTTTGAGACGCTGCTCGGAACGCCGGTGTATGTTTCTGAAAACTACGGGCGGAAGCAGTTGCGGAGCCGCACCTATCTGGATTCGCCGTCGGTTGCCGTGCTTCATATAGAAGGCGACATTGTGGATGGGGAAAGCATGCACCTGCCCATGTTTGGTATACATCAGTCCGGCGCCAAAACCCTTACCGAGCAGATTCGCGCATTGAAGGAAGATAATCGGATTCGTGCAGTGGTGCTGCGAATCAACTCCCCGGGCGGGTCGGCGCTGGCGTCGGATTTGGTCTGGCGGGAAGTGATGGCGTTGCGGCAGGTGAAACCGGTAGTGGCATCTCTGGGAGATGTGGCGGCGTCGGGAGCGTACTATATTGCGTCCGCGGCAAATGTGATCGTGGCCGAATCCACCACACTGACTGGCTCAATTGGCATTTACTACGGCAAGGCGGATATTTCCGGATTGCTGGATAAAGTGGGGATTTCCACGAAGACGTATGCCCGCGGTACCCACGCGGACCTGCAGTCCTGGACCCGTTCATATACTGACGAAGAGCGGAAAAAGCTGATGTCGCAGATTCGCAAATTTTATCGGCTGTTCATCAGCCGCGTTTCCGAGGGGCGCGGCGACAAGCTGACAACCACCCAGGTGGACAAGCTGGGGCGTGGACGCATCTGGAGCGGCGCCGATGCCCGAAATCACAAGTTGGTCGATCGTACCGGCGGATATCAGGTGGCCCTTGACCACGCCCGGGCGCTGGGCAATATCCGCCCCGACACCAGAGTGATTCACGTGCCCAAACCGGCAAGAGATATGCTGACCCTGATGGCCAGACGAATGGGCGGTGTACACGTTACCGAACAGAACCTGCTGATGCTGTCATCTGAAGTCCAGGAAACCCTGAAAGCCGCGCTCCCCTTCACCATGTCCAACCATGCCGCCCCCCAGGCCAGACTGCCGTTTGCGATAATTGAAGCACACTGACACTTTTTTTACTCAGAAGCGGTTTTTTTAATAACCTCTCTTAAAATGACTCTCTTAAAATGACCTCTTAAAATGACTCCGATTGTTTTTACCTGAACATTCTTGCGGGATGGTTGGAGGGCGGCATTCAAGTTTTTATCTCGCGGGAAATCCCCGTGTGTGTGGAGATGAGAGCCTTTCCAAAATCGTAAGTTCGTATAAACGCAAATCCTCGCCCTGTCCCAAATGCTTTCTCGGTTGACGGTTGCAGCACGCTTGTTTGAAAATTTCGAAATCTCAGAATTCCATCATCTGGTGTGGCAGAAGAATATCTTCCGGGTCTCGGAGCAGGCGTTTGGTGGATTCCAGCAGATATTGATGGGGATTGATGCCGCATAGTTTGGCACTCTCGATAAGGCTGTAGAAAATGGCGGCGACTTCAGTGCCGCGCAGTGATTCTGAACCGTAGTGATTTTTTCCCCCAGCGAATTGGCCCAGCGAATTGGCCAGCGAATTAGCCACAGTAAATTGGCACAGTAAATTGGCTCAGAGTGATTATTGTTCCGTTGTGCGAAGTTTGGATATGCGCGATGAATCTGCGGTTGATTTGATATTTTGTTCAGGGTTCAGACGGAATGTGCCAGGTTCGTGTCGGGCGATTTGTGGTCACGCTGTCCTCGATTGAATTGCTCGTCGGGAAATCGTACAGTCC
>JBNKCR010000087.1:0-4532 GCA_050287845.1 Polyangia bacterium
CGCGCGGAACACCGCCGGGTGCCACGTACTGGGGAAAGAAAGACTGACAAGGACCGACCCGCGTCAGAGACCGGCCAATCCAAAGCCGAACAGCGCCAAACCCTTGTGTCATTGCGCGTGCAATAAACGACGCGAAGAATACAAAGAAGCAATGAAAAAGTTCTGCAACCGGTACATTGAAGCATCCGTCGCGTATCGGAGCGGTGCGCACAAGACCGAATTCCCATACGGCAGTATCCGGCCGTCACTGCCGGGCATCTCGGTGTAGCAGCAGGTATCGATAAAAACAGTCGGCAAATGGCATGGCATGCATTGCAGCACTGGTGACGTGCGTCTGGACTGCATGATTTCCCGACGAGCAATTCAATCGAGGACAGCGTGACCACAAATCGCCCGGAACGAACCTGGCACATTCCGTCTGAACCCTGAATAAAATATCAAATAAACCGCAGATTCATCGCGCATATCCAAACTTCGCACAACGGAACAATAATCACTCTGAGCTAATTTACTGGGCTAATTTACTGGCTAATTTACTGGGCCAATTTACTGGGCCAATTTACTGGTGCCAATTTACTGGGGTGGTCTGGTGCCGGGTGCCCATAGGGCCAATCCCAACACGGAATCGCGGGTTTTGCAGCACCGGGTTTGCGTCCATCACCATGCGATATTCAGAAGCGAAGTCATTTGCCAGCAGGTCACCCCGGTCACAGTCCTCCCCAAAAAAGACCTTTTGCTTGAACAAGCAGCTAGTGGCGCTAGGTTTATTCATTGTGAACAAGTTGTTTAAAAAAGACAATTTTGGGGGAACCCTCTTGTCGCTTGTGCGGGTTCTGGTTTTTCTTCTTCTGGCCACCGGGGCCATGTCTTGCGTGGACCCCCTTGAATTTGACTCCCTGACAGATGACGTGGAGGACCTTTGCGCATCAGATGCGGCTTTTTCCGCAGCGATGCAACAATGCGAACAGGAGGGTTGCGAAGGGGTTTTCAGCGCCCGTGGGACCATCCTGTCCATTCCCATCGCCTTTACCGACAAAAATATCAAAATGTCTGCAGTCGATTTGGTCCAGTTTGTTCAGGGCGGTGCCGAGGTCACCACTGTTGTAGACAAGCTCGAATTGAGTGCTCACAGTATTTTTGGTAATTTCATCATGGAGTTCAAGGATTTGGACGAAGTACCAGTGGAGGTTGAAGATTCCATCATGGTTCCCGGCTTGCTCGCTTCAGGCATGGAACGCACCGCCGATGGGGTTCTTCGCGCATCTATTCGGATAAACAACGGCACCGAAAGCACCAATGTCCACGCTGTCATCAATACTGGCGAGATGAGACTCAGCGTCGCATCAGCACAAAAGGTGGTTGGAACCTTTGAGATAGCATACGAAACACCCGATGATGTTCTCACCGGTTGTTTCGTTGTTTTTCCAGGGGAAGTAACCATGGAGCATGAAACTCTTCCCACCCGGTAATCCAGGTGGAAAGCAGAACATTTGTAAGGAGAACTGTTATGAAAAGGACTTGCCTTGGTTGCGTAGTCTTGGCAGCGTTTGTGATTGCACTCGGCATGTCCGGGTGCAGTACCGAAGACGATGGTGCCAAAGGGGTGGACTCGTGGCAGGGAGCCAGACCACATATTGAAATAGCCGGCACACTGAACGGTGAGGACCTTGATGTGTCCTTAACAGGTGCAGATGCAGATGATCTCACCCGCCTGTTCTGTACCAGGGAGTATGATGCGCCCGAGGATACCGACGGAGAGCTTATCATGGAGCAAGCGGTCCCTGACGACCTCAGCATCCAGTTGCTCGGGGTGGACATCAATGGGGAAGCCCGGGATATCCAAATTGAATTTAAAGACCACGATTTTGGCGCGGACGCACTGGGCACAGTACTTCAGGTGGTGCCTCGTGTTGAGGAAGTACCTGCCTCCGGTACCTTGTACGTTGAATGGGAGTGGTACCTGGCCGGTGAATTCCTGGCCGATGAGGACGCATATTACGAGGAATCGGCGATTCAAGGCACGGTCGAGGTTAACCTGTTTTCAGGTGTAGTCAGCGACGACGGTGTAACCATTCCCGACAACACCGGGGCGGTGGGAATTTACGCGGATCTGTCATGGTCCGAGACGGAAAACGTGCAAGTATCTGTTACCGCCAACTGCGGAGAGAACGACCTTTAAAAATTTGTAATGGAGCCTCTGGAATAGCCAATGAAACATTTGTCACCTGCAATTCTTTTTCTGCTTCTTCCGCTTTGTGCGTACGCCCGGGAGGAAACGGATACAGGGTCTGCCCCGGACTATGTCGCATGGAGCTTTGAGGATCTGCTCAATGTTACGGTCACCGCTTCCCGTTTTGAACAAAGCGAGCTGGAGGCTCCAGCCACCACCACCGTGATTGACGGCAAGGAGATCCGGGAAATGGGGAAAAGGACCATTCCCGACGTGCTCGCCACGATTCCCGGCATCATGGTGGTGCAGAGTGCCCCGGGGCATTTCACTGTATCCATCCGAGGCATGAACGGCATGCAGGCCAACAATGTGGTGGTGCTCCTGAATGGGGTGCGGCTGAACCAGGAATGGGACGGGGAAGTGGATTGGGGTTCCCTTCCAGTGCACCCGAATTCCCTTGCGCGCATTGAGGTTGTCCGTGGGCCGGTCAGTGTCATGTATGGTGCCAACGCCTATACTGGTGTTATCAATCTCATTACCCATGATCCCAGGGATGGCCTCAGCTGGGTGTCCACCTCAGGGGGCGCGGACTCTGAAGGAAACCCCGGTGGGACTGCTTCCGCCAACGGAGGTTACGTAGGCGACATATGGTCTCTACGGATTGGGCTGGTCGCTGATGTGGACAGCCGTTCGGAACTGCAAGGGACTGGCCGCAGGTCTGGACAGGATTCCTATCGCCGCACTGGCCTGACAATGGTGAACAGGTGGGATTTCTCCCAACGCCTTTCCCTCACATTGAACACCGCAGGCTCCTATGCGGAAGGGGCGGATTTTTCAAATATCATACCGGCTCCGTCACTGCGCAAAACCATATTCACCACCAATGCCATCACCTTGACCGCACAGCGCCTTCTTGGTGATGATGATGTGTTCACCTTGAGGGGTACATTCCTTGGCAGCCGCAATTATGACAGCGACCAATCAGAGGCCACCGAATTTAACCTCGGCGTGGTCCTGGACAGGGAAGCTGGTTTGGAGGTCTCCTATCGCACGCCGGAATTCTTCCGCAGCCGTCTGCTGATTGGAAGTGCCATGGATTTTATCAACGTGCATAATCCCCACCTTGTTTCCGCCTTTCAAAGTCAAACTATCCGTCAAAGCGGCATTTTCATTTCTGATGAGTTGAACCTCAAGCCCATACTCCTTTCCGCCGGTCTTCGGGCCGATTTTCACCCGTCAGTTCCCAATGGCAAGCTATCCTACCGGGCGTCGGCTGCGTGGCTGTTCAAGGAACAGGTAATTCGCCTGTCTGTGGGGTCCTCTTTCCGCACACCGACTTTTTCGGAAATGGGCGCCCGCTTCTTCTACAATTCAGAACCAGATATGGAGATCCTCATCCTCGAAGGCAACCCCGATCTGAAGCCCCCGGAGGTACTCTCAGTTGAACTCGCCTACCAGAGTATTGTTGCCAACAGGCTTAAGTTGATGCCGTCAGTGTTTTACAACCACCTGTCCAATCTGATTTATCAGGACTTCGAGCCAGTAATTGGAAAAACCTACGCCAACCTTGGCACACGGGATATTATCGGCGTGGAGCTGGGCCTAACCTATCTGCCTGTCGACAATCTGCGCATTGGTGCGTCATATACGTTTGTACATTTTATTGATCCACCAGAGGACGCCTTCAACACCATTGGCTACCCGGATGCCAATCCGGACCACGTGGCCAACCTGAGTATAATGGGGAGCCTCGTGGACCAGCGGCTCTCCCTTTCGTTGTCAGCTCTGTATCGCAGTACGGCCTCATACTTGTTGCGTGCCGGGGTGCCGCCGCGCATCTACTCAAACGAAACAGATCATAATGTCACCCTCACTCCCCGGGTGGGATGGGACATTGTTCCCGGAGATGTGGAAGTCTACATCTCAGGCAATTTGCGTCTGCCCAAAGGCTTCAAGGAAAGCCCATATGACGACGACGCCACGTTAAACAGTGAAGTGTTCGTCGGCCTTTCGGCAATGCGTTGATGAACCCCTGAATTGATGCTGATTCTCCCCCCCTGTGTATTTGACCCTGTTTATTTGACTCCGGTCGGATACCGTTCGCCCATTTTCAAACGCATTTTCAAACGCTCGGAGTGATTTTTCCCTCTGAGCGCAGAAATTCTGCAACAGATTTGAAAAGCATCCGAGCAGGGAGAAATCGTTTTTCCCTGCAAAGGAGGTTCCCATGGGACAAAGACCGCGCTGGTTCAAACCCGATACCGTTTACGAACAGACACAGAGAACCGTGGACAGACAGTTTCTGTTTGCCCCCATCCCCGGCGTTCGCAACGCCATTGGCGCCTGTGCTGCCAGAGCCCTG
>JBNKCR010000088.1:0-42126 GCA_050287845.1 Polyangia bacterium
TGAAGGAATTTTAGTCTGCTGGGGGGGAACAGAGGGAGGAATAAAAACCGATGCCCTGCTGTACGCAGAATATAAACAACTTAGTGCCGGGTGGGATCACTTCTGTGCACTCACCACAGAAGGTGCCGCGTTGTGCTGGGAGAAAAACTACGTCGGCTCCGCCCTTCCCGGTGCCTTCATCCAGATTGATGCGGGATATGAACATGACTGCGGTATTTACACCGACGGCGTACTCATGTGCTCCGGAAGCAATGAATTCGGAGAATGCGATGTCCCCCCCGATGAATTCAAATGGGTATCGGCCGGACGATTTTTCACCTGTGCGGTTCAGCAAAGCGGTGTCGCCACGTGCTTCGGACGAAATGAGGAGGGTCAGTGTGATGTTCCGGCGGGAATCCTTTTCACGAAGGTCGTTGCCGGCTATTACCATGTTTGTGGCCTGACCGAAGACAACCATATTGTTTGCTGGGGATTGAATTACTGGGGGCAATGCGATGCGCCCGAAGGCACATTTGTGGATGTCTCAGTTCAGGGGGCGCAAAGCTGTGGCGTCCGGGAGAACGGTGAAGTGGTTTGCTGGGGTGCTGGTCTGACCCCGCCATATGGGACGTATTTACAGGTATCTGCGGGCTTCCAGACCTGCGGACTGACAGCGGAAGGTTCAATTAAATGTTTCGAAACAGCACCCGACAACCCGGTACCACCGCAAGGTACATTTTCTGAAATATCGGTTAGCATGGATCACGGTTGTGCTGTGGCAGTTGACGGTTCGGTCCAATGCTGGGGAAAAAAAGATGACGGACAATGCACTGCACCGCCGGAATCTTTTACATCTGTGTCTGCCGGCTATCGTTTCACGTGCGCCCAAAGACAGGATGGCACTGTCCAATGCTGGGGATTGAACGACAAGGGACAATGCGACCCACCAGGCGACGCATTCAAAGCCATTTCGATGGGACACGCGTTTGGGTGTGGGCTTGATGCAGCGGGTAAAATTTCCTGTTGGGGAAAATGTGATGACATGAACTGCGCCTCACCGGACGGACTGGTATTTAAGAGCTTTAAAACGGGGCAACGCAGTGTCTGCGGGATTACCGTAGACGACGAAGCCATCTGTCTGGGAGAAAAAGACGAAGAGGATCCATTCTGGCAGATGTTGCAGAACAGAAATTTCATCGACGTTTTTATCGGTGATGCCTATATCTGCGCCATCACAATGGAGGGAGTCGCAGAGTGTCTGGGCAATCAGGAATTCTTCCTTGACCCCCCTGCCCCGGAAGGGACATTCACCCAACTCACCGGACTGGGCGTCAGCCCCTGCGGCCTGCGCACCGACGGCACCATCGCGTGCTGGGCATGGATTACCTTGTGAAAAAATGCATTTTGCAGTCAGCCGACTGTGCAATTGGCCGCCAATAAAACACACCATCGGTACTCGGTACGCAATACAAACAGTTGATATAGGGACGAACGCCCTGGAACTCCCTGATTCAACCGGATAGTCTGTCAACCGTGCAATACTTTTTATATGACTCAAATAAAAATCTACGGACGTTGTGACAATCTGAAAAACAGGTTGGAGAGCACCGCGCATCCCAGGATGACCGCACTGATGGGAACCAGGGTGTGGTTGAAAAGCAGCGCGGGCAGAGATGCGGCCAGAAAGCTGATGACAAAACGGGAAACGCCAATGAGTGCGTTGGCGGAACCCGCAATATGGGGAAGCTGATTCAGAACAAGCGCAGTGGCGTTTCCGTAAATCATTCCCAGCGATCCGATGTACACCACAATGCCCATGAAGAATCCCCAGAAAGATGGCGTGGCGCCCAGGGCGGTGGTGACCAGGAGGATTCCAGCCAGCAACTGCGCAACGAGAGCATATCGCACCATTTTTTCAGGCTCGAACCATTTCAGGAAGATGGTGTTGGCCAGAGAAATAATAACGTTGAACACGATGTTGGCGCCAAACACCAGCGGAAACACCCGGCTCGGGACATTGAAAAACTCAATATAAGCAAACGAGGATCCCGTAATGAATGTGAAGAGCCCTCCCGCAGAAAAGCTGATGGTGAGCAGCAGGAGGATTGCTTTCTTTTCAGAAAAGAAACTTCGGTATTTTTCAACGAACTGGCGTGGGGTCAGGGAACGGGAGATCAATTCCGGCGCCCTGGACTCCGGCACCAGAAAGACGAACAGCAGAAACAGCAGCGCGGCGAAACAGAGCATAAAAACAAAAATGCTGCGCCACCCCCATGTTTCGGACAGGACCGTGCCAATGACCGGCGCAAACAGGGGCGCCAACATCATGATCATGCCAATTATCGTTGCCAGTCGGGCCACCTGTTTTCCCGCAAACCAATCGCGAATGAACACCATGGCAGTCACCGTGGCGAATCCGCCGCCAAAGGCCTGAACGGCGCGAAGCGCCCAAATCTGGTAAACCCCGGTACAGAAGGGAATTCCGCCGGCGGCAGCGCCGTAAATCAGCATCCCCAGTAAAGCGACTTTTCTTCTGCCAAATGCATCGGAAAGAGGTCCGCCAATAAAGTTTCCAAGGGAGAATCCAAGGAAGTAAACCGTCAGTGTGATTTCTATCAGATTGATATTCACCCCGAATTCTCTGGCCATGGTGGGCATGGATGACAGATATGTGTCGATGGCAAACGGGGACATGGCGGTCAGCGACGCAAGCAGAACAGAAACGGCAGCAGCAAAATGTCGGTGAGTGGTTTTCAGCAGCATGAATATCTCTTTCGGTCCAAAGGAGGGGATGAATCTTTCCCGGCAGCAGTTCTACCCGTTTCGAAAAATCTAACAAGTCGCCGGTTGAACTTTTTACAGAAACCACCGCACATCGCAATACCAAACAGAACCGCGTACCCGGGCAAACGGACGATACGGCTCTCAATACGGAGGAGACGGTGCGTTCAGACTGGTGCGCAGCGAATGGAGCAGCTGAATCGGATCACTGTTTTTGGAGATCACCTCCATTCCCGGCACCGCGGGAATGGACGACAAATCCCGGCCTGTGAACAGAACCGCTTTTTTCAGGGAGGGAATTTCGGCGCACCATTTCTGAATCAACGAAATACCATGGGGGGTATCAGGGCCAGGGTATGCATCGCAAATCACATGGGTGATGTCTCCCTCCACACCAATCAACGCTGGGAATTCTACTTCTCGTACGGCGGATCTGAAATGGGGACGGTGGTCATTGTACCGGATTGAGATGTCTGCAACGATTGATACACCATCTCACGAAGCTGCTGCAGATCGAACGGCTTCGCTATTTCAAATTCTCTGGAATGTTGTGTTTCCACAGCAGGCAATAATCCCCCGGACGGTGATGTCATGAAAATAACGGGAATATCCGTGGCATTCACCGCCTTGAGCGCATCCTGCAACAACATGTGGGCATTGGTCTTCGGACATTTGTCACAGATAATCAAATCGTATGTCTGCCGTTGCAGCGACATGCGCAGCGCGTCACCGGTGGGGGGACAGGTTGACACGTCAAACTCCGACAGCACCCGTTTGGCCAGCCGTCGTAACATGATTTCAGAATCCACAAAAAGAATGGCGTGTTTTTTCATGGTCAACGGATAGTCCGGCAGGGCGGGTTCGGAATCCGGAGAGGGCGCCGCAGTCCCGGTGAAAGACACCTTTACGGTCGTTCCTTCTCCCTCTCTGCTTTTCAACTGCAGTTCGCCGCCGATGGCCGAAATGATATTCCGGCAGTAAATCAGACCAAATCCGAATCCGGCAGTGAGCTTTTTCGTTGTGTACCCGGGTTCAAACAATCGGGCCAATTCAGATTCGGAGATACCACTGCCATTGTCCCTGATGCAGAGTGTCGCAACGTGGGGGGAACCAGCCACCTCGACGTCTATGCGGTTTTTCTGCGGTTCATTCCTGGAAAATGACTCCAGGGCATTCTGTATCAATTCAAAAATAGCGTGAATGGTCTCCCGGGAAATGGCGTTTATCCAGACTGTATCATCCCGGGAAAAACGGATTGTCGCAATATCAGCAACATCCGCCGGCAACATCTTGATGGCCACATCCACCAGTTCACTTAAACGATATCTGGACAGTGTCTTCTGCTTTGACTGCCGGGTAAGCCCGTACAACTCGGCACTTTTTTTCATTGCGCGAATTCCCATCAGCGCATCTTCAATCGGGGCTTCGAGTGCGGCGGAAAGTTCCGTATTCACCTGGCTTCTGATTTTCGATAACTGTTCCGAAATCAACTCAAGGTTGGCTACCGTGTACGTGAGCGGCGTTGCAATATCCTCAAATACCGACTCCGCAAGATGCACGGCAAGACCATCAGATTCCAGTAACAGAATGATGTTTAATAGACGCTGTACCTTCGTTTCGTTCCCCAGGGCGAGCATCACATATGGCCCGTTTGGGGCGTCAACGAAGAAGGTGCTGCAGGTAACGGGTTGGGGCGAAATCATTCCCGGAGGACCATTCAGAACTTCCAGATTGAACCTTGGTACTCTGGTTTGAAACGTCGCTTCAATCGTCGACCGAACCTCACACCCCTGACAGCGTTCATCCACGTTACATCGCCGGGAAGATGTTGAAAGGAAAATGTGACAATCCAGATAGCTGCCAATGGCGGTATCGGGAGAAGGCATGACCTCATTCTTCAGAGCATCACCAAGTAATGTCATTGCGCTGTTATTTCTGTGTATCACGTTCAAAGATGCATCAATCAAAAGAAGCGGCAGCGGAAAATTGTCCAGCCAGCTGAAGGGGATCACCATGTTTGGCGCCGACGTATGATTTTTCTCAGATTGTTTTTGCACTTTCAATACCTGTGTTCATTTCTGCCAATGTCCCTCAGTCAGCACATGACGTTTCTCCCGCATCTATACAGAAGGAGAATTATGGGGGTGGCGTTTCGCTGTTTTCATTGCCATGATTGAGTCAATGGATTCATTGCCATCTTCCCAACAGAAAAAGATGTCGGGCCGCTCGATGCTCAGCTCCACCAGCTGAAAAATGGAAATCAGAATCTCTGACTCGATAAACTTCTGGAAATGTTCACGACTGTCAAAAATCACGGTGAGCCGAATTTTACGTAAATCTTCAATATCCTGTTCGACGGAGGATTCCAGGCACCCGAGGCAACTTCTTGTCCGGTCCCTGAGAACCTTCATTGCCTCCATTATTTCGCCCTTCCGTTTTGCAGAAGAGACAGTCTGGAAAATCGCGCGTGCCATTGCTCCCCCAGCTGGCGTGTCATACCGAGATTCCTGTGCAATATGAGGGCCATCGCACATGGGGTCAAAATTATCAGAATATAATTAATTTTCCCGGCGTGTTGCCCCGGTCCTACATTTTTGTACCTATTATTCGGCGAGGCGCAGGCTCCGAAATAATGGATATTGTCTGAATTTTCAGAGAATATCCCCGGCTTGACCGGAGGGGGGTCACGGTCTGACGATATTCAGTTTCCGCATTCTCGATTCGAGTGTTGTGGGTTTCATTCCCAGAATTTCTGCAGCGCCATTGTGGCCCCGGATGCGCCAGCCGGTTTGACGAAGGGTTTCTTCAATATGGTGACGCTGCAGTTCGTCAAGGGTGCGCAGACCGATGGTGGGTCGCTTTACAGTATCCGACGGCAGATCAATATTCAGTGTTGATCCCGACGTCATAATCATGGCCCGCTCCACGATATTACGCAATTCCCTGATATTTCCCGGCCAGTGATACTCCTGAAGACTTTTTATGGTAGTGCGGCGAATCACTTCAATGAACTTGCCCATCAATTCTCCGAAATATCGGACGAAGTGCCACACCAGCTCCGGAATGTCCTCCTTGCGTTCCCGAAGGGGGGGCATCATCAGGGGAAACACGTTGAGCCGGTAAAACAGGTCCTCCCTGAAATTTCCCCGGTTCACTTCGTCTTCGAGATTCCGATTGGTCGCTGCAAGGATACGGACATTGACTTTCTGGGCAACGTTCGAACCAAGTCGTTCAAATACCCCTTCTTCAATTACCCGAAGCAGCTTGGTCTGAATATCCAGCGGTATTTCCCCCACCTCATCCAGAAACAGCGTCCCCCCATTGGCCGCCTCAAATCGCCCCATCTGTCGACTCAGTGAACCGGTGAACGCGCCTTTCTCGCGCCCGAACAATTCGCTCTCTGTCAGCGATGTGGGAATGGACGCACAGTTCACCGAAATCATGGGAGCGCCCCGTCTGCTGCTCCAATCGTGAATCGCCCGGGCAAGCAACTCCTTCCCTGTTCCGGTTTCTCCCAGAAGCAGCACCGTGGAATCCACTTTTGCCACCTGTTCCGCCCCGGCGAGCACCGTGCGCAGCGATTTGCTCTGCCCGACAATGCCGCTGACCGAAGTGACCCGGCGCATCTCATCCCGGAGAACCATGTTTTCTGCAGACAGTTTTTCCTTCAGTGAAATATTTTCCGCAAGCGCGCTGCGCAAGCGTTGTTCCGCCTGTCTCTGTTCGGTCACATCGTTCATCAGAACCGCACACCCCGAAGGAGTGGGATACGCGTGAATCCCGAAAACATATGAACGGGAATCAATCATGAATTCCGCCTCGAATCGTTGTGGCACATCTGTTTCCATCACCTGAATATACCGTTTTCCAATCCATTCATATCCGCTGTTCCGTTCAAAATCATAATACGAAACGCCAACCATCGATTCCTGCGATACCCCGAACATTTCAGCGCATCGCCGATTCCAGAAAAGATATTTCATCTCTTTATCCAACAAAACAAACGCGTCATCCATACAGTCGGCCAACTCGCGATATTTCTGCTCGCTGGCGCGCAGATTCAGGAGAATCCTTGCATTGTCCGTCACATTCCGCAGACAGATGACCCGGGTTTCCTCGCCCCGGTACACAGTCGTTCGCCCCTGCGACTCAATCGTCAGCGGACTGCCGTCCTTCCGATACATCCGAACTCGAATGGGGTCCCGCGCATGACTGGCGATGTGTTCCCGCACGCGCTCTGCGGATTCACCCCGCAACAGCAACGCCATACTCTGTGCACCGATGAGCTCGTCTCTGGCGTATCCGAACAATCTGCAGAATGCTTCATTCACATCAAGAAGTACTCCGTTGCGATGGAACGCCACGGCATCCCAGCTTTCATCCGACAGTGCACGAAATCTCGCCTCGCTCTCTTCGAGGGCCCTGGTCTTCTCCATCTTCTCCGTGGCATCCACTGCAATGCCTTCCACGTAGGTCACCCCATGATGTCTGTCCCGCATTACGGTCAGCTGATGTTCCAGCCAAACAGCATGCCCGTCCCGATGCCGGCACCGGATCGGCATCGGACCTGTCTCAATCAAATCCGCTTCCCCCCGTGGAATTTCGGACTGTTCCTCAGGGTGAAGGATCTGCAGGGACAGTTCCGAATTGGCACGCAGTTCATCCGGGGAATACCCGACTATCCGTTCCACAGCCCGATTCACATAATCGAGGCGAAACGTCGGCTCTGTCTGCAGCCGATAAATCACTGCCGGGGAACTCTCTGCAAAGCGGATGAATTCCGCCGCATGCTGTTCTGCCACCTTGTCGGCCAGCCGTCGTTCGATAAGCTCCCACGCGAAATCTGCCAACTGCTGCAGCAGCGGAAACTCCTCCGCCTGGTACATACCGCTTTTATTCACCACCCCCCAGATGGCCACCACATTCCGGTGTCGCAATATTGGCAACACCATCGCCCGCTGAACCGGCAATGACTCATCCACCCGCCGCTGAATGGGGGCAAGCCCTTCATAGAAGTTATGAATAACGGGTCGTCTGTTGGTGAGACATTGCATCAGAACCTTTTCGTCAATCAAACACGGACCAACGTTTTCTGACGCCAACGCCAGAGCCAACTCTTTTGCCCGCTCTTCGAAGGTCAGACCAATGCCGGCGTCCTTCAACCCGGAATTTCCAGACAGAATATTCCCATCGGAAGATACAAAATAAAAAAAAGCGGATTCACTGGCAGCAAGGTTCGCTGCTTCTTTCTGAAACTGTTGAATTAAATCCTGTATTCGATATTCCGGAGTGAAATTCAGCAACCGGAGTTGCGCGGCCTGTAATTCCCTGCTGTTTCGCTGTTCCGTAATATCCGAATACGACACCTGAATGGCCGGGCCATCGTGGTTGGTAACCAGCGACGAAAAAATCTCCACCCAGCGGATACTCCCATCTTTGCGGATAAATCGAAACATGAGGTGGTGGGCATCTTCTTCACCACTCATGATTTTCGCCATCCCCGCAAGCACCCAGTCGCGATCGTCCGGATGGACCACCGCACCCATCTGCGCCAGGTCCATCTGCAGCAGCTCGGCGTTGGCGTACCCGCTGATGCGGGAAATCGCCTCATTGGCATAAATAATTCGGCCACCCTGCAACACCACGTGTCCCTGGAGTGATCGGTCAACAATTCTTCGAAAGTGTTCCATACATCCCCCCCAGTATTGTTTTGCAGCTCAGACGAATGAATCCTGTCCACGACATTTCGTATTTTTCCGAAATAATGTAGCACTCCGCGCCGGGGGAACAACTATCGGGTTTCAATTATCATCCCTTTAATATTCTTCGGGATCCACGATGACGTGAATACATATTTTTCGCGGGATATTGACCAATAATGTCAACGGTTTTGAACAATTATAGTCTTCGAATTACAAATTCCAACCCATTTGTAATTCAAGAACATACTTTTACTGGAAAAACAGGATAAAGGAAAATCCATTCAATCCATAAAAAAGGGGAGTGTTATGATGATCAAATACAATCGTATATTCTGGTACCTTCTGGGGCTGGGACTTCTGGTCTCGTCCTGTGGCACCACTGATAACGACAATGCCGAAAGTTCATCTGGAGATTCAGACACAGATACAGACACGGACGCGGATTCAGACGCCGATTCGGATACCGACACGGACACCGACACGGACACCGACACGGATTCAGACACGGACACCGACACGGATTCAGACACGGATTCAGACACGGACACCGACAGTGACTACACATGCGAATATGAGTGTCTGCCCCATTGCACATCCTGGGGGGGAACCCAGTATTCGGACATGACATGCCCGGAAGAAGAGAGATGCTGTGAAAACGCAACAATTCCCCGGGATACATCCGGCGATACGGACACGGACACCGACACTGACACCGACACTGACACCGACACCGACACCGATACAGACACCGACACTGACACCGACACCGATTCGGATGCGGACGGTGATGAAAACGCCGAAGATTATTTTGCATCCTGTGGCCGTCCCGAGATGCCTGACATGAGTCAGCTGGAAAGCATCACCAAACTGCCCGATCCGTTTACATTCAAATTTGGAGACAAGGGAGAGGTGACCAGTAAAGAAGACTGGAATTGCAGACGCGCCGAGATCAACGCTGCAGCCCAGGCATACATTTACGGCGAAAAGCCTATTCCCGACAGCGTGACGGCCAGTTATGCCCAGGGAAAACTGGACATCACAGTGGAAGATGAAGGAAATTCCATATCCTTCAGCATTACCATCAGCGGGGGAGGCGACCCTGCCAATCCCAAACCGCTTCTGCTGAAATTCAGTGCGGGCGGCAGCCTTCCCGGAATGCCGTCCGAAGTGGCCACTGCCGCATTCCCTTCAAATGAAATTGCTCAGGATGGTAAAACGCGGACAGGCAAGTTCTTCGATTTGTATGGCGCCAATCATCCGGCCGGTGAACTGATCGCCTGGGCATGGGGGGTCAGCCGGATTATTGACGCTCTGGAAATCACTCCGGAGGCCGGTATCGATCCGTACCGTGTGGCCATCCATGGCTGCTCCCGATACGGCAAAGGCGCGCTGGCGATTGGCGCGTTTGATCGACGTATTGCTCTCACATTGCCTGAGGAAGGCGGTTCCGGCGGCGCACCGGCATGGCGAATGATTGCTACCGATTCTGCCGCGCAACCCCTCAGCAGTGCCTGTACGGAGTGCGTATGGTTCCACAGGGATTTCTGCAGTTTTGATGGCAAGCAGGACAAGCTGCCGGTGGACATGCATGAAGTGATGGCCATGGTGGCGCCCAGAGGGCTGCTGTACCTGGATCAGCCATCAGCGGACTGGCTGGGAAAAAGCACCGGATACTGGAGTGCCAATGGAACGGTGGAAGTATTCAGAGCCCTCGGTGAAGAAGGAGCGTTCACCTACTCCCAGATGAACGGCAGTGGCCATTGCCAGACCCCCAGCGGACAGGCGGCATTCGTCGAAGCCTACGCCAACTATTACCTGCTCAATAAAGGCGAGAAACCCGCCGGCGCCGTGAATAAATCCGCAGCCGCAGAATTCAACGCCGCCACCTGGATTGACTGGGACACTCCTTCGCTGCAATAGATTCGGGCTATCCTTCGTTGATGGCATCTGAACGCTTTTTGTCTCCGAATTTTCAGACATCCTTTTTTCGCCGCATGCGGATGAACAGAAATACACCCAGCAATACTGCGACAGCGACTCCAACCACTACAAACACAATGATATTTGAAGGCGAGGAGGGTTCCGGTTGCGGCGTAACGGTGTCAATTTCTTTTTCGGACGTTGGGGGGGCCGGGGCATCCGAAGATGCGGCGACTTCGTTCCGGGCGACAGCAGGCGCTTCTCCGTGAGTAATACTCTCAAAGAACGCCGCCGGGGATTTCTCCTCACTCAGCAATGCAAGAAAGCTCTCCACCGAAACGCTCAGTCGCTGCCGGGTGTCATTCTGACCGGTAAAAATCAGGGTCACGTCTTTCACCCAGGGGGTATCCTCCACCACCGTCAGAATCATCGCCACAAAAGTCTCCGCCAACGATGCCCGGTCTCCCCGGTACGCAAGCAACACCGTGGTTTCGTCGGCGGCCACTTTCACACTGTGGACGGATGCCGAAAACACCTGCAGATCATCGGCCACCACCCGTTCGATGGGGCGGATGTCTTCCAACTTGATTTTATCGAGCCAATCCATCTGGTTCTGCGGTATGTTCCTGAGCTTGAGCAATTCTTCCCTGTACAAAGAAAATCGAAACAGTGGCACGCTGCCCTCGTAAAGTTCCAGACGAATCCGGGCCACATCAACTGCGTTTGCCAACTCAGCCAGCTGGCCGCGAATTCCATGCAACAAGCGGCTTTCTATAAATGCGGTACGCAACTTCGCAGTGAGTTCCGGGCCATCGATTACTATCGAGGCTTTCGTAATGTATGGAGAGCTTTCCAGAATCCGAGTGGCTTTCTTCACCGTCTCTTCTTCTGCAACAGCGGCGCCAGCCAGAAGCAGGAGCCCTGACAATGCAATTGTAAAAACGCAATACTTCATGGATGCCTCCTGTTCCTAATACAGTTTGTCTTCTTTAAGATAGGACACATAGAGCGCACCTCTCAGTTTGGGAGTGGGGTATTTCGATTCTCTGTCCAGAATCTTATTGCCCAGAAATTTCAGCGGCGATGTGAACAGACTACCGCTGCTGTCTGCGAACGTCTTGTACGCGTTGTTCTCATTGCGCGCCTCTATCGCAGCCAGCGCCTCTTTGAGGGCCTGCTTTTTATTTTTGTTTTCCCCTTTTGCTTTTTCATACGTCTGTTTGAACAGCGCATATTCCTCGCCACCCGCCAGACTCATGGCTTTCTGTTTGGCTTCGCCAATTTTGTCAAGGGCGCCAGTAATCAACTTCCCGGCAGCACCCGCCATCTTTTTGCCAATCGATGAAATGGGAGACAGATTGCTCTGAATCTCTCTGGTCTGATCCAGATCGTTGAACGCACGGGCCTGTTCCCTGGTCACGCTCTGTTCTTCCATGGTCTGTTTGACTTTATCATCCCTGTCGTAAACAAGGTCCGACACCTTATTCTTCACCATGTCGGTAAGATGTTCCGCGCCGGGAACCACCTTGTCGAGTGCTCCCATGGCCTTGTCAACGCCTTTGTCTGCCAGCTCCACCACTTTCTTTTTCAGCTCGTAGCTGATGCCTTCGTCTTTTGCTTTCGCGTCACCCGCAGCGTTTTTCTCAGCAGTTGCTTTTTCAATTTTCAACCGCTGTGCCGCATCACGAACCGCCACAACATCGTCTTTCCGTTCGGCAAACTCCTGTAATGTCTTTTCCACTTCAGCCACCCGTTCCGGATGCTTTTTGCGAAAATCGGCCTCGGCGGTGGTATCCACGCCATCAAACGGTTCGTCGCGCAACACCTTATCCCGGGTCTTTACCGCCTCTTCCAGGGCATCATCTTCCAGTCCGAAAATCTCATCAATCATATCATCTGTGATTTCATCATCCGTTTCATCCCCCCCGTTCTCCGTCGCAGACACATCTGAATCCCCGTCAGCGTTCTTTCCCGCCGGCGATTGTTCCCCTGCATCATCATCGACCGAAGCGCCCGTCCCCGTCCCTGCCGGTTGCGCACCAATCCTGGAAAGCGTCCACGTGCCATTGGCCAATGCGCCCATGGGGGTCTGCAGTTTCATGGTGCCCCCTGCGGTCATCAGGTCGGCGGCAAATTCCCCCACGTAAATCATCTTCACCGCGGGGTCGAGCACCGCTGCAAACTGAATTCGCCGGTCCGTAATCTGCGCGGGAGTCGTCAGCTCATCGTCTATCTTTATCCGGTATTTTTTTCCGGCTCTCGAAATCACGAAAGTGAATTTTCCCTCAAACAATTCACGAAACTGCTTTTCGGAAAAATCATCCCCCATCTGTTTGAGCTTACTGGTGTTCACCTCTGTAAATGCAGTACTGGCTGAATAGGTCCCTGAATACATATCATCCGAGGCGAACAGCGCAGCTGCAATCAACAGTGCGGCCCAAAGAACCGCCCCCCGAATTTTCCATTTGTGCATCAGCATCTCCTTTCTTTCAAGACCTGAAAGACTGCCCGCTCTCTGATTTATAGAAAAAAAGTAAAGCACGTTTCTTCAGGGGGTCAAATGAACAGAAAGACGCACGCGCGGCAAACAGAACACCAACAGAAAAATCAGTACATCGCACTGACAGGCAAACGATAGCGGATCCAGACGATGCTGACATCTGGATGTGCATCGCGTCATCCGGCCACCCCTGTCAATTTCAATCTGAAACGGCTGTTTCCAGATAGGGGCAAAAAATTTTTCACCCCTACAACTATTTCATCGGATTCTTCGCCGATCATCATTGAGAATTTTCGGACGTAAAAGAAATGGCACACCGGGTGAGGCAAAAAGGCAACACATTCCGGTGTTGTCCGCAAATCGCGTCACTGCCCTGGGCCATCCGCAGTCTTCACGGACGCGTACAAACCGTAATAATCCACGTGCACGGTAAAAACATTACATTAATACCATAAATGTATTCGACTATTTATTTTTTTACGATTCAATGGCATGCATTTTGATATACACATGCAGCAAATTCAAAAGGGTCACAACATTATCGACTGCAAATAAAAATCAGCGGATGATGCGCCGATTTCTGCAGAGAAAGGAGGATGGAATGACTTTTCACTATATTGTTCGCCATTGAAGCATAAACGAAAATACTAACTGACGAATATTGCGTCTGTCGAACTTCGAGAATCTTTATGGCAACAGGAATATGGGACAAACACTTTCTGGCCGTCATTCAATCTTTTGAGAAACGCAATAATGTTCGTTGAATCAATCAACAATAAAACAACTTACAAACAGATATTTTATTGGGAGAAAAGATGAATCAGTTAAAAGTCAGTTTCTTGAATTTATCTTTCACAACGGTCATTCTGATGCCCGTTTTTCTGGCACTGGCCTGTACCCCCTCACCGGAATCGGCAACCATGCAGACCGGCGCCAAAGACATCCGGAAAAACGCCGTAGCGCCGGCGGCAGCCGCATCCCCCCAGGCAAAGGCTTTTGCCATATCGTCTTCTGTTCGTGCGGCCATAGAAAACCTCAGCGCCGGCAAAAGCGTTGAATTCCGCAGTCAGAGCGGTCGCGTCACAAAACTCGCCGGCAATCTGGGAGTAACAGGTATATCGCCGGCCAACGCGTTCCAGCAATTCATCGTGAAACATCGCGAGGTCCTGGATGTGCCCGAGAATCAGATTGCTCCCGGACACTGGCGCAGCACGGAAGCGGAATCAATTCCGCTGATGTACGATAAAACCTCAGGCACATATCGGTTTACACTGACACGCCATCACCAGACGAAAAATGGCATTCCAGTATTTCGCTCCCGGATTGATGTGCTCACGCTGAACAAAACCAACCAGATTGTGGAAATCGTTGCACAGACAAAAAATCTCGGCAGCTTCGTGCCTTCTCTGAACAGCAACGCCGTAACCAGCGGCAATCTGACCGCAGCCCTGGCCACCATCAAGGCGGACAATCGTCACGAGCAGAAAGCAAAGAACGCCACAACACCAACCCTGCGCGCTTTCTCCGAACCCAGTCTCACCATCTGGGCAGGCAGTGACGGTGAAAATGCCGACCCCACTCTGGCCATCACGTTTACCGGCAGCAACGACAACCGGCAGAACCTTCCAGAAGAATTCCTGTTTGTCGCCGATGCGGCAACGGGTGAAATTCTGTACAAGGAATCGCTGATTGTCCACGAAGACATTACCGGCAATGTTACCGCAAACGTTGTGGATGGCGTAAACCCACAGATTTGTGATCCCGTCGCTGAAGCGGCCATGGCTGGCGCGACCATTACCTCCGCATCCGGTGCATCGGTTTTTGCCGGTGCCGATGGCACTTTCACAGTACCCAATGCCGGCACCGATCCGATCCTGCTGACCAGTGCAGTCAAAGGCCGGCACTTTGCCGTATATGACAGTTTATCGTCCCGTGACGACGTGTTGACCCAGACGGTAACCCCCCCCGGACCGGCGTCATTCCCCCACGCACAGAGTCTCTCCGAATATCTCGTGGCACAGACCAATGGGTATCATCAATCCGTCGTCGTCCGGAACTGGTTGCTGCAGTACCATCCCAGTTATCCGGTTATCGCCAACCAGACCAACTTCCCCGTCCACGTGAATCTGACAAGTGGCTATTGCCCCGGAAACGCGTGGTACGATGGCTCCTCGGTCAATTATTGCGCTTCGGGCAGTACCTATCCCAACACCGCATTCGGTAGCGTGGCGCATCACGAATACGGACACCACATTGTCAGCTCCGGCGGCAGCGGTCAGGACGAATACGGCGAAGGGATGGCGGACACCGTTGCCATGCTCATCGCGGATGACTCCGGGCTGGCATATGGGTTCACCGGCGATTGCGCAGTACCGTTGCGCAATGCCGACAACGACTGCCAGTACCTGGCATCCGGATGCTCCACCTGCGGCAGCGAAGTCCATTCCTGCGGCAAGCTGCTGGCCGGCATCATGTGGGACATCCGCACCGAGCTGACCGCTACGGAACCCACATCCTACATCGACATTCTCAGCGCATTGGCCATCAACTCCGTGCTTCTGCACAGTGGCACAGCCATTGATGCCGGCATCGCCGTGGATTTGCTGACATTGGATGACGTGGATGGCAACATCGGCAATGGCACACCCCATCGCACAGAAATATGCAACGGTTTCGCAGCCCATGGCCTTGAGTGCCCGGCACTGGAACAGGGCCTTGCCGTGCTGCCCGAAAGCGGGTTTGAAATCCACGGTGACGCAGGTGGCCCGTTCAGCCCCGACAGCGTGACCTATACACTTGAAAACATGGGACCCGGGTCAATGATATTCGTTGCTTCCACCAATGTGGAATGGCTCGACATCTCCATGCCTTACGGATCTCTGGCCGAAGGTGAACGGACCCGTCTCGATGTCACGGTTACCGAAGCCGCCAATGTCCTGCCGAACGGAACATACGAAGGCGAGGTGACATTTGAAAATGAAACCACTCACGCAGGTGATGTCAGTCTTCCCGTGACACTGGTAGTGGGCGGTCCGAAACCCATTTACACGTGGACCCTGGATAGCGATCCGGGCTGGACCATGGACACGGGCTGGGAATTTGGCGCCCCCACCGGCAGCGGTACAGATCCCGGCAACGCGCCGACCGGGGTGAATATTTATGGCACCAACCTTCAGGGCAATTACAGCAACGACATGTCTGCGCATTCTCTGACCACCGGCGCCATCGATTGTTCGGCGCTCTCTCAGGTGTCCCTCCGTTACCAGCGTTGGCTGGGCGTGGAAACCCGCACCTATGACCGGGCGGAAATCAGCGTCAGCACCGATGGCATCACGTTCACACCGGTGTGGCAGAATCCGTTCTCCACTCTCAGCGAAAACAGCTGGACCCTGCAGGAAATCAATCTTTCCTCCATCGCCGATGGTGAGTCCGGTGTTTATCTGCGCTGGACGCTTGGACCAACGGACGGAAGCGTTGTCTTCGGCGGATGGAACGTGGATGACATTGAAATCTGGGGAATTGCTGAATCCCAACCGGTGTGCTCCACAGACGAACAATGTGACGACGAACTCTACTGCAACGGCCTGGAAAGCTGCTCTGACGAAGGCATCTGCATTCCGGGCGCCCCGGTGGTCTGTGACGACGAAATCAGCTGTACCGACGATGCCTGCAACGAGTCGCTCCAGAGTTGTGAATATACTCCGGACAACAGTGTGTGTGACAATGGGCTTTTCTGTGACGGCGAAGAAACCTGCGAGGTGAATGCGGGATGCGTCTCCGGTACACCCCCCTGCGCCGAGCTGTGCGATGAGGACTACCATGCCTGCATCAGTTGCTCCGATGAAATGCAGAACGGCGCGGAAACCGATATCGACTGTGGCGGCGGATACTGCGACGCCTGCGTGGATGGCTTGAGTTGCGCCGTGGATACCGACTGCCAGAGCGGCAACTGCGAAGCAGGCGTCTGTCAGACACAGAGCGGCAAAGATGCCACGGCAGAACTGCAGGTCACCACAGACTGGGGCGCCGGATATTGCGCAGACATGACCGTGACCAACAATGGGGCAACGGCCACCACATCGTGGAAGGTCACCATCAATGTCTCCAGCGCTCAAATCTACACCCTGTGGAATGCCGGCTACACGGCCAATACCGGGGTCGTCGAGTTGACGCCAGTTGGATGGAACGACCAGATTGGCGCCGGACAGACGCAGGATTCTGTGGGCTTCTGCGTCAACCGCACTGGCAGCGAACCCGTTGCCACGGTGATTGAAACCACCGCACAGTACTGATCGTATCAAGCAGTACTTCCCCCCGGGTATCATTTCCCGCCCTGTCTGACGATACCGGTCACGAATTCAGTTCATGAATACTCAGAAAGGACTTTGAGAAATACGGCACCGTATTTTTTCAGCTTCGCCTCCCCCACGCCGGGAATCTCAAGCAACGCGTCGGCGGTTTGGGGCAACTCGTTGGCCATGGCGATGAGAGAACGATCGGAAAAAACAACATACGGCGGCACGTTTTTAGATTTCGCCAGCCGGGTGCGAAGCGCCCGCAGTTTTTCGAATACAGGAACATTTTTAAGCGAATGATCCGGCTGGATTTTTTTTCGGGACACGCCATCCGACGATTTGGATTTTTTTTGCCGGGCATCCCGCCGGGCATCCATGATGGGCGACACCCGACACCTGAACGTTTCCACGCCCTGAAGTATTGGTCTGGCGTTTTCGCTGAGAAACAGACCGCCATGTTCGGTCTGCTCTATCAGTCGGTTCTGAATGAGGAGACCACTGATGGACAGCCACTCCGCTTTGCTTTTTTCCATCCCGATACCAAAGGTGCTCACCCGATCGTGGCCCAAATCCACCAGACGCTGTGATTTGCTCCCCCGAAGCACATCGACGATATGGGATGCGCCAAATCGCTCTCCGGTGCGATACATGCACGACATGAACTTTCTCGCCGCCTCAGTTAAATCCACCTCGGGTTGATGTCGTCGTCTGCAGTTGTCACAGGTATCGCAATGTTCCATTTTCGGTGTTTCGCCAAAATACTCCAGCAGCGGTATCCGCCGACACAGGGCACTCTCGCAATACTGCACCAGGGTATTGAGATGTCTGCGGGCCTGTGCCTGCTCCGTCGACAACATCTGCTCAATGAAATAATTCACTTTGGCAATATCGGCGTAACTGAAGAGCAGCAGACAGTGCGCATCCAGTCCGTCCCGGCCAGCCCGGCCAATCTGCTGGTAGTAACTCTCAATATTCTTCGGAAGCTCATAATGAACAACATATCTTACGTCGGGCTTGTTGATTCCCATCCCGAACGCCACTGTGGCCACCATGACATCCACCTCGTCCATCCGGAATTTTTCCTGATAGCGAGCGCGGTCATCGTCGGCCATCCCGGCGTGGTACGGCAGGGCCTTCACGCCTTTCTGGCAGAGCTGTCCGGCCAGACGATCCACCTGTTTGCGGGAAGCGCAATACACAATTCCCGACTGTCCCCGATGACCTTCAACCATATCAAGAACCTGTGCCAGACCATTCTGCCGCTGCGCCACCTCCAGAAACAGATTGGGGCGATCAAAACTCGAAACGAATGCATTGCCCGCACCGAATGACAGACTGGTTCGAATGTCTTCTCTGACCCGGGGAGTCGCTGTGGCGGTCAGCGCAACGCACACCGCATCCGGAAACCGGGTCCGCACCCGGGCCAACTGTCTGTACTCCGGCCTGAATTCATGACCCCACTCCGAGATGCAATGGGCCTCGTCAATGGTAATGCACGACACTTTCACCGATGACAGAAAATCAAGCATCCGCGGCAGCAACAACGTCTCGGGAGCAACATAGAGCAGTCTGGCTTCCCCCCGGGCCACCTGGCTCATGTTGGCCCGGTATGTTTCAGAATCGATGGCACTGTTCAACATCACCGCATTCACCCCCACATCCCGCAACTGCTCTATCTGATCCTGCATCAGACTGATGAGGGGAGAAATAATCACCGTCACACCGGGCAACATCAGGGCAGGCACCTGATAACACAGGGACTTTCCACCACCGGTAGGCATAATCCCCAGGGTATCCCGCCCAGCCAATACATTTTCGATGACCCGTTCCTGATCAAGGCGAAACGAATCATAGCCAAACACGCGCTTCAAAACGGCCTGTGGTGTTTCCAGAGCTGTCATGACGGGTGTCATAACAGAATCAGATTCAGATGAGTACCTCATTTACGTATCTGGTACTTATCTGGGGCCGGTCTGCGGATGCGCCAATGGATGGGCCATGAAACATTCCGTTGTAAGATGAAACATAATGTTTCACAAATTGTTTCACCACTCATTCCTGAAACATTCAATTCCGAAATTCCGTTGTCATTCCAGCATTTTTTAAAGTGGTCTCAACTTTGCTTTAAGGCTCTGGGCAGGAGGTACCATGAAGGTAGCAGTTCCCCTTTTGGGAAACGATGTGGCCCCCCGGTTTGGTGAGGCGAATCAGTTTCTTATTGCAGAGAGTTATGATGGTGAGGTGGCGTCGTGGGAAACCGTGGATATTGACCGAATTGGCGACTGGGTATTTCGGCTGTCCGAACTGGCGGGATACCGGGTGAAGGTGACGCTCTGCTGCGGATTCAATCGGTTCTACTGGCCATTGGCTATTGACAGGGGAATTCGCGTTATCACCGGTGCCACCGGGGATGCCCGAAAACTGGTGAAAGCCTTCGTGCACGGAGAGAAACTTCCGCTGTTACCATGCTGCGCGTCCCCCGGACGACACCGTTATCAGAAACGGAACGGATATCGTTGCGAACCATCTCGAATGCTGCCACTGGCGGGATTCGACAAACGAAAGGATTGATGATGCCAGGATTTGACAGAACAGGACCAGCCGGGGAAGGCCCCCGTACGGGTCGTAACATGGGTAGATGTCCGCATTTAGCGGATGACATTGACACGAATATTACGCCGGAACCGGAAGATGAAGCGCGAATGTTTTTTGGGCGAAGAGGACGGTCGTTCTGCTGCGGTCGTGGATTCGGCGGGGGAATGCGTCCCGCCAATCGCGCTGCACGGGCTGGACAGGCTGGCCGAGGGGGACGGGGACGCGGGATAGTCGGTTTTAGAAGAAGAAGGAGAGGATAGTGCATATGGAGGGTAAAAGAATTGCCGTTGCGCTGGAAAGCAATGGCACACAGGAAGGTACTGTAAGCGCCCACTTCGGCAGATGTCCGGCATATGGCGTGTGGTGTATTGAAAACGGCATCCCCGTGAAAAAAGAAGTGGTGTCCAATCCGTACCTGCAACAACATCAGCCGGGAATAGTGCCCGGATTCATCCAGACCCTGCACGTCAACGTGATGATTGCCGGCGGTATGGGACCCCGGGCCATTGATATTTTTGGTGAAATGGGCATTGAAGTGGTGACCGGCGCCGTGGGCAACCCCGAACATGTTGTGGCGGCCTGGCATCGCGGTGAGCTCAAAGGCATCGTGCCCTGCAGTCACGACCATGAGGAGAGCTGTGGTGGACACTGAAATAAACAGAATGACCGGCAAAATTGCGATTTCCGTTTCAAACCGGAACGGACAGAAAGCGCCAGTGGATGAGCGATTCGGACGGGCGCCATATTTTTTACTGGCGAATGAGGACAATTATCCGCTCATGGAGACGATTCGCAATGAACAGGCGCAAGCGGTACATGGAGCAGGAACCAGTGTGGCTGCGCTGATGGCCCGAAACGGTGTGACCGATGTCATCTCCGGACAATTCGGTCCCAAAGCATACACCGCGTTGGAGAAGCTGAATGTGCGCATGTGGGTAGCCCCTTCAGGATTAAGTGCCAATCAGGTTCTTGTAGAATTTTTTAAAGGAAATCTATCACAGCATAAAATGAAGGAATACCGATGAAGGTTGCCGTGGCGGGTGGAAAAGGCGGTACCGGAAAAACCCTTGTGGCCACCGCATTGGCACTGAAGTTATCTGTCAACTCAAACCGTGTGGTGTATTGCGATGCAGATGCGGAAGGCCCCAACGGTAAGCTGTTTCTACATCCGGATATCAAACGCGTCATTTCTCACAGCGTGGTGATTCCCGCATTGAATGCACCCCAGTGCAGCGGATGCGGAACCTGTCAGAGCATCTGCGCATACAACGCAATATTGACGGTGGGAAAAAAGGTCATCGTGTTTCCAGAACTGTGTCACAGCTGCAATGCCTGCTTTATCGCGTGTACCGATGGCATGCTTGCGCGACATAACCGCCATATCGGAAATATTTCCGTGGGAACGGCTGGCAGCATCCGTTTTTATGAAGCGTCGCTTAACGTCGGAGAGGCACGGGTAGCGCCGCTTATCTCCGGTGCAATGACTGTGGTAGACAGGGAAACGTCGGATTTCACAATCATTGACAACCCACCTGGAACATCGTGTGCGGCAGTGGCTGGACAGGAAAAAGCGGACGCAATCGTGCTGGTGACAGAACCCACACCATTCGGTCTGCACGATTTGAAACTGGCACTGGCATTGGGCCGGCAGTTGCAGAAGCCGATGGTTTCGGTATTGAACCGGGCAGACCTTGGTGATGCGACGGAATTGACCGAATACCTCACCACGGAGAATGTACCCCTTGTGGCCCGCATTCCGTTTGATACGAAAATTGCCACATTCACTGCTGACGGGCATTCTCCCCTTGGGCAGGTCCCGGCATTCGATGACCAGATTGCACAAATCGTTGCTCATTTGGTACAGATGAAAGAGAAAATGGCATGAAACAGGTGGTGTTTGTAAGCGGCAAGGGAGGCACTGGAAAAACCTCAGTGACCGCCGCGCTTGCTATTCTGTCACCCACACCCACAGTCATGGCTGACCTGGATGTGGATGCGGCCAATCTCTCTTTATTGTTTGATGGCACGCAAAAACAGGAGCTGCCGTTCATGGGGCAGCCTCGGGCGAAAATTGTTCCGGCAGCCTGTACGGGATGTGGTCAATGTTTGTCGGCCTGTGCCTTTTCGGCACTGCATCTTGAAGAGGCCAAAGCTTCGGTGAATCCGTTTTCCTGTGAAGGCTGTCATGCCTGCGCCCTGGTATGTCCCGAAGAAGCGCTGTCCTTTGTACCGCATCAATCCGGTGTCATTCATGTGGAATCAGTGGAAAAGGGCGCCATGGTTCATGCGGAAATGGGTGTGGCCGAAGACAACAGCGGAAAACTGGTGAGTGAAGTCCGGAAGGTTGCCAGGCAAGCTGCGGCAGAACTGGATGCCAAACTCATTTTACTGGATGGTCCCCCCGGAATTGGCTGTCCGGTACATGCGGCATTGAACAACGTGCACCTTGCGGTTATTGTGACCGAGCCCAGCGCCTCAGGTATCAATGATTTTGAACGGATTCTGCAGCTATGTGGCCATTTCAGCGTGCCGGTGGCGGTGGTAATCAACAAATCCACCCTGGCGCCATGGCTGACCAGTCAGATTCTGAACAGATGCACCGAAAGTGGCATCCCCATTCTGGGGGTTATCGAATTTTCAAAAGATGTCCCCCTGGCGCTTTCAAAGGGCAAATCACTGCTGGAGGTGGCAGGCATCCGTCCCGAGCTGGCGCAGATTCACATCCGGATAATGGACCTGGTGAACAATGACCGCTGAACCGGCAGCGTTCCGACTCGGAGAGGAAAACCCCGGCCTTCCCTTGAACATTCAATATGAACATCACCGCAAGAGCCATTGTCACTGTATCGTTTGCGGCAACGCCGGCGACTTGAGCGTCCGATTTCTGCACCCGGCGCCATGGGATGCGCCGCTGGAAATTCGCGCAAACATTGTGGCGAACCATCGAATCCTGTACCGTCTGGAATCGAAAATAACCTGCGAAAATCGCCAACTGGCCCGTGGCGCGGCCCGCTTCATGGTCCCCAGAAAAAATCTGACAAAAACGGACAACAATTTTTCTGGATACAACGAACGGTGGTTTCGCCTTAATCTATAAAATCTCCGTCCAGAAACAGTTGGCACACCCTTGCGCGTTCAATTCATCATTTTTTGCAACATTAGCATTCACATGGCCAGGGTGGCCTGAATGGTTTCCTCGGATACGACGCCGGCGCGAATGATTCTGGGGATATCCCGGGTCACATCCACCAGGGTGGAAGAGCGGCTCATGGAAAGATCGCCGTTTTCGACCATCAGAGAAATGCTTCGGCCAAAATTTTTCTTCACCTGCGCCAGGGAACCGGCGCCCCCTTTCCGGGAAATATTCGCACTCGACACCAGAAGCGGCTTTCCGAAAGACTTCACCACGGTCTGGGCGATTCCCGCATCCGGCACCCGAATGCCCAGCCAGCCCTTGGCTCTGGTCAATGGCTTTCGTATTTTAGGTGGCAATCCTTCGCCCGCTGCAAACAATAAGGTCACCGGGCCGGGCCACAATTCGCTCATCAATCGGGACGCCTCGGATGAGATGGAATCCGCAATATTTTCAACATGAGTTCTATCCGGCACCAGCACCAGCGCAGGCGCACTCCTGACGCGGCGTTTTGCCTGAATCATGGCCATCACGGCCCGTTGCGATTCAAGATTCGCCATCAGTTTGTATCCCGACGGTGTGGGAATACAGACAATTCCGTCGTCCGCCAGTATGTCGTTCATTTCGTTTAATATTGAAGGGTTTTCTTTGAATTCAGTATAAGAAACCGTTTTCATCAGACCTCCTTTAAAAAAATGCCAGATCCTGTTCGCCCCAAAAAAACAATTCTCTATGGGTTTTATTTCTCCTTTCCGCCGCAAAAGTGGCTCCGCATCACAATCGATATCGCTTCCGCTTCTTTGCCATCATCCGGTTGTCCGCTTCTTTGAGAATGTCATCGAGAGAGCGGGTGCCAGATGGCTCAAAATAACTGGACCCCACCGACATGGACAAGGTGAATGGCCTGCCGCTGCAGGCATTGAATTCATCCAGTTTTTCCCGCAATCGCAACAGAATCTTGCTCTCGGGCTCCAGCATGTCCCCCACATGTAAAATTACCGTGAATTCATCACCGCCAATGCGGGCGATAATATCCTTGTTGCGAAATGTATCCGTCAAAACGCCCGCCGCTCCGGAAATGGCCGCATCTCCTTCATCGTGGCCGTACAGATCATTGATGCGCTTGAGACCATCCAGATCCGAGTAAAATACAAGTAATTTTCCTCCCGCCATTCGGGCGGCGTCAATCATTTTTCGGCTCAGCTCCACAAACCCTCTGCGATTATACAGCCCCGTCAATTCATCCACCATAGACTGCACTTTCAGGTCATGCATCATCATGGCACTTTTCAACGAAGAGCCAATATGCAGTCGAAGTTCCTCATACATAAAGAAAGGCTGGTCATCCACATAGTCAAATACAACAAATCCAAACTGCTCATTTCTGAAGAAAATCGGCATGAAAATATATGTGCCGCTTTCTTTGGAACGTAATTTCTCCGGAATGAGTTCATGGGTGGGAAACAGCACTTTTTCGTCATTGTCCATCTTCACGCCGGTGTGTCTGTTGAACCCCACCACCAGCTGAGACATTTCGGGAAATCGCCATTTTTCCTTTGTGATTTTAAAGGCCGAATCGTACAGAGCAAAAACAAACGTTCGAATATTGATTTCAGGAAAATCCTCCAGGATGGTCACCTTCAATCGATTCACATCGAAGGTGGTGATAATTTTCTGCGACGTTTCCCGAATTTTCAGACCAAATGCCGCTTCCTGCATATTGCGCGTCTGCGCTTCGCGCAGCTTGTATTCCCGAAGCAGAATCTGGGCCTGCTGCAGCATCCCGTTGCCCCGGGAAAGCAGATTGATATTATCTCCCAATGTTCCGAGATAGCTCGACAATTCGATGAGCACCATCTGGAGGGAATCCACATTGCCGCTGGTCCCCTCCACCACAAACAGGTATCGGTCAAGGCTATTCAGAAATTCATGAAATACGCCCTCGCCGTGAATCCCCACCTCAAACGCCAGCAATATCGCTTCAATATTCTGTACAATTTCACGCGAGTCAGCATCATTTCGCAGATTTCGCCCCAGCGCGTTTCCCGCCTTCTGCAGAATTCGCCTCAGCACCACATCCCGGGTCACGGGCAGTGTATATGGCTCGCTGGGCGGTGTGGAATTTCGGATGGTACTGGGAAAACAGCCACACGAACGGCGATACACCGGATGGGCCGGCATCACTTTCACCATCTGGGGATAGCGTCCATCAATCTGCGCCATCACCGCATCCAGCGCCGTGGACCCCATCTGGAACAGGGGCTGCCGCACGGTTGACAGGGCGGGAAGCACAAACGCGGCATCGGCGGTGTCGTCAAACCCCGCCACGGCAATATCAATGGGAATATGTTTATGGCGTTTTTTCAGTTCCGAAATCACTCCCAGGGCGACCTCGTCGTTCACACAGATTATCGCATCGAAATGAATGGCGGAAGCAAACAGATAACGCACCGCCGATACCCCGGAACGGGCCGTGAACGTTCCCTCACACACCAGCCTCGGGTCATAGGCGATACCATTTTTTATCAGCCCCTGCTTGTACGCCGCAAACCGCTCTTCCGCTTCACTGTGGCCGGACGGTCCCTTGACAAAAACAATGCGTTTATACCCATGAATGCTGACGAAATGGTCCACCATGTCCACCACGCCGGAGGTATTGTCCGGAATGATACTCGGCACGTTCGGAATAACGTACGATACGCTGACTACCGGCATCTCCAGAAAGTCCTGATAAAATTCCTCCAGGCGAACGCCGTCCAGAAATTCGGCAATGGTGCCGGTGAACAGAATGAACCCATCCAGCTGGCATCGCAACACGAAATCCTTCACGATTTGCAGGTGCAGGTCCAGGCTGTCCACCCGATCCTGACTGGTGGCCACAAAGGTATGCACCTCCACATCCCGGGCGCGGGCGGCACGAAAAATGCCCTTCCACATCAGCGACTGACAGGCCTCATGTAACGACGAAACCATCACGCCAATTCTAATTTTTCGTGTCTTCATATTTGCAGATTCAGTATAACTTCAATGTTCATGTTCGCAAACGGAAATCCCTTCCCCAACTGGGAGAAGACATTGTCCCGAACTTCTCCGATGTTGTCGGTTACCACTGAAAATAGTGCACTACAACGGCCTTTACGCCAAGGCCAATCAACACAATCCCCGCCAGAGGCTCCAGTCGATGACTGATTCGCGCGGCAAATTTTCCGGCAAGTATCATTCCCAACAGCGTGATCACCGCCGCCACCACACCGATAACGGAAACCACCAGGGCAATGGACACATTCTCCAGACCAAGGGTGAATCCCACTGCCAGTGCATCAATGCTCACGGCCATCGAAAGCATGACGAGTTGCATCCCCCGAGTTGGATCTTTCGCATATGCATCGCCATCCCCTTCCATGCTTTCATATATCATCTTTCCTCCGACCAACGTCAGCAGTACAAATGCCACCCAGTGAGAAATACTGGACATCAGATAGCTCATCCACTCGCCCAGCACCGCCCCAATCAGCGGCATCAGCGCCTGAAACAGCCCAAAATGAAATGACAATCGAAATATCTGGCGGAGCTTCCGGTGAGAGATGCCCACGGCGACGCCCACCGCAAAAGCATCAACAGCCAACGCCAGTGCCACAAGTATGATTTCGGTAAATAACAATGCCCCAGGTCCTTCTGAAGTATCCGACCGCGTTTTTGGGACGCAGACATGCGTCGCCCTTTCGATGCAGAACGTTTATTCTTTTCATGCGATGGATGCAACCGCGATAATAATGAAATACCGGCAACACCGGGAATTTTACCAATACTGAACATCTGTTTTTCGCTTGCTCAAAGACACGCGTCTGGATACATTGCCCGGACCAACTGAACAAATTATGAGGCATTGTTCATGAAAGTAATATTGGCAGGATACAACATCGATACCCAGGTCATCGAAGAAGCGGAAGCCGCCGGAATATCAAGAGATAAGCTGACACCGGAAGTGCTTTCCGCCGCCTACGCGCGCATCAGTCGAAATCCTGCACCGGTCAACGAATTGCGCACAGCGGCACTGAACGAGGTGTCCCGGGCACGAAAATCCAACCGCAAAATCATCTTCGGCATGGGGCACCATTCGGTGGCGGAGCATGCGGTTTTCAACTTTGACATTATCGGACTCTCGCGGCTGGCCATTGAAGAACTGGAACACTTCCGACTGTGCTCGTTCACCGAAAAAAGTCAGCGGTATATCACCCTCGAAAACGACTTTGTCATGCCCGAGGAGCTGAGGTCCACCCCTTTTTCGTCCAGACTGGAAGCGCTCATCGCCCGCCAGGCCACCGTGTATCATCAGCTTCACGAAGCACTGTTTGCACGTCTGAAAACGCAGCACCCGGACCTGATCCTGAAAAAATCCGGCCACAACCTGGTTGACGGCTGGGCCAAGGAAGACGCGCGATACGCCACCCTGCTCTGCACGGCCGGCCAACTGGGTTTTACCGCCAACGCCAGAAATCTGGAGCTCATCATTAAAAGGCTGAGCGGCTCGAAGCTTGGAGAGTTGCGCACGCTGGCCCGGCATTTTTACGAATCCGGAACCGGCGTAGCCCCTTCCATTCTGTTGTTCACCGAACCCAGCCTGTACGAGCTGGAGACCATGAGCGCTGTGCGGAAAATCGCTGACACCGTGCTGGTATCCGCGAAAAATGGCCCGTTACCGAAGGACGTGACCCTGGTCAATTGCACCGCAAATGGCGATCGCATCACCGCAGCGGCACTTCTCTGCGCCGTTTCGGACCGGAGCTTTGAAGAATGCAGAAGCGCGGCGCTTTCAATGGGCGATGACGCACTGCGAAATCTCTTTGAGACCGTATATGCCAGAATGGAATTTTTCGATACCCCCCCAAGGGAATTTGAGCATGTTCAACTTACGTTTGACATTTCCATTTCCGCCGCCGCCTTCGGACAACTCAAACGTCACCGGATGATGAGTCAGTCCCCCGGACCGTATTCGCCGACACTCGGTCTCACTGTTCCGCCTGCCATCGTCGATTGCGGTCAGCAGGAGTTGTTTGTCGCCCATGCAGAAGCCGCCGAATCGCTGTTTACCGAAATAGAAAGCGAATTACCCCATGTGGCCCCGTATGTTCTCACCAACGCCCATCGGCGCCGGGTGCTGCTGACCACCAACCTGCGGGATCTGTATCATTTCTGCCGACTGCGGGAAGATGAGCATGCCCAATGGGATATCCGGGTACTGGCTTCTCTGATGCGAAAGGAAGCAGAAAAAGTGATGCCCCTTGGCGCGCTGCTCCTTTGCGGCAAGGATGAATTCGTCGATAGATTTCAATCTGTATTTCACAGGAAGCCACACCTTGACCCAGCGAATCCGCCCAAGAACAAGTAGTCCCGGAAATTCCAAAGAAAACAACCTTACCTTCTTTTCAAAAGATGCGCAGGTAATCCTCAGGCTGCTGGAATCGACGGCGAAAAACATCGGGCTTCAACTCCGGTACGAACCTATTTTTGAGAACGGTACGCCCTGGGAGAGTGATGGCGGTCTCTGTCGCATCCTGGATGAACGTCTGATAATCATCAACTCGACGGCGCCGACGGAACAGAAATGTCACGTCATTCTCCAGGCGCTTCAGCGACTGTCTGCAGAAGGCTCGAATATTCCACCAGTTGTGCGCCAGATGCTCGAAAATTTACCCACATCCGCAGCGTGAACTTTATCTCCTGGCACCCCTCATTATTTTTCCATAATTCAATGTCGTACATTGTTCATAACTGGAATTATACTAAATTAACCTGTACAAGCGCACCTGCTTCACGTATTTTACAGGGTAACAGTTTGTAATTTCAGGAGAAACACATGGGTGAAAACCGCCTGTTCTGGCCTCAGGAAATGATGGACGAATGGATAATCAACGAAAAGGCGTCCATTGATGACAATCTGCTTACCATCATTGACGAAAATATGAAGTATCGACTCAGTCAGGCGGTGCATTTTATCGCCGATGTGAGTGATGGCGCCGATCATCACTCGCTGCTCGGAAAAGTGAAAGAACTGAGTACCCTGACCGAAATGGGATGCGAACATTACATGGATTCGGTGCTGATTGAAGACTCCGCATACCAGGTGGTCCAGGGGTTTACCGGAGTCCCTGTTCTGGACCTCCTGCAACAGACCAGTTCGCAGACTGGTCCGGTAGCCAGAAGCAACACTGATTTAACCGGGGAGGATTCCGACGACCGGGATTTACTCGCCCGCTTTCTTCTGGACAATCTGTAACAGGACTGAGATGAAACCCCTCTGTCAATAGTGAAAGGCGCTTTATGAAAGATCGATTACTTGGACGTGTGATTGCAGATCGTTATCGACTCGAATCCAGATTGGGAGTCGGTGGCATGGGTGCGGTGTATCGTGCCCGACATTTGCTCATTGACAGGGTGGTGGCCATTAAAATCCTGCAGCCTGAACGCAGAGGCGAAGAACACTTCCGCGCGTGGTTCCTCAGAGAGGCCCGCGCAGCCAACCGCATCAACCATGCCAACATCGTCGATATATCCGATTTCGGCGAAACCGAAGACGGGCTGGCGTACCTTGTCATGGAACTGCTGGTTGGAGATGCCCTCTCCAATCTGATTGCCCGCGGCCCTATGGCCCTTGACGAAACCCTTGATATTATGGAGCAGGCCAGCGCTGCGCTGGCGCGCGCCCATGACCTCGGCGTCGTTCATCGGGATATCAAGCCGGACAATATTCATCTGATCAATCGAGCAGGCCGCAAGAACTTTGTGAAAGTGATTGACTTTGGCCTCGCGAGATTGAGTCAGGACGGCCGGCTTGCCGCCAAGGGTGCAGTGTTCGGCACACCGGAATATATGTCGCCGGAACAGGCACGAGGCGAAGATGCCACGCCGCTCTCCGATCTCTATGCCCTTGGGGTGATCATGTTTGAGATGCTCACCGGAAGGTTGCCGTTTCAGGCGAGAGACAGAGATTCATTCATCGAGGCGCACAAACATGCCAAACCACTGGTGGCCATCGAGGTCAATCCGAAGATCGACCAGACCGCATCGGATACAATCGCGATGCTCCTCGAAAAAGATCCCAATCGCCGGTTCCGCGATACCCACCACTTTGTGGAAAAACTGAAAACCATGCAGCGGCGGGTAGCCACCGTGAGCGCGCCCTGGCTCATTACCCAGCAGCACAGTGATCCCCGTCGGGAAAAAGACAATTCCGGTCTGATCAGCACGCTGGGAGGCATGTCCGGCGGAATCAGCGATGTGGCCGCATGGGCCCTGAAAGCCACCGTATTCGGTCGCATGGTTGCCACCTCCTATCCGGGCGGCGCAGGTCCCTCTCAGGTGATGAAAGCCATCGAAAGCATCTGGCGTCTGGCCGCGGCATCCACCCGACTGGACGGTGAACTTCAGGCCGAAGCCAAACGCAACGAACGACTCCTCAGTCGCAGCCGCGATTTTACCGGGCAGGTGGGTCGCCGAATTGAAGATTTATCCCGGGCAAAATCCAAGTTGAAACGAGAAATCGCCGCCGCATCCGTGGATTTGGAACGGTTGCGGGCCGAATACGCCAGAGCGGACACAGAATTGAAATCCGCCCGGAATATTATCACGTCGATTGACAAGGGCAGAGACGAAATGAGTACCCATTTGCGCGATGCCTACGAAAAAGCCGGTGCCATGGCCGCGAAACGTCAGGCCCGTTCGGAAGCGGTGGCAAAGGTGGAAGCCAAAATCGCCAAGTGGAAAGAGGAAGCCGCGCGCATTGATGCGCAGCTGGAAGAGTACCATCAGCAGATGGATCGCCATTCCTCCGCCATTGACGACGACCTGGATGCTGGAAGACGACGTCTGGCGGCCAAGGTGAAAGAAAGAGAGACATATTCCCACAAACTCGGCGAATCTGCCGATTTTCTCCGGACCCATTTTTATGGGAAGCCGGAGTGCGAAGAGTTGTTCATTGAGCTCGAAGAGCTGGATCGCAACAGTGTCCTTCTGGAACCCTCTCCATCCACCGTCGCCTGATGGCGTCAGCGCATCATCGGCCGTATTGATACATAAATATCATCGTCTCTGACTCGGATGGCATGCTGTCGCAAATCCGGAGAATACTCCGTAATTGCCTTCCCGGTGCGGATATTGTACTTCCAGAAATGCCTCGGACAGGTCACCACATCATTTGCCACCTTCCCCTCTGCCAGATTTGCCCCCTGGTGTTTGCAGGACATTTCCAACGCATAGGGCTTCCCGTCTGCGTCCAGAAACACCGATACCCACTTCCCGATAATCTTGCGATTCAGTGATTTGGCCTGTTTCAACCCGGACAATGTCCCAAATTTGATAAAATCACCGCTGTCCACATCCCCGAAACCATCGTAATCATCGTACATGCAAATATTTCTCCCCTTCCAATAGAAAGAACAGATTATCATTTCCCATCGTTGATAGTGTCCAACGGGGTTGCGGTCAATCCAATTGACCCATTTTTCCTGCCTCATGACACATATATTGAAGCAACGGCGCAAAACGTTTTCATTTTATATTTTTGAAAAATCGAGATATTTTCGAACAAGGAGCAACATGAATTATTTAAAGTCTTATCTATTATTCAGTTTTTTCACATTCAGCTTTTTCACACTGCTGCCCGCATGCGGAAGTGAATCCACATCCGATACTTCAAACACATCGGATACAGACGCCGACTCGGACACCGACACGGACTCTGATTCGGATTCTGACTCCGACACTGATTCGGATTCTGACTCCGATTCCGATAGCGACTCTGATTCCGATACGGATTCTGACACCGATTCCGATTCCGACTCCGATTCTGATTCGGATTCAGACCTCAGCGCCGCGAAAATCATTGCTGAAATGGAGCCAGGATGGAATCTTGGCAACAGTTTCGACGCTGATCCGGATGAAACCGGCTGGGGAAATCCCTCGGTCACTCAGGAATTCATGAACACCGTGGCCGACGCCGGATTCAAAAGCGTCCGCATCCCGGTCACCTGGGCTCCCCACCTGGGGGGCGCGCCGGATTACACCATTGAGGGCGGTTGGCTGACCAAAGTGGAAAACGCGGTGAAATACGCCCACAACGCCGGGCTCTACGCCATCATCAATATTCACCACGATGGCGCCTACGATACCAATGGCTGGGAACTTCCCTGGTTACTGCTGGACCGAGATTACAATCAGGTGAAAACCCAGTTCAATGCCATCTGGAAACAGGTCGCCGACCATTTTAAGGATTTTGACCAGCGGCTGCTGTTTGAATCCATGAATGAGGTTCACATCGCATGGCCCGCCTGCAACAGCATTCCTCAGGAGCACTACGATTTCATCAACAATCTCAACCAGGAATTTGTGAATATTGTCCGCGACGCCGGAGGTAAAAACGACAAACGCGTCCTGATCGTCCCCGGATACAACACCAACATCGAATGCACAGTCTACGGATTCAAGAAACCCGACGATTCGGCCAGCGACAAGTTGGTGCTTTCAGTGCATTTTTACGATCCGTACACCTTCACGCTCACTGCGGACACCCATACATGGGGGACAGGATACCAGGATATCGATGACTATGGCCAGGAAGACAGTGTTGATTCTCAGTTTAACAGTCTTAAAACCAATTTCATCGACAAAGGTTTCCCGGTGATGATTGGCGAATGGGGCGCCACCAATCAGTCCGGATATGAGGCGTACCGTCGCTACTACACCGAATACGTGGCCAAGGCCGCCCACGATCGGGGCATCCTCACCGTCATCTGGGATAACGGGGGAACAAACAGCGGCGGAGAAAACTCAGGCCTTTTCAACCGCTCCGCCAACAGCGTGGCCTTCCCCGACATCATCGAGGCAATCACCCGCGCAGTCACCAGCAACTACAATATCGGTGATATTGAAAAACCCTGATGAATAAACCGACGCAGAACTGCTGAAGCGCACGTCAGCGACGTGACTGTATCTCCAACCACCAGTTCAACAGCTCACCCAACCGACACATCCAGCCCATTGACCAGTTGAAGTGCTCATCAGGGGAAAAAATACATTTTTTTTGAACAACAGATTCCCAAAAAAACGGCTTGATACGTTAACCATGCATAAGGGAGCGGGAGGAAGGGTCGTCCAACTGCGAATTTGCCTGAGTGACAGCTGTGCAGCGCCAAGTATGCCCTCACTTATGCGGCTGACAGCTGTCGGCAACGGTGAATCGTAGCAGTTGGATGAATGACAGCGAGTCGCTCATCTCCGGTTGGTGGTTGTGCACAATGCGCCGACCGGGGATGAGCAGCGCGTTTGCCGGGGGCAGAGGCGGTTCAGCAGTAGAAGTCGTCAATCCGCGCTATCTGTTCGCGCATGTCGTTGATTTCATTTTGCCAGTACTGCAGTGTGCCGAAGTAACTGAACATCCGCTGAAACGTGGGGTCCTGGAACCGGCGGGCGATCCATGTGGAATAGTGGACGAACCGCAACGCGCGCAGGGGCTCAATCAGGCGGAGCTGAGTGGCATCGAAATCGCGGATTTCCTGATATGCGGCCAGCAACACCTTGCGTTGCTCCAGCCCGAGTGCATCGATACTCGGCACCAGCATCCAGATGTCCTGAACAACCGGTCCCATCACCATGTCATCAAAATCCAGGAACGTAATTCCCTGACGGGTTTCAATCAGATTGCCGAAGTGGCAGTCGCCATGAATGCGCTGCAGGGCAACTCCTTCGAACATGGGTTCAATTCTCTCCAGCAACCCGCGGACCACCAACTCGTACAACCTGGCCGCCTCTTCCGGAATATGATTGTTTTCCAGCAAATATTCCAGGTTCTGCCGTCCGTAGGTGGCCGGCGTCAGCGAGATACGATGCATGGCTCTGGACCGCGCGCCCACATTGTGAATCCGGGCAATCAGGTGTCCCACTATTTTCAACATCTCTGCGTCCATCTCCTGGGGAGACCGCCCCAGCACTCTGGGAAATAGCGAGAATCGAATGCCGTTGATCTCATCAATGGTTGATCCATTCCGGAGTGTCAGCGGTACCACAGTGGGAATTTCCTCGTCGGCCAGCTCTTTGAGAAACTGGTGTTCCTCCAGAATGGTTTCATTGGACCATCGGCCGGGGCGATAATATTTGCCCACCAGAGAGTCGCCATTCTCCAGTTCAATCCGATAGACCCGATTCTCATAGCTGTTCAGAATCGCCACCCGTCCCGTTGGTTCATGTCCGGCGGATTCCACCGAATGAATCACCTTTTCAGGCGTGAGTTCATTGAATACCTGAGCCAATTCATGCGTTTTGATTTGATCTTTCATGCCCGGCAACCTAAGACCAGGAACCAGAATCGTCAACAGGAAAGGAAGAAATGGACGAATGCCCTTTCGTTTCGTAATCCCGTTGACGAAATTGGCTGCGAATAGTAAGAAAGCCGCACGCTTCGGGGAATTCCCGTCGTCATCATGACTGAGGAGAATCAAATGCAATTAGATATGAGTGAATTGAGAAAAGGGTCTAAAATCGTGATGGACGGCGACCCGTGCGTCATCACCGAATACCAGTTTGTAAAGCCCGGCAAAGGAACCGCCCTTTACAAGTGCAAAATCAAAAACATGGTTACCGGCGCCCAGTGGGCAAAAACCTGGCGCAGTGGCGATAAAGTGGAAAAAGCCGACCTGGAAGAGCGAAAAATGCAGTATCTGTACAATGATGGGGACGGCTTTCACTTCATGAACAACGAAACCTACGATCAGGTGGCACTGTCTGCGGAACAGGTGGATGACGCGGTGAATTTCATGTACGAAAACATCAATGTGGACATGCTGTTTTTCAATGGCAATCCCATTGGACTGACACTTCCCAATTTCGTGGAGCTGCAGATTGTCAGTTCTGAGCCCGGCGCCAAGGGGGACACCGCCACCAAAACCACTCGCCCGGCGGAACTTTCCACGGGCTATGTGGTGCAGATTCCCCTTTTCGTGGAAGAAGGCGAATGGATTAAAGTGGACACCCGTACCGGCGAATATTCAGAGCGGGTGAAGAAGTAACCCGGCGCCTATCTCACTTTTCACGCTCATTGCCATTTTTCTACCCCTTATCAAAAAAACAGATTACATATCAGTTGTTCAACGGAAAACGGAAGGAAACCTACGGAATGTATCTGGTTTGTTTTTTCATTGTACTGTCACAGCTGGTTATCGCCATACCATCAGCCGCTCAGACAATTCGCTTCTCAGCAGTGGGAGATGTTTTCTTTGGTCGAGCCGGCAAAGAATACGGCACCGAAGACCCGTTCCGGTATGTCGAGCATGAGTTTCAGAATCGGGATATTGTGCTCGGCAATCTGGAGACCCCCATCAGTGCCACCCGAAGACGCATCCTCACCGAACCCTGCTCCCTGAGAAAGGGGACCTGTACAAATGCGGCCCAACATCGGTATCGGCGGCTCTATTTTCTGACATTCCAGGGCCGGGTTTCGGCGGCCCGACTGCTGCGAACCGGCGGATTCACGGTGCTTGCCACGGCCAACAATCACGCCGAAGATCAGGGGGGGGAAGGGATTGTGGAAACACTCATGCATCTGAAACAGCAATCCCTGGGGTCGGTAGGGTCCGGCCAGAACCGGGAAGAAGCCTGGGCGCCTTACCTCTTTAAAAAGAAAGGCGCTTCGGTTGCCATCATCGCCGCCACGACCATTCTCAATTTCACCCCCACAGAAAAAACGGGATTTGTGGCCCATGGCACCCTGAAAAGTCTGGCCGAAGAACTGCCCACCCGAATTGCTGAACTGAAAAAGAAAGTGGATTTCGTTGTGGTGACGTTACACTACGGTGCAGAATCCAACCGGCATCCGGATCCCCTTGAACGCCAACTGATGAGATCACTGGCTGCCGCCGGCGCAGATCTGTTCATCGGTACGCATCCGCACGTTCTCAGGGGAATTGAACTGATTGACAACATGGTGGTGTTCTGGTCCCTTGGAAACTTCCTATTTGATTCCCCCAGGCCGGACTGGTGTGAAAGCGGCATCGTTCATGTGGATTTTGTCAAAGACGCTACCGGTACTTCAATGAAGAACATCCGACTGATTCCCATTACGCTCACCGGAGAGCCCAGGCGACTGCCCCACCCCGCTGCGGCCAACAGGGCACAAAAAATTATTTCAGACATCAGAGATCATTCCAGACGGTTTCGCAACCCACCGGACAGGATTGAATTCAAGAAAAAATCCATTGAGGTACACCTGCCGTAACCGCGTGCGCAACCGATGTTTCGCATCGACCGTTTTCGCAATCAGGTGGCTAAAAAGAAATTGGGCACTGGCAAAGGATTCAGCGTTCAATGGCGTTTCCTTCCCGCATCTCTCCCGGATTCCTTTTCGTAGATAATGTGTTCGGCCACTTTCTTCACCCGCCGGTATCCGTGTTTCTTCAGATACTTTCGCCCCGATTTCGAATCGGTATATCGGCTGAGCACAAAGTATTTTATTTTTCCACTGGCCAGTATCCTGGCCTTCTCCGATTCACTGCTTCGCCATTTTCGACGCTTGCCGCTCCGGGTGAATGTGCGTGCCTCAAAGGTAGGACTGCGATCTTTGCCTTCCACAAAGCGCATATTGAATTGCAAATCTTTAAACGCAGCAATGCCTTCGCCATTTTTCAGGTGCTTTTTCAGCCACTTTGTGGGAGCCACCAAATCCTCGCCGTAGTTGCCCCACGATTGCCCGGTAACGTAGTTGTTGGTGGACTGATGCACATAGAGGCCGGTATTCAACGCAACCAGAGGCACCATCAACCCAAGACTGATGGATGTCAGCGTACGCTTTTTCAGCAGTACCCGGGCCACTAGAAATGCAATTACAAAAATCCAGACGCTCCTGAAAACGTGAATGGGAAATGTCTGTTCTATCTGAATCAATCGATCCGGAATATCCTGTGAGGCACACAGACCGGCAACCAGACCGGTGCACAGAATAAACAGAAATGTGGTCAGGTGTTTTCGAACCATTTCGATGTACACATCCGCCATAAAAATCGCGGCCAGCAGATGCGCGGGCACTTCATACTTGATAAATGCGTCGGTGGGACGCAACACTTTGGTCACGGCAAACAGCACCAGGGCATAGAACATGCAGAGTTCCGCAAAAGCAATGGTTCTGTTTTTTTGGATGATCTCGCGTACCCGAATGCCGATGGCGACGAAGAACAGAACCAGATATGGCACAGAACTCCACGTGATGGTCACGCGCATGGAACTCCCGATTCGCTGGAATGCGTCGCCCCATCCGTTGCGTTCGATCACGTGGTGAATCCCCAAATCGCCTTTCATCATTTTATTCTGCACCGTAAATTCCCACCAGGACCAGACGTCCGCGCCAGTTACTTTGCAGTAGAGAAGCCAGCTGCTCCAGAAAATGCCCACTGCAATGGCGCTGGCAAGAACAAACGCGGGGAGTTTTTTGAATTGTCCGATTACGAGCAGATAGATGATGCTGCACGCAATGTAAACGGGAAAATTCGTCTCCTTGAGCCATAGCAGACTGACAATGCCCAATGTGGTCCAGAGATACGGATAAAATCGAAACCGCGCATGCCCGACGGATTCCCGGTAAAATGCATAAAAGTACATCAGCAGAAAAAACCAGAACGCCTGCGCTTCAATGGCGAGCACAATACTTTCCTGGACAAACAGCGGGTTGAACACCAGAAAAAAACCAGTCAGCACCAATTGGGAGTCCGGAAGATCCAGTCGCCGATGCACTCGAAATTTTAAAAAGAGAATTGTGCCTGCAAAGAGAAACACCCCGAGCAACCGCAGTGACCAATACTTCATTCCGAAAACAAGAATCATCACGGCCAGCAGATTGACGTGAAGGGTTGGATGTGAAACGGGCTCTTTCAATCTTTTAAGCAACCGAACATCATCCCCGGAATAATACGCCGGGGTTCCCGTCTCTGCGATGCCATGCGCCCACCCCGCATTGTAGATTTCATCCGATGCGAAGGGTTTGCCGATACTTCCGGCAATTACCAGAACATACACGGCAACACAGATAGCGGCGGATAGAATCCAGGGATTTCTAATGTGCTGTATCATTTTTCCTCACTTCTTACGGTCGAAGCCATTCATGGGATAATTCATCTGATTGCTCAGCAAATTCTGTTCCATGCGCAACGAGCGATGAAACGCCCGTTACGGCTGGCGATGCAGACCAATGGTTCAATCATTGGTGTGTCAATCTGTGTCATTTCACATCCGTGACATGAAACGCCAATGAAAAGCAAGCCGATAAATCCACAGCATAAAGCAGTCTGACGCTGCGGTGCTTCCATCGAAATTCAATGCAATGCTACCGACAATTGCCTGTTTTAATTTTGTCGTTTTCCCCTTTACATCCCCACCTGCCGTAACGATAGTGAACAGATGAGCACTGAAGACTTCGTACATCTGCACCTGCACACCCAATATTCGCTTCTGGATGGCGCCATTCGAGTAAAGGATTTAATTCCCAAAGTGAAGGAATACGGCATGAAGGCCGTGGCCATCACCGATCATGGCAACATGTTCGGCATTGCGGACTTTTATAAAACAGCCATCGCCAACGACATCAAGCCTATCCTGGGCTGTGAGGCATATGTGGCGGAAAAAGACAGACGCGATAAAACCAACAGAAAGTCGTTTCACCTGATTCTGCTGGCGCGGACGCAGGAAGGCTACAGCAATCTCAAGTATCTCGTATCAATGGGGTATGCCGAGGGGTTTTATTACCGTCCGCGAATCGACAAAGAACTTCTGGCCAGACACAGCAAAGGACTCATCGCCTGCTCCGCCTGCCTCGGTGGCGAAGTTGCCCGGGCGTTCACCAACGGCAACTACGAAAAGGCCAAACAGGCCGCCAGGTCCCTGCGCGATTGCATGGAACCCGGAATGTTTTTCCTTGAAGTGCAGAACAACGGGTATGATGGTCAGGAAGCATACAACAACGCCCTGAGAAAAATCGGACAGGAGCTCGATATTCCGCTGGTGGCCACCAACGACTGCCATTATCTGACCAGCGAGGACGCGAGGGCACACACCGTGCTCATGTGTATCGGGCAGGGCAACACGCTGGAAGAATCCAAAGGGAAACTCCATTACACGGACGAGTTGTATCTGCGAACACCGGCAGAAATGGCAGGGGTGATGCAACACTTTCCCGATGCCATGGAAAATACAGTGAAAATCGCAGAGATGTGCGAGAACGTTGTCCCCACGCGTAAAATCGAACTTCCGGACTACAAACTGCCCGAAGGCATGAAACTGGAGGATTTTCTCCGAAGAACCAGTCATGACATGCTGAACGAGCGGTTCGAGGAATTCAGGGTGCTCGGTAGAGAAGTGGACACCACCGTCTACCGCAAACGACTGGACATCGAACTCGATGTGATTTGCAGCATGGGATTTCCCGGCTACTTTCTGATCGTGATGGATTTCATCAACTGGGCCAAGGAACACGATATTCCTGTCGGTCCGGGACGCGGGTCCGGTGCCGGATCCCTGGTTGCGTACGCCCTGCGAATCACAAATCTTGATCCGCTTCCCCTCAATCTTCTGTTTGAACGATTCCTGAATCCCGAGCGCGTGTCCATGCCCGACTTCGACGTGGACTTCTGCAAAAATAAACGGGAGCAGGTGATTAACTACGTGATTGACAAATACGGCGAAGACAACGTTGGCCAAATCGCCACGTTCCATCAGCTGAAAAGCCGTTCGGTGGTCCGGGACGTGGGACGGGTCATGGGCCTGCCGTATGCGGACGTTGATAAGATCGCCAAGCTGGTGCCGGAAGGCCCCAAAATCACACTGGCCAAAGCATTGGCTGAGGAAGAAAAATTACAGGATGCGCGCAGAGAAGACCCGCAAATCAACCAGTTGCTCACCTATGCGGAACGGCTTGAAAACCTGAACCGACACGCCGGTATGCATGCGGCCGGGGTGGTGATTGGCAACAAACCCCTCTGGCACTACGTTCCGGTATTCACCGCGGGCGACCGGAAAGCGGGCAACCCGCTGGTCAGCCAGTTTGACATGGGTCATGTGGAAACCTGCGGTCTGGTAAAGTTTGACTTCCTGGGCCTGAAGACCCTTACCGTTATTGATACCGCCGTGAAGCTGGTGGCCAAGCGCCCCGATGTGGAAGGTAAAATCAATATCGACTGTATTCCACTGGATGTACAGGGTGTGTACGATATGATTTCCAGGGGTGACACCTGGGGCGTGTTTCAGTTGGAATCGTCCGGATTTCAGGAGCTTCTCAAAAAGCTCAAACCCGACTGCTTCGAAGACATTATCGCCGCGGTGGCGCTGTATCGGCCCGGGCCCCTTGAAGGCGGCATGGTGGACACTTTCGTGGAGTGCAAACACGGTCGACAGGAAATCGTGTATCCGCACTCCAGCCTGGAGACAATCCTTAAAGAGACTTACGGTGTGATTGTTTATCAGGAGCAGGTAATGCAATCCGCACAGATTCTCGCCGGCTACTCTCTGGGTGCCGCAGATATCATGCGCCGGGCCATGGGTAAGAAAAAAGTCGAAGAGATGGTGAAGCAGCGCAATATTTTTGTCGCCGGCTGTGAAAAGAACAACATTCCCGCTGCCAAAGCCAATGAGATTTTCGACCTCATCGACAAATTTGCCGGATATGGTTTCAATAAAAGTCACTCTGCTGCATATGCCCTGGTCACCTATCAGACGGCATGGCTGAAATACCACTATCCTGCAGAATTTCTGGCCGCGTTGCTGACATGCGATCGGGAGAATACAGATAAGATTGCGGAGTATATCCGTCTTGGTAAAAAACGCGATATCCATGTGCTGCAGCCGGACATCAATCATTCTGAAATAAATTTTTCGGTTCTGTACGACAACGAGAACCAAAAAACCAGAGAAAAGATATTGTTTGGACTCGGCGCCATCAAGGGCGTTGGGGATGCGGCATTGAAGTCGATTATTGAAACAAGAGAAGACGGGCCGTACGGAGATATTTTTGATTTCGCGATGCGCGTGGATTTGAGCAAAGTCAATAAAGGGGTTTTCGAGAGCCTGACCAAGGCCGGGGCATTCGATAGCACCATCGCCGAAAGCGGGGTAAACAGAGGTCAGGTATATGGTGCCATTGAACGGGCGCTGGAGCGGGGAAAATCCGCTCAAAAAGATCGGGAATCCGGCCAGACCAGTTTGTTCGGTGCATTGTCAGGGCCTGCTGACAACGGGGCGAGTGCAACGGTGGAAACCGTTGATTATTCCAACACCACACCATGGAGTGAACGGGAAATTCTGACATTTGAAAAAGCGTCAGTGGGATTTTTCATGTCCGGTCATCCCATGGAGCGATACGAAAAGGAAGCATCAAGACTGACCGGTAACACCACCAAATCCCTTGAAACCAAAAAAGATGGCGAAGAAATCGTGATAGGCGGCATCATGATGGAATACAGCGAACGGAAGACCAAGTCCGGAAAGCGAATCGGACTGGGGGCCGTGGAAGATTTAACTGGAAGAGCAAACATTATTGTTTTTCCCAAAAATCTCGAGGCCAACAGCGAAGCGCTGCACAGCAGTGAACCGTTACTCATAAAGGGACGCGTTCTGGTAGACAGCCGTGGTGAAGGGGAAGATCGGAAAATTGCCGTCAATGAAGCCACATTGCTGGTGGACGTTCGCTCCAGCCGCACCACGGAAGTGTATCTGCAGATTGATGCCGATCAATTCCCCATGGAAGAAATGGAATCATTCAAAACCATTCTTTCCAGACACATGGGCAGATGTGATGCTTTCCTGGAAGTTCAAACCGCCGGAGCGGTCACAACAATGAATCTTCCGGAACAATATCGACTGAGCCCATCCGACGAGCTGATTTATGAATTGAGTAATTTCACAGGCGTGAAAGAAATCATGTTCAAGTAAATACTTGCGGCCCCCCTGAACCGCTTCATTCCACCTCATCTCCCCAGAAAAGCCAATGACATTTCAGGTAACGAAGTGAATTTCAATGGATAGCGGATTGTGCAGCCATAAGCTGAGAGAGCGAAAAAAAAGCCCAGCCTGACGAATCAGACTGGGCAGAAGAAAAACCCGGCGATGACCTACTCTCCCACAGGGACTCCCTGCAGTACCATCGGCGCTGGAGGACTTAACTTCCGAGTTCGGAAAGGGATCGGGTGTGGCCCC
>JBNKCR010000089.1:0-51096 GCA_050287845.1 Polyangia bacterium
CCCCTTCCAAAAGTCAAGGTCTACAAAAATTTGTGGATTACTCCATGAGCCGTACCAGCGGAGGAGCCGGATGGTGGAAATCTCCTTGTCCGGATCTGGTGAGGGCTTCGGTCGGGCAACCGGCCGGGGCTACTCGACACACTTCTGTTGTTATTTGAGTCCAATGGCGAGACCTGTAAGAGAGGATTATCCCGGTGCTTGGCACCATGTGATGAACCGTGGCAGAAATCATGATCTGATATATCAGGATGACAATGATGCTGTTGGGTTTCTGTTTGCAATTCATAAGACAATTAACCGATTTGGAATTGAAGTTCATTCGTATTCTTTGATGCCAAATCACTATCACCTGCTGGTGCGCTGTCCGCTGGGTAATCTCTCGGATGCCATGAAGCACCTGGGCAGTGCCTATACACAAGACTTCAATCGTCGGCACGGGCGGGATGGTTCGCTGTTTCGCGGTCGATTCAAAAGTCAGCTGATACTCAGCGAAGTGTACTTGACATACCTCGTGGCTTATATCAATTTGAATCCGCTTCGGGCTGGTCTGGTCACACGAATGGACTCCCTGCATGCATGGACCAGTTATCGACGGCTGGCTGGCAGCGATCATCATCCAGAATGGCTTTCAACAAAGGAGATGGTTCGACGGTTCGGGTCGGAGGAGAATTTGAAAGACCTCATTATGCGTCTGCATCGCAAAGCGGACCCGTGGCCTTCTGAAATGAATATGAAAACTGGTTGGATTAACTGGAAAACCTCGGGTCAACATTTCGAGAAAATAGAATCGCGGGAACCATGCGTTTCCCTGACTGTGTTAATTGATGATATTTGCAAAATTACCGGGGTAACAGCCAACGAACTGCAAAAACCCAGGTTAGGCCCCGGTGGAAACCCGGCAAGACGTTTCGCAGTGTGGGCGTTACATCGAACGACTTATCTCAAGCACGGGGAAATTGGTCAATCTCTTGATATGTCCAAATATCAGGTTGCCAAAACTGTTGAACGAACCCGTAAAAATACCAAACAGTTTGGAGAATGGGCGAATAAATGGGTCGAACAATATCCCCAAAAGGCGTCGATTGCGGAAGCCTGAACTCATGCCAGCCAGGCAAATAGTCAAAATAAATGTCAACTATCAAGGCCTGACCCCGTGTGTCCCAAACGATTGCGGAAGCCTGAACTCATGCCAGCCAGGCAAATAGTCAAAATAAATGTCAACTGTCAAGGCCTGACCCCGTGTGTCTGACCCCGTGTGTTTGACGTCCCCGTGTGTGATTGAGTTCTCGTGTGTTGAGGTGTGTCAAATGTCAACTGTCAAGGCCTGACCCCGTGTGTGGACCCCGTGTGTCGAGATTGAACAAAAAGTCGCGTGATCAGAGAGCGTTCCAGACCCCCGTGTGTGTTGCTGACCCCGTGTGTTGAGTTCTGAACTCCCTCTAAACGCCCTCGGCAGTATTCGTTTTTTCCCCCGGAACCATTCATTCTCTTGCCATATCGACTTCAAGTGCGGTACTTAATGTGTCAGTATTGGATAATTGAACAAATACTTGATAATTTGTTTACTGAACGGACACTTTTTATGAAAATTGCTTTTCTTCTTCTTCCTCTTGTTCTGTTTTCTGGCTGCTATCGCGTGGCATCGCTGGAGTCCGATGACTCGGATCTGTCGGTATCGACGGAGGGGGTCATTGGGGATTCCATGTCAGATTCTGCCGACAATGAGCACGATTCTGCAACAGAGACCAATCCGTCGGGCGGTACTTCTCCCACGGATACCGAAATGGAAGACACCGCAACCGAAGATACGGTGACAGAAGATACGGCTACCGAAGATACCGAAACGGAAGACACCGCAACCGAAGATACGGCGACCGAAGATACCGAAACGGAAGACACCAAAACGGAAGACACCGAAACGGAAGATACGGCGACCGAAGATACCGAAACGGAAGACACTGAAACGGAAGATACGGAAACGGAAGACACCGCGACCGAAGATACCGAAACGGAAGATACGGAAACGGAAGACACCGAGACAGAAGATACGGCGACCGAAGACACCGAAACGGAAGATACGGAAACGGAAGACACCGAGACCGAAGATACGGCGACAGAAGATACGGCGACCGAAGATACGGCGACCGAAGATACGGCGATTCCGTTGCCGAATGCATTTATCAGCACGTGGAAAACCGACTACCCCGGCCTCTCCGATGACGACCAGATTGAACTGCCATTGGTCGAAAACGGCACCTATGATTTTACGGTTCAATGGGGAGACGGCACCACCAGCAGTATTACCAGCTGGGATGACCCGGACAAATTGCACACGTACCCGATGCCGGGAACGTATACGGTCGCAATAGAGGGCACCATTGTGGGATGGCAGTTCAATATTACCCTGCTGGAGATAGTAGAAAGGTGGCCCGAGGGATTCCGTAACTATGTCAGTGAAGCCCCCCTGACGGGGCCCGACGATCTGTATTTTATTTTTGACGAACGCAAAATCGTTGAAATCTCCCAGTGGGGGAATTTGGTGTTTGGGGACACGGAAGCACAGTTTTTGGGTTGCTCCAACATGGATATTACCGCATTGGATGCACCCGATTTGTCACAGACCAACAGTCTGTTTGGGGCCTTCGCAGCATGTCACGGCTTGACCGATGTGCTTGGTATCGCTAACTGGGATGTGTCCACCATCTCTAATGGCCGGGCTCTTTTTTATCACGCCAGTTCGTTCAACGGGGACGTCTCCAGTTGGGATACATCCAATTTTATCTCCATGAGCAGCATGTTTGCATTTGCATCAGCGTTCAACCAGGATGTATCACAGTGGGATATATCCAACGTTACAGATATTTCCCACCTTTTCACTAACGCATTGAATTTCAACCAGGATTTGTCGAAATGGGATACCTCCCATGTTACCGATATGGGTTTCACTTTCAGCGGGGCGTACAGTTTCAATCAGGATTTGTCCGCCTGGGATACCTCTGCCGTCACGAATATGAATGCGATGTTTCAGGTGGCATCTTTATTCAACCAGGATTTGTCGAAATGGGATACCTCCCATGTTACTGATATGAGTTTCACTTTCAGCGGGGCGTACAGTTTCAATCAGGATTTGTCGAAATGGGATACCTCCGCTGTCACGAATATGTATGCAATGTTTCAGTTGGCATCTTTATTCAATCAGGATATTGGTGGCTGGGACACATCCAGGGTGACAGACATGCGCAGCATGTTTTACGGAGCCCAGTCCTTCGATCAAAACATTGGCAACTGGACCGTGGAAGCGCTGGAAGATGCCGAACACATGCTGGAGGTTGCGGCGCTGAGTACCGCCAACTACGATGCGCTGCTGGTGGGGTGGGCCGCCCAGTCCGTGCAACGGGATGTGGTGTTTTCTGCCGGCTATACCAAGTATAGCCCTGGGATTGCAGCGACATCACGACAGCGGTTGATAGACGAGTACAATTGGACGATTACGGATGGCGGAATGCTGGAGGCAGATACAGATACTGAACCGTGCTACCAGGGGGATTTGATCATTGCAACCTACGCCGACATGGCGGCCATTACGGATAAAACCTGCATTGAGGGAAATCTTACAGTTGCTTCAGAAACGATGACCGATATGGACGGGCTGCAGCAGATTACTTATGTGACCGGAAATTTATTGATTGGTACGCTTGCTTCCGCCGATGGTGGCGTCCCCGAAATGCAGACACTGACAGGGCTGGAGGGGCTTGCCCGCATAGAGGGAGACCTTTCGATTATGTATGCCCCCGTGTTGCAGAATCTCGATGCGCTTTCGAATCTGACGGAGATTGGCGGTAACCTGGATATTGTGTACACCGCTGCACTCACGTCACTTGAAGGACTTTCGGGAATCACGGAACTTTCAGGTGGCTGGTTTGAGATTTGGGGCGTTTCCCTTGTTTCAGATTTAAGTTCGTTTCTAAATTTGACATCTGTGCGAGACGGCATTTTAATTGGCTACAATGATAACCTTGTGAGCATTGAAGGCCTTCAGAATGTCACTGGCGCCACCTCCGCAATAGAAGTTATTGAGTGCCCCCAGTTGGAGAGTTTGTCCGGGTTGAATGGTATCACCTCTCTGGTACCATTTCTGACAGAGGATTGGAACTCTTCACTTAAAATCTGGAATAACGACGCATTGGAAGACCTCAGCGGCCTGTCCAATATCACGGGAAGCATTGACCGCCTTTCAATCAGAGGAAACGCGTCGCTGTCAACTCTGGTGGGGCTGGAGGGGGTGACCTCTACTACGGATGGTATTGAAATTGAGGCAACGGCGCTCACCAGCCTTGCTGGGCTGGATAATATTACGACAATTGGAGGCGGATTGGTTGTCAGGGACAATGCTGCCCTGGTAAACTTCAGTGGATTGGAGCGTCTGGAAAGCACCGGCAGAATTATTCAAATCGAGAACAACGATTTGTTGATTGATTTTACCGGACTGGAGAATCTCAAATTGCTTGGAGATCTTATCTCCCCTGGTTTTTTTCAGGATTTGTATATTAACGATAACGATTCCCTTCAGAGTCTCTCTGGGCTTGAGCAACTGGCGTTTATTGGTGATTCCTTTCAGATATGGAACAACCCCATGTTGGAATCGATTTTGGAATTGGAAAGCCTGACCCACACCACCGGCATCAACGCTTTCTCTGAAAATCCGTCACTGGACAAATGTCAGCAATGCGTCCTCAACAATCAATTGACCACTCCCCTCGATTCCATGACAACCTGGTGTGCTGCCAATTGCCAGATGTAGTGGCGATAAGGGGTCGCGACCTCCCTGAATGGCAAGTGGGAGGGTCAGCCCCCAGTCGTCTCCTCGGGCCGTTTTCACGACAACGCAATTGTCTCAGAAAGGATGCTTTTCATGGGGTGGGAATCATCATAAGGTGTGTTTATGAATGATTCGAACCGCAATGATCCCCTGCACGGAATAACGTTGGAGTCCATGCTGAACCATCTGGTGGAAAGGTATGGGTTTTTGACCATGGGTGCCCGAATTCCGATTCGCTGTTTCACCGAAAATCCCAGCATCCGCTCCAGTCTGAAATTTTTGCGCAAAACCCCCTGGGCGCGAAAAAAAGTCGAGGAGATGTACCTCAAGTCAATAAAGGAGATCGCCTGAGGTCTTCTGGACAGCGTGAAAAGCCCATAGGGGTGAAAATTTTCTCACTACAATTATTTTCGTCCGGGCAATTCATTAAAAAGATTTCCGGGTCACGCATTGATAAGTCTTCGCCAATCCGGGCGGTCAGCTGGTTGATGCGATTGATCAGATATTCGGGTTTGAAAATGGTGTCGATGGCGCTGCGGTAGTTGGCCCCGCAGGCATTCATGTATTTGTCGATGGCCATCATGCGTCGCACCAGCGGTCGGTCAACACCTTTTTACCCTTTCTGAATCAACGTTGAAGGCAAGATAATGCATCAGTGCGTCATTGAGCTGTCAGGTAGTGCATAAATGTCCATAAACTGGATATTTAAATAACAGAATTGCTAATTTCCCACCGCAAAAGTATGCTAAAATCGTTGTGAAACCGACTTTGAAGAGAAAGGCAACAAGTGTGGGCTGAGTTGCGAGACGAATAGGGCTTTTATATTTCCTGCACTCGATTGAAGCCAGTGAGTTGGCCTGTGAATGATTCAACGTTGTTTCAAAGGGGATGTCAATACCCATTGGCGCAAATTTGGCGTGACACGGGACTGTACGATGGTAAGGAGGCTATATGAATTTAATTGAATGGGACGACGACAGCATGAGTGTCAATGTGCAGGAAATCGATCAGCAACACAAACAGCTTGTCAACTTAATAAATGAACTTCATGACGCAATGCGTGAGCGCAAAACCAAGGATACTCTTGGAAAGATCATCCAGGGGCTGATTGACTATACAGGGTCGCATTTTGCCACAGAGGAAAAGTACTTTGATGCCTTCGGGTATCCGGAAGCGGATGCCCATAAAGCCACCCATCAGGAGTTCGTGGCCAAGGTGATGGTTTTTCAAACCGGGTTTACAGAAGGACGGCTCCTGCTGTCGTTGGATGTGATGAATTTTCTTAGAGAGTGGCTGGTAGACCATATCATGGGCGATGACCGTCGGTATGGTCCCTTCTTTAATGAGCATGGATTAACCTGAATAAGGGAGCATCAATTCAGTACACTTTGAGTATACCTGTTGAAAATAGCATTATTCCTCGAAGGCGGGAATCCGTGCGCTATGTGGATACGCCGATGCTGCTGAGAATCCGAAACAGCAATTGAAAATCGGTATTGACGGGAGCGTGTATCGCTCTGTTCTTTTTTGTAAAAATCATATGGCGCATTTTTCGGATGGACAAGGGGGGATGGTCGGGGTATTTTGGAGTACGCCTGTCCTGGGCGAATTATTTTCGGTACAGTTTCTGATGAGGAAGGATGAAAAGTCCAATCGATTGGACTTTTCAGAGGGTGGTGTATTCAAATGTATTTGAATGTGCCCAGATGTGTGATTTCATCGTTGAACCTGTGGGCATCTGGGGGGGGAATCGACGTTGGATGTGGTCCTGCCAATGGGGAATTCGCGAGGGGCGCAGGGGATATTCTGTGAAGGGGGATTCGATTGTGGCAGCTGGCGGATACACCTTGTCCAACCCGGGACCTCATGCTACATCCGGGGCATGAAAAAGATCTTATTTTTAATCTTTATATTACCTTTACTGGCCAGCTGTAAAACAGGGATTCCCGACAGATCAACGCCCAAAGGCGCGTTTGCCCGGCTTTCGCCCTGCATTGACGCTGCGGATACCGGATGTGTGTATTATGAGCTGGATGTGGACAGCCGAAACACGGTGTCCACTATTTACCGGATTCTGAAGGAGATGCGTCAGGCGGTGGAAGAGTCGTACCCGGAAGATGAGCAGCTGCGCAGCGCGGTGTTTGGGAAATGGTTGAAGGAATCCACGGCCGGGAGCGACACGGAGATGTTTGATTTGCTCTGCAGACGGGAGCACTGCCTGAAGCAGCTGGCCATGGGCTTCGGGGCAATCACGGAGATGAAGGAATCCGGCGATACCGCCACGGTCACCACTGTGCGGAACAAAACATTCGTATTACGGAAAAGTAAGGGGGAATGGGGGATTGTTCTCCTTTCAGATGCCCTTGACGGCGAACAGATACGCCTCACCAGTTCTCTTGAGCAGGTGAAACGAAACGCACGGGAGTATGAGCAGCAGCGCCTGGCGACCGGAAGTAATACTCTACGAAAGGACAAAATATGACTCTGGACTTGCAGACTGCGGGAAAAAAAATCGGGCCGGTGATTCAGGATTACTGTTGGAAGGATGTGGCGCTCTATGCCATCAGCCTGGGCGCCGGACGTTCAGACCTGGCATATCTCCTTGAACCGATACCGAAGGTTTTGCCCACATATGGGGTTATTCCCACGTTCAATCCGGTATTTGATCTCCTGCGGGCCACTGGCGGCGACCTGGTCACCCTGCTGCACAGCTCTCAGCGCACCGAAATCATCAAGCCGTTTCCCCCTGCGGGAAAAATGGAAACCGAGGCGGTTATCCGGGGCATCTACGATATGAAAATCGGCGCGGCCGTGGTCATTGACACTACCACACTGGTGGACGGTGATTTGATTGCAAAAACGGTCTGGACCCTGCTGCTCCGCGGTGAAGGCGGATTCGGCGGAGAGCGCCCCCCGGCGCGACTGAAAACCAAAGCCCCTGCGGACACTGCCCCCGATTTTTCGGTGGAAGTTCCCACCATGGACAATCAGGCGCTGCTGTACCGGCTGAATGGTGACATCAATCCCATTCATGCGGACCCGGAGGTGGCCAGAGCCGCCGGTTTCGAGCGACCGATTCTGCACGGGCTGTGCACCTATGGGATTGCCGGGCGTGTCGCGCTCAAGGAGCTGGCCGGTGATGAACCCGCCCGCTTCAGGTCGCTGGAGTGCCTCTTTTCGAAGCCGGTGATGCCGGGGGACACGCTGGTGGTGGAGGGATACCGGCTGGATGCGGGCAAGGCGGCAGTGACGGTGACGGTAAAAGAAACTGGCGTGAAGGCAATTGCCAACTGCCTGTTTGAATACGCGGAATAATTTTATGAACATTCCCCCCCACCCCCCTGTACGGGTTTCAATGATTTCAATCTTTCTTTTCGGCATGGTCTTCGCTGGATGCGCCCGGGCGCCGGGTTCGACCGCGGGCAGCACTGCGAATTCGCCGGACAAATCCATCGCCCCCCACGCGGAGATGACTGTGTACATCATGGCCACCTGCCCCTACTGTGCGCGGGCATTGGAAACCGCCATTCTGCCCCTGTATTTCGAGCTGGACGGGTCCCTTACGGTGTCCGTAGCTTATGTGGGCACCACGGACGAATCCGGCGTACCCGACCTGGCCCACGGGGATACTGAAGTGGCGTCGGCGATTATCGAGCTGTGCGCGGCCAGCGCTACCGATGAAGCCAACTGGTTCTCGTTTATGCGGTGCATGTATCGGGACGACCTCTGGCAGGACATGGAGAAAAATTGGACTACCTGCGCATCTGCGGCCCGAATCCCGGCTGAGGATGTTCGCCATTGCGTTGAGAAGGGCGGCGGTCGGGATGCGCTGATTCGTTCGATTGCGCTCTCTGCCGCGGAGCATATTCAGGCTGCCCCATCGATTTTTATTGACGGCAACGAGTACGTGGGGCCGATTGATAAGGAGTCTCTGCTCACCCACATCTGTTATTTCAGCGGGAAACCCTCCACCCGGCCGAAAATTTGCGAGGCCATACCGGAGCCCGAGCTGCTGCGCGCCACTTTTCTGAATGATATTCGCTGCGGTGAGAAATGCGATGTCGCCTCGGAAATCAATTTTCTGAAATCGCTTTTTCCGGCCATGGAAATCGCCGAGCTGGATTACAGCGAACCCGATGGCAAGGCGCTGTATCAGCAGATGCTGGACGAGTTGGGGGAAGGATTTCTGCCGGCACTTTACATAGAGGAAACCATGGATGATCTGGGGGTGGCGGCCATTCCCCTCACTCAGTATCTGGTGACATTCGGGGAGGGGTTTGTGTTGCCCCTGGGCGAAGGATTCGACCCCACTGCCGAACTCTGTGAAAACGGGGTAGACGATGACGACAACGGCAAGACGGATTGCGAAGACGCCACTTGCGCGGGGACGCCGGCATGCCGCGAAGAAATCCCCCATCGGATGGATTTGTTCATCATGAGCCAGTGTCCGTACGCCGCCATGATTATTCCGGCGGTGGACCATGTGATCCGGCATCTGCAGCAGAATGGCTCGCCGGCGACCCTTCGATTTCAGTTTATCGGCGAAGCGAGGGAAGGGGAGCTGATGAGCATGCATGGACCGGCTGAAGTGGCGGAGGACCTGCGCATGGCGTGTATTCAGGAGCTGTATCCGGCGCAGCACGGGTTCATGGCCTACATGATGTGCCGTGCCCGAAATATCGAAAGCGAAGATTGGCAGCCGTGTCTTTCTGAAACCATGGTTGAAAAAGAGGTGACGGACTGCGCCACCGGTACACGGGGAGTTGAACTGCTCCAACAGAGCTTTGAACTGGCCGGTGAGGTGTCGCGCAATGCCAGTCCCAGCTGGATGCTCAACAACCGGCTGGAAATGAATGCCCGGACCGCCACCGAAATTTTCGACGCCTATTGCAGCGCCAACGATGACCCCGCCTGTCAGGTGGAAATCAGGCCGCTCCTCATTGATAAAGACATTCCCGAAATACAGAAATGTGAGTAGACGGCGGACGTTTCAGCAGTTGAAGCCCGACAGCGACTCCGCACCGTTTTGCGAATCTGCGGCCCAGTCTGCAACGCCCAGTCTGCAACGCCCCGAATGATTCATCCCCCGGTGGGGCGGTTTCAATGGGAAGACGTCACTTCCCCGGTCAGAATTTCGTGGATGGTTCTGGAGAGCTCCCGCGCCTCCACCGGTTTGGTCAGGAACGCACCGATCTCACTGGCCGACAGCTCCTCCCGTGAGATGGCGTCGCCATAACCGGACAACAATATCACCGGAATCGCCGGATTGATTTTTTTAATCTCCCCGGCGAGTTCGGTTCCCGATATTTTGGGCATGCTGTAATCGGTGATCACCAGACAGAATCGGGTGGGCGCGGGCTGAACAAGCGCCAATGCGTCCCTGCCATTTTCAGCCGTGGTGACCCTGTATCCCAGCGGCGACAGCATCCGTTTGCCCATTCGCAATATCTGCTGCTTGTCGTCGACCCACAGAATCTCGCCGCCGGCAACCGGAGCGCCATAGTCAGAAATCCGCCGGGGCTGAAGACTGACCCGAGTCTCCTCCCGGCTCTGTACCGGCAGATAGATGGTGAAGGTTGCGCCATTGCCTTCTTCGCTTTCCACCGTAATCTCCCCATCGTGGTTATGAATTATCACCTGGGCGGACGCCAGCCCCAACCCGGTTCCTTCGTCCCTGGACTTGGTGGTGAAAAAGGGATCGAACAGGTGGGCCAGGTGCTCGCTGCGAATACCGCTGCCGGTATCGGAGATGCGGATGCACACATATTCTCCGGCGGGCAGCATTCCATTGGCGATTTCTGTCCCCCGGGAAATCGTCACATTTTTCAGTCCCAGGGTCAATGTGCTTTCAGACTGATTCAACATGGCGTGACAGGCGTTGGTGTACAGGTTCATGAGCACCTGACTCAGCTGGGTGGAAGCTCCTTTTACAAACGGCTTTTCAAGCCGGATTTCGGTTTTCACAATCACATGCTGCGGGGTGCTGACCTGCATCAGTTTCAGTGTCTCCATTGCCAGCGAAACAATATCAATCACCTTGAAATCGGCTTTATTCTCCTTGCGCGACAGGGTCAGGATTTGATTCACCATGTCCCGGCCCCGGTTGGCGGCGAGAATCACTTCGGTCAAATCCTGCCGAATGGGGTCCCCTTCGGGCAAATCCATCAGGGCTGCCTTGCTGAACCCCAACACCGCCGCAAGACTGTTGTTGAAATCGTGGGCAATGCCACCGGCCAGGGTACCAATCGCTTCCATCCGCTGCGCCCGACGCAGCTGGGAGGTGCGCAATTGCACTTCCCGCTCCAGTTCGTCCCTGGACTGCCGGAGTATCGCTTCGGCATTCTTCTGGTCGGTAATATCCTGAATCATCAGAATGGTGCCCACCGATTGTCCCCCGTGCACCACCCGGGAGGCGGAGAGGGTCAGGTATTGCAACCAGCCATTCCGCTCCTTCTTCACTTCAAGACCGGTAAACTCTCCGGACATTCCGTAGCCCGGGAACAGTCGGTCAACCTTTTTGCCAATGGGGATGCGTCCCAGCAATCCCGTCGCCTCGCGGTTGCCGCGTATCACCATGCCATCGGCATCCAGCAGCAGAATGCCCACCTTCACTCCTTCGTAAATTTCTTCGGCCACTTCGTGGGGCGAGATGGAAAGAAACCGGTATTTCACGATGGAATAAAATACCAATATCTGAAATACGGCGATGGCTGATGCGCCATATCGCGGGATATTGTAAATATGAAAAATATTGGGCAGCAGCACGTTGACCACCGTGATGGTACTGGCTGCCACCACGGTACCGAACAGAAGAAGTCGAATGATTTTTTTCTGAATTTCATCACTGCTCTGGCGCGCCTTGTGGACCATGACCCCCATTCCAATGGCAGTGAAAATGGCTGTATTGGCACTGATGACCATATGAACCGGGGGATTTTCCATTGGCGCCGTGCCCCAGTTAAAAAAACGCACGCCGACGAATACCCATTCGGTGAATCCGGTGAAAAAGTAACCTGCGGTGGCAGTGGCGAACCCCAGATATGATAGCCAGTCCCGCTTTTTTCCCACCACGGCGTTGGCGAATTCCAGATACAGTACTCCGGCGAAAATCCAGAAAACTGAGCTCCACCGCCAGATTTCGGTTTCGTACCCCTTTGCCAGCGGAAAATACAGCAGAAACTCGGATCCCAGCCAGCAGGAGGAAGTCAGATTGAATAATAAAAATGCAATGTTAACACGGTTTCGGTTCTTCTGGGCGTACACGTACGCCCCCGCGAAGTAATTCAGCAGAAACGCCACAATCGGAATCAGTACGGTAAATTTTCCGGCAAGCAACCACATATTCTGTCTTTCAGGTCGGAAAGTGCGTTCCCGAACTTGTAACTGAAAAACGGATTCCACTGAAGATAATGAAGAACTATTTTGTACTCAGGCGATAAATTTTCGAAGGCGCCAACCTTTCTAAAAAGGAGTCGCCGGGAAATATTTTTCTTATGCAGTTTCATTTTCCGTGCACATAATATGTGTCATATTAACATCTGAATATCAAAAAACCCGGAACCTGATTATTTGAGGAGAAAAATGAAGAAAATCATACTACTTTGTTGCGCCGCGATATTGGCGTTTGAAATGGGTTGTTCCAGTTCTGACTCTGACAAAAAGGACAAGAGTTTGTACGAAGGGGATGACCCGGGGGAATGCAACGACGGGGCAGACAATAACCGGGATGGTAATTTTGACTGCGACGACGCAGGGTGCGCCAACAGCGACCTGTGCACCGGTTCGAATACCGACGCGGATTCAAACACCAACGTCGGTACTGACCCGGATACAAACACCAACTCGCCGGCAACCACAGATGAGGATACAAACACAGGCACCGAAAAAGACACCAATATTGGTAGCGATACGGCCACTGTGGTGGTTCCGGCCGGGGAAGGGTGGCTGCGAACCGAAGGCAACCAGATTCTTTCTGAGGACGGATCGGTATTTCGCGGTCGGGGTGCGAATGTCCACGACACCAGAAATTGCGGGGCATGTTACAACCCCGATGTCGCCGGGGTGAACCGCCGGATTGACGAGCTGGTCGATGTGTGGGGTGCGAATTTCATGCGCCTGTGTCTGGAAAGCCACGAACCTTCGGAAGATCCGGTCAATGATGCGGAATACATGCAGGACATTATTGAAATAGTGGAGCACATCGGTACCAAGCCAGGGGTGTACGTGCTGGCGTCCCTGTGGTGGGACGCGACAGTGGATGCAACCGAACTCAAGATTCCCGCCGCAACCGTTGTGCCCATCTGGGAAAAGCTCGTCGAGAAGCTGGCGCCCTATTCCCATGTGATGTTTGGCCTAGTGAACGAACCCACGGGGGTTCACTCCAGTGATACCGTGGAGATAGACGATGATGACGTGGAAGTGTGGGAAGCCATGAACAATACGGTGGCCGCCATTCGCGCCGTTGAAGCCCGGGTGGGCAGCCCCAAACATCTGATTGCGGTGCAGGGAACCCGTGCCTACAGCAAATTCCTCCAGTACTATCCGAACCATCCCATTACCGCAGGCGGAGGTGAAAACATCGTCTATGAGGTGCATGTGTACTATGGGAACGATGGGGACAAATGGGAATATCGCTGGAAGACACCGGCCGAGACCCTGCCGGTGATTATCGGGGAGTTTGCCGAAGTGGACGAGTCCTGGGACACCCTCACCCTGGAGGATTGCGACAAGATGATGATAGAAGCCGAAGCCCTGGATATTCCGTGGCTCGCCTGGACGTTCCATACCAAGTGCGGAAATCCGCTGATCAACGCCGATAACAACTGTGAAGCAAACGTGAACATCAGTCCGACCTCCGGGTGGGGGGAACTGATTTACAATCGTCTCCATACCACGTGGGGAAGCCCGGACAGTGCGCTTCCATGAATTGAATCCCTGTTCACCCGCCCCCCGGCAATTTCTGTTCCTTCAGAATAGAAAACAAATCGAGCTGGATTTCAGCGCTGTCTCCCCGGGCAGGAAGGTGAAAAGGCACGAATCCCTCCGGGCGCCAATACCAGAATGAGACGGCATCGGCGGATAAATCAGTATTGAAGGTGGCCCGAACCCGGGTGGGGTTGCCGTCCGCGGTGACAGCGAGCACGGTGAAGCGGGTGGCCGCGCGATCGATGGTCTGCCCCACTCTGAAAGGGTGGCGCTTTTCCCGGACCAGGGCGTCGGTCCACACCCCGAGCATTCCCGCTTTCACCTCCAGAACCAGGCTCTGCCCGGTTTCCCGAATCACAGTCAGGGGCTCGAACCCATTGTACAGCGCCACCGTGCGCGGGGGTACACTCAATCTCAGGGCGCCCCGCCACAGGGGCAGAAATGTGGATGCAAATAAATCCGGCGCCGCCACGATGACCACGGTCCGGTCAGAGAGGTTATCGGGAAGCGACCGGGTGGTGGCCAGGGTGGCGCGATTCAGCAAATCGGGAATTTCGGTTTTCACCGGTACCGACAAAGGAGAAACAACGCCGTGAAGTACCAGCCACAGAACGGCGAGAACCCGCGCTGCGGCGCTGGATGCCCATCGTTGTCCCGGAACTTGCCGTTCAGACTCATCCCGAAAAAGAACCGTTCCGATGAACCGCGAAATAACCCCGAAAATACCCACCGTGGCGATGAGGAGCAATCGGTCGTGGGCGAATGTGGCGCACGATGGAATGAGGCTGAGCACCGTTCCGGTCACCAGAAATCTCGAAACGGCATCGGTTTTCACCAGGGGACGCAGCCCAATGGCAAACAGTCCAACCACAGCGAGAGAGACGCCGGTGAGAATCCAGTGCATGCCCGAGGGGATGAACATGGAAATTTCGGCGCCGCCAGAGCCGAATCCGCCGGCGAGCAGCACCGGTAGCCGCTGCAGGAGCGCATCGACAAATCCGGCCGGATTCCCAAGGGGGTCCACGTACAGATCCGAGCCCCACACGCCATATCCCAGGGCGTTGTATCCCAGCCGCCAGACAAGGACCACCATCCCGTATGGCAACAGACGAAGGGCTTTGCGCCGGAGGGGGCCACCTTCGAGAAACACAGTATGCGCCAATAGAAATCCGCAGATGCCAAGGGCGAATTCGCCGGCCAGCAGGGCGACCCCGAGAGAGAGGGGGGCGAGCACGGCTCCTGCTTTCCAGTTCTCCGTTTGCCAACGCATGTGAAGATTGAGAGTGACAAAGGCCAGGGTGGTCGCAATCATGCTATTGCGGTTGGCAATCCACGCCGCCGGGAAAGTGGCTGCGTCGTCCAGGGCAAAAAAGGCGAGCCCCAGAGCGGCCAGATGGGGAGCGGGCAAAATTCTTCTGAACAGCAGGAACGCCGAGACACACATGAGCACAAACCAGACCAGGCCATGAATGTGCATGAGCATCGCATTGCCCGGCCACAGCAGATGATCCGCGTACAGGAAAAGGGAACTCAGGGGTCGGAGGAACGTCGCCTGATAGGGCACCTGCCCCCACCAGGGATTGATGCCCATCTCCTGGGCCTGACGGACAAACTCGGCATCGCCGGGAATCAGACGGTACAAATCCAGGGGATGCACCGCTTTAAACGGCAGCGCACTGTTCGGGGTCAGCATCTGCTGATGCAGATAGTCATCCAGCAGGAATCCATTGTTGACGGCGCCGATGCGAAGCAACACGCCGAGAATGATTGCCCCGGGTACAAACATCGGGTGTTTCAGCACTTTTTTGAACCAGGTCCGCATTCGCCCCCCATTCATTGCGAAAAAAGAATCATTACATTATACACGCCAGTTGCAGCACCAGCGAATGGCCGGGCGAAGTTCTTCCCGAAGGCAACTGTCATGACAGTTGAAGAAATGTGGGTTGTGCGTATAACTGTATTCGACAGTCGAAATTCCGGGGAGCAGTGGCAGTTCCATTTGCGTGCAGGAGGACAGACAATGAACTACGATGGCCAACGGCGAAACAACAGCGGATGGGCCCGGTACCGATGGGTGTTCTGGGCGATTCTGCTTCTGGTGGTGGCGTGGCAGGCGATACCGCTCATCGAACGATACTGGATTCAGAAAAGCGCGGCCCCCAGGGCCATCACCCCCCGGGGAGAACTGGCGTCGGACGAAACGGCAACCATCGAAATTTTTGAAAACGCCAGTCCGTCGGTGGTGTTCATCACCACAGAACAACGGGTCAGAAATTTCTGGTCGCGCAATGCCTTCAGTGTTCCCAAAGGAACGGGTTCCGGATTCATCTGGGACGATCTGGGCCACGTGGTGACCAACTTTCACGTGATTGCGGGTGCATCGGGCGCCAGCGTTCGACTCAACGATGGCCGCAGTCTCGACTCGGTTCTGGTAGGCGTCAGTCCGGACCACGATCTGGCTGTACTTCGAATCAATGTGGAATTCGACCGGCCCCCTCCGGTTCCGGTGGGGACCAGCAATGATTTGAAGGTGGGACAGAAAGTGTTTGCCATTGGCAACCCATTCGGCCTGGACTACACATTGACCGGTGGTCTCGTTTCCGCTCTCGATCGATCGCTGACCGAAGAAAGCGGCGTCGTCATTGACCATCTCATTCAGACCGACGCTGCCATCAACCCGGGAAACTCGGGGGGGCCACTGCTGGACAGCGCCGGGAGACTGGTGGGCATCAACACTGCCATCTACAGTCCCTCGGGCGCCTACGCGGGGATTGGATTTGCCGTACCGGTGGACACCGTGAACCGGGTGGTGCCGGAATTGATTGCCAGAGGAAAATACACACGACCGAGTCTGGGAATCGAAGTGGATGAGCGATTCAACCACGTACTCTCTGAGCAGCTGAAAACCAGCGGTGTGTTCATTCTCAAGGTGGCCCCCGCTTCACCAGCGGAAAAAGCCGGGCTCAGAGGGGCGCAGATGGACAGTCGGGGAAGGGTCATCGCCGGAGATGTGATTCTGGCCATCGACGCCCAACCCGTGAAAGACGTCTCTTCGCTGTTCGCCCGCCTCAACGACTACAGCATTGGTGACCAAGTGACATTGCAGATCTTGCGCGAGGGCCAGCGTACGGACGTGAGCATCTTGCTCGGCGGCAGCTGAAAAAACCTTGTCTCGGTCAACTCCGCGCCATGGGCAACTGAATGGTGAACTTCGCGCCGGAGCCGCGGTGGGAATCCACAGTCAATGTGCCGTGATGGGTTTCGGTGATGATAAAGTAAGACACACTCAATCCGAGACCTGTACCAATCCCCACCGGCTTGGTGGTGTAAAACGGCTCGAAAATACGACTCTGAATCTCTTCATCAATGCCCGGACCGTTGTCTTCTATTTCCAGGATGGCAACGTTCGCTGCCAGGTCGGTTCGTGTCCGAAAAATAAATCGGGGCTCCGGAGTGCCGGCTTCCAGCATGGCATGGGCGCCATTGCTCAGAATATTGAGGAGCACCTGCTGAATACTGGAGCCCTCACAGGGCACCATCGACTCCTTTCCGGGGGCATATTCCCGAAGTATCTGAATTTTTTTGAAATCGTATTTCTTTGCAAGGTTGTAGTCGGTGGCGGCGAGGTCAGCGGTTCTGTCAAGCAATGTCTCAAGGGCGTACAGCGACACGCCATCTTTTGATTTACGGGCAAAATTGAGCATGTTTTCAATAATGGAGGCCATCCATTTTCCCGAACCTTCGATGTTGTCCAGCATTCTCAGTATTCCGCGCTCTTCCATGTAGGCTTTCATCTTTTCAAGGGATACCCCGACACGCTGTGACGCGCGAATGTTGGACGGAAGATTCTGGTCAGCCAGACGGCTTCTCATCACGCTGGCCGTTTGCAGAATACCCGCCAGCGGATTGTTGATTTCATGCGCCATCCCGGCCGCCAGTCCGCCAACGGACAACATCTTCTCGTTCTGAACAATGAGTTCTTCCATGCGTACCTGTTCGGTAACGTCATCCACCCGAATCACCGCGCCATCCACGCCATTGGAAACCAGCGGATAAATGGTGATGGCCGCATAATGGACTTCATTTCCCGCGCCGGACGAACTTTTCGAAAAACGGATGGTACGGCGCTCCCGGATGGATGTTCTGATTCGATCCATTTCGTTTGCCAGCGTTGGCCAAACGGTTGACAGGGCGTTTCCGCGCGCCTGATCAGAACGCAGCCCCGTCTCCAACTCGACCTGGCTGTTCCACAATGTCACGTTGCCGTCCTTGTCCACTGCCACCAGACTCGAAGGCATCGAATTGATGATATTGCTCAGATAATTGCGCAGACTCTGCAGTTCGGACTCGGCAATCTTGCGCTCCGTGATGTCCATGACGGTTCCCTGCATCACCACAAGAGTTCCATCGGTGTCGAACTCCCCTTTAAAAGTCGAGTGATAATAGCCGATGCTACCATCCGGACGCAGAAACTTCTGATCGTAACTGCCCTTGCCATTCGCATCATTCGCATCATTGACACCATTGACCCGCTGCATGATTTCCAGATGGCGGTTGCGATACTCCGGCCAGGGGGACCGTTGCATGATAGAGTCTATCTGCGGGGTGAACGTGGCGGGGTCCAGCTGAAAGATCCGGTACACTTCATCAGACCATATCACCTCTCCCGAAAGGACATTCCACTCCCAATATCCAAGACCGGCGAGCTTCTGTGCGTCACTCAGTTGAGATTCGCTTTTCTTCAGCGCCTTTTCCATCTGCTTGCGCCCGGTGATGTCCATGTGGGTGCCAACGAACCTGGCCCGATTTCCCTTCGCATCCCACGCCACAATCTTTCCCCGGGCGAGAATCCACATGTACGTGCCGTCTCTGCACAGAAAGCGGAACTCATTTTCATATGTATCCCGTTCCCCGTCGAGATACCCGTCCAGCGCAACCATCGCCTGCGCCAAATCATCGGGATGAATCCGTTTTTTCCATTCCCCGAAAGCGGCGGGGAACTCATCCGGTTCGTATCCCGCCATTCTGTAATAACAGGCATCAAAGTACAGTTTGTCCGTGGCAAGATCCCAATCCCAGATTCCTTCATTGGCCCCCGATAGCGCCATTGAAAGACGTTCCTCGCTGTCCCTCAGGGCCTGCTCCAACCGGATTCGTTCAGATATGTCTGAAATAATGCTGCGATAATGTGTAATGGTCCCGGATTTATCCCGTCGCAAATCGGTCCGGTCTTCAATCCATCTCAAATCACCGTCCGGAGTCAGAATGCGATATGGAACATGAACAAAATTATGACAGTCGGCCTGACCACTGTATGAAGTCACTTCCCGGGTAACCCGGGGCAGATCATCCGGATGAATAATCTGACCGTACGTCACTTTACCGGACAACAGCTCAGACGCTTTAAACCCCAGCACTGCTTCCACATTATTCGTCACATATTCCACCGGCCATCCGGCTTCATTTCGCCAGATTATCGCGACCATTGCACTGCCGTTCAGAATATTCAGCGCTTCGTTTTCCGCTTCAACGGAGGCGGGCTGTCCACCGGATTTTGAACAGATCGCTTCCAATTCCGCCACCCGGTCTTTCAACAGCTGCAATTCTGAGCGCATTTCGTGCTGTGTCCTGTTCGTATTTTTCATTCAGTGATTCCTGTTATGGATTGGCTTGGGCAAGTACGAACATGTGCCTTTAAAGAATATATCGCGGGAATGCACTGCAACAAGTGCTTCCGCAAGTTTTGGTCAATGGCGTCGGACAAAACGGGGCAATTTATGGTTATGTATGCAAACAGCAGAATTGGTATTTCTCAAACCGGCCCCTTCGGTCTCGAATTCAAATCCATGGGTGCTTTACGACACGATTGACGGCCGAATTTGTATTCATATGCGATAAAATCGTCTCATTTTGTCCGAAAAAATCAATATTTTAACATCTTGCAGCGAATTTTATGTGAACTTTGGTAAAAATTTGCTCTTTTTAATTGCATCACCAGAAAAATAATGCCAAGTTTTGTTTGGTTTTTAACTCTGCGAGGTGATATTATGAGTACAACCCAGACAAACAGCCCAATGGACGGCGCTCAGGCCCTGGTAAAATGCCTTGAAGCCGAAGGGGTCGAATTCATATTCGGGCTGTCCGGTGGTTCCGCGATACCGATATTTGATGCACTGGTGACCACCGGCACAAAAATCCAACTGATCCTGGTTCGCCACGAACAGGGAGCCGCTCACATGGCCGACGGCTATGCCCGGGCAACGGGCAAACCGGGGGTTGTGCTGGTAACCAGCGGCCCGGGTGCCACCAACACCATTACCGGCATCATGACCGCGCACATGGATTCGGTACCCATGGTGGTCCTGACCGGTCAGACAATCAAGGCCATGATTGGCAAGGACGCGTTTCAGGAAGCCGACGTGTTCGGACTGACCATGCCGGTGGTGAAGCACAGTTATCTGCTCGAGAATCCCAACGATATTCCCAGGGTGGTCAAGGAGGCATTTCATATCGCATCCACCGGCCGCCCGGGACCGGTGCTGATGGATTTGCCCAAGGATGTCAGTTCCGGGGCATTCAGCGGTGACCTGAATCCGCTCATGAAACTGCCGGGGTATCACCCGTCGACCGAAGTGAACGAAGAGGATGTCAGGGCAATAGCAGAAGCCCTCAGCCGCTCCACCAGACCGGTCATCCTTGCGGGTCATGGCGCATCCATCGCTAAAGCGGAAAAGGAAGTGCTGCAACTGGCCGAAACACTCAACGCACCGGTGACCACCACCCTTCTGGGCAAAGGGGTCATTCCCGAGACCCATCCATTGTCCCTGGGCATGCTGGGAATGCACGGTACCGCCTACGCCAACAAGGCCGTGGTGGAATGCGACCTGATTATGTCCATCGGCTCCCGCTTTGACGATCGCATCATCGGGCAGGCAGACCGATTCTGTCAGAGCGCCGTCCGAATTCATATCGATGTGGACGCTGCGGAAATCAACAAAATGATCAAAGTGCATCACTCCTGCGTCGGGGATGCGAAGACAGTGGTTTCCCGGCTGCTCAATCATGTCAGCCGGCTCGATACCGATGAATGGCTGCGCCGTCTCGACGGATACAAAAGCAAATATCCGCTGCGCTACGCCAGACAGGGCGGACTCAAGGCCCAGCAGATTCTCGATGAACTGTACCGGATGACCGAGGGTAAAATCGTAGTCACCACCGATGTGGGACAGCACCAGATGTGGGCAGCGCAGTTCCTCAAAACAATTCATCCCAATGATTTCATCAGTTCCGGGGGGGCCGGCACCATGGGATTCGGATTCCCGGCTGCCATTGGCGCCCAGTTCGGTCGTCCGGATGATCAGGTGTGGACCATTGTGGGAGATGGCGGATTCCAGATGACCCTGTGTGAACTGGCCACAGCCTGTGTGAATAAGTTGCCCATCAAAATACTGGTGCTCAACAATCACTATCTGGGAATGGTCCGCCAGTGGCAGGAACTGTTTTACGACGATCGCAAAAGTGGTGTGGACCTCGTTGGCAACCCGGATTTCGCCAAACTGGCCGACAGCTATCCCGGCGCCAGAGGCTTCACCCTGAAGCGAACCGCGGACATCCGGAAAATACTGGAGCGGGCCATGGCGTACAACGACGGACCGTGCGTCATCAACGCCGAATGTGAAAAAACCGAAAACGTATTTCCAATGATTCCGGCAGGTCGCCCCCTGGAAGACATGCTGATAGATCGGCCGCGGACGAAACTGGAAAAACCCACGGGTTCCACCTGAGATATGAGGAGACAGCTATGACAACTGAACAGTCAACACATACATTGAGCGTTTACGTGGCCAACCGCCCGGGTGTTCTGGCGCGTATTGCCCAGGTGTTTTCAAGGCGTGGTTACAATATCGAATCCCTGGTGGTTTCCCCGGCCAAAGACGGTGAGTTCTCGCGAATGACCATTGGACTCAGCGGTTCGGCGGACGGTCTGGAGCAGATTATCCTGCAGGTGGGTAAACTGGTCGACGTCCTCTCGTGCGTGGACCACTCTGACGACTCAGCGGTGGTTCGCGAAATGGCGCTGGTGAAAGTGCGGGTGGACGCCGAACACCGGGTGGAAGTTCTGCAGATTGTGGAGCACTTCGCATGCAAGACCGTGGACCTCACCGACACATCCATGATCATCATGTCCACCGGTGCCTCCGAAAAAGTCGATGCCTTCATCCGCATGATGCGCTCCTTCGACGTCATTGAACTGGTCCGCACCGGCAAAGTCCTCATGGCCCGCGGCGACCAGCCCACCTGAGTTTCCGACGAAATGGCCTCATTCCCTTCTTAAAGTCGTGCATAATGTGATTCGGCGTATGTTTTCCAATTTCCAGCAGCACCTCGCGAATTCGATCCATGTCCCGGTGGGCGTATCGCAATGGCGCCTGATTGTCCCCGGGCAGATTGGACCCGGCGAGCAGCGCGAAAAAATGGTCATTCCCGGCAGAATCGGCCGGTTCATCGTTGGCCAGACTGCTTTTTGCAAATGCGACTGTAAACAGCGTGGTAAGGACAAAAACATATGACGATAGTATTTTCATGGCGAAATCCATTTCCTTCAGTTTTGCAGCTTTCATCAAGCCAGACATTTGCTACACGCACAAGCGGCCAACCTGTGGGAACCTCTTTTTCAATTTCTACCCAAATTTGTTCCCGAATGTAGTCGACACCCATCGACATGGGGAATCGATACAGAATCTGATTGATGCTGAATTTCGCTGAATTGGCCGCCGCCCGCTGAAAAATGACTCCTTACCGGGTAAAATGTTTACAATGGAAGAGATGATATCTGTGAAAGGGAGCCAATGCACCACAACTTGTCTTTAATTTTATTATTGACCTTTTTTATTCTTTCTTCAGGTTGCTCAGACAAATCATCGTCAGCGGCGGAGGCCACGGACACAGACAACACCGGTCATACCGATACCGATTCAGATACCGACTCAGACTCAGATTCTGATTCGGACACCGACTCCGATTCAGACACCGATACCGATACAGATACCGATTCCGATACCGATTCAGATACCGACACCGTCTCCGACACCGAGACGTCACAGGATTCTGACACACTGATTTCAGATGACATGAAACACAGCGACTGTGTCTATGTGCCACGGGAAATCGACCCCATGGAGCTGCCGGAGGCCAATCTGACGGTGAATATCAATATCACCGCAGAGCAGATGGCTGTCCTTGATGAGAATCCGTTCGATGCAGAGGATCAGATTGGCAGCTTTGAAGATGCGGCTGGCACGCTGTACTCAGACATCGACATCAATTATCGGGGCGCCTATGGGCTTCAGACATTGATGCGCGGCGAGGAAACCAGTGATCTGCGCAACTGGAAAGTGAAATTCACAGATGACCAGCCATATCGCAATCGCCGGGAATGGAACTTTAACTGGGAACCCCACCTGCGACAGCAGATGGCCCTGGACCTGTTCAAGTTCAATGGGGTTGCGGTTCCCTCGGCCCGGCACGTGAAGCTGAGTGTGAACGGGGTTATCCAGGGTACTTATCTCGAATACGAAGATCCGGACAACAGGGACTGGCTCTGCGATATGTTTGGCCACGACAACGGTGATCTGTTCAAGGCGGCGTACGACCTTCCCGGAAAAGAAAACTACTTTGGCTCCCTGGAGATTCTGGGCAGTGAAGACGCCGACTACCGGCCAAACTACAGCAAGAAAACCAATCACAAGGTGGCCCCCGATGATTTCAGCGTGCTGCGTACATTCATTGAGGATTTAAACAACACGCCGGACGCGGCGTTCGAGCAATGGCTGGATACCCATTTCGATGTGGACTCGTTCATCGCCTATCTGGTGGTGTCCAACTTCATATCCAACTGGGACTCCTATCCCCAGCGCCCGAAAAACTACTGGCTCTACGAGGATCTTCACCAGAACAAAATAGTCTTTATTCCATGGGATCTGGATGCCACGTTTGAAGAGCAGTATGAAGCATTGCCGGGATTTCCAATATACAACCAGATGGGCACGGAGTGTTCCATTCTGTACAACCTCACAACTCAGGAATACGATCCGCCCATCGAAAAAGAAGGTGTTGAACGACCGCTGGTGCGACGCATGATGGTCATCGACAAATACATGGATGCTTACGTGGCCAACTACCGCAGTGCCATCGACACCATTTTCAACCCCGAATATCTGATCGATCGCATCGAGCAGCTGACCGCCCGGATTGGCGAAGATTTGTCAATGCGTGACCAGGAGGCTCTTGATGAAGCCAATGAGCAGATGAAAGAATACCTGCAGCTTCGCCACGACTTCATCGCCGCGGAACTTGACGCACTGTGAAACTGAAATCTTTTTAATGGATTGCAGGGGCGAAAATAATTGCAGGGGTGAAAAATGTTTCGCCTCTACGGGCCTTTTCACGCTGTCCGGAAGATCTCAGGCGGTCTCCCTTATCGACTTGAGGTACATCTCCTCGACTCTTTTTCGAGCCCAGGGGGTTTTGCGCAAGAATTTCAGACTGGAGCGGATGCTGGGATTTTCGGTGAAACAGCGAATCGGGATTCGGGCACCCATGGTCAAAAACCCATACGTTTCCACCAGATGGTTCAGCATGGACGCCAACGTTATTCCGTGCAGGGGATCATTGCTGTTCGAATCAATCATGGACACACTTTATGATTATTCCGCCCCCATGAAAAGCATCTTTTCAGATACATCTGGCGTCATTTCCATGGAACGGAAAGTGATGAAAATTTCGGGGATACTCCCCCCCCCCAATCGCCCCCCCAATCGCTCGGAGTCATTTTCCCGCGGCTTTGAGATGAGCTCGAAGGAATAACTTATGTGATCACCTTAACCCGGATAAACAGTAGGTGTGTAGCCGTTCGAGGCTTTGAGTATAATTCGGCTCAGGTTGTCTGAAGTGTATTCAAACAGCAGGCTGTGGTCCTGAAAATTTGGGTCTTCGTGTTCTTTTTCTCTCACATCAATCTGTACCGGAATTAATTCCATGCTGCTCCGTCCCCGCGTTTTTTTAGTAACCATCCAATAATATATCCATAAATATCCAATTAACTGGATATGTCTGCCTGTTTATGGATAATTATGGATGAATTATTGGAGGTTCAAATGGACTATCTGGCGGGGTTACGTATTACACATGAACTGCTTTTGACTATCGGAGAAATTGATGAATTCAAGGGGCGGTGGGAAGCGCTGGGAAATTTGGCCCCGGAGAGGCTTTCTGCGCTTAAACGGATAGCAACTATCGAGTCAGTTGGTTCTTCCACACGGATCGAAGGTGTGAAGCTGACGGACGAGGAGGTTGAGCGGCTGTTGAGTGGCCTGGAAGTGCATTCTTTCCGATCTCGCGACGAGCAGGAAGTCGCCGGTTACGCCGATGTAATGGAACTGATTTTTGAATCCTATGCAGATATGGCGTTGTCTGAAAACATCATCCGTCAGCTCCATGGGATGTTGTTGCGCTACGCTAAGAAAGACGGGCGTCACCGCGGCAAGTACAAAACCGTTTCAAACAACGTTGAGGCATTCGATGACATGGGACGTAGCATCGGGGTTATCTTCGAAACCGCATCTCCTTTTGATACTCCGATGTTTATGGAGACGCTGATTTCCTGGACCAATGACGCCTTGAAAAAAAAAGCGGACCATCCCCTGCTTGTCATTGCCACCTTTGTCGTCCGCTTTCTCGCAATTCATCCGTTCCAGGACGGCAACGGTCGTCTTTCTCGTGCGCTAACCACACTTCTGTTACTTCGTACCGGATATTTGTATGTGCCATACAGTTCTTTGGAACGAATCGTCGAAGACAGTAAAAACGATTATTATCGAGCACTGCGCCGGGCGCAGACGACTCTGGACACACCTTTGGATAATAATGAATCGCAACTTATTGATTGGATAACTTTTTTTGTTCGAATTCTAAAACGGCAAAAGGATGTCCTTGAGCACAAAATTAAGCGGGAAAAACTGATGACGCCCCTTGCGCCTTTATCAGAGAAGATTCTGACACTCGTTCGGGAGCACGGGAGAGTAACCGTAAGAGACGCCCAGACGCTGACCCAGGCCAACCGAAACACCATCAAGGAACACCTCAAGTCACTTGTAAATGCTGGACACCTGCAAAAACGAGGTCAGGGCAGAGGCACCTGGTACGAAAAAAAATAGTAAATGCTGTCTATCATTTCCGACCAAGACCAGAACCTTCGGGGACGCAGACCTTCGGGGACGCAGCATTAACTTTCGGGGACGCAGCATTAAAACTTTCGGGGACGCAGCATTAAAAGAACAAGGAATCTCATCCCTTCTTATACTGCAGGCCAGGCATTGGCTGCTTTTCATGGGGAACCCTCTACGGCATATCATTCCAGAAGCGCGATATGGCAGTCTGACACACTTTACTCTCGTTCCCCGGGTTTTTTTCCATAGCAAAAGGTCGACCAAACAGCCTATATTTTTCGAATCGATGGTGGGCTGAACCGAAATAACAGGCTTGCTTTTCTTCTGCGTGCCAAAAAGATTGCCCTTTTTTGCAGGTTTCAGACACATAAAACTGTAAATGGCTCCTGCCAGGCAAAACAGCAGAAATTTGAGCTGTTTTTTTTAGGGAGGAAAGCTAAAACGTTTCAGGTGGATCGCATGAGGAATATTTTTTTCGTACGCCAATATAAAAACCGTCTTTTTAAAGCCGTATCTGGCGCGAACGAGAGTTGATTTTACCCCAGAAATTACGGGGTATTGAACGCCACTTTGGTGGCAGCACAATTGGAGGCACTTACTCATGAGTTTTTGGAAATTAATATTATTATCGATGATGACTTTGATGGTTGCGCTGGGGTGCAGCGGGGAAGAGGGTGCCGACGGCAGTGATGGGGATGCGGATAGCGACAGTGACAGCGACAGTGACAGCGACAGTGACAGTGACAGTGACAGTGACAGCGACAGCGACAGCGACAGCGACAGCGACAGTGACAGTGACAGCGACAGTGACGGGGACAGTGATAGTGACGGGGACAGTGACAGTGACGGAGATGTTGACAACGGTGAATTTGCTGTTGGCGAGGGCGGTTATGTGACCACGGGTCCATGGCAGGGGTTTGCCTGGATAAGTACGCCGGTATCCGGGTCGATATCCCCGAAAGATTTTGACGACCTGGCAGACGGTGGTCGCTTATGCGCCAGTGGTACAACGGCAGAAGATTACAATTCGGTTCCGTGGCTGGCGGTTAACCTGAACCAGGACAACGCCCCATCGGCAAAAGCAGGTGCCGTCACACCTGAGTCCAACGGGCTGTTTATCGACGTGGATATTATAGCGGACACTCCGCTGCGTGTGCAGCTGCTCGGCGCTGATGGAACGAACTGGTGTGCACCTCTGATTGAGGGTGGCGGGACGACCATTGCGTTTGATTCGTTTAACACCAAGTGCTGGAGCGGTGACGGAGACTACTACAACAATGAGCCTCTTGAGGCGATTTCCATTCTGGTGCCCGGGTCCGAAGATCAGGAGTACGATTTTGAGTTTTGCCTGGACGGCCTGGCGCCGGATACCGTCAATGCTGACTGTGAGGATGTCCCGGTTCCTGGCGATGAATATACCTGCGCCGAACAGGCCAGCTGGGGAAAATGCGACGAAGACTGGATGCAGGGCTATTGTCTGGCGAGTTGTGGCAAATGCGATGAGGTGGATACCGATATCATCGAAATAGACGAGGCCATCACTGAAGATGTGGATACCGATCCGGAGAATCATCCCGGCCTTCGAGTGGACGGGCGCCATCTGTACGATCGCTGTGGTGAGCAGGTCATTTTACGCGGTGTGAACAAAATGATTGTATGGAACGACGTGGCAGGTGAGTCATTGCCCGAGATTTCAAAAACGGGCGCCAATGTGGTGCGGATTGTCTGGGTGACCACTGGGGCAGTTGAAGACCTGGATGCGATTATTGCAAAAACACTCGAAAATCAGATGATTCCCATGATCGAGCTGCACGATGCCACCGGTAGCTGGACAGAGGGAGAGCAGGAGGGCAACCTGGGACTCGAACAACTGGTGGACTGGTGGGTAACATCGGACGTGGTTGAAATGATTCAGAAGTACGAAAAGGATTTGCTGGTTAATATTGGCAATGAAGTCGGTACGGCGGTCAAGGATCAGGATTTCCTCAAAGGCTATATTTCTGCCGTCACCCGCATGCGCGAGGCGGGTATAAAAACGCCGCTGATCATCGACGCCATCAGTTGGGGGCAGAACATCAATATCCTGCAAAAGCTCGGCCCCACCGTGTTTAATCACGACCCCTACAACAATGTGCTGTTTTCAATTCACATGTGGTGGCCCACCGAATGGCACGACACGTCTGAGTGGGATACGGTGGAAGAAAAAGTGGCGGGTGAAATCAAGGAATCAGTTGATATGAACCTGCCCCTGATTGTGGGCGAATTTGCCCATCTGGGTGCCGGCTGCGTCGAGTACATTCCGTACCTGACCATCCTTGAAGAATGCCAGGCAAACGACATCGGCTGGCTGGCCTGGAGCTGGGGTCCGGGAAATAGTGACTGTGAAGAAATGGACATGACCAGCGACAACACCTTTGACGGCATTGTCGACGGTTGGGCCGAAGAAGTGCTCATCTCCGATACCAACAGTATCGCCAACACCGCCGTACGCCCGTACTCCATTGTAAACGGCGAATGCGAAGCCAACTGATTCCCTTCTTCAATTATCATCTTCGTTGCCCCTCAATACGCACAGCATAGTTTCCCGGGGACGTTTCTGTTCAGGGACGCTGTCCGTACAATTATGCCTGTCTGGAATTTCCAGATTCGTGTACTCTACAGCGGCGACAGGATAAACAGGATGTAACAAAATGAAGTCACTGAGAGATTATAAGACGAATTTTATAATCGCATTTGTCGTATTGCTGCCGGCGTGTGGGGCGATTTCGGTTAAACTGGCCCCAAAAGAGGCGGAAAAACAACCCTTGTATCCCGGACCGTGCAGTATTACCGATGTGGAAAAAAAGACGACTCGAAAGTTTGAGTACGATGATTACAAACAGATTTCCAAAATGTCCGGACCAGGATTCAGTGCGGCGTACACGTATGATGAGCGGGGCAATATTACCAGCAAACACATCAGCAATCGGATGATGGACGCCACGTTTCAATACACATGGGATGAGTTCAACAATGTGACGCACGTAAAATACACGCCCGTTGCCACACCCGAAAAGTCGCTGGCGTATGTTATCGAACTTGAGTATGTGGGAACGCCTCTGGATTCCGCGCCAGTGACGGCAGTGAATTACCATAAGGACGGGTTTCCCAATGCCCATTTTTTTGAAGTACGGTTTAATATTGCGCTGTTGGCATTACCTGAGGATATGACAGTGACTAAAAAAATCCAGGTCGACGATTCGGGTAGACCTGTAACAATAAAAGTCCAGCGGGGGAACAGTGACGGCGCAGGTTGTGAACCGAGTACGGTTCAAGTGACATACAACGACAAAGGGTTGGTAAAAAAGATAGCGCAGACCAACGGCATCTATCCAGAACATCCCGACATCCGGGAATTTACATACGATGACGCCAACCGGCCGGTACTGATTGTTGATAGCATATGGGGAGATGGCAAGTATTTTAAAAAAAATATTGAGCACACCTATGACAGCGCCGGCAACACCCTCAGCGTTAAAGAGTTTGAGGAAGGAAACACCGTTCGCTTCGAAAAATACGATTACAGCTGCTGGGCGCCCTGACCGTTGGTCCCAACCTCAATCGCCCAACCTCAATCGCTCGGAGTCATTTTTCCAGGTCATTTTTCCAGGAACCTGACGCACTGTGAAACTGCAATCCTTCAGATCAATTGTATGGGCGAAAAATCTTTCGCCCCTCCTGATCCGTCCCCGGGTTTCCTCCACAATTGACACCTTTGGGGATGATGAGCCAGTCAATTTTGTGAAAATCGCTTTCGATACCCGCCCGGGGTTATCCCGTTTCTTTTTTTAAACAGGTCTCGAAACGAATTGACATCCTGGTATCCGACTTTCCAGGTGATTTCCTCAAAGGAATGTTGTGTTTTTTCAAGCAGCTCTTTGGCCGCATGCAGCCGCTGTTCCTGAAGATATTGAAGCGGGGTATACCCCGTCGCCTTTTTGAATCGACGAATCAGATTTCTTTCGCTCATACCCGCCTTGTCAATCATGTCCTGCAGACAGATGGGGTGCGTGTGGTTTTCTTCCATCCATGTCTGCAGTGAGCGTATCTGTTCGTCCGGATGTGACTTTGGGAGCATGCTGATTCGATAGGGGGCCTGGCTGTCGCGCCCTGGTTCGATAAGCATAAAACTGCTGGTATACCGGGCCAGCGTAGTGGACCCAAATAATTCAATCAGAAAAAGTCCCAGTTCCTGCCAGGATGATACGCCCCCTGTTGTAATAATGTTTTCGTCACGTACCAAGAGTTGATTCGGTACCCAACGAACCGAAGGAAACGCCTCGCGAAAAGGAGCTATGAGATTCCAGTGGGTGGTCGCCTTTTTGTCTGTCAAAATGCCTGCGGCGGCAAGAAAGCAGCTTCCCGCGCACACGGAACAAATAACCGTTCCCTTATTTTTAATGGACCGCAACTTTTTGGAAAAAAGCGGGACATGGCGAACCGTCCTGCTGTCAAGCATGCCCGGTATGATTAGCACATCCGGAGTGCGCATGGTTTTCAATGCACCATCCGGAACAATTGACCGGCCGTTTCCCGCCTTTATTGCAGCGCCATCCCAGCTGACCAGGCGGGTTTCGAAACGCCCTTTCATATCACTGACAATCTGAAACTGCCGGTTCAAATGATTGGCCACCGCAAACATGTCGCAGAGCCCCACGGCTGTGGAATACATGCAATTTTCATAAATATAAATGCCAATGCGCATGTGGGCCTCCTTTGGTGGATGTAAAAAACGACACTGTCAGTTATCGCATGTTTAATGTCATTTTTGCCACCTGTCAACGCGCTGGCCGATGCGTATGTTTGTTGCAACACGGTCATGAAAAAGCAGGCCGGTGCAAAAGTATTCACAATAGAGTTCATCTCAAATTTGAAATGAACTCTGGATAAACAAAGGAGTTCGCCATGAATAACGCATTGATTATTGTAGATGTGCAGATGGATTATTTTTCCCCAAATGGGAGGTTTCCTCTGGATGGAAGCCTGAAGGCAGCAGAAGCGGCAGGGAGACTCATTTCTCATTTCCGAGAAAACAACCTGCCGATCATTCATATCAGGCACCTCAGTCCGGAAGGTTTTCCCTTGCTGGTAGACGGCACGAGCGGCACAAACCACCATCCTCTGGTGGCGCCCCTGGATGGCGAAACAGTCGTCGACAAACGAACCCCCAACGCCTTTTTTCAGACAGAACTGGCCAACCATTTGAGAGGTTGTGGCGCAAAGACCGTCACAATCATCGGTTTCATGGCGAATATGTGTGTCGATGCGACGGCCAGAAGCGCCAGAGAGCACGGATTTGAAGTGGAAGTCGTACCTGAAGCTGTGGCGGCCTGCCCCATAGCTGATGTCTCGGCGAAGGACGTAAAAACCGCTTTTCTTGGTGCCCTGGATGGTTTTATCGCGAAGCTTGTCCCTTTAAAAGAAAAGCTCGCGGGTGAATAACCGGTTGTTTCAGTGCCCAGTCAAAAACATCGAAATAAACGCGAGAAAAAAATCGGGGACTCAGCATCGGGACGTTTCGCTTTCCAGGCTTTTTCTGTTTGCTCACAGAAAAATGTCCTGCCGAACAATCTATTCACCACATATGCTAATTTCCGGAGATGGGCATCCCCCTTTGGCCATGCAGTCGCAGAACCTCCGGGGACACAGCACTACAGATGAACCTCCGGGGACGCAGCACTACAGATAACCTCCGGGGACGCAGCACCTCCGGGGACGCAGCACTACAGATGGGGGCACCACCAACAACCTTGCGATCCATGTCGTCAGCATCAGTTGGTGTCAGCCAGAATAAAGTGATGCTCCGTCCCCGGGTTTCGTAAAAATTGTTTTTTTGTCGTACTGGATGGCAAAGGTAAGATTGTATGCCGCGAGGAAGTCGCGACGGCCGAAAGTACCATTCTTCAATTTGTAAATCAATTCTCGGGCGAAGTTCACCTGGCAACCAGGCGCGTCTATCCGCAATGGGGAAACACTCGTCTAAAAAACGTGTTGACGGCATCGATAATATTCCCTATTATTACCCTATGTGCCTCAAAACAACCCGAACTAAGATCAATACGTAACAATTGGGAGCAATATGATGAAAGCAAAATACTATACGGTTGAAGAGGTGGCCGAACTGATAAACAGCCATCCCAAAACCATTCAGCGATATATTCGGGAAGGCCGTTTAAAAGCTCAAAAAATTGGCCGGCGATGGCAGATTTCCGGGCATGATCTGAGTGTGTTTGTCGAGGGGACCGACGATTCCGTCCAGGCTGGTTCGTCGGTTGGCGTGCAAACAATATTTGAAAGCGCGACAAGGGCTGTCAGCGTGTCTACTGTCATTGATATTCCCGTTAACGACATAACCGAAGCGGCCCGCATCCTGAACTGGCTGACAGCGTCGGTTCATTCGAGAGAGCGGGATGACAGTTACACTACGATGAGCTCTCAGTACATTAAGTCGGAGCGGAAAGTGCGGGTGATGCTTTGGGGAAACCTTCGCTTTATGCAAATCGTCATTGATTCTTTAAGTGAACTGCAAGGCGAGGCGTAACATGCCACAGAGAACATCGAATACGACACGTTCGCATACCACCTCGACCTTTAAGTCGGCGGAAGGGCGAACCCGGATTCTGGCGCATTACGACAGGCTTCTCGCAAAGGTCGATTTTAATTACCGGGAACGTTATGTGAACACGCGATTTGGCGCGACTTACATTCTGGAATCCGGAGAAGAATCGCTACCGCCATTGATTCTGTTGCATGGCTCCACCAGCAACAGCGCTGTGTGGTTTGGGGACATAAAGACGCTTTCTGTTGATTTCAGGGTATTCAGCATAGACCTCATTGGTGATGCGGGACACAGCGCGGAGACGCGGCCGGATGTAAAATCCGACGGATATGCCATGTGGCTGTATGACGTGTTTGAACAATTGAATCTTACAAAAAGTTTCATCATGGGCATTTCTCTCGGTGCCTGGATCGCTGTTAAATTCGCGTCGTGTTTTCCGGAAAAAACAGATAAGCTCGCCATCCTTGCTGCCAGCGGAATTGCTCCGATACGGCTGGCATTCATTGTAAGAGTGCTGCTGTATGGCATGAGCGGAGGCATGGGTAAAAAGGCCATTGAGCGAATGGTGTTTGGTAAGGACCTCATTCCGAAAGATGCCCGCGATTTTATGACAACAATCACGCAGAACTACAGGCCCTATACGGGTGCGCTGCCTGTTTTTTCGAATGCAGAGTTGCGTAGATTGACAATGCCGCTGCTGTATATTGGCGGCGAGGAAGACGCGCTGACGCACGTCCCTGAATCGGCAAAGAGACTACGCAAATTCGTCCCAAATTCGACGACCTGTGTCCTTGAAAACAGAGGACATGTTGTTATGGCTGTATTGGATAAGGTCGTTCCGTTTTTTAAAAAAGCAAAAAGCGATTTATACGATACTGCTGATATGAATACGAATGATGCGACTTCTTAAATCTGGGGGCTTTCGCAATCACCAAACAAAACAAGATTACCCGATGTCTTCTATGACAACATAGGCCATAGTTTGGTTCAGCAACTGATAAGCGACTTCGCCGAAGGTGATTGGGCCGGTAATGCCCTGTAATGTTTTGCCCTGCAAGTCGGCGTACAAATAGTTCAGGATACAGTTGCAAGAGAAAAATATTGCGTCTCCCAGGTTTGTTGGAACCATCGCTTCAAAATCGGTGATGTAATTTTCAACCGGTTTGGCAATTTTATAATCAATCCCGGCAAAAACCGGAGCGTAGAAATCTACCTTTTTCTCGTCCGAATCTACTTTCTGGAAGCTGGTATTAATCATTGCCCCGTACATATCGGCCACTAACGGTAATTTTGTATCGATATTATTTTGCTGGAGGTATGTGGCAAAATCCACATTTGTGCCATTGATATTAGCCTCTTTAGCATGAAACCCATCTGCCGGGAAAGTAATGGTATCTCCCTCGCCCTGTTGAAAAATATTTACAATCTGTATGTCAGCCACTTTGTGCCGAGGCAATTCAATATGAAACACAACCGCTTTGTTCCCATGGCCTGCGCCGGCAGTTCCGTCAAACGTTTTGGGCGTGGCCTGACCCATTTCGTCAAGTGAGATGCCGGATATCCATCCAACGAGAGGTGAGGTGGCAAATCCTTCATACATCGGTGAATTCAGAGCGAATGAGGCGTGGATATCACTGAAGGCAGGTAAAATGATGATGCTAAAGCCATTCGCCGGGGCGTCTATATAAAGTTGAGGGATTGTTTCGATATCATAGGCTTTTGTAACAACATTCGTCACATAGTCCGGTATCTGGGTTACATAGACTTTTTCCTGAGTGAACACCCCTCCGTCATTGGCCATAAAATAGGGGATCGTCCCGCCTATCCAATTACCCGCCGGCAGCTTACTCAGAATCTTCTCGTCGCCGGCCAAAACCAGTTTGTCTCCACTACGGATAAATTTTTCTACAGTAGCCACATCAAACATTACCTGATTCATGATATCACCTCTTTGCCGAAAACCTTCTTCAGGTCGGTTTGTACTTTAGGTAGGTGCAAATTCTTCTCAAAAAACGTCCGTAATTCATGAACATATTTATTTACCTCTTGAGGGGATTGGCATTTTCGGTAGCGCATACGCAACCGGCCAAGAATGATTTTGGTCCCCAAAAACTCAAACTGATGTTGACTTTCACCGGATATCAGTTCTTCCCAGATTGGGTTTTGTTCAGTGGGTATCTGCATATTTTGCTCCTTCCAAATCTAGTCCGGGTCAGGAATAAAATTGTAATGGCCGGTTTAATAACTGCCTGAAAACAACCACCGGATTCAGAGCAGAAAAGCTGTCGGCAATCCCATGTTAAAAACGGACGGCGAACTTACCCCTCGCTCTAAAACTGTCTCGTAAGTCGTAAATTACATTATCGGCAGATTTGTTGTAATCTTTACCCGGTGCCGGTAACTAAAGCGGTATAAGCATAAATATTTTAACGCATTTGCCGACTTTTAATCGGTAGAAAATCAATTCAACCGAACAATACACATCAAATACGGATATTCAGTTTATACTATTTGGCGATAGTATTTGCCAACGGATATCCTTTGAATTGGGCCTTGATTTCGCCAGCAACATCGACTTCCGGCAGACGGTCTGTAGACAGAGTAGACGGCAGATTGCCGCAGTGGATTAACGCATGTGTTTCATGCCAATGTGGTGGAACACGTGATTCGGAACGCCAAACGAAACGGGTTGAGTTTCTACGTGCCGTCCGGATATTCGGGGGTAAATTTGCGGCGAATTCACTTGCTGCGAATGCGCACCGCCCCCTTTTTTGAATGAATCCTGTGACGATATTCTGGCATCCCCCCCATTCCTTTCCCCGACGCCGGCAGTTGGCTTTCTGTCTTCCACCTGATTCGTGGAATGCTTGTGGCTTTTTATTGAAACTGTTGAAATCATTTTGTTGTCCAATACCCGCAGGTGTCATTCCGAGCATCGGCATACGATTGCAGTGCGTCCTGGGTTGGACAAGCACTATAAGAAAGTGATATACGAGTTTCAATTTTGCTTAGAGAGCTGTAAATCGAATGGTGACAATCAGTTATGAAAAATAAAAAACAAAACGATACAGAACCTTCCAAACCGCCTTCCATATCGCCATCCGGTATGCCCTCCGGTTCGGATGATGCGCTGGACAATGAACTGCAATCGGCAACGGCGGGGGACGATGCCATTGACGAGGAACTGCTGGCCCTGTCTCCGCCGCCCCCCAGTCTTCAGCAGGCGATTTTCATTGTGATGATTATCGGTTTCTCCCTTGTTCTGTTGTACCTCTTCTGGCCGGAAATGCGTTATTTCCTCAAAGGATTTGCCGACCCGGTTCCCCTGGGCGAAGCAGCGGATTTGCAGAGCAAAGCCCTTGAATCGGACAGTTTTGTGAAGGTCGATGGGGTACCGCTTGTGAATCGGACCGTGACATTCAGTACTGGCACCAAATGGTTTTCAGGTGATATCTTTCGAAAAATGGCACCCATCAGCGGCAACCCCAATTTATTGGTGCAATGGCATACCCCCAATCCGGAAATCAAGCAGGACAAAGATGCACTCACCCCACCGGCATCGTTTGCCGGACGGTTGAAGCGCCGGGAAGATTTGTCCGAAAATTACAATAAATTCTGGCCGTTTTACGATTGTCTTAAAGTTCACAACACCAGCCAGTGCAAGTTCTGCATTGGCAAAAGCAACATGGATGAGTGTCGTCCCATCTTTACCTGTGTCGACAACTATCCCATCGAACTGTGCGATCAGACCGCCTTCAACACCAGAGAAGAGCTCGAAAAGAAGGTGGCCAGACTTAAATCCGAGGCCCGGTCCGGCACTTCTGAAGCCGTTGCCCGGGAGTTGGCGCAGGATGAACGCGCCCTTGCTGCCGTTGAAAATATCAACATCCTGAGTGAGCTGGTGGTTCTCGAAGAATTGTTTGACCGGCTGAGTCTGCTGGCGGTTCCGAAGGAACGCAGTGGGGAAGTTCTGGCCCTGAAAACAGAGCTGTTTATGCAACAGATGAACGCCCTTGAAATTCTGCTTCGGACGCCCATTGAAAAAATCGCGTCACTCAGTGGCGCCCTTCAGCAGAAACTGCGTTGGGAAAAAGCAAATCTGGAAAAAGTTGAAGTCGAACTTGCGGACCTTTCCAGACAGGAGCAGGCCCTGGGCCCACTTCTCGATGTCAGCACGGAGGTGGCCGAGTTTGTTGCCCTGGTTCGCGAGCAGCAGCGGAAACTGCGCCGCATTGACCAGTCCACCGACCCCCTTGCGGACTGGAAACTGGACGGCAACGAAACCGGATTGGTGCTGCTCAACAGAGTTCGGGATTTGAGCGCCACGCTTTCAGAAATGAAGTTGTCCTCCAGGAACGCTGAAGAAGAGACTCCCCCCATCGCCGAAGACACCGAAAGTGCCGATGCGTCGGCCGCCACAACCGATACCGACGCCGCACCACAGACCGATACCGCCGAAAAAAGCGCTTCCGAAGCGGCCACAGCGCAGAATTCCTCAGCAGAAACGAACGATGCGCAGGACGTTTCATCCCCCCCGATTCCCCGGACGCCCGTTGGCGAGCAGACAGAGAACGGTCTTGCCCCTCTGGAAGACCCGGTATTGAACGCCATTGATACGCAACTCAACCAGGCGGTATCGCGGGTGGCGGAAATCGGACGCAAGCTGATTCGGTTAAGCCCCGGGGAATCCCCTGCGCTCGATAAATGGGCGCGGAGCACCGATATTGTGGGGTCGCTGCCCAAACCCTTGCGAGCCGACCACGTGTTCAAGGCCTTTGAGCAATTGAAGGAGATGCTGGCCAATGTGGAACCGGCGTCAGAACAGTCTCTCAAGGCCCGCTACCACAGTCTCCTTGATATCAAAAAGGAAAAGCAGGCATTGCAGAAAAAACTTTCCGCCACCAGCGGCCTTGCGGAATTGGAACTGGTTGACAAATGGGAGGCGCTGAAAAAAAGCGCCGGCAACCTCCACAGCGAGCCGGCGTTGAAGGCGGCGGTGACCCGGCTTCATGAGTTACGTGGAATGTATGCCCGGAAAGAATTCTATCCCCGGGATTTGAGCAATTATCCCGAAGTACAGAAAGCTCTCCATACCCTGCTCAGCGACGCGGACCTGCCGTCACTCACCGCCCGGGTGACCGCACTGGAATCCGAATTCGACTCCCCCATGTACATCTTACTGGACGATGAAAAACCCACCGACAACCCATGGATACTGTTTGTGTACATTGTTGTGCCCCTGATGCTGGTGATCAATGTTCGCAAGCTGCTGCGCTTCATTGCCGACTGGAGGCAATTCGGCCTGTGAACAGTTCTGCCAAATTTGTATTTAACCGATTTCAGTTTAATCTGGTTCCTGCCCTGTTCGTGCTCGTGATTACATATGCGCTGGAATTGCTGATGTATCGTCTTCTTGGAAACCTGGGGTTCTATATCGGCGTCGGCACGGAGGGGGCGCGGGCGACCATGGCGGATTTCAGCATTTTTCTCATGCTGTTTTCCGGTGCGCTGTCCTCCATCCTGCTGTTCTGGGCGGTGGCGCGAACCATCAATCACCCGAACATGCCGGGAATCTGGTGGCGCGCCATACTGATTTTCATTTCACCGCTGTACCTGCTGTCCATTTTCTGGTCCATCTGGACCCCTCTTTCAAATTGGATTCTGATGGCGTCGCTTGTCGCTGCAGCGGTCACGGTGGTGCTGGTATGCATCATCAGTCTGATCAGGTATGTGCCATTCGGGGTACGCCGTTTATTCGGGGTCATCGCCCTCATTTTCCTGGTCTCCACCATCAAGTGGATTGCCCTCGACTTCTATCATCTGGAGCCGGGAAACAAATGGGGTGTGTTTCTGTTGAACGCCTTTGAAGTGGCGCAGTTTTTTATGGTGCTACTGCCATTTTTTGCGTTTTTTCTGTTTGCCGCCGGGCCGGGAAGATCATGGCTCGATGTCATCATTCGAAAGCCGAGTCTGCCCGCCCTGATCATTTCTCTGCTGGCAACCGTGACCGCCATGTTCGTGATGGTGATCATTCAGCGAATCACCGGGGAAGGTAACTGGATGGAAGCCGGACAATTTGTGGCCCGGGTCGCCTACCGCACCATCGGATTGAAACTCGCCTGGCCATTCGCTTCACTGATGACAGGGCTTTCTCTGTTTTTCCTGGGAATGACCAGCCTGACCCTGATTTTCAGACATCGCGCGCCCCTGGCCCGGGCTCGGAGCACCGAAGGAAACCGGAAAATCGGTTTTGGATTGCTGCTGCTGTATCTCTCCGGCATCCAGCCGTACACGGTGTATCAGCTCTCCGCATCGTTGCTTGGTGTGTTGCTCATCGTGATTGGAGTGGCCGATGCCTATCCCGGACACGAAGCGCCGCCCACATTAAAAGAACTTCAAAACGAACTCGATGGATAACCGGAACGCCCCGCTTTCAGCTAGTTTCGAAAAAAATATAGAAATCCCGGAATCCCCTCGCCGGTTTTTTTTCAATCTGATTGGAACAGGGACAAATCAAGTTGGCAGGTGATGATTCTTTGGCCGACAGCCCGTTGCCCTGGTGGACTGTTTTATGGGAAGGCCGGTGAAGTTGTTGAGTCACCTGGCCTTGCGGCAATGAAATAGCTTCCCAATTGAATCATGGTGAACAGACAGTATCCCATAAACAGGTGCCAGATGCCGTGCAGGCTCAGATATCCCAGTGCCGGGGTCTTGCAGGAGCAGACAAATTTATCGAGGCTCCAGGCTGCGTAGGCCAGCACACAGCTGCCAATGGCCATCCATACCAGACGGAAAATCGGGTTGTCGGCAGTGAGGGATATCCACTTTTTCCGCTGAGTCCAGATAGCAATAAGGAGCCCGAATATGAGCAGCCACAGTAAATCAAAACTCAGCCAGGCCACCCATGGACTGGGGCTGCTTTCACCGGCCACGTGAACCACCGCGCCATAGAGGGTGAAGACAACGATGGTGATGTTCTGCAAAATGCCAACGGGCGTTCCCGGTAACGATGTCTGTGGTCGACGGGCGACGCCAAGGGCGCTGACCAGCAGAACAATGATGAACGACTGGAGATATCCCAGCACCACATCCATCATGCGATAAAACCCGTTTTCCAGGGTGATGTGATACGCGGCAGCAAAAAGGCCGTATGCCACGAGCAACGCATAGAGCAGCTGAACAAAGCGCGAGCTGCTTTTTGACCGGAACAGGCCGAACAGCCCCAGTACCAGGGTGGAAAGGGCAAAGAGCACATTGACCGGTTCGGCAATGGGGCCAGTGGTGCCAAACACCTGTTTTTCGCAGAATCCCGATTCCGGCGACAGTGTGTCAAAACTGTAGTACGGCAGTGTGGCCGAAGGCGCCGTCCGGGTCTCGACCGCTTCGGTACACGGTTTGGGGGTGCATCCGAAGGTAGTGGCAGCGCTGGCCAGAAGGATGGATGCCGCCATTGGAATGTGGAGAGATTTCATCATGGGTGTCCCTTCAGGTTGCGTGAATGCTGCAACCGCAGTGTATTACCTCTTCTGGTATGTGGTTGGGTTGTACAGCACTCACACCGTTTTCTCAAAAAAAACGAATCCCTTTTCCCCGGCCACAAATCCCTTTCCGGTGTCCATTTGACATCCGCTGTAAAATGATGAAATATTCCGCCGAACCGAATTTTGCACGCTGCTGCGGTGTTCTGGCAGCAACCGAGAGGATTAGTATGTCATCCACGACCCCCATCATTTATACGTTGACCGATGAGGCGCCGGCCCTTGCCACCGCTTCTCTGTATCCGATTTTAAAATCGTATCTCGCAAAGGCGGATGTGCCCATGGAGATGCGGGACATTTCCCTGGCGGGCAGAATTATTGCCGCATTTCCGGAGCGACTCACCGAGTCCCAACGGATTGGCAATCATCTGAAGGAGCTGGGAGAACTGGCCAGAACCCCCGATGCGAACATCATTAAATTGCCCAATATATCCGCGTCGATTCCCCAGATTCAGGCGGCGGTGAAGGAGCTGCAGCAAAAAGGATATGCCCTGCCGGATTATCCCGAAGATCCGACCACCGATGAGGAACGGAAGATCCGGGCCCGATACGACAAAGTGAAAGGCAGCGCGGTGAATCCGGTGCTTCGGGAAGGCAATTCCGATCGCCGGGCGCCCCTGTCCGTGAAAAACTATGCAAAGAAAAATCCCCACCGCATGGGAAAGTGGACAGCGGATTCCAGAACCTGCGTGGCATCAATGGCCCGGGGCGATTTTTACGGCTCCGAGAAGTCGATGACCATCGAAGAAGCCACCGATTTCCGTATTGAATTTGTCAGCGATAAAAATGAGGTGACCGAACTGAAAAAGTCGGCGCCCCTGCTGGCCGGCGAGGTCCTCGACGCCTCCGTGATGGACCTGGCGGCGCTCCGGGCGTTTTTCGAAAAGGAAATTGAAACGGCCCAAAAAGATGGTGTGCTCTTTTCGCTGCACCTGAAAGCCACCATGATGAAGGTGTCCGATCCCATCATTTTCGGTGCCTGCGTGTCGGTGTTTTACAAGGAAGTATTCGATAAGTACGGCGAGATTCTTTCAGATCTGGGGGTGAATCCCAACAACGGCATCGGCGATGTGTACGCCAAAATCAAAGGACATGAAAAGGAAGAAGAAATCCGGACCGCCATCGACGCGGTGACTGGCAACCGTCCCGACCTGGCTATGGTGAACTCGGATAAGGGCATCACCAATCTGCATGTGCCTTCTGATGTGATTGTCGATGCATCGATGCCCGCGATGATTCGCACTTCGGGGAAAATGTGGAACAGGGCGGGGGCGCCCCAGGATACCCGGGCACTCATTCCGGACAGAAGTTATGCCGGCGTGTATCAGACCACCATTGATTTCTGTAAACAGAACGGCGCATTTGACCCATCCACCATGGGAACCGTGCCAAACGTGGGACTGATGGCGCAGAAGGCCGAGGAATATGGCTCCCACGACAAAACATTTCAGGCCACGGAAAAAGGCGTCATTCGCGCGGTCACTTCCGATGGCACGGTGTTGCTGAGCCAGAATGTGAATGCCGGTGATATTTTCCGGATGTGTCAGGTAAAGGATGCCCCCATTCAGGATTGGGTGAAGCTGGCGGTAACCCGGGCCCGGGCCACTGGCGCGCCGGCGGTGTTCTGGCTGGATGAAAATCGCGCCCATGACAGGGAGCTGATGCAGAAGGTAAAAAAGTACCTGCCGCTTCACGATACCGAAGGTCTCGAAATTTCCATCAAATCGCCGGTGGAAGCCACCCGCTACAGCCTGGAGCGGGCAAAGGAGGGCAAGGATACCATCTCAGTTACCGGCAACGTGCTGCGCGATTATCTGACGGATCTGTTTCCCATTCTGGAACTGGGCACTTCTGCCAAAATGCTTTCGGTGGTTCCCCTCATGAATGGCGGCGGTCTGTTCGAAACCGGCGCCGGCGGCTCTGCGCCCAAGCATGTGCAACAGTTCAATACCGAAAACTACCTGCGCTGGGATTCCCTGGGAGAGTTTCTGGCAATGACGGTTTCTCTGGAGCACTACGCCAATGCCACTGGCAACCGGAAGGCAAAGGTCATGGCGAAAACCCTGGACGCTGCCGTGGAGCAGGTGCTTGAAAACGGGAAGTCCCCGGCCCGGAAGCTGGGTAAAATTGACAACCGGGGGTCTCATTTTTACCTGGCCCTTTACTGGGCAGAAGCCCTCGCCGCCCAGAACGATGATGCGGCGTTGAAAGCAGCGTTTGCCGGACTGGCCAAAGATTTGAGCGATAACGAATCAGAAATCGATGCCGAAATGCTGGCTGTCCAGGGGAGTCCCTGTGATATCGGTGGATATTATCTCCCCGATGCCAGACTTAAATCCGAAGCCATGCGTCCCAGCCCCACCTTCAACGCCGCCCTCGACAAACTGTAATTTGAAAATCGGCATTCATCCATTGACCGCCTGCAAATCGTTCAATCCTCATCCATGAGTTCGGTGATTTGCTCCCAGCTTTCGGGATCGTTGTTCCGCAGTTTCTGAAGCAATCGATAGTGATACACAATCAGCGACAAATCCACCGGCTTCAATTCACTGGCGCGGGTTTCGACTGTGCGGGTGATGAAGTTGACAATATCGTTCCGGGTGGCAGATAAAAAATTGGGGACATCAATGGTCAGCAGGGGAAAGTAGTTGTACCCTTCGAGCTCTTTTCGGGTGGATTCAATGGTATCGACGCCCGGGTCCTTTGGCAATTCGGTGAGTTCCCGGACCAGTTCTCTGACAAAATTTGAATCAATCATTTTTGCCTCCTGTCGCTCCCGGGCGCAGCCCCGGTTGCACCAGATATGAAAAACGCCTGCATCCGCCCTTTCGGCCAGAATCCGGTATTCTCCTGGTGTCGTTCTTTCAGTAAATGTACGACCGCACAGCGGATTTGCAACCCGTCCACATGAGGGGAACGAGTCACCCGGAAAGACATCACTGCGAATCGGACAGAATGCGTTCCTTCCTTGACTTTGCATGTCCTCATTCTTAAATAGGGCGGCATAAAGAGAGTGATGAAACCGCAAATCGACAGTGGTTGATGACCTGTTCAGCCGGCTTTGGTGAACCGCACTTATGAGCTGTCGCGACGACACATTTGTGCGTCTATTGAATAAGGAGTCCATAAAATGCAATACAGAATATTAGGGCGCACGGGCCTTCGCGTGGCGGAACTCTGTCTTGGAACCATGACGTTCGGCGAAGAGTGGGGATTTGGCGCTGCCAGGGAGGAGTGCGTAAAAATATTTGATGCCTACGTAAAGGCGGGTGGCAATTTTATAGATACCGCCAATCACTATACAGACGGCACCAGCGAAAAAATGGTGGGGGAGTTCATTCATGCCGACCGCGAACGATTTGTTGTTGCCACTAAATATACTTTGGGACATCCGAATGGTGACCCCAACGCTGCGGGCAATCACCGCAAGAGCATGATGCAATCGCTGAACGCGAGTCTCAAACGCCTGAACACCGACTACATTGATTTATATTGGGTTCACGCGTGGGATGGCATCACGCCCATTGATGAGCTCATGCGCGCCCTGGACGATATGGTTCGCGCCGGCAAAGTCCTTTACGTGGGTATCTCCGATGCGCCGGCATGGGTGGTTGCCAGAGCCAACACGATAGCGGACTTTCACGGATGGACGCCGTTTTCGGCCATTCAGGTACAATACAGTCTGATTGAGCGTGCGGTGGAACGGGAGTTGTTGCCAATGGCCCACGCACTTGATTTGGCGGTCGCCGCATGGTCGCCTCTGGGAGGAGGCGTACTCAGCGGAAAATACGGTAAAGGCACCAGCCCATCGACGGAAGCGGTACGATTTACGGATAGCCCATTGACCCCGGCGTTTGTCAACCAGCGCACCCTGGCTATTACGACGGAGGTGCAGGCCGTGGCAGATGAGATTGGTAAATCACCTGTTCAGGTGGCGCTCGCGTGGCTGCGGCAATGCCGGGGTGCTGTAATTCCGATTATCGGCGCCCGAAAACTGTCTCAGGTGACCGATAGTCTTGGCTGTACAGAGTGGGCGCTTTTACCGCCCCAGCTGGAACGCCTCAATCACGCCAGTCGAATTGAATTGGGTTTTCCCCACGATTTTTTAGCATCCCCGTTTGTTCGCGAAGCTGTCCACGCCGGGATGTTTGACTCGGTCATCAACCATCGGGACTGCGGATGAATCCGGCATCAAATCGGGAAGCACCGTGACTGCTTGTGGCGATTGCCCCGGTTGTGGCGATTGTGCCCATTTACTGTACGTCCGCGCCGGAAATTTCCAGTCCGGTTCCACCTTCCGGGATGTCCTTTCTTTTAAACATCGGTGAACCGGTTGTTCCGGCAAAAATATGAGTACTTCGTGCACATTTTTGTCGGTTTTCTGATAAGCTGATGCGCCCGCTTTTTATTTGATGCGGCTTAGAAAGGATGCTTATCATGCGCTTACTCGTGCACCGGCGATTTATCCGGGCGTTGCATTTCAGTGTGTTTCCAATGCTGTTTCTGGCCTGCTCAGACCCCCGCGCTATCACCGATCTGCAAGCCATCGGCGATACAGATACAGATACAGATACAGATACGGATACGGATACGGATATGGATACGGATGGTGATACCGACGCCGACACCGATGCAGATACTGATGCAGATACAGACGCGGACACCGACACCGATGCCGATACCGACTCCGCTTCGGATACTGAGGACAGCGAATCGGAAATTGTTGTGGAAGAGGACACCGAAGCGCCGATTATTGCCGAGAAAGTCAATGAGCTGCTGGGGAAGATGAGCCTGGAGCAGAAGGTTGGGCAGATGGTTCAGAGTTCCACCGGCAGTGCGTCTCCGGACGACGTGAGCTGGTGGATGCTGGGGTCGGTGCTGGCCGGTGGCAATGACGGTCCGTATTCGGGCGTGGATGGATTGTCGGAGTTTGCCCCCCGGAGCTGGGCGGCGTTTACTGACAGCTACCAGGACGCTGCCATGAGCAGCGGCGCCAATATTCCCATTCTGTTCGGCATTGATGCGGTGCATGGGCACGCCAAGATGCAGGGCGCCACCATTATTCCCCACAATATCGGCCTTGGCGCCACCCGGGATCCGGAGTTGGTGGAGCAGCTTGGGGCCCTCACCGCAAAAGAAATGGCGGCCACCGGATGCCACTGGACCTTTGCCCCCACCCTGGCGGTGGTGAGAGATGACCGTTGGGGCCGTTCCTATGAATCCTTTGGCGAACATCCGGAACTGGCCACCATGATGACAGCGTACATCTCCGGTCTGCAGGGCGCCCTGGGCGATGCGGACACCGTATTGGCCACGGCCAAACATTTTGTCGGTGATGGCGGTACCGTGTGGGGAACCAGTGCCCTGTCGTCGGGAAACGATCAGGGCGATGCGGTGATGGATGAGGATACGTTTCGGGCCATTCACCTGAAGCCCTATTACAGTGCCATTGCTCGCCGGGTGGGCAGTGTGATGCCCTCATACAGCAGTTTCAACGGCGAGAAGATGCATGGCAGCCGATACTGGATTACCGATGTACTCAAAGGAGAGCTCGGGTTTGACGGGTTTGTGATTTCGGACTGGGACGCGTTCTTTCAGCTGGAAGCGCCCGGCGATGAGCTTTCTTATAATGACGTAGTCACATCAGCGAACGCCGGCATCGACATGTTCATGGCCTCATCTGCCTACCCGGAAGTCATTGGCTTTCTGATTGATGCCGTCAACAGCAACGACGTGTCCATGGATCGGATTGACGACGCGGTGCGCCGCATTCTGACGATAAAGCACCGCATGCATCTGTTTGATCATCCCCGTTCCCAATCCCAGTACCTCGGTGACATCTATTCCACCGGGCACCGGGCGCTGGCCAGACAGGCGGTGCGGGAATCCCTGGTGCTCCTGAAAAACGAAGACAGTCTGCTGCCCCTCTCGCCGGACGCCACCGTGTGTCTCAACGGCAGCGGCGCCGACAATATGGCGGCCCAGACCGGTGGATGGACCCTGGGGTGGACGGAACCCCTCATGGAGGTGCAGGGCGTCACCATCTCCGAAGCCCTCAACGATTACCTTCAGGATAAATCCGGAAGCGTGGTGGACAGCGGATGTGATGTGGGCATCCGGGTGGTGACAGAGATGCCGGCCACCTATGCGGAATACTACGGCGACGCCGCCGATCCGGTACACGACGATTCCGGCAGCTGCGATGCGGTATCTGGCTGCGTGGTGGTGGTGCTTGGGGGGCGGCCTCTGGATATTGAAGGATTAATCAGCGACAGCGCCAGCAAGGCGGTGGTCATGGGCTGGTATCCGGGCAGCGAAGGGGGCAGTGGCATTATCGATGCGCTGTACGGCGTGGACGGCGCCACTTTTACGGGCAAACTGCCGGTGACGTGGAAAATCGACACCTGGGATTCGCCCATGAATTATTGCGAGGGGGACCAGTGTGGCGACATCGGTGATCATTATTCGGATGCCGCCAATCCTTCGGACGGGGTCCTGTTCCCCTATGGTTTTGGCCTATCATACTGAAAGGAATTTTTAAATGGACGTATTCAGATTTTCCCCGCTGGCATTGTGGATGTGCATTGGGGTATTCCAATTGGTGGTTGTATCGTGTTCAGACGACGCGACCGATTCCGAAACGGAGACCAGCGAGGTCGATTCAGACAGTGACAGTGATACCGATAGCGACAGCGACTCGGACAGTGATGGGGATAGCGATAGCGACAGCGACTCGGACAGTGATGGGGATAGCGACAGCGACAGCGACAGCGACTCGGACAGTGATGGGGATAGTGATAGCGACAGCGACAGCGATAGCGACAGCGACAGCGACAGCGATAGCGACAGCGACAGCGACAGCGATACGGACAGCGATAGCGACAGCGACAGCGATACGGACAGCGATAGCGACGGAGATACCGATAGCGACAGCGATACGGACAGCGACAGTGATACGGACAGCGACAGCGATACGGACAGTGATAGTGATACCGATACCGAACCGGACAGTGACACTATTGCGTGGGATACCGGGGTGGACACCGGTGCGGATACCGAGTCGTCCGTCATTGCCGAGAAAGTGGATGCCCTGCTGGGCAGCATGAATCTGGACCAGAAAATCGGACAGATGACCCAGGCCACGGTGGCGGCGGTGACGCCGGAGGATATGGGCGATTATATGTTCGGCTCCCTGCTGGCCGGTGGGGGCGATGGTCCTTCCTCCGGCACCTTGCCTGATATCCAGTATCATCTGGATGCCCAGAGCTGGGCCGATTTTACCGACAGCTATCAGCAGGCGGCCATGAACGTCGGGGCAAAGATTCCCATTCTGTTCGGCATTGATGCGGTTCACGGCCATGCCAAAGTGCAGGGGGCCACCATTATTCCCCACAACATTGGCCTTGGCGCCACCAGAAACCCGCAGCTGGTGCGCCAACTGGGCGAAATCACCGCAAAGGAAATCATGGCCACCGGGTGCCACTGGACCTTCGCGCCCACCCTTGCGGTGGCCCGGGACGAAAGATGGGGGCGCACCTATGAGTCATTCGGGGAGCATCCGGAAATGGCGTCGATGATGAGTTCATTCATTTCGGGACTGCAGGGGAATCTGGCGGCCGATGATACGGTACTGGCCACGGCCAAACATTTTGTGGGGGATGGCGGCGCCATGTGGGGCACCAGTCCGGTGGCCTATACCCAGGGGGAGCCCCCCAACGAAATCACCATTACCGGCGATATTGACCAGGGAGATGCGGTGATGGATGAAGATGCCTTCCGGGCCATTCATCTGGAACCCTATTACGAGGCCATCGCCCGGCAGGTGGGCAGTGTGATGCCCTCGTACAGCGCCTACAACGGCAAAAGAATGCACGGCAGCAAATACTGGGTGAACGATGTGCTCAAAGGAGAACTGGGGTTCAGGGGATTTGTGATTTCAGACTGGGATGCGTTCTACCATATCGAGGAACCCCGGGATGAGTTGTCGTACAGCGAGGTGGTGACGTCGGTGAACGCGGGCATCGACATGTTCATGGCGCCCTATGGCTATGAGGATTTTATCGGGTTTCTCAAAGAGGCGGTCGACAAGGGCGATGTCTCCATGAGTCGTATTGATGACGCAGTGCGCCGCATTCTGACCATAAAGCACCGCATGCATCTGTTCGACCAGCCATATGCCCAGCGTCAGTATCTGAGCGATATTCGTTCCTCAGCCCATCGTGACCTCGCCAGACAGGCGGTGCGGGAATCTCTGGTGCTGCTGAAGAATGAAGGCAGTCTGTTGCCCCTGTCCCCGGACGATACCGTGTGTCTTACCGGCAGTGGCGCCAACAGCATGGTGTCCCAGACCGGCGGTTGGACCCTGGGATGGACCGAGGCCTCCATGAATGTGGAGGGAGACACCATCTCCGGGGGGCTGAACGGGTATCTGAACGGCAAGGGCGGTTCGGTGGTGGATAGCGGATGCAGGGTGGGCATCCGGGTGGTGAGTGAATCCCCCATCAGCTATGCCGAATACTACGGCGATGAAGCCGATCCGTCCCACGACAACTCGGGCAATTGCGATGCCACCGATGGCTGCGTGGTGATTGTGCTGGGCGGACGCCCGGTCAATATTGAAGAACTCATCAACGACAGCGAGAGCAAAGCCGTGGTCATGGGATGGTATCCGGGCAGTGAAGGCGGCGGCATCGTTGATGTGCTCTATGGCGTGGACGGTGCCAACTTTAAAGGCAAACTCCCGATGACCTGGAAAAAAGACAACGTCAATACCCCGGTCAACTACTGCGAAGGCGACCAGTGCGGCGACACCGGCGACCACTATTCCGACCTCAAAAATCCCCCGGACAGCGTCCTCTTCCCCTACGGCTACGGCCTGAAGTTCTGATTGCGCGCACCTGAAGGTTCACTCTGTTGCCCGTTCGGCGAATCTTGAATGCACACACATTCTCAAAAAAAGGCATGCTCTCCTACGAGCGGGATTCCATCCCTGATTGTGATCCTGCTCAAATAATTTGTTACGGAATGAATCTCGCAGAAGTAAACCGAAACGCATTGAAGATGCACCAACACGCTCTGCAACTGAGAATCGAGATTCCGTCATTACCGTGCAGCGCCATGAATGGCGCTGATAGCACAGAACTGGATCTCCGCCTACGCGGACTAGCATGACGAATGGTACCTCGTTGACCTGTTACTCGAAGTATAAGAAGTACTTCATTATGCGCAGGAAAAGCAGTAACATAAAACCATTTTCTGCCAGTATTAAACCACCGGTCTTCCGTGAAACGAAGGCTTAAAGGGGCTTGCGCCGTATGATGGGAAACTATCTTGTACGGTGCTCAGGGGGTGACGGGGGCGAAAGCCCCCTGATCTACCCGGAACTCATGGAGAGAAATATGAAGGTAAAAGTTGCACTCGTGGTCGCGTATATTTTTCTTGGCTATATTATTATTTCCACAGTGATCGGAGTCTTCAGTTCGATTGGATCCGCTGTATTTGCATACTCAGCACTCGCAACTTTTGAAAAATATATGATGGTAGCAAAATGGTTTCTTTACATTTTTGCAGGTATTGCAATGCCAATGGCAACAGGATGGTTGATTTGGAAACGAAAAAAAGCCAGTGTGATTTTAATTCAAATCAATTGCATCATTTGTCTTTTGTTGTCTTTCGGGTTGTTATTTCAATTTTTTTGGTCTGGTTTGGACCAAAATTTATTATGGAAATTACTGATGAATCCATATTCTGTCGGAAAAATCGTTTTTGCTTTTATACTGTTGTCACTGTTTAACAAACGGACTCTGGTAGAATATTTCTCCTGATGAGATCGAGTAACAATGTGCAGAAACGACTGAGATAAGGGCCGAAACGGATGGTCCCAACTCACCGGGTCTTCAGGAGACCCGAGGCGGTACAGCAATCAAGTTGCAATAATTGATTCTGGAGAAGAAACCTCCATTCTGAACTTTTTTTGGGTAAATATAGAATCTATCCCTGCATAAGACATTGAAATCATATGAAATAATTGTAGGAACGAAAAATTTTCGCCCCTATCTTCTCAGTGATCCAGTTAGGAATGTCCCGATTGTTGCCCGGATGAAAGCTTAATAAATCCATAAATAATATTCGATTTTGATGTTCTTTTCATATAATTTGGAAATGGTCCTGATTTATAAAAAGTTGAAAACACGATTGGTGGAGACATCCGGAATGAACCAAAGAAATTGGCGGTTTCCTCATTATTGGCAGTCTCGGAGCCAGCGAGACTGCGGAGCTGTCTGGAGTGCTTCTTTTCTATGAGGAAAGTATACGTCGGGTAAAATGGACTATTTTTTCCCGGTTTGCGATCAGAGATGACCAGATTGTTCGAGTTGAACACAGAAAAGATTAAATGACGCATACAATGTTCATTTGATCTTCCCTGAACTGAGTGTCCTGCCGAATTAAGTGGCCCCGATGGGCTCAGTGTTCAATCAACGGAACATTGATTTGGTCCAGTGACTGGATGTGCCGTTTCACATTTAAATTTGTGGGGAAACCATCTGCTGGTTGAAAAGCCGGTAGTTATGCCCGAACAGCAGGGAAATAAATGCAACTCGCATTCGATGAAAATACAGAATCTGGGCTGCAGACGTACAAATCGGGATACGCTCTTTGTAAAATTTCAACAGCGGGAGACTAACATGAACAATAAATCGCGTACAATTTTATTTTGGTTTTTACTGATAACCGGACTTGTGCACATGGGGTGTAGTGATGATTCTTCCAATGGCGATGGAGATGGGGACGGTGGCGATACGGATTCCGATACGGATACAGATGCAGACACGGATTCCGATACGGACACGGATTCCGATACGGACACGGACACAGATACAGATACAGATACAGACGCGGATTCGGACACCGGTGCGGATACCGAGTCGTCCGTCATTGCCGAGAAAGTGGATGCCCTGCTGGACAGCATGAATCTGGACCAGAAAATCG
>JBNKCR010000090.1:0-24190 GCA_050287845.1 Polyangia bacterium
CAAATAAAGAAGTGGACCAGAAGAAAAAAGGAAGCGCTCATTCGCGGCGATTTTGATGAACTGAAGAATCTCGCCAGCAGAGCTAAACTGTCCCGCGCGGATTCGAGACACGCGCAAGCGCGTTCCTCACCACAGCGGGACTCTGACTGAGCTGGGGTTTTTTTCCTGTATCTTCACCACTTTTCCCTCAAATTGTCGCTTTACTGCACAAATACCGGGGTAATTCTTTTTGCACAGCTTCTAGAAACCGCTTAAACACAACGATTCAGAACACCTCGAATAGCTCCGAATACATGCTGATGTACGCAACTCAAAAGTATGCATCCGGTCGACGACGAATTGTGTTTGGGAGTGTCCTGTTGGGGCTGGCGGTTGTCTGTTTTGCGGGGGCCGGAATTATGACTCACATGATTCTTAAATATGATGACAAATCCAACCATGAAAATATGGGCAATCTATTGCCTGCATCCGCATTCCTGCTGGGGGGTGGGGCGACAGGCGGCGGGATTACGCTGATAGCTTCCGGGGTGCGTCGGAAACGGACATATGGCAGATGGCGAAATCGGCTGGATGCCCTGGTTTATCACTGAACGATGGTGAGGAGGCGACCGGGCGCCATCGCCAACAATCATTCCATTGTGGATGATCAGATTGCCGGCACTACCGAAACCATGCGTCCGGATGCGACGGGTATTGCACACAATATGGGCTGTGACTGTCCGTCGACGGATCAGTTGGGGAACTCCAGAGGCAACCCATGCACCGCTGGCGCGGTGGAGTGAATTGCTCATCATTTGTTTCTCAAAGGGTGAAAACGTCCAACAATCTATAAATATTGTGTAGCTGTCGCCGAAGATCTGTATTGAAAGGATTGGGGTACTCTGCAATGAATACAAGCCTGCGTCGACGGGAAATTCCGGAGGCTGTCAAACGAAAAGTGTTTGTCATGGGGGTAGTGTATGCGGGTTGCCTGGTGCTGCTTCTGGGTGCTGTTGAACTGGCGATATACGCTACTCTGAGTTCAATGATAGATGATGAGATGGACACGACCCAATGGATGGAAATGAAAAGTATGTCGGAGCGGCTGAGCAGTCTGCTGGCTCGGCAGCAGAGTGATTTTCTGATAGTCGGAACGTCTGAAGCGATTGCCAGATGTGTTGAGTTTCGAACGGTGGAAGACTGCCAACCGGCGATATCCCTCATGACAACCGCAATGAAAGTGGACGGGAATATCGATCACATGCGGGCAATTGATACCTCCGGAATGGAAATCGCCCGGGTGAACCGGAACTCCGCCAATCGGTTGAAAGTGGTGGCGGCACAGGACCTGCAGTCCAAAAAGCACAGAGGGTATGTGAAAGAGGCGTTGAAAACCGGCGAACAGCAGATTTATATTTCCAGAATAGACCTGAATATTGAAAACGGACAGATAGAATTGCCCCACAAGCCCGTTATTCGTTTTGGCAAGGCGGTTCGTTCCGACCAGGGAAGGCTCCTCGGTTGCTTTGTGGCGAATTATCGCGCTGAGAATTTAATGGGGCGGTTATCCGCTACCGTGCTTCACACCAGAGACAGGTGGTATCTCGTCAATGAAAATGGCCATTATCTGCATACAGATAAGACTGCCAAAAACTTCAGTTTCATGTGGCCTGAACGCCGGCACATCGGATTTTTCAATGACTATCCGTCGGTGTGGAAGCAGTTTGGGAAAGACCCGTCACGACCAGTGACCACACCTGCGGGAAAATTTTATCTGTCAACGATTTCTGTAACAGAGGCGACCATCGAGGCATCGGTACCCAGAAAATGGATATTGGTGATGCACGTACCGCCATCTGTTGTATCTGCTTCTTACCGATTGCTTCTGATGGGGTTGCTTGCCGGAGCGATTGTTTTATTGCCAATCCTCGCTATCCTGGGCTGGAAAATTGGCAGCTACAGGGTGACACATCGCTGGTACGTTCAGGAGCTTGCTATCAGTGCCACCACAGATAGCCTGACAGGACTTCTCAATCACCGGGGTACTGTGGATGCGATTGATAAGGCGTTGGCGACTGCCAACCGGCGAGAAAGTTCGCTGGCGCTTGTTTTTGTTGACGTGAATGACCTGAAACTGACCAACGATGCATTCGGGCATCGCAAAGGAGACCGGTTGATTGTGGGCACTGCGAACGCACTCGCGGGATCGCTGCGCCAGACGGATATTGTGGGGCGGTTGGGCGGAGACGAGTTTGTGGTCGCGTTGATAGATTGCGATGAACGTCAGGTGGAGGCGGTAATGGCGCGTGCTGAAATTCGCCTTGCGCAGCAGGGGGTTACTGAAACCGGGTCCCCGTGGACCATGAGTTGGGGGTACGCTTTCCGCAGGGAAAATGATACATTCGACCGGATGATGGCCCGTGCCGACCAGCAGATGTACGCCCACAAACGCGCGCTGAAAATGGCTCAGCCACGCCGGTCACGAAATGGGGGAGATACGCACCCACCGGAAATCAAATCCTGAAACTGAGATGTCGGTCGCGGTCTATAGATTTCCGGCGATACGCTCGATAATCATCTGTTGAGAAAAGGATGGCGATACAAATTCGAATCCTTCATATTCCTCGGTGGACCATACCCGTTTACCAGCGATGACTGTGGTGATGGCGCCGGGAACCAGATGTAATTCCAGATTGCAAATTGGGGTTGATGGCAATGCGTGGGGTTCCTTTTTAATTTTGATGCCTGTGGGGCTGACGTCGTCGACTTCGCAGCAGTCTTCTTCAATACCGGATTGTCGGGTCACCTGTAAATCGACCTTTCGCCTGATGGCGCGACGTCGCTCTGTTGATTTTATCATTTTTACCTCCATGCTGTCCCACATGGTAATACATGTAGGGGTGGATTTCAAAAATTTGTCCAAAAAGAAAATCAGATCGTGAATACAATGCCGCTTACAAATTTTATGAATGGTTTGAAAGCAGCGCAGGAAAACTGGCGGGCTCACTGGCAAATGAAAGGTTACTGATATTATATCTGAAATTACGGTAGCCAGTCAGGAACAGGCACGGAGCATCGAACAGATGAACAAGGCAATGGTGGAAATGGATCAGGTGATTCAATTACCGGATGCGATCACAGACATTTATGAGCATTGCACTGCCCGGATTAATTTTCCTGAACTGATCATTTTTTTCACCCTACTTGGCGTCATTATTTCCACATATATTTAAATTGCGAATGGTGAAAGCCATTTTTTTGTCTGCGCTGGGGGAGGAGCCGTCTGCAAAACCGGAATGGGAAGTCTGCGTAGATGGCTGCATGTGCAATGAATCGGAGAATGGGCGGATTTGATGTTTTCCGGTTTTTTTATCGCTTCCGGATGCGTATCCGGTAAGTATGATTTGGTAGAATTACCATTCAATTTACAGGGAGGACACTAAATGTTTGTATGGATACGATGGATTATTTTGGGGGTTTTAATGATGCTGGCATCATGTGGCAGTGTTGACAACTCAGAAGGGAGCTCGGACTCTGATTCAGATTCAGATACCGACACGGATACCGATACGGATTCCGATACAGATACCGACACGGATACCGATACGGACACCGATACCGATGCTGATGGCAGCTGTCAGTACGAGTGTTTGCCCCATTGTGTATCCTGGGGTGGCACCATGATGGAAGGCACCTGTGATGACAATCTGCGCTGTTGCGAGGGAGCGGAAGCGTCCGATACGGACTCGGATTCGGATACGGACACCGATACGGACTCGGATTCGGACACTGATACGGATACGGACACCGACACAGACACAGACACCGATACCGACACAGATACGGATACGGATAGTGACGGTGATCAGTCGGCAGGATGTGGAAAGACACCGACGATGACCAGTGGAAATGGCAAAACGATTAATGTGGGTGGATCGAATCGCTCTTATAATATTCGTATCCCTGATGATTATGATAATACGCACCCTTATCGTCTGATGATGGCCTATCACTGGATGGGCGGGACAGCAGATAACGTAACCAATGATAATTATTATGGATTGTGGGATCTTTCCCAGGGAAGCACGATTTTCGTTGCCCCCCAGGGAGTCGGTAATGCCTGGAGCAATGGCGGTGGGAGTGATGTCGAGTTTTCCCGTCAACTGATTGCCCTGATGGAAGACGAGTTCTGTATTGATACATCGCGCATTTTCTGTGAAGGGTTCAGTATGGGCGGGTCCATGTCCTACGCCATGGCCTGTGCCATGGGCGATGTGATTCGCGGTGTGGCCGTGCATTCTGGTGGCCCCATGAGTGGCTGCGAAAACCCCCACTCGGATCCTGTGGCCTATTTCATGACCCATGGAACCAGCGACAGTGTATGCACCTATCCGGGATTCGGCGTGCCGCAGCTGGAGGATTTTGCGAACATCAATGGATGCACAGCCCGTAGCATGCCAACGCCAAACGGCTCCGAACATTCATGTGTGGACTGGGAGGGATGCTCCGAAGGATACCCCGCACGGGCCTGTATCTTCAATGGAGACCATCAGTGGAACCCTGCCGGCAATTGGGTATCCGGTGAAACCTGGCAATTCATTTCTCAATTCTGATTTCGTGAATCCACGCTTCGGATATGTCACACATCGATTCCGCTAATCTCAATGCACATTTTTTTCTTTCTATAATTTCGACCGGACAAATCTCTGTGCGGCCAGGGTGAGAATCCCGGGGATGGGCACAGAGGATATGAAATCAATGTGCAGATTTTTTTTTACGAGTCATAATTATCGTTTACACCGATGTTCGATTTGGAAAGGGACCGACTGGATTCAGCAGTGGGGGAGGAGGGGCGGAGGAAGAGTACGGGCGAATATCGATTTTGGGGGGATATGTTTTTTCAAGAAAGACGCATTCCTGAATGTGCACTCGCTCTGAGCTTGATTTTACTGGTTGCCGGGTCGGCGCTATGCGATGAGCTGTCAGTGAGCACTATCAGGGCTGCGGTGTTGACTGATTTCCCACCATTGTATCAATTGGATGAAGATGGTCACCCCGACGGATTTGCCATTGATGTGCTGACGTATGTGGCCCGCGACGCAGGAGTGGATGTGCAGTATGTGGAAGCGGAGAATTGGGCGGAGGCGATGCAGCTGCTGCGCGACAACAAAGCAGACTTGATACCGGGAATCGGTATCAGCCCGGCGAGAAAGCGGGAATTCGATTTTACATCTGAGATGGAAAGCGTTCCGGTGAGTTGTTTTGTTCGAGCGCAGGATGAACATGTGAAACAGATTAAAGACCTCGCTCAACATCGTACGGCCGTGATTCGGCAAAGCGCTGCCTACACACACCTGAAAAAGCGTCCGGATATTCCCCTGGTTCCTTTCAGTACCATCGAAGGCGCGTTGTTTGCACTGCTGTCCGGCGAGGTGGATGCCTTTGTTTTCCCGGGACCGGTTCTTGAAAAAAAAGCACGGCAAATCGGTGTGGATGATCGGATCAAGACGGTTGGAAAGCCGCTTATCGATTTAAAACGCGGCTTTATGATGCCGCGGCACAGAGCGAAACTCGCTTCATTTCTGAATCCCACTATCAGGAAACTGATAAAATCACCGGAGTATCAGGAGATGTACCTGAAATGGTACGGAAAACCGGAATCCTTTTGGTCTGCAAGACATATTTTCTACCTGATGGCGCTGTTACTTTCGGTCTCCGTTATTGTGCTTGTGCTGTGGCGAAGTGTGTCACTCACACGAATGAATCGTCGGTTGGCCGAACATATCACTCGCCTTCAGGCCTCTGAAAAGGCGTTGACTGATCAGCGGGAATACCTGCGGACACTACAATCCAACCTGCCGGATGCCATGTTCCTCTGTGATCCTCTGGGGCGTTTTATTGATGTCAATGTTCGCGCCTGTGAAGCACTGGGCTATTCCCGGGAAGAGCTGCTCCAGATGACGGTGGTGGATGTGGATACCGGGTACGAGGCGCCGGAACAGGTTCAGGAACAGTGGCGCCATATGGTGTCGGGGGAGCCCATTCATTTTGTGGGGACCCATCGCAGAAAGGATGGCAGCACGTTTCCGGTGGAAATCAATGCCTGCCGGTATGATAAGAATGGGGAGAGTCATGTGATTGGGAATGCGCGAAATATCAGCGAGCGTGTTCGGTTGGAGGAGGAGGTGACACAGTCCCATAAAATGAACGCCATTGGTCAGCTGGCTGGTGGCGTTGCCCATGACTTCAACAACATTCTGGCGGGCATCATGGGATTCTCCGAGCTGTTGATGGATGAAATTCCCAAAGGGGGCCGTGCCGAGAAGCATTTGAATTTTATTCTGCAGGCCAGTGAGCGCGCCCGGTCATTGATACGGCAGATTCTGACATTCAGCAGGCGAGAAACAGAGAGAATGGGTCCGGTATCGCTGCATGACATTGTGGACGAAGTGCTGGCGCTGTTGAGAGCGTCGCTGCCGTCATCGATTCAGATTGAAACCATTGTGGATACGCAGGTGCCAACCGTGATGGCGGACAGTGTGAAAATACATGAAGCGTTGATGAATCTTGCCACCAATGCCGTGTACGCCATGAAGTCGAAGGGCCAACTGACCGTATCGTTGTATCGGGAGGAAACGAAGGCACAGGTTCAGGGGGTGCATGGATGGGTGGAACCCGGCGTGTGGTCGGTGATTTCGGTGAGAGATACAGGAGAGGGAATGACGGACGATACCATCAAAAAAATGTTTGAACCGTTTTTTACGACAAAGCCGGCCGGGGAGGGCACCGGAATGGGATTATCAGTGGTGTACGGGATTATGCGTTCCCACGGGGGGGACATCGTTGTGGAAAGTACTCCCGGGAATGGGAGCACATTTTCTCTCTTTTTTCCGGCGTCGAGGCAGCCGGACAGTGTACCGGCAGACCCGGTTGACTGTGAATCCGGTGGCAACGAGCGAATCCTTTTTGTGGACGACGAAGAAATGCTGGTGGAAATGGGCGAACATATGATGTCTTCGCTTGGATACCGCGTAACGGTTACCACCGATGCAAACGCTGCCCTGCAGATGTTCACTGCTTCCCCCTGTGAATTTGATCTGCTGGTCACCGATCAGACCATGCCGACGCTGACGGGAATTGAACTGATAAAACAGATTCACAAGGTCAGACCCGATATTCCGGTGATTCTGTGCTCGGGCTATTCCAGCGCCGTCGATGCAGCCGATTCGCGGGACCTCCGTATCAGCGCCCTGGTGCCAAAACCATATCGGAAACGGGATATGGGAGAAGCCATTCGTCGGATTTTCGATGACTGCAACCGAAACACTTGAATGGCTATACCCCGAGGCAAATATGAGAGGGGGACATTCCCCTTCGATTGCGAGGCTGTTATGTTTTGGCCCCATCGGGAAGAGTTGAATGGGGATTTTGAAAAAAGCCGTTGCCGGTGATTCGCTGCGGATTTCGACGAAGGTGTCACAATACCCATGATTGTGTTTAACTGATTAAAATTATTTCATTTATTTCAATTGATGGATTCTGACCCCCCCCGTTGGGCCGGGTGGGACGGCTGGTCGCAGGAATGGGAATTGGGCCGGAATCTGGCCAATCTGGCGCGAAATCCACGCATTCTTTCGATGGGCGCTGGCGACGTCGGGCCGTACAAGTGCTTAAAAACGCGTTCTTTTTGTGGAATGTTGCCCGACGGGTCGGTTCAATCGGCTGCCTGGGGTAATGGGGAATCAGTTGGTCATGACTCACTCCATGTCATTCAGACCCATCCCCGGCAGGGGAATAAGCAAAAAAAGTAAATTATTTCAATGGGTCAGACCTGGTCGCTGCTTTGCACCGGAGACGTTTCGATGAATTATCTGGGTTCGCAATGGAATTTGCGACGGAAAGAGACTCCGATGAAACAGGGATGTCGACTCAATTGGAAACTGCGGAATCTGAAATTGTTTGCTGGACAGATGTTGCATTTGCTGTGGGGAGGAGTGGTGACCGTTTCCCTGCTGGTGTCGGGATGCCAGAAAACCCGGGAAGTGGCCTACGACCGCAATGAAACCCTGACCGCCGGCGGGGGGACGGAGTATCTGGCCCATGAGGTGATTATTCGCAAATCCGATGGCGTTTCGGTGGCAGAGCTGGAAGCGAAGCTGCAGAAATTCGGGGCGATTCTGGTGGACACGGATTCCCGTATGGCAACCCAGTTGGGGTATTATCGGGTACTGCTCCCCAGTGGCACCACATCGGACGTGATGATTTCTCAGCTCACCCAGACGGGCGTCACCCGGGAAGCCGAGCGCAACTACATGGTGAATGTGAACCTGACCCCTGATGATCCCGGATATTCGGAGCAGTGGAACATGCGCGTCATTCAGGCCGATAAAGCATGGGACATTACCACCGGAAGCGGGGATGTGGTAGTGGCGGTGACCGATTCCGGCATTGACTTTTCTCATGAAGAACTGGCATCGAGAATCTGGACCAATGGGGACGAAATTCCCGGTAACGGTGTGGACGACGATGGTAACGGATATGTGGACGATGTGCACGGTTGGGATTTTCAGAACAAAGACAATCTCCCCGCCGACGATGCCGGTCACGGGACAGCGGTTTCCGGGGTAATCGGTGCAGCGGGGAATAATGCCAGAGGTGTGGCGGGCGTGACGTGGAACATTCGCATCATGCCGCTTAAATTCATTGGTCCTTCGGGCAGTGGAAGTATGTGGGACGCAGCCGAGGCGATTCTGTACGCCGCCGACAACCACGTTAAAATCATTAATGCCAGTTGGGGCTGCAGTGGATGTTATTCGGACTATTTTGCCCAGGTGATTGACCGGATGGAAGCCAAAGGCAGCATTCTGGTGGCGGCAGCGGGCAACGACGGTCGAAACATTGACAAACAACCCCAGTATCCGGCGGCGTATGCCCATGACAGCATTATCACTGTGGGCGCTTCCTGGAAAGAGGACACCCCGTTTGAGTATTCCAACTGGGGAAAAATCAACGTGGACGTGGTAGCCCCCGGACGTCAGATTCTGACCAGCACCCTGGGGGGCGGATATGGCGAAAAGAGCGGTACCTCCCTGTCGGCGCCCCATGTGGCCGGCATTCTGGCTCTGTATCAGAGCATGCATCCGGATGTGTCGAGCGAGACCATGAAGCAGAAACTCATTGCCACCTGCGACCATGTCAGCGATTTGAAGTACAAGTCCGCCTGTGAAGGTCGGGTCAATGCGTATCGGATGCTGACCGAGGACGACGAGCCGCCCCCTGCGCCCGAAAATCTGGTGGCCACCCCCGGGGCGCGCAACGACGCCATTCTCACCTGGGATCCGGTGGATGACCCCGGTCTGGCCATGTATGTCTGTAAATGGGGGTTGGCTTCGGGCAAGTACATTCACGAAGTGATGGTCCCGGGGGAATTGACTTCCACGACCATTGAAGGGTTGGAAGATGGGGTGCCGTACTATTTTGCCTGTTTTGCCACGGACAAATCGGGCAATGTATCGCCGCCGTCCAATGAAGCAACGCTATTGCCCAGGGATGATTCCACACCGCCACAGGTCATCGATTTGCAGGCGAAATCGCTGCCGGGTCCCAGAGTTTCCGGTACCGTACACTCGTCGAGCAGTGAAGCCTCCACATTTTATCAGGCTAAGAACGCCTACGACGGCAGCCCCGCCACCGCATGGTTGGCAGCCCCGGCATCGGAAGAACAGATGGAGTATGTGGAGATTGATTTTAATCTGCCCACGCCTGTGGAGCGCGTTGCCCTGACGCCGGTGGCCGCATATCCGGAATTCTTTCCCGCTGATTTCGACATTGAATTGTCCATGGACGGTTCCACCTGGTCGGTGGTGGGAGGCCTGCGGAACGTGGTGGTGGACGATCCCGAAAAGAAAGTGGAGATATTCTTTCCCCGGCAGGTTGCCTCCCACATGAGATTGACGGTGCATCGGAGCGCCAGTCATGATTCGGGGATGACCTATACGGGCATTGCCGAAATCGAAGCATTTGAACCGGCGGATTCACCGGATACCATTGTTCTTTCGTTTACAGCCCCCGGAGACGATCCGGGATTCGGCAGTGCGGACCGATATGATATTCGCTATGCCACCGATCCCATTTCAGCGGAAAACTTTGAAGATGCCACGCCCATTGAGTACGACTCGCCGGCGGCCAGCGGTGTGCTGGAATCCATTGTAGTTGACAACCTCACTCCTGAAACGGTGTACTGGTTCGCGTTGACCGCCGTGGACGAAGTGGGGAATCGATCGGTGATGTCCAATGTGGCAGTAGGGGCAACGGCCACGATTCTGCCCGGCACCATCACTGATCTGGAAGTGGTGTATCATTCCAGTGGCGCCACGTACCTGACGTGGAAGGCTCCCGGCAGCGATGGATACGAGGGGCAGGCAGCGACCTACGCCCTGCGCTGGTCGGTCTCCCCCATTGATGCGGCCTCATTCACGACGGCCACACCCGTGACCGACATCACGGCGCCCCTGCCGGCGGGAAGCGACGAGATGTTTGATATCACCAGTTTGCAGCACGCCAGTGAATTTATCTATTTTGCCATTGCGGCAGTGGATGAAAAGGGACACATGGGCGGAATTTCCAATGTGGTGCCGGTGAAACCCATCAGCGATATGAACGACGATGTGGCGCCGGCAACGGTTTCCAATCTGAACGCGTTCTATTCCCTGGCCCGGGGCCTGCGCCACGGGGTGGTGGTCGATTCGTCGAGCCATCTCCAGGAAGCCAACCTGGCGGGAAATCTGCTCGATGGCGATGTGCTGACCATGTGGATTACCGAAGAGCTGCCTGCGGACCTGCCTGAGTGGGTTACCGTGGATTTGGGCAGTGTGAAAAGTATTGATGCGTTCCGGATGCACCCCGCGGTGTACGGGAACCTCATTCCCAACTTTCCACGGGACTTTGAATTCCAGGTGAGCGCCGACAGTGTCAACTGGACCCCGGTGGTTGCGGTGGAAGGACAGGCTGCGAAAATGGGCGAGTGGCTCGAATGGCACCTGCCCATCGTTTCGGCCCGATATGTGAAGCTGAACATTGGCCTGCGCGGGTTCGCATCGTGCAATGCGCCCACCGAATGCAATCAGCCATCCACTGTGGTCATCAGCGAATTGGAAGTGCTCGGTCCAACGTCCGACCTGGATGTGGACCTTCAGTGGATTGCACCCGGGGATGACGGGTGGGAGGGAACCGCCTATGCTTACGATCTGCGTCACTCTCTGACACCGATTACATCGGACAACTTCGTCGCAGCTACCCAGCTTCCAGCTGCGGTGCCCCTCACTGCGGGAATGTTCGAGGTGCAGACGGTAACCGACCTGGACTGGGGGGAGGATCATTACTTTGCCCTTAAAACCCAGGATGCGGCGGGCAACTGGTCGGCCATGTCGAACGTGGCGAAGGTGACCGCATCGATAAATCCGCCGGCGCCGGTGACCAATCTGTCCGTGTTGAATGTGACAAAGAACAGCGCGGAACTGCGCTGGACCGCGGTGGGCGATGATGGCATCGATGGAACCGCATCCTCATATGATTTCAGATATTCGAAGTTACCGATTACCGTGGAAAACTGGCATCTCGCCGATGTACTGTTTTCGCTGCCGTCGCCAAAGGCTGCGGGCAGTGACGAATCGCTGCCGGTCAATGGTCTGGATGCCGCCAGCGACTACTTTTTCATGATGCGGGTTGTGGATGATGAGGGGGGGATTTCGCTTTTCTCCAACATGGTCCACTTTAAAACCCTCACCGATACGCCTCCAATCACCATCAACGATCTCCAGGCCATTGCGGCCAATATCAGCGACACCGAACCGTTGCCCCTGACGGTGGTGGAGGTGAGCAGTGAGTTCGCCGCTACCGCCGATGGCGATATGCTGGTGGATGACAGTCTCTCAAGTGCATGGCTCTCCGGGAAGAAAGACGCGGTGGAAACCGAATTTGTGGAATTCGCTCTCGACGCCGCCACCCTGGTGGGAGACATCCGCATGCAGCCGGCGGTGGAATACGAGGATATGTTCCCGGTGGATTTCAGCATACAGCTGAAGTTGGGCGATGGCGAATGGGAAACCGTCGTTAACGAAACCAGTTTCTTTGTGGATGATCCCGATGCAGACGTGGAGGAGTGGCGCATCGGCGGCATCGCCGCGGACAGGATTCGTTTGGAAATCACCCGGACTGCGCCTTCGAGTTTCGGGTATTTCACTGCCATCGGTGAATTTCAGGTGTTTGAAGCGCCCAGTCGGTTCGATACCATCGGACTGTCGTGGACCGCGCCTTCGGTCACCGATGGTCAATCGGGCGCCACCCGCTATGACATCCGTCACGGGATTGTGCCCATTGAAACCGACGAAGACTTTTACAATGCGTCTCCCATTGGCGCCGCCGGCGTTCCCAAAGCCGCGGGGCTTCCCGAATTCATGGATGTGAACTCCCTGGAACCGGAAACCCGCTACTGCTTCTCGGTAGCGGCCGTTGACAGCGTGGGTAACCGTTCCGAAATCTCCAATCCTGCCTGCGCATATACGCCCGGGGTTCCACCGGCGCCTATCGTGGATTTGGCGGTGACAGATACGCTGGCCCATAGCGCCACGCTGTCGTGGACCGCCACCGGTGACGACTGGAAGATTGGAACCGCCGCGTCATACGAGCTTCGGGTATCCCCCCGGCGCATCAACCGGTCGAACTGGGACGATGCAATGATATATGCCGATATACAGGCGCCGTCTCCATCGGGGGAAGCGGAGACCGTGACAGTGACCGGTCTTTCGGGCGATACCGAATACTTCTTTGCCCTTGTGGCCATCGATGCCTCCGGCAGCCGGAGCGGCATTTCAAATAACGCCCACGCGTTCACCGGCGATGATGTGGCTCCGCTGGCCATCACTGATTTGACAGCAAAAACCGATTCTGACAACTGGGGAACGTTGCTGCTGAGCTGGACCGCCCCCGGAGACAGCGGCCCCATCGGTCAGGCGGCAATCTACGATATTCGGGTGTCCAGCAAACCCATTTCGGTGGCTGATTTTGAAAGCGCCGTCCCGGTAACCCCGCAGGGAATGACGCCCCTTGAAGGCGGCGAAACTGAAACTCTATCTCTTTTGGGGCTTTCTCCGGAGCGGGAATATTACGTGGCCATCAAGGCGGCGGATACCGAGGGCAACTGGTCGGCGATTTCCAATGTGCCGTCCGGCAGAACCCGTGATGAGAATCCCGGAAAAACCACTGATCTGGAGATAGTGGAAACCACCTCCTATGAACTGGGCAATGCCACGGTTCTCCTGCGGTGGAGTGCGCCGGGTGATGATGACATGGAAGGCATTTCCAGTCGGTATGAGTTCCGGTATTCCTATGAGCCGTTGGATGAACTCAATTTTGAATCCGGCTTTCTGGCCAGCGTGGACCTGATTCCCGCACCGGGCACCACCGTGCAGATGACCACTATTGATGGCCTGAACGAAGGCGTGAATTACTGCTTTGCCCTGCGCGCCATCGACGAGCGCGAGAACATTGGGCCGGTGTCCAATTCGGCGTGTACCACCACGGCCGACGGCATTGCGCCATCGAAAATCCGGGATCTGCAGGCGGAAACGGGCATGAGCCGCGGCTCGGTGGATTTAACCTGGACTCATGTGGGTGACGATGAGATGTTTGGCAGGGCTGGCAAGTACGACTTGCGCTGGTCCTACGATGTCATTACCGACGAGAATTTCGCTGCGGCCACGAAGACATCATCGCAGCCCGGTGTGGGCGTCGCGGGGACGGAGGCCCACTTCACAGCGACCAAACTGCCCGACGAGGTGCTGTTGCACTTTGCCATTCGCGCGGTGGACGACGCGGGGAACTGGTCCTGGACTTCCAACGATGCGTCGGCCCGCACCCCCGATGTGGCGCCGGCAGCCATTGATGATCTGGCACAGACGGCTGTCGGACTCAACAGTATCACGCTGGGGTGGACTGCGGTGGGGGATGATGAATATATCGGAACGGCCACCACATACGATTTGCGCTACAGCACCGAACCTTTAACGGTGGACAATTTCCCGTTGGCCCCTTCATGGTCCATCGATGCGCCGAAACCCAGTGGCAGCGTCGAAAGCGCCACCATCGAAGGATTGACCGAAGGCACCAATTATTCCATCGGCATTCGGGTGGTGGATGACCGGGGCAACTGGTCGCCCATTACCATCCTGTATCCCGCCCATACAGAGGATACCATTCCGCCGGGAATGATTGATCCGGTAGGCGTCATTCAGGGGGCGGGGGCCGGTACTCTCCGGTTGGACTGGATTGCCACGGGGGATGATTTGGACGTGGGGACCGCTACCAGTTATCAGATTCGCTACGCCGCCACGTGCATCACGGAGGACAACTGGCATCTGGCAACGGCGGTTGAGAACGATAAGAAACCGAAGCCGTCGGGATATGCGGAACTGTTCCAGATTGACGGATTACAGGGGGAAACGGTGTATTACGTGGCGGTTCGCGCGGTGGACGAGGCGGGCAATATCGGTCCGGTATCGCCCTGTGCATCCGGGGAGACCGCGTCCATACCGCCCGAGGCCATCGACGATTTGACCGGAGTGGCCACCAGACCAAGGTCCGTGATTCTGAGCTGGACTGCGCCATTCGACGTGGGGGAACTGGGCCGGGCGGTGTCCTACGATATTCGCTACGCCACGTTCAGCCTGACCGAAGGCAACTTTTACGCGGCGGCGAAATACGAAAACGGTATCGTGCCGAAAGCCGCGGGAACGCCGGAAACTGCCACCGTGCCCAATCTGAAAGAATCAACGCTGTACTACTTTGCCATCAAGTCCACCGATAACAAAGGCGCCATCAGTGCCATATCCAATGTGGCGAAGGTGACCACTCTTGATGAAACCCCGCCTGCGGCGCCGCCGTCGATTTCTGCGTCAACCACTGGTGCATTCACCGGACAGCTTAATGCCACTGGTGTGGCGGTGTCTTCGATGCTGGTGGATATTCTCGGCGCTTCCAACACCCTGGACGGCGATTCTTCCACCATGTGGGTCTCTGACGCATCCGCAGTGCCGGGCGAGGAATGGATCCGTATTGACCTCGGTGACGTTTATACTGTTGATAGAGTTCGGCTGCTGCCCAGTGCGGAGTACATGCATCTTTTCCCGGAGAACTTCACTATTTCTGTGAGTTTTGACAAGGAAATCTGGACCGACGTGCTCACCGTGGAACAATATGAAGCCACCAGCGATTCGTGGATGACTTTCGGGTTCAATGCCATTTCAGCGCAATATGTCCGGGTGCAATCGTTTGATCCGGTGAAGAGCTACTTCGGGCTGTATTACACCGTGCTTTCCGGCATGGAAGTGTATTCCGCCGCGTATCTGAGCGGCAGAACCTCCCTCGTCTGGACAGCGCCCGGAGATGATTTGATGGTGGGCACTTCCACCACTTACCAGGTGTTCTACAGTGAATCTCCATTTGACAGTAGCACCCTGGATACCGCCAATATGACCACCCTGGCCATGAAACCGAAGGGAGCCCATATGACAGAAGACGTGGTCATGAGTGGCACCCGGGGAGAGACCCGCTACTACTGGGCAGTGCGGGCCATTGATGAAGCGGGCAATGTGGGGGATATTTCGAGTGTGGTCACCGCCATCAGCTCGGATGCGAAGCCGGCCATCGTGACGGATCTTTCGACCACGGGCAACACAAAGAATGCCGTTACGTTGTCGTGGTCTGAAACCGGCGATGATGGGTACATGGGCACGGCCGCGTCCCATGAGATGCGATATGCCCCCTGGCCCCTCACCATCGAGAGTTTCCCCCTGGCCCAGGTGGTATCGGGATTGCCATCACCGGCTATGGCCGGGACTTCTCAGAGTGTCACGGTGAACGGTCTGAATGATGATACGGTATACTACTTTGCCATCATGGCGGCGGATGAAAAGGGCGCTACATCGTACCTGTCCAATGTGGCGGTGGTGCGCACCGATTCCGGGCCGGACAATAGGTCTCCCGACGCCATCACCGATTTGCATGCCCATGTAGTCAGCAGTGATGGGTACGTTCTGGCAGGCGCATCGGCCAACGCCACCAGCGAGCAGGCGCCCGCGTTTGTGGGGATCAATGTGGCGGATGGGGATGGGGGCACTTCATGGGCCACCACAGCCCGGAGCAATGCCGACGCCCAGTCCGTGACCGTTGACCTTGGGGCGGTGTATCCCCTGGATGAACTGCGAATTCATCCGGATGCGGATTTGGCGCATCTCTTCCCGCTGGGGGTGGAAATCCGGGTAAGCGTGGATCAGCTCCAGTGGGTGACGGTGTTTGCAGAGGAAAATATTGTGATATCCGCGGATGATGTGCTCGAAACCGTATTCCCGGTGACCGCCGCCCGCTATGTGGAGCTGGTGGCCGCGGAACTGGCCATGGAAGACAACGGATTGTATTACGCAGTGGTAGCCGAACTGGAAGTGGTGCATGCCCAGAGCGAACCCGGCACGGTGGTGACCACATGGACCGCCACCGGCGATGACGCGGCCAGCGGAACGGCCATGTCGTACCATCTCAAGTACAGTACCTGTCCGTACAATGATGCCGCGGCCATATCGGCAACCACCTATGCGCCCAAAGAAGCGGGAGAAGCCGAGCTGGCCCGCATCGAAGGCCTCCCCTCCGGCACCTGGTGTATCGCCCTCACCGCTGAAGACGACGCCGGCAACCGGAGTAACCTCTCCAACATTGTGGAAATGTTGGTACCGTAACAACGCAATGCCAGTATTTGACGTGGAATCCGTGTGAAAACCACATTCCGGCGATGTTGTTATTCGTCCGCGATGAGTCCCTCCAGACGGGAGCGCAGCTGTCTCACGGTGTTGCGCACATCTGTCAGCGCATAATCGAAAGTGGTGTACTCGGTGGGGGTTTCTTTGGCCCGGGCGTATTGGCCGATAAGCGCTTCATGGGCATCGATTTTTGCCAATATGGTTTCCTCTGCAAACGGACCATCCAACAGTTCCCGTGCGGCAGCCCGCCATGGGCCAAGGTCGGTTTTCAGCGCCCGGAAAACGGGGTTGCATCCCGGTGCCGTGGCCAGATTGCCCCAATAGGGATACGTGGTGCTGCAATCATCGGGCAGATCCAGCCAGTGGGGCGTGGCATGGTCGGGATTGATCCAGAAGCTGGACTCCACATCCCAGGGAACCAGGGTGAAGTGTTCTGTGGAATCTTCGTAGAAATAATAATTGTGATTGTGGCTCCAGCTGCCATCGTCGGTGAAAAAATAGGTGATGCCATCGTAGCTCAGAATGGCTTCGTCCACGGCCATGTATCGGGCCCACTGGTTGAGGTCCGTGTACTGGCCAAGAACCTGGAGAACGGCTTCGTCGGTTTCAGCGTCAGTCATCGCTTCGGAGAATTTCATGAATCCGCTCACCTCGGGGGTATCCTCATTGGTTCTCAACGCCGCAACAATATCGTCCTCGTCGGTGTCGGTAGGCCACAGCTCTTTGAAAAGGTTGCCATCCGGGTACGCCGGCCATCGGCTTTCAGTGAAGCGGCCATCCAGTTCCTCCACCATGCCATACAGTCCATACGACTTTCCGTTGACCCGAACCACCGCCCAGGATGCGCGGGGGGCGATGACATCCATGGATCGATACAGGTCGTAGGCGAGTTTTTCCCGCATTCGACTGTCGTCGTAGCGATTGGCGTTGAAGTTGAGGCGCTTCAACCCAAAAAATCGCAAATCTTCGTCGTACTTGCTGAACTTCAGCTTCAGACTCAGACGGGGGCAGGTCAATTTTCCAGCTTCGTCAAAACAGGAGTACAGGGTACCATACGAACCCTTGAAACGGATGCCGATGCTGCCGATGCGCTTGCCGTCATAACACACCTCCGCCTGTTCCCATTCCTCGTCCATCGCGTGGGCAGTGAGGTCTTCCCATTTGTCTTCAGGCAGATAAATATCAAACGTGGGCACATGATTGCTATTGAACAAGTCGTCCGCGTCCCCCTTGGGCAAAGTGGTATCCACCTCACACATCGAATCCAATGTATCGGTATCATCGGAATCGGCATCGGAATCGGAATCGATGTCGCTGTCCGTGTCGGTATCGGAATCCGTATCATTCTCAGCGACGTTGGGTTCGTCCCGGGTGCAGCCACCACTCAGTGTTCCGCTGAGAACCATTGCCCATATAAAGAGTATTTGTATCGAATTTACGTTTGGCATCTGCTCTCCCTTCCGCTTCGAATGTCGGTTGAATATCGCCCCCCCAGATAAAGTGAGAACATGCCGAAAAAATGGCTCAGGGAGAGATGGGGCGAATCAGGACCCGACCGCCTGCGTTGGCGAGTTTTTTCCGGGTGGACTGTACGAACAGGTTCTGGGTGAACTGGCCTTTGCCGCTGGCGGTGGGCTCGAAGGTTGTCTCAACAACCACTTTATCACCGGCCTGTACCCGGACGAAAGGAACAAAGACAAAACGCATCTGGAAAAAGGCGGTGTGCCATGGGGCATTGGCGTTCATCTCGGGCCACATGACGGCAAGGTGGCGTTTGTTGTCGTCCATGTATCTGGATGCGGTTTCTCTGAGCAGGCGCACACTGGCATCGGCGGTGAGTTCGCCCAGTGGAGAAATATCTTCTGCGGCGATGGTCCCCTCGTCGGTTCGGGGTTCCAGGTCGCCGGTGGGAGCCGGTGGGTCCATGGATTTCTGATGCACACGGAAAGGGGGCCTTGGGGCAACATCAAAGAGAATGTCTTCTTTATGCCATTTGTGCCTGGACAACACCTGCTGGGCGGCCACCCGGCCATTGACCACACTGCCCATGTAGCCACCGCCGCCGCCCCGGGACCATGCGCCGGTGAAATAGAGCCCCGGAAAAATGGATGCCACACTGAACCGCCAGTTATCTGCCTGCTCGGGCGTCTGGGCGAAACCGTAGACGGCGCCATAGGGATTGCGACTGTAGCGTTCCATGCTTCTGGGGGTGCCCAGCTCGGCCACTTCGATATGGCGGGACAGGTCGGGGTAGCGCCTGCTCACCTTGTTCATGATGATGTCGGTAACTTCCCGTTTCTTCTGGGCGTACTGTTCTCTCGAGATTTCGGTCCACGGTTTGCCGGGGGCTACTTCGAGTATCTGTACAATCCCTTTGCCACTGGGGTGGCTGCCGCCGGCATCGTCGGTGTAGTCACTGACAATGTAGTCGGTATCGTGATATTCTTCCCGGAGAGCCGCTTCGTATGCACGCAGGTTGCTGTAGTCAAAGTTGATGAATGTGGTGTGGTCCGGCACACCGGCGTCCCGGCCCGGGCAGTCGAGTCCCAGATACAGCGTGAGAAGGGAGCACGAGTGTTCGTAGGTGCCCAGTTTGTAGATAAACGGTTTGGCCAGGTGTTCCCGGCCCACCAGGGACAGGTAGGTCTGGATGGGATTGGCGTTGGCCACCACCACGGGAGCGAATATCTGTTCGCCGGTTTCCAGCTGAACGCCGGTGACCTTGCGGTCCTGAAGCAGCACTTTTTCAACCAGACTGGCGGTCCGAATGGTTCCCCCGCCTTCGCACAGGGTCTGCGCCATGGCGTTTGAAATGGCCTGTCCGCCGCCTTTTACATAATAGTTGCCGGTGAGTAGAAACGAACCAAACACTTCAGAAGCCCAGTTGGCGGCGCAGCGTTCGTTGGGCAGCCCGGTGGATTGCCACAGCTGTCCCATCAGACCAAAGAGCCGTCTATCTTTAAAGCAATCCTGAAGCAGGTCGTGGTACGTGCGTTTGAAGTATCGCTCTGGAAAAAAGTGGTTGATGTCCACTTCGCCGGTCCAGAAAAGACGGGTATTGGCTTCGATGATGGCGGACATGGTGTCAAAGAATCGATCGACACCGGCCTTCTCCGCTGGAAATTGATCCTTGAGGTATGCCCGACCTTCTTCCCGGGCGGGCAGTCGATACGTGGCATCGGGAAATACCGACGTGAACATGGGCGTGTATTCGGTAACTTCCAGTTTGTCGAGCACCTGCAGATACTTGAAAAGCTGGTGCAGACCGCCGTCTTCATTCATGGCGCTCAGCACGTGAAGCGACACATCGAAATCAAACCCGGACCGCAGATAATTCTGTGCATATCCCCCCACTTTGGGTTGCTTTTCGAGCACCAGCACGTTCATTGATTTTTTGGCCAGATGCAGCGCCGCACTCAGCCCGCCGAGACCCGCGCCGATGACAATGGCGTCATATTGATTGGTGTTGCTCATGGTTCGTCCTATGCCGCCAGAAATTGATCCCGGCCCACATTGCACACCGGGCAAACACCGGGAGGCACGTCGCCTTCGTGGGTGTAGCCACAAACGTTGCATACCCAGCCGGGTTTCATGTATCCGGCGTCTTCGGCGGGCAACGAGAGGGCGGTGATGGCGTCTGAGACCGATTTTTCATTGAACTCTGCAACCGGAAGGGAGGTGCCGTTCCGGAACATTTTTTCGACGGTGTGGTATCCTTTCACATCACCGAAAAATGTCACATGACACAACTTTCCGTCCCGGGTGAGGTGCAGCTGTTTTTGGCCATTGGGCAGGATTTCCCGGTACCCGGTGGCATCCTCCGGAATGGCGTGGGGATCTCCCATCGTAAAAAGGCTGATGCGGTTGCTTTTCAGATGGATGGGCCACAGGGTGTGCTCAAATGAACGATTTTCAGCGAATGCATTTTCACCGGCGATTCCTCCCTGTCGTCTGGCCGGGTTCCACAGAAGTGCACTCCCCCGGGGGGGCTCGATGCAATTGCCGCAGGCCAGAATATGAGGAACACTGGTGGCCATCCGGTCATTCACAAGGATGCCGTTCTGTACATCGATTCCGGCGGCTTTGGCCAGTTCGATGTTGGGGCGAACCCCGGTGGAAACCACTACCGCGTCACAGGAGATGGTTGCGCGGTTGGCACACTGAATATGGAGAACGCCGTTTTTGCGTTGAATTCCGGTCACCAGTTCCCGGGTACTGACGGCAATGCCGTCCTGTTCCAGTTTTGTCTGAAGGGCCCGGGAAATATCTCCCGGCAGATGGTGTTCCATCAGGCTGTTCGCGGCTTCAATGAGATGAACGGTCTTTCCGGTGTCGCGAATATCCATCGCCGCTTCCACGCCGAGAACCCCACCACCGATGACCGCGACCCGGTTGCCACTTTGCAGCCGGGATGCCAGCTTTCTGGCATCATTCATGGTCCACAGACAATGAACGCCGTCGGTATTCACTCCCGAAATGGGTGGCATCAGTGGCGTCGCCCCAGTGGCCAGAATGAGCCGGTCGTAGGTCAATACCGAACCATCGGCGAGCTGCACGTTCTGATTGCGGACATCGATATGGGTGACGTCACCTCCGAATCGGGTGTGGATGCGTTCGGCTTCAAGCAGCGGCGTCCCCAGGGTGAACAGCTCCGCTTCCACCCTTTTTTGCACCGCCAGCGCACCAACGGCGATGCGATTGTAAAACCCGTCGGGTTCGGATGAAATAACCGTGATGTCCACCAGCGGATATCTCCGTCTCGCAGAGAAAGCAGCACTGATTCCGGCAATGCCACTGCCAATAATGATAAGTTTTCCTTTAATCGTCATTTTATCCGTCTGTTTCCGGAAGCGCACTGAACTACGGTTGCGCAATTGGGGCACTTTACGGTTTTCTGCGCCTGTTTGTCAATTGATGACAATCCCCATTCTTTCGAAGGGTTCCAGAAGATCTGTGGGAATTGGGGCGTTGATGGTGATGGTCTGTGCCGTGACCGGATGTTGAAAAGTGATGGCCCGGGCATGCAATGCAAGGCGATTCAGACCGTATCGTTCTTTGAAAGCACGGTTCAACGCGCCCTTGCCATAGTTGCTGTCTCCGATGATGGGATGACTGATGTGCTTGAGATGTCTGCGAATCTGATGAAACCGTCCGGTTCCTGGATATGCATGAACCAGTGAAACTTTCCTTGGCTCGGTGTTGAAAGCGCCCAGTCGCACAAATTCCGTTTGAGCGGGTACCCGGTCTCCCCCTTCATTCTTCGGCACCGGGGAATCGATGATCCCCTTTTCGGGACAGGCGCCCCGCACCAGTGCCAGATAGGTTTTGCAAATCTGACCGGTGTTGAACTGCGGTTGCATTGTTCGGGCAATATCGCTCTTTTGAGCAAACAGCAGGACACCGCTCGTCTGTCGGTCCAGCCGGTGCAGGGGATGTACGGTCTCCCGGTGAAGATACGCCTTCAATTTGTCCACAATCACCAGGGCGTCGCTGGCCAGACCGCGATGGACCACCCACCATGCCGGCTTGTTGATGGCCAGCAGGTCATCGTCTTCAAACAGAATTTCAAACGGGGCCGTACTCACAGATGGCCCATAATCTGCACACTGATAATCAGCGAGACCATGGCGATGGGATAGACCGTGGCATATGCGATATGGGGTTCGTTGGTTCGGGTCATACTGTCGGCGGCGGCCAGTCCCGGCGAGCTGGTCATGGCGCCGGTCAATGCGCCGAGCAGGGTAATCAGATTGAGATCGAAAAACAATCTGGACACGAATACCACCAGCATCATGGGCAGCAGCGTGATCGTCGCCCCAATCAGAAACAGCTTGAACCCGTATTGGTGCCAGGTCTCCACAATGTTTGCCCCGGCCTGGGTGCCTACCGCGGAGAGAAAGAAGAGCAGACCGATAATCCGGAGCAGATTGTTGGCCGCACCGGACATGGTCCACACGATAGGCCCCGTTTTTCCAAGCTTTCCGAGCACAATTGCCGTGAGCAGCACGCCGCCGGTGAGTCCGAACTGAAACGAAACATCGTCGGTAATGGAAAATCGAATCTGGCCGGCCAGAAAGCCAATGACGATGCCCAGGGCAATGGGCAGAAAGTCGGTGTCTGACAGACGTTTATCGTCATTGCCAAGGAGTCGAATCACCTCGGTCATATGATTTTTATCGCATGCGATCATCAGCTTGTCCCCCAATTGCAAACGAACTCGCGGGGATGGGGAGATGAGGATACTGCTTCGTTTGATACGCGTGATGGTGGCGTTGTATCTGGCGAACAGTTGCAACTCCGCCATGGTTTTCCCCACAACTTCGCGGTTACTCACCAGCACAGACAGCACCTGGTAGCTGGTGCCCAGGGGAATTTCCGTATCGGTTTCGTCGCCAATCAGCACCTTCACTTTTTCGTGGGCTTCGGCAGTGCCCACGGCTTTCACAATATTGCCCGGCGACAAGGTGGTGTCCACCGCGGGTGTGAAGGTCTCTGTGCCCTGCTGCACCCGGGAAATGGTGGCCCCGGTCATCTCCTGAATATTCAGTGCCCCGAGGGGTTTGCCGGTGACATGACTGTTCCGGACCACATAGTGGCTGGGGTAAATCTCGGGATGGGTGGATTGCTGTCGTTTTTCCAGGCTTGCTTCGGCGTCTGAAATTTTCGATTTGAGCAGCATGGGGAGCAATTTGACAAACAGGATCACCCCGAGGACACCGAATGGATATGCCACGCCGTATCCAATGGAAGGCAATGACGACTTTGTGGTGTCAATGGCCACAGCCAGCCCCGGGGTGCTGGTCAATGCGCCGGTAAACAGACCGGTGGCTACCGGCATTTCCAGATCAAACAGTTTGGCCGCCACCACCGTCAGTACCGCCGCCGAAGCGATGAGCAGCACGGCAAGGAGACTGAGTTGCTTGCCGCTTTCCTTGAATGATGCAAAAAATCCCGGTCCTGCCCCGATGCCCACGGTGAACACAAACAGCAACAGGCCGATGAATTGAATATCCCTTGGCACAGTGAATCCGAAATGGCCAAAAAGAAGGGCAACAAAAATTACAGCCGATATATCAAGGGAAATGCCCCGGATTCGAATCCGTCCCAGCATGAATCCCAGGGCGATAATAACAAACAGAATCAGATAACTTTGGGTGAATGCTTCCATAGCCCGGTTATCGTAGCAAACAATCAGGCTGTCAATCTGCCGAAATAATACAGAGGTAAATGTGTCCCGGATATTGATTGAATTCGCGAACGAGCTATTCGAGGTGTTCTGAATCGTTGTGTTTAAGCGGTTTCTAAAAGCTGTGCAAAAAGAATTACCCCGGTATTTGTGCAGTAAAGCGACAATTTGAGGGAAAAGTGGCGAAGATACAGGAAAAATACCCCAGCTCAGTCAG
>JBNKCR010000091.1:0-63391 GCA_050287845.1 Polyangia bacterium
CGCCGCGCGGTTCGAGACACTCGCTACGCTCGTTCCTCACCACAGCGGCTCTGTTTCCCTAAATTACTGGCCCAACTTAATTCTGTATCCGAATTGTTGCATCGTCTCGTTTTCGAAATTGGTACACCTCGAATAGCTCGAATTCCTCCTGTTGTGTCTGGGTGGAATATGTGCGACCGTTCAACACGTATTCATAATTTCAGTGTTTTGAATAGTAGGTGAAATTGTAAATACTCAAATTCGTTTGCCCCTCTGGTACTGGACTGAACCATTCGAATTATCGAAAACCTCCGTTCCGTTTTGCTCCATCGGGTGAATTTGCATCAACAGAAACTTTGCAGTTGACGCTAACTTTGGTATGCAATTTTGCGGACTGGACCGATTCGAAACCGGGGTATGTTGAATATCCGGTAAGAGGCGGGCGCGACGCGATTTGATTCTGCATGGCAGTATGTACTACTGGCAGAATCTGCGGATTGCGTGAGGCATAGCGAATGGAGATCTGAAATGTTACTGGTTGCAGATATTGGCAATACACATACGGTGCTGGGTTTATATGACGCTAACCAACTGTTGTATAAATGGAATGTTCAAACCACCAGAGAGCGTACCAGTGATGAATGGGGATTGACGTTCCGGTCCCTGTTTGAGCTCGCCGGTCTCCATCTGGAAGACGTGAGCGGGTTTGCCATGTGCTCAGTTGTACCGCCGGCTGTGCATGGTTTGAAACACGGTGCACGGAAATATCTCAGGACAGAGCCCCTTATTATTGGTCCCGGGGTGAAAACGGGTTTGTCCATACGGTATGATAACCCCAGGGAGGTTGGTGCCGACAGGGTAGTAAACGCCGTGGCAGGAAGGGAGAAATTTCCCGGCGCGTCGATTATTGTGGATTTCGGCACCGCCACGACTTTTGATTGCATATCATCGAAAGGCGAATATCTGGGGGGAGTGATCTGTCCGGGAATTGGTATATCTCTGGACGCCCTGGTTACCAGAGCGGCGAAACTGTCAAAAGTTGAGATTGCAAGACCATCCCATGTGATTGGCAAGAATACGGAACACGCCATGCAATCGGGTATTCTGTTTGGATACGCGGCTATGGTGGATGGGCTGATCGCCAGGCTCAGAGAAGAAATGGAACCAGATGTGAAAACCATTGCCACTGGTGGCCTGTCGTCGGTGATTGCCGGTGAAGCCAGATCTCTGATGTTCCAGGAACCGAATCTTACGCTGGACGGCTTGCGCATCATTTACGAAAAGAACAGATAACCCCATACAATCTTCAGCGGGCCGGTTCTACCGGTCTCACGTCACAGACAACTGAAATATTGATTCGGGAATCTGAACAAAGGACGTTTCGAGTCAGCCAGCCTGAAGGGCGACGCCGAGTCTTTTCCGCAGTTCGAAGTAATCGTTGGACACTGTAAAGACGGAGAGCTCCTTGATGCGTTCTGCCCGCTCCTTTTCATCCACAACAGTGGACTCGATGATTCGCATGGCAACAGCGATGTCGCCGCAGAGAACCAGACCGACCCGATCTCCGGTGAAATCCACTGACCTCGCCCAGCGCTTCACGTTCACATCGGCGGCCTGAGACATGAATGACTGGACGTACCCCTGAAGCTTTTCGGATTCCTGTGGGTTGAGGCTGCTTCGCACTGGTGTCAGCTTTTCATTTACTGCGGCTATCACGTTATTGGGTACCGGCAATTGTGGCACAAATACTTTGATAGCGGCAAGCAACCATGCGGAAAGCTCGGTTCCTGATTTCAGAATCTGTCTTGCGAGAAGTCCAGGACGCAGCAATGTCAACTGTTGTCCCATCTTAAACGCCAGTCCGAGGTAATCTCTCATTTCTATGGCGTCCTGACCTGCGATCATTACCGGTGGATTGGTTTCCACAATACCGAAACCGGACTGGTCAGGTTGGTAAAAGAGCGGCAACGGGGAAACGGCGGTGACCCCTACGCCAAAATTCATCAGTTTGGAGAATTCATTCTGATCTGTTGTCACATCCACAGCGGCCGCCGGGATTAAACCGGTATTGTTGATGGGGGTGCACCGGGCTGCCGCGATGGCGGGCAGGATGACTGAATAGATATTGGAAATATCCATATTCATATCTTTGTGTACCAGGAACTTCTGCCACTTGTCGTTTGAAAGGGTGTCCGCGATGGGCGGGTACCCCTCAGAGAGGTAGTCCTTATAGTAAGAGTGCTCCTCCGGACTGGCCTGGTTCAGGAGAGCCAGCATGGATGCAGCGCACCATGCCATGTCAGGCTCCTGAGCAGCGGAGAAGATGCGATAGAGCATTCTGTATGAATCTGTTCGCTGGGGATTGGCTCTCAGTAGCTTGATATTGGAAGCAATCCCTTTATCCTTGAACTTGGTATTCCAGTTATACAATTCCACCAGTTTTTCGTCCCATTCCAGGTTGCCCGAATCAATTTTGCTCATGGTTTCAAACAACGTGATGGCATCGGATTCTTTGTCGAGTTTGGTCATGTACAGGTCGGCCAAAGGTTTGAAAACACCTATTTTTTCCTCTTTCGACGCATCCTGTGGCAGTTTTGCAATAAGTCCCTTGTATACTTTTTCCAGTCCCCCCCAGTCTTTCTGCTCAGTCAGAACCTGTACCAACGCGTTTCTGGCGTCTTCCAGTCCGGGGTCGTGGTCCAGTGCTTTGAGGAAGTACTCAACTGCTTTATCCGGTTGACGGAGTTCCCGGCGGAACACCTTGGCTACAGTGAGATAATACCTCGACAGCTGGGCATCATCGTTGATGAGATCTGCAATCTGCAGAATTACCGTTACGACGTCCTTGTACTTCTTGGCTGCATAATGCATTTTCAGCAATTCGCCGAGAATATCACGGTTTTTGGGATCCTGCTCCAGGGCGCTGGTGAGCATGGCGGATGCCCCGTCGGCATTTCGAAGATTCTCGAACATGATGAGCGCTGTGCTGCGGACGAGATCAAACCAGCGCTCGTCTTTGGAATCAACTGTTTCAAGAACCTTCTGGCGTGCTTCCACCGCACCCCGATAATCGTTCCGCTGTTCGAGCACATCGGCAAGCAGGATGCGGGCTTCCAGATTCTCAGGCGCCATCACCGTTGCCTGACGAGCCATTTTAGACGCCTCATCGAACTGCTCACATCCAAATGACGCCCGTCCCCGTTTTACCAGAAGGGCAAGGCGGGTGTCGTCGTCGATATCGTTGCCAAGGGCGTTGGCATATCGGTCGAACTGTTGGCGGGCCAGTTCCCATTCGCCCATATCCAGAGCCACATCCCCAAGTTTATTCATCAATGCGGGTTCGTCAGCAATATCTGCGGCTTTCTTGAACAGTTCCAGAGCGCGCTCCTTGCGATCCACATTCATGTATGCTTCCCCCGCAGCGGTAAACAGCTCCAGCTGCCCTTCGGGGGTCAGCGCGGCGGCGGAGGGGATCCATCGTTCGTATATCTTGATGGCAGCGTCCCAATTGCCCGCCTTGCGGTAGAGCCCGGAGAGTTTGTCGCTGGCAGCCAGATTGGAATTGTCTATGCTCACAGCCTGCTTGAGATACTGCATCGCAGCATTATCATCCTGAATGTTTTCAAGGGCCACCATGCCCATTCGGCTGAAAATTGCTGCGCGGGCCTCCGAACCGGACACCAAGTCAATTTTTCGGGCGTACATTTCGAGTGCACCGGCATAGTCGCCTTTGGCAACCAGTACTTCGGCATATTCATTGATTACATCCACGTTATCTGGCGCAAGATTTCGGGCCTTGTTCAGCGTGCCCTCTGCTTTCGGGATGTTATTGAGTTTGCTCATCTGGAACCCGGCCAGAATCACCATAATATCAACTTTGGATTCCATATCCTCCGCGTCATCGAGCATCTTGTAGTAGGTTTTTTCCGCAGCCTCATATTCACCCAGTTCAATCTGCGAGCGGACAATCTGTGAGAGAACAGTGCCGCCGCCGCCCAGTTCAGCCAGTTCATTGACTGCAGCCGTTGCCAGCTCCGGATTGTTGAGATTTCCCTTGATCACATCCACGCGTTCTTTGAGTAGCTGCCGTTTCTCGTCTTCGTTTGCGGTGAGTCTGGCACGGGTTTTCAGCACTTCCTCCAGACGTGCGAAGTTTTCAACCTTTTTGAGCAATCGACTCAGACCACTCAGGGCATCAATGTTTTCGGAATCCATGGCAACCACATTTTCCAGAGCGTTGATTGCCAAATCGATTTCTCTAAATTCTTCTTCGTAAACCAGTGACAATTGCAGTTGCAACACGATTTTCTGTCTCGCTGTATCTGCCACGGCGAGCTGTTTTTCAAGGGCGGTACGCAGCCCAGCGAAGTCCTGCAGCGTCTTGCAGACCCGTTCGAGACCTTTAAGGGAATCCAGATGGTTGAATTCCGCAGCGGCCTTATAATGAGGGGCAGCGGATTTGGGATCCTGCAGACGGGTTTCGTAAATCTCGCCCAGCTTATATCGCTGATCACATTGGGCTTCACCAGAGCCCAGGGATTTGATTGACTCTTCCAGAATGGAAGCCAGTTTTGCAAAATCTCCAGCGTTTTCGTAAATTTTTACCAGGATGGCACTTGCGCGGGTATTGCCGGGATCGTCCTGAAGCACGTTGCTCAGAATATCCATGGCGGTCTGGGTCTGGCCGAGTTTTTCAAAATACACCGCTGCGGCGTCGCACAGGTGTTTGCGTTTTGCGTCGGGCAGGGTATCTGATTCCGCACGCTGGGCGAGTACCTGGCAAAGCTCCGTCCATTGCCCTGCACTGCGATACAGAGAGGCAATCGCATCCAGCGCGTCATCATCTTTGGGATTGTATCCCACGACCTTCTGATAGCAGGTGAGAGCAACGGCGGGCTGATTGAGGATATTCTGATACCAGGACGCCAGTTTCTGATAATAAAAAACTGCGACGTCCACGTTTCCAGCGGATTCGGCAGCGCTGGCCGTATTGCCGGCCGCATCGATCAGTTCCTGAATTCTTCCTGCCTTCTGACCGATTTTTTCCAATGATTGCAGGATTTCCCTGTCGCCGTCAGTGCCGGTGAGGCTGGCCAGATAGTAATCAAATGCTTTACCGGGGTCTCCCGCTTCCTTTTCCAGGGTCTGGGCCATGTTCAGGAGCAGGTCGATGCGTTCTGCCGCGTCCTCCGTGGATTCCACGCGGCCACCGAGCAGTTGCAGCACATTATCAAAATTGCCCAGTTTCTTCTGCGCCAGGATCAGGGAGTCAAAGACATCCTGATCCTCGGGGTTCTGCTGCATCAGTCCTTCGTACAGTTCGGCGGCCAGCTCGTAGGCGCGGGCTTTTCGTATGGCCGTGTCAGCAGCGGTTTTCAGCAAGTGATATTGCAGGTCCGTATCTGCCGATTCGGCGACTTCCCGAATGGCTTCAATCGCCGGTATGAAAGCGTTGTATGCATCCGCAGCTTCGAGCAACTCTGCCAGGGTCGTATCGTTTGACGGTGCGGCGTTGAAGGCGTTGATTTCAATCGCGATGTCTTCCCGGGTACCGGCCATGCTCATTCGGACGGCGTGGTCTTCGATGTCCGCCCTGGCTTCAATGATCAGTCGCTTCAGCGTGGCGATGTCTCTTGGACGTTCACCCGGCAGTTGATTCAGCAGAGTATTGACCAGAAGAACCATTTTGTCGGGCAATGGTTCTTCCACTGCTTCTTCCAGTGCGGGACTCTGAATCGCGATGTGCGCGCCTGCAATATCGATGGCTTTACTGCCGGAAAATGCGGATTTTCCGGTCAGCAGATAAAACAGTGTACAGCCCAGGGCGTAGAAATCAGAGGAAATGGTCGCCGATTCATTGTAAAACAGTTCGGGGGCCATGTATTGCGGCAACGTGGTATCCCGGGTCCAGCCGGACGCCGCGGCGAACCTGTCAAATCCGATGCCAATGGTCTGAACAATCTGTGGATTGTCCAGGACGTCCACCCACAGGTTCTCCGGCCGGATGTCGCCGTGAATCATGGTATTTTCTTCGAGGGTTTCCAGCATGTCCACAATGACTTCAGCAACATTCAGCACCGCTTCCGGCTGGAGAGGGGCAGCTGATTTGAGCTGGGTTCCGGCCAGGGGATTAATGATCACATATGGGCTTCCATCCGCAAACGTGGACAATTCCTTTATCTCCGGGATAAACATTACATCCAGGGACTGAAGTATCCGCAGTTGCATCAGGAAACGCTGTGATACAGCTGGTGTGGAGATATGGTGCGGGTTGATGGTCAGCAACAGATATGCGTCGCCATCGTCGTTTCCCGTGCAATCGTATAAACTGTACACGTCGTCGGTCGCCACACAGTCTGAAACGGTGTATCCCCTGATTTCCGCCAGGGTTTCTTTCGCTGCAGACCGATCGTTTGAGTAAACGTGCATCAGTCTGGGATCTGTCATTCCCTTTTTTTCGAACAGAACTGCATCTGCAAGCGCTTCAACCGAGTCCTTTTTGTCACACCAGTCCACCAGTTGCCTCGCGAACACCGCTTTATTTTCATTTGCGATTTCGAGGGCCACCGCATCAATGGTCAGGTATTTCTGGCAAAAAGCAGTTAATGCATCTACCGAAAATAGTCGTTCGAGTTCGCCTCTCAGAATGTTCAAAGAAGGTTTCATTTCAGTCTCCCGTTATAAATTGTCCGCCAGTTTCGCATCACTATGCACGAAAAAGTGCGGTAATTATAGGAGACTTTTCAACATTCGCATACCTTCGTTTTTTGTTTTTTAAAGGGGATAAATTGTGTCATTTCCAGAAATGACGCCGGAAAATTCAGGTCGTTGAAATATAGATGGAGAAATGCGGTACCACTGGAACCATACTCAATTGGTCCCCCGTTATTTCCCGGAGGTCCCGGAAATGAAATGCCGCGCCGCCAGCGAAATCACTCCGTCTGGTTGAGTCTGCGACGCAATCGACTGAGGGGTTCCCCTCCGAGTTTCCCGGATACGGACAACCACTTCTGGGCAGCTTTCAACTCGACCCGGGTCCGCTCCATGAATGCATCCAGCAGGACCATGGCGAAGTCCGCCAAATCGACCAGGTGACGCAACTGATCAACCGTGGCATCCGCTGGGGAGGGTTCGTTGGCTGAGGATGAATTCTGCATCATTTTCAGCGCGTGTTTCAATCTGGTCACGGGCGCTTCCAGCTGCTTTTTGGCGTGCTCCCTGAAAATACGGCGAACGAGGGTCCACATTTCGGTTTCGGCCTGGTAATAGAATTTTCGGCTCTGACTGCGCGCCCCGCGATGAATGATGCCAACGGCCATCAGTTCATTGAGCCCCATACTGACGGCACCGGAACTCATTGACAGCGCACTCGCCAGTGACTCGGCCCCCTGTGGTGTGTTCGACAGATACAGATACCCCCAGATGCGTCCGGAGGATGCCTTTAGCCCCACGGTCGAAAACAGCTCGCCCACCGCATGGGTGGCCAGCAGAATGGGCTCTGTTGCATTTTGATAGGATGTCATCGTTCACCAGCATCCGGGGTGGCGCTGGACTTGTCAAGAAATCCGAAAGCTGTCAGGCGTGATAAAATGCTTTTTGGGTTTTATCGGGACTGCCCCCCAGCGCCGCTCCGGGAACACCGTTGCAGACCAATTTTGCAAAACTTGCGAGATTTAATGTCAACGATGAAGTATTGTCTTTCATGGGTGTTCCCTCTGGTTGTATGTTTTTGCTTCAACAAAAACAACTTTCACCAGGAGACACCTTTTTTATATATTGTTTTCCCTTCAGACCGAGATCTGCACCCAATCTTTAGTGTCCCATTTGAATTGAAATTGTTCATTAAATTCAAAAATTTCTGGTACAACAATATTTTTCGAGGTCTTTATTATGAAATTTTTTTTTGAGGTCTTTATTATGAAAAAATTGAAATGGTTTGTATTGATGTGTCTGCCTCTGGGCATTTTCATTTTAACAGGGTGTACGTCGAACAACAGTCCGGAAAATGAAACCAACGGCAGTACAGGCGACTCAGATTCCGACACCGATGCGGATTCGGACACAGATACGGATTCCGACTCGGATTCCGATTCAGTTGGGAATTCGGACAGTGATACGGACACGGACTCTGATACCGATACCGACAGCGATACGGATACGGACAGCGATATGGACACGGACGCCGACTCGGACACCGATACGGACACGGACACCGATGCGGATACGGACACCGATGCGGACTCGGACACGGACACCGATGCGGATTCGGACTCAGACGCTGACAGCGATACAGATACAGACACGGATGCCGACATAGATAGCGAAGCCGCCGCCGCCGTTGCCGCCATTATCGTAAACAACATTGATGATGTGCGAGGCAACCTGACGTTGCCAACCACATCAAACGATCTTCCTGTTACCTGGTCGTCGGATGATCCGTCAATTATTTCAGCGGATGGTATCGTGAATCGCCCCGATAGCGATACCATCGTAGTGCTTACCGCAACAGCAGTGAATGGCGATGGCTCCGCGAGCCGGAAGTTCAATGCGCTGGTGCGGGCAGCGGTCGACCTGGCGCCGTTCGAGGGGTATGCGTTCGCATACTTCACTGGCGACTCCCCTGAAGGGGAAAATATTTATCTTGCAGCATCGCGCGGCAATGATGCGCTCAAATGGGACGAACTCAACGGCGGTCGGCCAATGTTCTCCTCTGCCTATGGGTCGAAAGGACTTCGCGACCCGTTCATCATTCGGTCCCCTGAGGGCGATACCTTTTATATGATCGCGACCGACCTCTCCATCGGATCCGGCACATCATGGGATGAAGCGCAGCGTCAGGGGTCTCTCTATCTCGAAGTGTGGGAATCACACGACCTCGTTACATGGTCCGGGCAGCGTCATGTCCGGGTATCTCCTGACACTGCCGGCAACACCTGGGCGCCAGAGGCGTACTATAGCGAAGACCTCAACGCGTACGTGGTGTTCTGGGCATCGAAGCTCTATGCTGAGGACGATCCGAATCACACCGGAAGTACTTACAACCGTATGCTCTATGTGACAACCAGGGACTTTTTCACATTTTCCGAACCGCAGATTTGGCAGGACGGGATCTCTCGCATCGATTCGACGGTAATTAAAAGCGACGGCGTGTATCACCGCTTCACAAAGGATGAGGGCGCCGGTACCACAGGTTGTTCCGATATCATTCAGGAGAAATCAACCGAGCTGACGGCGTCGTTGTCTGAATGGACGATGATTGCCAGTTGTATCGGCAACAATGCCGGTACCAGCGCGGTGGAGGGGCCGTCCATCTTCAAGTCGAACCCGGGTGACGCAAATGGAGACTACTTCTATCTGTTCGTCGACGAATATACCAATCGCGGCTATATTCCCCTGCGCACCGCGGATATTGGCAATCCGTCCTGGACCGTTGCACCATCGTATGACCTTCCCGCAGCCCCTCGCCATGGTACTGTGATTCCCGTTACCGCCAGCGAGCTCGCCGCGTTGCGGCAGCAAATCGATAGCTGGTCACCGGTTGTGCCGGGACTGTACGCAGACCCCAACGCGGTGGCGTTCGGGAACAGGTTTTACATTTACGCCACCACGGACGGCTATTCAGGCTGGGGGGGCAAGGACTTCTACGTATGGTCATCGGACAACCTCGCAGACTGGACACGTTCAGCGTCGCCATTTCTTACCCTCGACGGAGAAAACGGCAACGTGCCGTGGGCCACCGGGAATGCGTGGGCGCCGACCATCATCGAGCGCGATGGAAAATACTACTTCTACTTCTCGGGGCACAATCCCACGTACGATAGGAAAACCATTGGCGTGGCGGTTGCTGATAGCCCGGAGGGACCGTTTGTCGCTGAACCGGAGTCCATGATCAACAATACCGGGGACGTGACCACCGGACAGGCGATTGACCCGGCCGCTTTCCGGGATCCCGAGACCGACAGGTATTATCTGTTCTGGGGAAATGGGGGGGCCCTGTACGCGGAACTCTCCGAAGATATGAAGTCACTCCTGCCGGACACCATCGCCCCAATCTCGGGATTGCCGGACTTCCGGGAGGGCATTTTCGTTGTCTTCCGGGAAGGAATGTACCATCTCACTTATTCGATTGACGACACCGGCAGCCCGGACTACCGGGTGGGGTACGCATCCGCGCCGAGTGTCGATGGGCCGTGGACCTCACACGGTGTGATTCTCTCAAAAAATCCAACCTTGAACATCCTCGGTACGGGGCACAACTCAGTGCTCAACGTTCCAGGAACCGACGATTGGTATATTGTGTACCACCGTTTTTCGATCCCGGACGGCGGTGGGACGCAGCGGGAAACGACCATCGATCGCCTCTTCTTCGATCCGGAGACAGGACTGATGCAGGTTGTGAATCCCACGCTTACAGGTGTCCTCCCGCAGTATATCATCGAATGAACTGTTGATGCTCGTTGCAGAGTATCCGTTCGACCGCGCGTTTTCCCGGATTATTATTCAAAATAGATGTTGTCGATTTGGACGACAATCTGTTCTGTGTCGGTGGTCATTTCGCCGCTGAGGTCCACCGTGGGAAACAGCTGAATGCCCAGTCCATTGAAGCTGGAGAGAACCTCGTTGCGCACTTCGCTGTCACTCTTGTCCCAACCGTCTCCTTCTGGCCAGGCGTCTCTGGCCCACTGCGGATAGAGTAAATCCGACAGATTGATGTAAAAGTATTGGGGGTCGGTGGTCAGGGAGAAATCCTGGCAGAATGATTCGTAAATGTTGCCGTACTCCTGATATGCCGGACTGTTGAATTCCATTCGCATCTGAGCGTTCTGTGCGGATCGGGCGCTGAACCACATCCGTTGATATTTTGTGATATCGATTGGTGCAGGGGTTGCAAAATAAACGATGGCCCACTCAGACCAGCCGCCGGGGGTACTCGCAAACGCCGCCGTGATCATGAGGTCTCCATCTCCCAGGATGGGGGAATCGGTGTGCCATTGGAGACTGATGTCTGTCCCCTCCGATGCATACGGATACATGGAACTGGTGAGTTCGTCTTCGGTGCCGGATTCAAATTCGAAATTGTTGATGATGTCCGGACGAAGCGGACCCGCCTCGATGGGCACCGTCAGTGTCGATTCATCGAGATGCTCAATGGCGATCTCTTCAGTGAGTCCTTCGTCAAGATGTTCCTGAAAATCTGCAATGGCGTTTTTCATCGCTGCTCTGAGTGCCGCAACATCGGATTGCCACTGGTTTTCATCCACCAGTGGATCTTCCGCGATGGTCTCTTCAATTTGACTGGCCCATGCCGTGATCTTCGCGTTTGTGTTGTCGTAGGAAAAAACGTTCTGCAACAGTTCATTTCCCACAGCGACAAATTCATTCCATTGGGTCTGTGCCAGCATATCCACAAAATGGTCGCAGCGGGGAGGCGTGATCAGGGGTTCCTCTGCGGTACAGACTTTTCGGGGATCGCAGTTGAGGGGTGTTTCATTCCAGTCGGGAACCGGGAGCGCATCGCACCATCCTCCGGGATCCATGTAGATGTCAAATTCCTGAATGGTATTGTCCAAATCCCAGGGGACCAGATGAAACAGATTTGAAGGTCCGTTGTCGTGATACCAGTAAAAATTATGAGATGTTTCAGCGGCGTAAAACCCCATAATACCATCCCAGTTTTTAATGGCGCGATCCACCGCCAGATAGCGGACCAGATTGTCGAGATTCAGCACACCCGGCATGCTCGATTTAAAGTCGTCCGGGGTTGTTTGCGCGATCAGATCTTTGAACTGCAGAAAATCGGAGACATCCGGATTGTTTTCCGGATCGTCGTTGGTTCGCAGCTGTGCCAGCGCCCAGTCTTCATCCACGGTGGGACTGGGCCAGATTTCCTTGTACAGATTGCCATCGCCTCCCTCGGGAAAGTGGTAATGGGTAAACCGGCCGTCCACGTTTTCCACCGCGATATACAGACCGGATATCACGCCGTTTACGATTAATCGGGCATGGGCCGTTCGAGGCGCAGCCACTCCGAAATCGTTGAACAGGCTGTAGCTCAGGCGATCCCGAAGTTTGCTGGCATCTCCCATCATGCTGTGAAGATTCAGCCGTTTCAGTCCATATAGCCGTGCCTTGTCGTCGTATTTGTTGAATTTCAGTTTTACCGACAGTCGAGCGCAACTTCCGTCGTAACTGCGAACGCCGTCGAAGTCGTCCCAGCAGTGGTGCAGCGACCAGGCACCTTTGTATCGCACCCCCACCTGGTCGAACGTCTGATCCACACCATCGCCCACCACCCGGAGGGTTGCGGATTTATATTCTTCTTCATTGCCATGTTCGTCCAGATCGTTCAGGTCATCCGGATGAATGGTGATTTCATAAGTGAGCAACTTGTCCTCTGCAAATACCGTCTGATTCTGGATTGCAAAGGTGGCCTCTTCCGTCGCTGTGTCCTGCGTATCCGCACCGGAATCTGAACCGGTGTCAGTCGTTGAGGACGTATCATCCGAGTCCCCTTTAACGTCGCCGGTTTTTTTATTGGCAGAGCAGCTGCCCAATGACAGCAGGACAGCGGTGAATATCATCACAGGCATCAAGGTTATCTGGTGTTCCGGTTTCATACAGGTTTCCTCTTTTTTACAACGTCCCGTATTTATCCTCGGCCGGGTCATTGTGTCACAAATGAAGTGGGTGGATCTCCGGGAAACAGCTCAATATGGGCGTCATGATTCAGGTGGAAAATTTTGTGGACATATTTTACTTTTTGAGAATTTCTGCCGTGCAGGAAATGGGTTGGTAGTTTTCGTGGGCGCCATTGACCGAGAAGATGAGATGGGTAAATTTTGCGCGCTGGTTTTTCAGAAAATCCGATACCTTCATCTCTTTGAGCGCGCCGGTGTACAGGGTTTGCCACGAACCGTAAGCGGTGCGTCCGTGAATGGTGACAGATTGGCAACTGCCACCTGTGGCGCGGAACGACACCGTATCGATATCTTTAAATTCCGCTATCGCTACCCGCGGTGAGCTTCCACCGCCCTTTCGGCGTCCCGTTCCGTTGTTGGTGGCAGTGGCGATTTTCTTCGCTGCGGACGCGGATGGTGTGCCTGCGGAGGCGCCGGATGCGGCAGATGCGGATGATTTGTAAATGCCCAGTTCGCAGGAGAGCCGTTCGTACCGTTCGTGGGCGCCGTTGACTGAGAAAATAATGTGGGTGAACTGAGCGCGCTGATTTCCCAGAAACTGGGATACTTTCATGTCCTTCGGTGCGCCTTTGTAAAGTGTTCGCCACGATCCGTACCTGGTGCGGCCGTGAATCGCCACATACGAGGCTTTCCCACTTTTTACTTTAAAGGATACGCTGTCGTTGTCTGCCAGATTCTGAACGGGCACCCAGATCAGTTTTCCGCCGGTTTTCCGTTGACCGGTGCCCAGATTGGTGGCTACGCCAATTTCTTCTCCGTTGAGCGGGTCTGCGGTTGCAACTGCACCGCCACCCGCTGAAGAGCCCGATGATGCGGTGGACGCTGCCCCATTGCTGCCTGCGGATGAACCGGCAGCATCGGTGCTGCTGGCTCCACCCGCACCCCTGACCCCAACTTTTTCGTCCTTTTTCTTCAGCGCTTCGGGTTGCTCTCTGTCATACATTGCCGCCACTTCCGTGGCACTCAGGGCGCGGGCATAAATGCGGATATCATCGAGGTCGCCATCGAATCGCCAGCCCCCCCATCCGGATTTGTCGTACTTTGGACTGCCGCCGCCGATGCGTCCGAGACCTTCGTAAAACGCGCGTGGTGTATTGCCTTTGCTACTCGTCACCTGCTTCCCATCCACATATACGCGCTGCATTCCCCGGGCATCCACGGTATGCACCAGATGAAAGTACTCACCGGCGGGTACCTGTACTTGCAGCGTGTTGCTCCCGAATGCGTTTACATCAACGGTTGCTGTTTTTTTCTCAAAGTTGATGTCGTGTACAAAGAGATCCACACTGTTGCGCGATTGATCACCCAGGTGAATAATCTGGTGATAGCTGCCCATCGCCCCGCGTTTATCGGTTCTTACCCAGCCAGCAAAGGAAATTCCCCGGATGGGAACCTCCCGGTGCAGTGTAAAGGAAACATGGGCACTGTTCGAATCACTGAAATGCAGCGCCCGGCGGGACGCACTGTTGCGGTCCGCTGTGAAATCAGAGTGGCCGTTGTACGCCTGGCCCGTTCCGTCGTTGAACATCACGCTGGCACCAAGACCACTGTCGTCTGTCAGCTTTCCACTGAAATCAAACTGGGCCGCCAGTCCATCTTCTTTCAGTTTCATGGCATTCGGATTGTTGTATTCGTCACATTCTGCCGGATCAATATCTTCGTCGGCTATGGGCCGATCCACAGCGGCGCCCCTGTACAGCCTTCCCAGCTCATTGTCCGTGAGCACCCGGGAATAGAAGGCCACATTGTCTATGGCCCCAATCAGTCCACTCCCCAGTACCCACGGCTTTGAGTATGTGTCGCGGAACGTCGAACCGCCGGCATCCATCGTGGCATCTTCTTCACCATTGATGTAGAATCGCCGTTGTCGTGAGTCGCTGATGTAGGCGAAAAATATCCATTCATTCTGATCGATTGATTTTTTCCCTGTTGCGGAAAAAGTCAGGTCAGTGGTCGGCGTGTACACCAGATTACCCCGGGAATTGAAACCGATAACGTTCCAGTTTTCTTTGCGCAGCAGTGAATTGCCACTTTCCCGCCGAATCCATCCGACCATGGTGAATTTTTCGGTTTTATCGATGAATCCCGCGTTGCGGATTTCAACGCCATTTACATCCCAATCCTTTCTGAATTCAAGTCCACGTCCGGAAAGATGGCTGATAAATGATGCATTTCCCTGGATTTTTCCATGGTTTCCAGCGGGGCCCCGATCGTTTCCGTTGCCTTCGAATGGATACCACGCCAGCAGTCCTTCCGCGGAAATCGGTGCGCCTTCATCCCCGGTGAAAACCTCTGAATCCTTTTCGCCTCCTGTGAACCGGGCAAGTGGTTTGGAACCGCCGGACAGGGGATAAATATCCCCGGTACCGGTGATGCGACAGGGGCGGCCAAATATTTCGATTTTGCCTTCATACAGTCCGTCCGCATCGGCTTCCTGCTGTTTGAGCGCATTATAGTAGTAACCGTCGCTGATGAGACGTCCATTGGTATAGGTGAGGTAGTAGTCCACATTTTTATCATAGGCGTATTCATCCGCCAGAACCCGAAACGTCAGCTGCTCGCCGGATTCCAGTCGCTCCCACCAGGGACCGAGGGTGGCGGGGTCAATGAAATATCGCCCGGACTGGCTCTTGTATACAAAATACACATAGTCAGCGTGGGCGCCGGTTCCCCGTTCCAGTCCCACATACGAAAGCTGAGTATTGCCCTGGGGAGGAGCGATGCCCGGAACGATGCGAACGATTTTCTTTTTGGCGATTTTAGGCTGCAGAAAATCCCGACGGATGGGACGGTCTCCCCAGCCGGGAACCCCGTTCAAATCCAGATGGCCGATATCGAAGTCATAGGCCACAATCATATCGTCTTTGGGATACAGTCGGAAATCCGTACGAGTCCATCCGGTGCTCTGCACTTTGACGGGGATGTCAAATTTAACGGGGATGGTGTACGGCAGTTTCTTCAGGTTCACCCGTCCCACTTTCTTGACGTACTGGCTGTATCGGGTGCGGTACTTCTGAGTGAACGTGTCTGCGTACGCCGATGCTGCCAGTCCCGCTTCGTCTCCGGCCACGGACTTACCGGCGCCGTAGGCGAGAAATGAGGTTTTATCGCCGAGTTCGCTGATTTTGTTGAGGCCAAATGTTTCAATGGTTTCGTCCAGGGTGTTGATTTTTTCCACCAGACCATTGATGTCCTGAAACATGGAGAGGGGATTTCCAGTGACATCCACATTGATGGTGCCCTTGAGATTTCCCTTCCAGATAATGCGGGTTCTGTTGTCGATTTTGAGACTGTTCTCGTGAACCCCGATGCTGAAGTCAAACATTTTCACCGTGGGTTTGGTGTTCCGCTGACCGTCCATCACCAGCTGGGTGCCGAATGACGACACAATTTCATTCAGCTTTTTCAGATTCACGCCCACTTTGTATACACCGCCGGAAATGGTCTGATCAAAATCGCTGTCATCCAGTCGGGCCATGCCCAGTCGCACCATTTCCACCATATCCGGCTCACTGGTTTCCACGATGATCGGCGCCGCCGGGTCTTCGAATACCATGTACAGATAATCCGCCCTGCGAGATGGAATTTTTACCGTCTGTTCGTATCGCAGCATGTAAACACCATCGGGCATACGAATGGCGGGAATGTTTTTCACCACATTTATCGAACTGCTTTCCAATGCGCTTTTAAACTTCTTTTTGGCGTAGTCATCGACCATTGCCGGAGCGTCTCTGATTTCCACGTGGGAGAGGCGATAATTGTTGAGAATGAGTTTGCCGTTTTCAATCCGCGCGAAGATATGGGTGGTCTGGGAACCGCTGCCTCTGGCTTTCAGCCGGATGATGCCCCCTGAGGTATACAGGACATGCAGATGAGACGTGATGCGAAAATCTCCGTCCGCATCCACCTGAAACTGTTTGAGTTTAATTCTGGTCCGCCCGTCCACCGCAACGTGCTCGCCATATCCTGCGAGCAGCTGATTCAACTTCTTTGCATTGAACCCCACCACGTATTTTCCGGCGTCCGCGTACCAGTCCACATCAAAATCGCCGGCATTGAGTTCGCCGAATGCTTTTTCAAGAACAGTAAGCTGATTCCCGGCAGGCAGTGCCATTGCCGGATTACACAGCAGGATGAACATCAGAAAGATTGCGGTTTTCAATATTCGTTGAATCATGTGGTGTCCTTTCTTTCGGTATCGGGGGCGTATCGCAAGCGTTTCAGGGATGTGTCGCATCCTGTCTGCACAATCTCCGGGAGCCAGTGTCGCGACGGAGCAGAGGACACATAAAAGATACCCGACGCAGCAGGGGGCGGCAACGAATAATAACTGTATAATTGTATTTTTGTATTATATGTTCAATTTTTCCTATGGTTGTGATCCTGTGAAATTCATTTTGTCGACATAAATGACCGGGCCTTCGGTATCCCCGATGACGCAATCTTCCCGGTTTCACGATTGTTGATGCCGAAATAATCGGAATGTGCTACTTTTGACCTCATATTGCGTACAGGTCATTGTGGATGGCGTTGTCACTTTACTTCTTTGGAACGACGGAAATATTGTCATGACATATGCTTGTCTGATTCATGTGATCATGTCGGTAATAATTACGGCGATTTTACGATACCTGCCAGCTGGTATCTGACCGATATCATCGCCGGCTTCGAAATCCGGGGCGGCTTCCCCGTTGGTTCCGGAGTGGAGAGGTTCACCGTTGCGGTGGATTGACTGTTTTCGGATTTGCGTGTGTTGCATTTGGGAGACGTACAATGAAACAAAACGCCTATTTTTTAATTTTTGTTCTGGCCGGAGCGGTGCTGGGCTGTAACCGTGTATCAGGGGTCGAAACGGACAGTGAAAGTGACACCGGGATGTTTTTATCGGATTCGGATACCGACACCGATTCCGATACGGATTCGGATATGGATTCTGACACAGATACCGATACCGATTCAGATTCAGATTCCGATACGGATACGGATGCTGATTCGGATAGCGACAGCGACAGTGATTCGGATGTTACTGAATCGAAGTGTGGCGACCCAACTCTGAATGCGTTTCGCATTGCAGAGGGCGGGTATGTCTGTGCCGGTTCCATGCATGGATACACCTGGACCACAGCCGGTGAAATTGAGGGCGCAAAAATCGAACCGGAAGATTTCACGGATGTCGAAGCCGGTGCGAACGCGCTCTGTGTAATCGGGAAGACTGCGGTGGATGAATTCGGGGAATCCATTGGCGCACTGGGGTTCAATGTGCAGCAGAACTGGCGGGAGTTAAATATGGACGCATGGATACCCGACTCGGACGACGAGGGGATTGAAGTGACGGTTTACCGGGACGGCAGATTCGATTTGCAGATGCGATTCCTGACCAGCGATGGTGAGGAGTATTGCGCCAGTCCGATCCTGGAGGGGGTGACAACATTGCCCTGGAGTGCCTTTCATCAGGGGTGCCGGGAGTCGGGCGACGTATACGATGGGGAGCTTGGCATCAAGTCGATAATGCTTGTGGTTCCCGGGAATAAGACTGAAGTGGTCGCGTATGATGTGTGCCTTGAAAGTATCCTTCCGGTGGACGGGATTGAGTACAATCCCTCAGACTCGGATTCAGACTCAGATTCGGATTCAGACAGTGACTCGGATTCGGACAGTGATTCGGATTCGGACAGTGATTCGGATTCAGATGTGACAGACAATGGGTATATCTATACCGACGAGTGGTATGGCTGTTCGTGGACCCGTGCGGATAGTTTGAAAATTGGGGACGAGATTGACGGAGATATCCTGGAAGCTGCTACCACGGTATCGCCCCGGGATTTTCTGAGCAGAAAGGTGTCCGAAAAGTTTTGTGTCAATGGCGCGGTGGGAGATTCGGCGGATGCTGTGGCGATGCTTGGTTTCAATATTCACCAGGAGGGTGACAATATCAGTTGCGCCTATGACCCGGACAATTTCACCTCCGAAGGGCCACCCGCCGTTGAAATCAGAGAGTCCGGCATTGCGGTAAACATCACCAACAGTTTTCCTGAAACGGAGGTCCGGATATGGATTCAGACATCAGAAGGCAATCTCGATGCGAACGAACGCTGGTGCCATGAACTGAACGTGGCCACCCCGGATGCGGCCGGCGGCATGCTGGTGTTTGCCCCTTATTCGGAATTCAGAACCAGATGCTGGGAGGGGGATGAAACGGTGGACGACTGGACCGGGGAGTATTATCAGAATCAGCCCATCTCTTCCGTGATGTTCGGGGTGGTTGGAAATCCTGACACGACCACCGGGTATCATTTCTGCATTGCGGGGTTCGCCGAGGGGAATTCGAAGGATGACGCCCCTCAGGGGATTGAGGATGTCCCGAGAAAGTTTGAAGGCACCCTCGGCGGTGATACGGAGGAGGTTCCCAATCGGATACTGGTCGTTGTTGATGGCGAAGAATATCTGATTGACAACAATTATTGGGGGGCATCCAGCGGATATCAGACGCTGCATTACGAAGATAACAGTTTTGAAATTATATATTTCAGCGGTGATTCTCAGAGCAAAGACGTACCGGTTTCATTTCCGTCCATCTATATTGGACAACACGACAACCGGGCGCTGACGACCGCCAGAACAGATAACCTGCCCATCTCCATCAGCAGCATGTCCAGCGCACCGAGTACATTCTCCTGGAACGGTACGGACCTCGCGAGCAGCGCGGTGGTGATTGATACCTGGTTTTCCTCGGAAGACCCACCGTATGAGGGCATGGAGTACGGGGAACCGATAACGGGTGAGGCAGTCATCTGGCTGCACATACCGGATGGCCGGGAACCTGTTGGCGAGCTTTCGGGAACGGCCACCTTCTGTGGTCATCCCTTCGATGTGTGGGCGGGAAATCTGGGGAGCTCTGTCAATTACCCCCATTTGTCGTCCAATAGACCGGTCGTTACATATGTAACCCGGGAGGGCGATATTGAGTTGTTCAACTGCGACCTCAGGGAAATGTTCGATGACGTCACCGGCAACATGTATGGCGGCTATGCCATTCTCAGCGAATGGTATCTCACCGATGTCATCGCCGGATTTGAAATCTGGGGGGGCGCCCCCACAGGGTCGAAGGTGAATTCGTTCCGCATTGAGGTGCAGTAGTGGGTGAAATTTTCGGTGTCAATTCAATCTGAACAGGCCCAGCAATTCCACGTGTGATGTGTGGGGGAGCATGTCGTAGGCGGCAATATCTTCGAGAACATATCCGGCATCCCGCAGGGCTTTCGCATCTCTGGCAAAAGAGACGGGGTTGCAACTCATATAAATGAGTCTGGGAATTTGGCTGGTACAGAGTTTATTCAGAGTGACCGCATCAACTCCCCGGCGGGGCGGGTTGACGATGGCTGCATCACAGGGCGCCCAGGATTCCGGGAAGGCGTTGCTTAAATCAACTGTGTCGAACGAGGCGTTCACCCCGTTGTGTTTCGCGTTCTGATTGGCCAGAGCTACCGATGCATCAATGCCGTCACATCCAAATACCCTCGCACCGGTTGCGTTTGCCACGGTCAGTCCCAGTCCGCCGATGCCGCAATACAGGTCCCACACACAAGCTGCGCCCGTGCACCATTCTGTTGCTTTCCGGTACATGCGGATGGCCATCTCGTTGTTCAATTGAAAAAACGTGGTGGCGGTCATCCACAGCTGAATGTCACCAACCTTCTCGCACAGTGCCTCTTTGCCAAGGATGAGGCGAGGGCCATCCTTTCGAAGCTGATTTCCAGTGGATGAATTGGCGGTGACAGATACGCCGTGCACCATGGAGTGGTCCAGGAGCAGGGTGGCCATTGATTTGATTTCTTCGGTCATCTCCCCGGCGACCAGGTCCAGCAGTGCGGCCCCCGAAGAAAACGTTTTTACCGTGACATATCGAATCCCCGCGGGGGCCGGGTGAACCGATACGTTGTTCTGTTCGAGCAGTTGTTCAATATCCCGCTGCAACCGGGTGATGGGCGCTGCGTTGATGGCGCAGTCGGTCATGGTGGCAAAGCGGTGAGAGCGGGGCGCAAACGAACCGAGCCGGATTTGCCCTTTTTTCATCCGGTGAATCACAAAGTTCGATTTATTCCGGTACTTCCGCATCGACCCGGTAGCCATGGTTTCCGGCGCCGGAACGATACCTGACTGTGCAAACGCCTGCGCGATGGACTGAAGCTTGAGTTCCCGATACGCATCCGCTGTCAGATGCCCCAGTGGGCAGCCGCCACATCGGCCCCGGGCCTGTGCCGCATCCTCGCAGAAATGACGTTTCCAGTTGTCCCCCCGGTGGGGTTCTTCAACGAGGTGCGCCCAGGCGTTCATCGACTGTCGGCTCACATGTTCGATTCGGACCCGGGCCCTGTCTCCGGGGGACATGTGGGGGACAAAGACACTGTAGCCGTTTGCCGTGGCCGTGCCGAATCCTTCCACCGTTGCGCCCTCGATGTGGACATCGATTGTCATTCCGTTTTTAAGTATCGGTTTTATATCTTCGGTTTTTGATTTATCTGGCGAATTCTGCATTTCAATTATCCCATAAAAGTTTCTTCTAACATGAACCGCCGCAACAGACGCACGAGAACGTGATATTTTTATCCCACTTTATCCCATTTTTATAAATACTTGATAATATGTAATTAATTGTGAAATCACCAAAAATGAATAAAGTTGTTGCACGTGGCTATAAATAGTTAATATTTTAAAAAATTGACAATCCTTAAGGGATATGGCTACGTGTTGAGAACCATATTAGTGGGATAAAGTGGGAAATAGATGTTCAAAGGGCGATATAATCACACGATCGATGGTAAGGGACGAACCAGTCTGCCTGCGAAGTTCCGGGAAACCATTGCCGCTGATGGAAATGATCGGGTGGTCCTTACCTATGCCCTTGACGCCACGTATCCCCATCTGGACGTGTATCCGTTCAACCGGTGGAATGAATTTGAGCAGAAGCTCGCAAAACAGCCCACCTTTGATGACAACGTGATGCAACTCAAACGGTTTTATGTGGCCAACGCGGTGGAATGCCCGGTGGATGGTCACGGGCGAATCCTGATTCCTGCAACCCATCGCGCATATGGCGACATTGATGGGGAGACCACCTGGGTGGGGATGAACAGGATTATTGAACTGTGGAAACCCGAGAGATGGGATGCGGCGCAGACAGAGGCTCTCGCCAATATTGCGGATATCAGAAAAGGGCTGGCCGCATTCGATCTGTGAAGGAAACAATGGATACAACATTCGAACATAAATCGGTGCTGCTTGATGAAGTGATTTCTATTCTGTCTCCAGGAACGGATGGTGTGTATTGCGATGGCACACTGGGGGGCGGCGGTCATGCGGAGCGGATTCTGGAAATGAGTTCTCCTGCGGGCAGACTCATCGGGATAGACAGGGACTATGCGGCAATTGAGGCGGCCAGAACGCGATTGGAACGGTTCGGCGCGCGCGCTCAGATTTTTCACGGTCGGTTTTCACAGCTTGATGAAATGCTGAAGAAAGCCGGTGTGAATCAGGTGGATGGATTGCTGCTGGATTTGGGGGTCTCTTCCCATCAGCTCGACGAAGCCAGTCGCGGATTTTCTTTTATGAATGCGGGCCCCCTCGATATGCGTATGGATTCGAGCGCCGGGGAAAGTGCCCGGGAGATGCTTGGCCGACTTTCAGAGGATGAGCTGGCAGATATTATTTATCGGTTCGGTGAAGAGCGTATGGCGCGAAAAGTGGCGCGATCGATAAAGCAGATGGAAGCCAGTGGCGCCCTTGAAACCACAGGGGATTTGGCAGTGGCGGTCAAGCGGGTGGTGGGGCAGAAAAAGCAGGGAAAGAGCGACCCGGCCACAAAAACATTTCAGGCTATCCGCATTGCGGTGAACGATGAAATGAAGGAGCTGGAGTCTGTTCTGCAAATGCTTCCCGAACCCCTTGCCGTGGGCGGCACCGTTGCCATCATTACTTTTCATTCCCTCGAAGATCGGATGGTTAAAGACCGATTCGCCGAGTTGGTCAATCCCTGTAAATGTCCACCGGGCATGCCGGTGTGCACATGTCCCAAACCTTTCGCCCAGTACACCACAAGACGAAGTGTACGGGTCAGCATGGCCGAAACCGAAATCAATCGTCGCGCCCGAAGCGCTCGGGTTCGGGCTATCCGGAGAGTCAGATGAACCGTCGGGTGTCGCCCTCCCGCAGGAAGGTCGAAAACGGTCACAAGCCGTTGACGATGCCTTTTCGAATGCCTCAGATTTTCAGACCGAAGGAATTGCGGAATGCGGACAACCCGGTGCAGTCGAAACATCAGGTGAATAAAGAAGTGGGTACCATTCATCTGTTGTTCATCTGTCTGTCGCTGGCGATTGCAGCAGCTGGCACGCTGTATCACCTGCATGTACGGTTTGAAGGAGTGCGCCTTGGTTATGAAGCCAGCGAACAGCGAAAAATTCAGACCAGACTGATGTTGCAGCGTCGGGAGCTGCGTCTGGAACTGGCGTCTATGAAAGAACTTGGTCGTATTGAAGACGAAGCCCGGGAAAAACTGGGTATGGAAACGCCAAAAGCCGAAGACTTCGTTCATGTAAACAAAACAAAGAAAGTGGTAACCGTTTCCGGCGGAGCACTGTAGCCGTGTCATTCCTGGCAAAGGATAGACGATTCTGGATTCGTATTCGAATCGGGTTTATCGCGCTGATGTTGATAGCGGGTATCGGTGCAGTGGCGTGGGGCGCATGGTCCCTGGGCGTGACACGCAAAGATGAGCTCACCCGGATTGCCAATGAACAGTATATCCGGCGCATTTCGGTTTCGGCCCGCCGCGGACTCATTACCGACAGATATGGAGAGGAACTGGCCGTGGAAGTGGAGGTGGACTCCATTTACGCCGATCCCAGGGATGTGGTGAATCCACCGAAGGCGGCGGCAAAACTGGCCAAAATACTCGACAGGGATGAATCTGTTTTTCTCAGGCGTTTAAGTTCCCAAAAGCATTTTGTGTGGCTGAAACGCCGGGTGACGCCGGCAGAGTCTGCACAGGTAAAGAAGCAGAAGCTTCCGGGGGTTCATATCATCAAGGAAAGCAAACGGTTTTATCCGAGCCGGGAATTGGCCGCCCATGTGGTTGGATTTGCCGGACTGGATTCGAGGGGACTTGAAGGAGTGGAGCGCCTTTTCGATGAGCAGCTCAAGGGAAATCAGGATGCAGCCAGTGGTCTGGCAGACGCCAGAGGAAATATTGTTTTTTCAAAAGGCGTATTCGGTGCGGATAAAGTCGTTGGCAACAACATTATGCTCACCATTGACCGCAATCTCCAGTTTGAAGTCGAAGAAGAACTGAAAAATACGGTCAGATTGTTTCAGGCCACAGCGGGACACATCACCGTGATGGATCCGGCAACCGGCGATGTACTGGCCATGGCCAGCTGGCCCACATACAACCTGAATGACATTGCCGGTTCGAATCCGGCGAAACGGCGAAACCGCGCAGTAATCGATGTATATGAGCCCGGCTCCACCATGAAGGTATTCACCCTTGCGGCTGCTATTAACAGCGGCACCCTCCGGCCTGATGAAAAAATATTCTGCGAGCATGGCCGGATGGAGTTCTACGATGTGGTTCTTCACGATGACCACCGGGATGGCTGGTTGAACCCCACTCAGTGTCTCAAGCGGTCGAGCAACATCTGCTTTGCTAAAATCGCGGGACGCATGAAGGGAAAACGACTGTACCGTTATTTGCGTCGATTTGGTTTCGGCGAGAAAACCGCTATTCAGGTGCCTTACGAAATGCGCGGACTGTTGCAGCACCACCAGGAATGGAGTGAATTTCTTACAGCCACCACCGCTTTCGGACAGGGCATCGGGGTTACTGGTATTCAGATGGCAACCGCCCTCTCGGTGATCGCCAATGGCGGAAAACTGATGAAGCCCAATCTCATTCGAAAAGTGACCGATGCGGAAGGAGACGTCATTCTTGAAAACACGCCCACCGTGCGAAGACGGGTTATCAGTCGACGTACCGCAAGATTGATTACCGATATGATGACGTCTGTTACCGAAGAAGGTGGCACCGGTGTGGAAGCAGCGTTGGATGGATATCTTGTTGCAGGTAAAACCGGAACGGCGCAGAAGTCTACAGGCGCACATGGATACGAAGACAAAGACAAATTTGTGGCATCGTTTTTTGGTTTTGTCCCGGCGGATAAGCCCAGACTTGTGATTTCCGTTGTAATAGACGAACCCCTCGTCAGCTATTATGGCGGTACAGTAGCCGCGCCCGCTTTTCGTCGCATCGCCGACAAGGCACTTCGGGACATGGGAATCACGCCCAATTTTGCAACCCGAAAGCCTCGAACCATACAGGATTCGGATGAACCCCTGAAGGCTGAAGCCGATCAGGAAGCAACGGTGGTTGAAAATTCCGAAGTCAATGAATTGGCGCAGATGATTCAGCCATTGGAACTGCCACTTGAAAAAGGTCAGGTCCGTACTCCGAATTTAATTGGCATGCCCATGGGCAGAGTCATGGTGGAACTGAATGAGTTTGATCTTCGTCCTCTGTTTATTGGCACCGGTGTGTCAACGGAGCAGATGCCTGCGCCGGGGGTGCCCATCAATAAAGGCGAATATGTTCAGGTGAATTTCAGCCCGAACGGGGAATATGAAGGTGATCAATGAAAACCCTCTTTGAGATTGAAGCAGAAATTTCCGGGGCCGAAGTGGTCGGAGATGGCAATGTAACCATTTCTGGTATCACGCATGACTCAAGGTCGGTCAGAAGTGGATACCTTTTTGCAGCGCTGAAAGGGGAACATGTGGATGGCGCGCGATTTGCGCACGGGGCTGTTGAATCCGGCGCGACTGCGATTCTGTGCGATTCCAGGATTGATATTCACGTGCCGCAGTTGATTGTGCCCAATGCCAGAGACCGACTTGGTGAGGTCGCCGCGGCCTGCTATGATCATCCGGGAGCACAGTTGAAACTGCTGGGCATTACGGGAACCAACGGTAAAACCACCATCACCTGGCTGGTGGAAACCATTTTGCGCGAGTGGCAAATGCCCTGTGGCGTGATGGGAACCATTGAATATCGGTTTGAATCTCAGAAATGGCATGCGGATCATACCACGCCGGAAGCGACGGTGGTGCAGTCCATTATGCGAAGCATGGTGGATGCAGGGGCAAAGGCATTGGCCATGGAGGTGTCGTCCCACGGTATCGCGCTGGGGCGTCTGAATGGGTGCCCCTTTGATGTGGTGGCATTCACCAATCTCACCCAGGACCATCTGGATTTTCATCATTCGATGTCGGAATACGGTGAACAGAAGTTGCGCCTGTTTACTGAAATGATTTCCCATCGACCGGATGTTCAGATTGTGCTGAACGAGGACGACCCATTTTCGGCCCGGATTCGTTCCGATGCGTCGCACCCGATTCTGTCCGTGTCTACCCGGGTTGGCGCCAATACAACTCTGCACCCGGTAGCTGCGCCGACGTATCGCATCGATGGTACATCCGCCATCATTCAGACCCCGGATGGACAGGTGGCGCTCGAAAGTCGCTTATGTGGCGCCCATAATCTCAGTAACCAACTGGTGGCGTTTGGTATCTGCCGTGCCCTGGGGGTGCCGGACCAGGTGGTGGTATCCGCGCTGGGCCGGATTCTGGCGGTTCCCGGACGTCTGGAACGTGTCCCCTGTGGCGAGGAGGTATCGGTGTTTGTGGATTATGCCCATACCCCCGATGCCCTGGAAAATGTGCTCAGTGTTCTCAAACCATTGACTCGCGGTCGCCTGATGTGCGTGTTTGGATGCGGCGGCGATCGGGATGGCAGCAAACGTCCGCTGATGGGAGAAGCCGTAGCCAGACATGCGGACATCACTGTGATCACCAGCGATAATCCCCGCACGGAAGATCCGGATAAAATCATTGATATGGTGATTCCCGGGGTCTTGAAACATCAGCAGAATCAGCTGGATGAGATTGCCGGTGCCGGTAAGAAGAAGGGATATGTGGTCATTCCGGACAGGCGCGCAGCCATTGAAGCGGTCATTCTGTCTGCCGAAACCGGGGATACGGTGCTGCTGGCGGGCAAGGGCCATGAGGACTATGTGATTATCGGAAAAGAAAAGCGGCATTTCGATGATCGGGAAGAGGCGGCAAAGGTGCTTTCCAGGAGGCAGCGGTAGATATGTGGACATACACAACAGGGGAAATTGCGTCGTTGAGCGGGGGAACACTTCTGGGCGACGGAAATGCATGTATATCCGGCGTGTATACCGATTCCAGGGGTTGTGGAGAAGGCAAGCTGTTTGTGGCATTGAAGGGCGAAAACTTCGATGGCCATGATTTTGTGGATGCCGCAGTGAGAGGTGGCGCCGGTGCGATAATGCTCTCCCGCAGATTGAACGATTGTCCGGTGCCGCAGATTGTTGTAGGTGAACCGCTCCATGGACTGACCCTGCTGGCCACCGGCCACCGCAAATCGTTCAAAAAAAAGGTGGCGGCAGTCACCGGGTCTGCCGGAAAGACCACCACCCGCTCGCTGATTGCAACGATACTTGGGGTATCGGGGAAAATTCTGGAGCCGGAGAAGAATTATAATAATCATATCGGTGTGCCATTGACGGCAATGAATCTGGACAACTCTTTCGATGCTGCGGTGTTTGAGCTCGGGTGTTCAGATTTTAATGAAATCGGCCCGTTGGCCCGGATTGTCAATCCGGATGTGGCGCTTATTACCAATGTGGGAGAAGCGCATCTTGAAAAACTGAAGAATCTGGAGGGCGTGGCGCAGGCCAAGGGTGAACTGTTTGCTGCGCTGCGCCTGGAAGCCTGCGCCGTGGTGAATCTGGACGATGCGCATATTCGCAATATGCCCTGTGCTGCAGACCGTGTTGTCACATTTTCAACGGGTGACACCCCGGCAGATGTGCAACTGATGCAGCGAATTCCAGGACCATTCAATCAGCAGTTGCGACTGAGATTGCAGGGAACGGAGGTGGATGTACCCTTTTCACTGCCAGGCATTCACAACGCCACTGATGCCACGGCGGCGGCGGCGGCGTCGCTTGCAATGGGCGCAGGTATTGATGATATCATCGCAGGACTTGGCAAAGCGAAAGCACGACCGGGACGTTTTGATATTGTGGACAAAAACGGACTATCCATTGTGGATGATACATACAACGCCAACCCATCTTCCATGATAGCATCCCTCAATGTTCTGGCGGAAATGGTGCCTGCCGAACAGCGCATGGCGGTGTTGGGAGATATGCTGGAACTGGGCGATAAAAGCGAGTCGGCCCATCTGTTTCTCGGAAAAGCAGTGGCGACCATTGGCGTAAAGACACTGTTCCTTTACGGGGAATTCAAGCAAATCACCCGACAGGGCGCCGTGTCGGCTGGAATGCCATCAGCGAATATTGTGTGCAGTGACGATGTTACAGAAATTTCAAAAAAAGTGGTTGAAATTTCGAAATCCGGTGATGCGTTGCTTATAAAAGGATCGAGGGGGATGAAACTGGAACGCGTGGTACGAACCATATTGGAAGGATAAAAGTCCATGTTATATCAACTCCTGTTTGACCTGCATCAGTACACCGACTCGCTCGGATGGCTGAACGTTCTCCGATATGTGCCGTTTCGCACCATTATGGCCATGCTCACCAGCATGTTCATCAGCTTCTTTCTGTATCCATGGTTTATTGCCCGGATGCGAAAACGGAATGTGGGACAATCGGTGAGGCAGGAGGGACCGGAGGCACATTTCTCCAAAGAGGGTACCCCCACCATGGGCGGTTCGCTGATTCTGTTTGCCACAGTAATATCCACGGTACTCTGGTCAGACCTGAACAATCAGTTCGTATGGCTGGTTCTTGCCATCACCGTTGGGTACGGTCTCATCGGATTCATCGACGACTACCTTAAAATTCGCTATTCCGACTCCCGCGGCATGCCGGGAAAATTTAAACTGCTGTTTCAAACCTTGCTGGCTGCGGTGATATTTCTGTATGTGTATATGGATCCCAATCTGCCGCCGGAGTGGATTGAAATCCGCAATCGTCTGGCATTGCCCTTTGCCGCATTCGAAAATAACGCGGCGCGCCTCGCGGATGCGCCATGGTATGCCTCGCTGACATTGCCGCCATGGGCGTATGTGGTATTTGCCACCTTTGTGGTGGTGGCCATGTCCAACGCCATCAATCTCACCGATGGTCTGGATGGTCTTGCCATTGGACCGGTCATGGTGAACGCAGGTACTTTTCTCGTTCTGGCCTATCTTTCCGGTCTGGTGCTCTTTGGCATCAATATTCCGATTTATCTGAAAATTCCCTCGATTCCCATGGCCAGCGAACTCGCCATATTCTGTGCCACCATTTTCGGAGCCGGCATCGGGTTCCTCTGGTACAACACGTTTCCCGCCCAGGTATTCATGGGCGACGTGGGATCTCTTTCGCTGGGCGGAGCAATCGGTATGATGGCGGTGCTGACCAAAAACGAATTTCTGTCAGTGATTCTGGGCGGAATTTTTGTGCTCGAGGCGGTTTCTGTGATTACCCAGGTGGCCAGCTTCAAACTGATTGGCAAACGGGTATTCCGTATGGCGCCCATTCATCACCACTTCGAGTTGAAAGGATGGCCGGAACCCAAGGTGATTGTGCGTTTCTGGATCATCTCCATTATGCTGGCCCTGGTGGCCTTGTCGTCACTGAAACTGCGGTAGGCATCGGATTGGGAGTGCAGCAATGGTAGACAAAAACACCGAAAAGGCACCCGGGAAGTCGAAAGAAAAGCGCGGGCCTATGGATAAAGCGCTGCTGGTGTCTGTGCTGATGCTGTGTGTGTTCGGCCTGGTGATGGTGTTTTCCGCATCCGCAGTGGAGGCGGGCAAGAAATTTGACAACCCCATGCTCTTTTTCAATAAACAGGCGATTTTTGCCGGGATGGGGCTGGTAGCCATGTTGTTCATGTCCCGGGTGGATTACGGCATTTTCAAAAAAAGCGCTATTGTGTGGTCCATGCTGGCCATTACCTTTTTTGCAGTACTGGCCTGTAAAACGCCGCTGGGGATTACGCTGAACGGTGCGTCCAGATGGTTGAAGGCCGGTCCCATCACCATCCAGCCCGCTGAAGCACTCAAGGTTTCCCTTGTATTGTGGCTGTCGTATTCCCTCAATAAAAAAAGTCTGAAGATAAAATCCTTTTCTATCGGCTTTCTACCTCATCTGATTATTCCCGGATTGCTGATGGCGGCGTGTATGTTGCAACCGGACTTCGGTACCACGGTGGTGATGGCCATCATTACGTTCACGCTGCTGTTTGTGGCCGGCGCAAAACTGGGATACATTTTACTCGCGGCGATAGTCACCACACCGATTGTGTATTTTCTGATTACCGGCTCGGCATATCGATTGGCGCGCATGATGACATTTCTCGATCCGTTGGCCACTCGATTTACCACCGGGTACCAGTTGAGCCAATCTCTGTTCGGATACGCATCCGGAGGGATTACCGGCCGGGGTCTGGGGGACGGATTACAGAAATTTCTGTATCTGCCAGAAGCACACAACGATTTTATTGGAAGCATCATCGGTGAAGAACTGGGAGTGATTGGCATCTGGATGGTCATCGCGATGTACGGGATACTCATTATCCGCGGCATGTTGATTGGATTTCGTTCCAAAGATATTTTTGGCACATATGTGGCGCTCGGATTAACGGTACTCTTTGCGGTGCAGGCGCTGATGAACCTGGCAGTATCCATGGGACTGTTGCCAACCAAGGGGTTGAACCTGCCGTTTGTCAGTTATGGTGGCTCCGCATTGCTGATTACCATGAGCGCCACAGGTATTCTGCTCAGCGTATCCCGCGGAAGCCGGTATTCGGATGACGTGGAACCGGTTGCGGAGACAGTTGCGGATACACCGACGGACGCCACAACGAAAAGAAAAAAGGGAAATCGACGATTTTCCAGAAAAAGCAAGCGGGAAGAGTGACACAGCAGCCCTGTGTACGCGCCGGTGAAAGAGGACGATATTAATTATGACAAAATCATTCAGAGTGGTAATGGCAGGCGGCGGAACCGGTGGACACATTATCCCGGCCATTGCGGTAGCCGAAGAAGTACTGCGGCTTGGCGGCACTGTTCGATTTGTGGGAACACGGGGCAGAATCGAAGAGCAGCTGGTGCCAAAGGCGGGTTTTGGAATAGACTTCATCAAAGTGAAACCCCTTGCCGGCGGAAGTGCGATTAAAAAGGCAACCGGGCTTGCATCGCTACCGTTGTCGGTAATGACATCCATGGCATTGCTTCGAAAACAGAAACCTTCTGTGGTGATTGGTGTAGGGGGGTATGTCGCTGGGCCGGTGGTTGCGGCGGCGCGACTGATGGGGATTCCCACCGCACTGCTTGAACAGAATGCTACGGTGGGACTTGCCAACCGGATTGCCAAGCCCATTATTCAAAAAGCGTTTGTTTCCTATGCGCAAACCCTTGCCGAGTTTCCGGCCGGGAAAGCGGAGTTCACCGGAAACCCGGTAAAACGTGAAATTATTAATGCCGCAGCAATGAAAAAGCCCAGGAGCAAAAAGGTGCGCATTCTGGTCATGGGGGGGTCTCAGGGCGCCAGGGCCATTGATACGCGGGTTCCCGCGGCATTGGCAGCAGCAGATGTCGCGTCAGATATTGAGGTGGTCCACCAGGGGCAAAAAGAGAATCTGGAGGCGGCACAGAAGATGTACGATGACGCGGGTATCGCAGCGAGCACCACGCCCTTTATTGAAGATACCGCCACAGCGTTTCTCAATACCGATCTGGTTATCGCGCGCTCGGGTGCCACCACGGTGGCGGAACTCACCGTGATGGGACTCCCTGCCATATTTTTGCCCTATCCCCATCATTCCGACAGGCAGCAGGAGATGAACGCGGCGCCCATGCGGGAAATTGGCGCGGCGATTGTGCTGGACGAGCTGAAAACAGATGTGCCGGATCTTGTATCGGCCATTCTTGAAATGATAACAACCCCGTCCAGACTGGTGGATGCGGGCAGGAAATCCCTGTCCCTCGGAAAGCCGGACGCCGCGAAAGTGATTGCCTCCCGATTGCAGGAGATGGCGCGATAGTCGAGGACAGGCTGGCTGGCAGCACATTCAGAGCAGGAGACAATGAGCATATTCAGAAACAGACATTCTCAGCGCACAAATCAACCCAGGGGAAACCGACGGGTACAGGGCGATGGCCCATCCAGGAAATCTACCGGTAATGTGCGGACGGGAGAACGGCGGAAAAATCGCCGGGCATCTGAGATTGCTCAAAAAAAGGGAGGAAATCGACGAAAGGTCAACCCGGGGACTGCGTCTGCCCAGGAGAGCGGGACGGATGGCAAGCGGATCAATCGGCGCATTACCCGCCGGGCAGCAGCAAAAGCCGAACCGCCTGTTGAAAGTACAGATACCGGCACACCGGAGGAAAACGCCTCTCCCCCCAAAGAGCGGGATCCGTCCAGAATAATACCGATGCTCAAGGGAGGCCTTCGGGGATTGGCGGTCCTCGCCACCATCGCAGCGGTGCTGTGGGGGGCAAAAATGGTGTATCGCTATGCGCTGACTTCCACCTACTTTGCGTTGCAGCATGTGGAAATCAATGGAAACGAACGGCTGACCAACGGTGAGGTGCTCGAGGCGGCGGGAATAACCATGGAGCAGAATATTTTCGAGGTGCGACTGCCCGAAGTGATTCAGCGACTCGAAGAGACGCCATGGGTAGTGGACGCCCGCGCCAGTCAAAAGTTACCCAAGACCATCCGCATCGATATTGTGGAGCGAAAGCCCGAGATGCTGGTGCTGTTCGACGTGCCATATCTTGTTGATGAAAGCGGCGAAATATTTAAACGCTGGGTGCCCGGTGATCCCATGCCCGAGTGTGTGATTACCGGAGTGACTCGTCGGGAACTGGCAGAGGACCCCGAGGATACACAACAGATCATTCTGGATGCCATTTCTCTTCGCAATCGGTACGATGCAGTGGGAAACCACCGATACGCAAAGCTGTATGAAATTCACCGGGAAATCGATGGGGGTTTTTCGCTCACTGTTGGCAAATCACCGTTTTACGTGAAACTGGGGAAGCCTCCATATCGAGAAAAACTCAATCGAATCGCACAACTTTTTGCCAAACTGAGTAAGGGGAGCAGAGAACCGCTGATTGTATATTTCGACAACGAAAAGCGTCCGGATCGTGTCACCGTGAAATTCAAACCCCGCCGGTAACAAATCGCGTTCAGCGCAAATTTTGTCAATCGGTTTTTGTCAATCGGTAAAGATTTCTCCAATCATATAGGTTCGAGCCTGGCCACTGATAAGTACGCGATCGTTGTGCAGTTCACACCAGATGGTGCCGCCTCTTCTGGAGAGCTGTCGGGCAAGGAATGATGTTTTTCCAAGTTGCTTCGCCCAATAGGGAACCAGTTGACAATGGGCGGATCCGGTGACCGGATCTTCATCAATTCCAAACCGGGGGGCAAAAAAGCGACTGACAAAATCGCAGTTGTCCCCGGGCGCGGTAACGCAGATACCCCTGGTGTCTATTTTGCTGAGAGTTCGAAAATCGGGTTGGATTCCAATAATGTCGGCTTGGCTCCCGTACACGGCAATCAGGTCCTGGTGGTACAGCAGTTTTTCAGGTGGTTTTCCCAATCCTTCCAAAAGGAAATCCGGTATCGCCACCGGTTGCGGATCCTGAAGCGGAAAATTCATCTGAAGCCCATCGGTCAGGCGTGTCACATGAAGCGGACCACTTCTGGAATCAAACCGGACCGTCGGCGTATCATGGGCCAGATGCTCGAAAAGCACATGGGCGCTGGCCAGGGTGGCGTGGCCGCAGATGTCCACTTCGTGGCTGGGCGTAAACCAACGGATATGATAGCTCCCATCGACCTGTTTGACGAAAAAGGCAGTTTCGGAGAGGTTGTTTTCCATGGCAATTCGTTGCATCACATCGTTTTCCAGCCAGTGTTCAAGCGGACAGACCGCTGCCGGGTTTCCGTAAAACACGTCACTGGTAAATGAGTCGACTTGATAGAGTTTCATCGCTTCCCTTCTGCAAAAATTATTCAGATTTTTCGAGTCTGAAAAATCCGTGTTTATTCAAACTGAATAAAAACAGGTAGTTATACTTTTTTATAAATTTTTTGTTTTTTTTGCAACAAACTGTGCCGGCGGTCGAGAAGGGTGCACCAACACCGAACGGAAAGAGGTGACAATGGACTTTTTCAAACGCTGGAAAAAGAATGAATCAGGTTCTGTGTATGTGGAAGAAGTGGTGCTGCTCACGCTGGTGGCGTTGACTTTTGCATTGGCCACATCGGTTCTTGGACCTGCGCTCATGCAGTATCACGCCGGCATTGAACTGGTATTGTCATTTCCCGTTCCTTAACCCGGGTGAACGACCGGGAAAACAGACAGGAGAAAAAATGAAAACCAAAAATGAAATCATTAAAAGAGCAGAACTGTCCCTTAAAGAACCGGCCCGCAGAGGCCCCCGCAAGTCCCTGCGCAAATGTGAGACAGGTCTATCCACCGTCGAGTATATCATTATTCTGATATTGGTCGCTGTCGGAGGCATTGGTCTGTGGAAGAAATTTGGTGATACTGTGGAAAATAAAATCAAAACTGCGACTTCAGAAGTCAAAAAGATGAAGTAGGGAGTCAACTGAACTGCCCGGTGGATTCGGTTGGTCGAAGATGCAAATCCGGACCAGCCGAATAGCGAATTGCTGTTGATAAATTTGTACCTTAAGTAAGGAGGAATTTTATTATGGTTTCATTGCAGATCGCAGGAGTGCTTGTGGCGGTAGTGGCGAGTGTCGCTGGCACCGTTACAGACATGAAGAAGGGGATCATACCCAACTGGATTACAGTGCCCTCCATGGTAATCGGGCTGGGGATGGCCGCTGCTTTCAATGGCTGGATGGGGCTTGGCCTGTCGCTGCTCAGCACTCTTGCGACTGCAATGGTGCCGCTGTTGCTGTTTCGTTTCAACGCCATGGGCGGAGGCGATGTAAAGCTGTTTGCCGCGTTGGGCGCACTTCTGGGGATTGATTTGTCGCTCCAGGTCCTGATGGCGTCTTTCTGTGCGGGAGCAATATACGGTATTGGGTTGTGGATAGCGCGAGGCGAGCTGAAAACACGCGCTCGTATCATAGCGTTCAAGATGGTTCCCATTCGCATTTTTAAAACGCTTCCCGACGCCTCCAGCGGTGAACCCACCTACATCCGGTTTGCTCCTGCCATTCTGATAGGCTGCGTGACCACTGTGGCATTGAATCTGGAGGTACTGGGATATGATGTCTGGTGAGCGGTCGCTGCAGGGGGCGGTGTATGTGGAATTTCTGATTGTGATTATTCCCCTGCTCATTCTCATGTTTTCATTGGTACAGATGTCGCTTTTTCTGGGGGCGGGCATTCTCACCCATCTGGCTGCACAGAAGGCCGCGCGCTCGGCCATGGTGATTCTGGGGGATGATCACGAAGATGCAGAATCAGAATATGAACCACCGGAGCTGTTTCGGGTGGGCAACGACGCTCAGGGGGCGGAGGCATATAAGGATGCGGCTGAAAACAGCCGCTACGAAACGATTCGGTTGGCTGCAAGGGCGCCACTCCTGCCGGTATCACCTACTCTGCACGCCGCACTGTCGTCCTCGGTGGAAGAGGCACTCTCCAATGTGGGCGCTCTGGAACTGGCGGCGGATATTTTATTGAACGAGGGATGGACCAGCTATGCGGTTGGATTGGGGTTCATTAATCCAGGTGGCGCGTATCTCTCCGTGGTTCGGCCCGGGGATAACGCACGGGTTCGCGTCGTATTTCTGTATCCGTGTTTCATTCCCATTGGTCGGGAATTTGCCTGCCACCCGTATCGCAAGCTTCCCAAAGAACACCGCGAACTTATTGAAGTGCACAGCAGTGGTGGGCTGTTGAACGTCTCCGAACTGGCAGGATGGCGATATGTTTCTCTGGTGGCGGAGGCGCCCATTCCGATATGGGACAGATGAAAGGGAATATCATGGAAACGGAATTCAAACCACTGCGAACCGATGAGCAGGGCGCGGTGATGGTGATGGCGCTGTTCATGGGGATTTTTCTGTGCGCGCTGTTGTTTCATCTGGTCGGTGTGGGGCAAAGCGCGGTGGAAGCGCAGATGGCCCAGGACGCCACCGACAGTCTCACCTTCAGCGCGGCCGCGGCCAAGGCCAGAGGCATGAATACCATTGCACTGATAAACGACATCATGGCGCTCGTTCTGTCCATTCTGGTGGCGTTGCGCCTTGTCGCATTTCTACTGCTGGTTGCCGCAGGGATAATGAGTGCGCTCTGCCCGGTGGCGCCTCCCGCCTGTGGCGCCGTAGCGCCGCTGAAAGCAGCCCAGACGTCGGTGAGTAATGCAGCGGACCAGGCTGAGCCGAGAATTATGGACGTGCTCAGAGGGCTATCGATCACTGCCGAAGTCATTAACCGGAGTGTGCCATTTGTAGCGGAAGGTGAAGCCATCTATATTTCGAAGAAAGAATCGCCGGGGGTTTCTGATATTGGTTTTGTATGGCCCATCGTGGACGAGCTGCCCACCGAAGCGGGGTCGTTTGATGAACTGTGTGGCCGGGCAGCGGAAAAGATTACCGAGGTAGCGTCGCTCTGTCTTCCCGGGGATGTGGGAGACGACGCATTGAGTGTGGTTGGTGACCTTCTCAGCAAAATGGCGACAACTTTCTCTGATTATTTCTGTGGAGATGGCGATCCCCCTGAAAGTACGCGCTGGCAGGACGTGGGGTATCCCGGCTTTGCGGAAGGACAGGAATCCTGTGACAGTGACCAGGCCATTCCAGAGGAGAATTCAACCGGATGCGATGCAAGTCAAATCTGTTCAGAATGTGCGCAGAGTGCCTGCGAGGAGTGCCTGTCACGTCTGGACAGTCCGAGATTTCGCCGCGCCATGTGGCAGATCACCACCGAAACATTTGAAGTGGATGGATCACCGGATGCCCCTGGTGCTGTCTGGCGTGCCATTGAGCCGCCGTTCACCACTACCCGATGGCTGAATAATAACCCCTGTACGGGGGAGATGAACCTGAGCTGCAACGCAAACCCGATTTGCCAGGAGGAAAACCGTCAGGAGTGGGGAGGCACTGCATGGGCGGCCGGAAGCCTTCAAGCCCAGCCTGGCAGTAGAGTGGCAGGGGGCCATGTATGGCGAATCACCAGAAAAAAATATGAGAAAATCTTCAGCTGCATCGTGTCGGAATCGCTGAAACTGGAAACCCCCGAACGTCTTGATTCGAACAGCGGGGGTGAGGGTGGGACTTCCGGTGGGGCTTCTTCCGGCACATCGAAACAAAAGAAACCGCTGCCCAGAAGGTTGAAGAAAAAAAGCACGCGGGATGATTTCAGGGTGTGGGGCGTGGGTCTTGGACAGAATCGCAGTGAGAAGCGAAAAACCAACACCGGTAAGATGTACCATTTGAAATCGGATAGCGATCTGGGCAGACGAATCACCGCCGCTTCGGCGGACTTCAAGTCGAACAGCAAAGAGGAAGATAAGATGTGGGAGATGGGATGGTACGCGCGGATGATTCGGTTTCGCTTACCGGAAGACGGTGTGCTGGGGAGCATGGGCGGTGCGAAGAATATGAAGGCGGCCGAAAAAGTGAGCGGCAAAGTGGGAAAACTGAAAGCCCAGCTGGAAGAGCTGGAACAGCTGATTGCACACTGACAAGTGGGGGAGAAAATGAGTCTATTTAAGAACGAACAGGGAATTGCCATGACCGAAGGCGTAATCGTCATTCCTTTTTTCCTTGTCATATGGTTCGGCATTTTTGCGGTGTATTGCGCGTACACTGCCCGACTGGATGCCCGGGGAGAGGCCACGAGGGGCGCGTACGGGCAAGCCATGAGTGGAGAGTGTGACAATTTTTCATTCAATGATGACAATGATGCACCGGAGACGGGGTTCAGTCAGCACGACGATGACAAAAAAAGCGAGTTTTCAATTGGTGAGGACAGAGTGAGCGATAATTCAGGCATTCTGAATGCGGCCAAAGATATGAATCCCCTCATCTTTCAGCACGTGAATGCATCGGCAAGAGTCACCCACGAAATATATGGCCGAAAGAAGGACGCGATCGCGTCACGACTGATGCTCTGCAATTCAAAGCCAACCGGTGGCATTCTGGATTTGATCAAAGACTCTCTGAAGGGTCTGATTGGTCTGTAACCAAAGAAGGAAAGTGTGATTTCATGAAAAAACGAAGCAGTATATGGGGATATCTGCTCCTGGGGCTCTGTGTAGCCGCAGTGGGCTTGCTGTCCGCATACAGAGCCACGGCGAATGTATCTCTGGCGCAAGGGGGCATCGGTCACATCTGTATCGGCGAGATGGACTTCGATTTTCAGGCGCCAGCAGGACAGCGCAACATCTGGGATAGCGAATCCGCGGGTCATCGCCTCAAGGGATGCACATACCCGAAATATGGTTTTGAGTCATCGCTGCACGGCGAACGATATGTCGTTGCGGGGAGCCCTGACCGGCGCAATGCCGTGGTGGGTTATGTGGTATCCGAAGCGCCGGAAAATGCGGTGCGGTCTGCGGTGGTTGCCCTGGAAGAACGAGAAATGGTGTCCATGGATTCGGCTGCGTTGTCCGCTGATTCGACCCATTACGCACTGCTACTGGGGGTTGATGAAGAACTGCAGATTATCGGTGTACCCTTTGTGGCAGATCGAAGCTTATTGATTGTGGTGCGCACGCCGCCCGCCCATCGTAGGAGTCTGTTGAAATGAGCCGGATAGGTATTGTTGCAGTATTATTGGCGGTTGCCGCCGGTGGGGCACACTATTGGTATGCCCGGGAACTGGAAAACGCAGTGACGGGCGGCGAAAAGCAATTGCTGTTGGTGGCCACCCGGGATTTGAACCCCGGAGAGATTGTGAAAAAAGCGGATCTGGGCAGTCGGCAGGTCCCCGGTGCGTTTGTGGATGAGCGGGACGTGTTGAGCGACCGGAAGGCAGATATTGAAGGCACTCCGGTACAGGTGGCTGTGCGGCAGGGGCAGGTGTTGCAGTGGACGGATTTTGAAATTCGAAGCGAGGGAGAAAACCGGGATTTGGCTGATTTGGTGGAACCGGGGAAACGGGCGATGACCATCGTGGTGAACCGCGAATCATCGTTTGGGGGATTGCTCCGCCCGGGGCATCGGGTGGATATAGTGGGCACGTTTGCCAAAATGGATTGGGGCAGCGCAGTCAGTAAGCAGCGCTCGCAGGTATTGCTCCAGAATGTGGCGGTATTGGCCACCGGAAAACAATTATCGTCAGGGGAGGTGAAGTCCGGGTTCAATACGGTGACCCTCAGCGTCACGGTGGAGCAGAGCGAACTGCTTTCATTTGCCGGTGAGCTGGGCAACCTGTCGCTGGTGTTGCGCGGATACTCTGATTTGGCCATCATTGATGGGATTCCTGAAAAGGGGTACGGTGATATTTTCGCTGCTCCCAAAGTGGATAAAAGTAAGCTTCAGTCATCAAAGAACGAGCCCATCGAACGCCTGATGGTGGAATAGCAGCCTGTGGCGTCGCGGCCTTCTTTGGAATCAATAGGCGTCACACACGAAGTGTGCTTGAAGCCCATAGAAACGGACGTCAATCCCCACACAGGACCGGGAGCCGCGGAGCAGGCGACAATGACGCATCGATTCTATTGTAGGTGTAATATTATCATATTGACATAATCCCCTGACGACAGTGGCGATTCAGGATGACCCACATCTTTCAACCGGAAAGGCACCGCATCTCCCTATGTTACTCCCCCAATTGCCAACCATCCCAAAATCCCCTATTGCAAACCCAACTGCTTTCAGATAAATACTTTTTCCCATCCAGCACCCATAGCTCAGCTGGATAGAGCATCGGTTTCCTAAACCGGGGGTCGCAGGTTCAAGTCCTGCTGGGTGCGCTAATCAAGGAAAGTATTGTCGTTAAAGGGCCGCAGCGATTGCGGTTGTTCGTGAAAATTGTGTGAAAGGTTGGTTGTGTTTTGAGAGTTGGATCCGATTTGGATCCGGATTTTAGAGATGCTGTCGTACGTCGGAATTGCGGGATGCGGTTTTAACAGTGGTGAACCCCTATTTATTTTCAACACAGACGATACGACTTGAGTAATATTTAAAGGATTGGCGGGAACGCTGAAACTCGAAAATCAGGATCTCCTTACGGTGTTATGGTAAAAATACTCAGATTAGCGATGGCGTTTTTTTTCAAGAGAGGGGCACCAAATGAAAAAGGGAATCACTTTCACAGATGAGAATATACAGGATTTGTTTGGTTATGAAGATGCCGAAAGCGAGCCGATCGAACGATTGATGAAATTCTATTTTAAAAATGAAATTTACAGTCGGGTGACATCGGACCTTCCCATTAGAGTGTTAGTTGGTCACAAAGGCATAGGAAAGTCCGCGCTTTTTAAAGTGTCGATAGCGGAGGAAAAAGAAAAACACAATCTTCCAATACTGATCAAACCGGATGACATTGCCGAGATTGGTAAGTCCAACGAGAATTTTTTATTAAGAATACGACAATGGAAAGTTGCATTGACAAAAATAATAGGCCTTAAGGCATTTGAGGAATTGGGATTTTCGAACGAGGAGTATAAAGGCAAACTGGCACAGTTTGGTCTGAAACTAGTTTCATTTTTATATGACACTGTAAAAACGGCTAGTGACATGGTTGATATGACTCCCACTCAACAATTGGCAATTAAAAGATTCCTCGATATGAAAAGGATCATCGTTTACATCGACGACCTTGATCGAGGATGGGAGGGAAAAAAGGATGACATTCACAGGATCTCGGCGCTTTTAAATTGTATCCGCGACATGGCAAACGATAATCCAGGGTTACTTTTCAAAGTATCTTTGCGCTCAGATGTTTACTACTTGGTAAGAACATCTGACGAGTCAACTGACAAAATCGAGGGCTCTGTAGTTTGGTTCAGGTGGTCGAATCATGAAATTTTTGTAATGCTTATAAAGCGAGTGATGACATATTTTAACTATGATTTCAACGAAGAGACTTTGCTGTCTAGTAAACAAAAAGATTTGCAGTTGTATTTAGAAACAATCATGGAACCGCGTTTTACTGGTAGGGGTAAATGGAACAATGCAGATATGTACAGAATATTGATGTCGCTAAACAGAAAAAGACCTCGGGATTTGGTAAAGCTATGTAGCCTTGCTGCGAGAGAAGCATACGCCCAAAGATCGAATCTAATAACTACTGCTCATTTCGAATCAATTTTCGAGGAGTACTCTCAGGGACGAATACAAGATACTATCAACGAGTATCGATCTGAGCTACCGAATATTTCGAATCTGATTTTTGGAATGAAACCTACAAAGAAGGCGAAGAAAACGAAAGACTCTTTTGTTTTTACTACTCCGTCACTCTACCAAAAATTGGACAACATAATGCAACAAAACAGATTCATATTTGCCAATGGAGACGTCGCAGATAAAAAGCAATTGGCCCAATTTTTATTCAAAATTAATTTTTTAACTGCGCGAAAAGAAATTGACGGAGAAGGAATTACACGAAAGTATTTTGAAGAGAACCGCTACTTGTCAAATTCTTTTACTGATTTTGGTTTTGATTGGGAGATCCACCCCGCTTTTCGATGGGCCTTGCAACCAGACAATTCCATCGAAGTATCCGCAGGAATGTCTGTCTACTCAAACGACATGGACGAATCGTTGTTGGCTTGACAGCCTTGCTGAAGAAAGATGATCGAAAAGCGCATATCGTTTGTTCTGTTGCAGAGACGGTATAGGCGAATGTCTTCAGAAGTCTCTTAGATACCTATTTGGGCGAAGTCGGTTTTTCGCCAGATGACGAACCATTAGTGGCGGGCGTGGTGTTCGACGTGTTTTGCGGTGGTGTTGTTGCGACTGGTGTTTTATTTGGTGCCAATTCAAATATTCCGTCGAAACTGCTTTGAACCCGACCGCGATTGTCGGGTCTAATCGATGCAATTTCGTTTAAACTATCTGTGACGAGTCTTGATGGTGAATCCGGTGCTTTTTGGGTCATTGTAAGATCTCCTATTTGTTTATTTGGGTAGCTATTGCCGCTACCACGGATATTAAAATACCGAGCAAAAAAGAGTGGATGAGAAGCAGGTCTAAAAATTTTAGAAGTGGACTTCGAGTGGCTGTTTTATTCATTACCTCTTCGAGGTGTTTGGGGTTGCATTTAAATATCGCAATAGAACTGATTGTTCCGAATAAAAATATTCCCAATGAAATTGAAAATAGAATAACAGCAACAGAAGTCTGAATTTTTCCTGTGCTCAACAATGTCACGAGAATTCCAACAGCAGCAATGGAGTATTGCCCCATTTTTTTATCGGCCTCCATTTTGCTGCTAATCCATGCTTCAACGAGAGCTGAACGCCATGCAACTTCCATTGCAGACTCATTTGGGGTCGAATGTTCATCTGGTTCTTTCATTTTGTCCTCATCTGACGAAAGCGCCCTTGGTATCACGCGACGTAAAAAATCAGTGATACAGGGCGCACTTGTCCATCCCATGTTAATTTTCTTCGAATCAACAAATGCGAATTTATCCGAAACTGTTGTCTCGAAACGATTCACAACTACTAAATTTTGCTTGCAGTGGTTAAAGAGTGGTTATACTGTCATCACGTTTTGTCCTTTCTGATGAAACTATTCCCGACTTCACGCGACGTACAAAATCTGTGAGGTTGGGTGCATTTTATTTTCATTTCAATCGAGTACCACATGCATGGCGTTACTCGCTGATCGCAATAGCAATGTATCCAGATGGTATTCTCTCGGCAAGGCAAAAACAGTAGTTCAATGTCACTGGAATACTGTTGGGCTCTCCGATGGCGAAAGAAAATGTCAGAGAGATTTTATTTAAAGAGTACCCAAATAGTTGAACCAACCGCTTCGGTCGCTCGAACGAGCGTTTTTAACGTTGCGTTGACTTCCCCGGATTCGAGGCGCTGCCAGCGTTTGTAATCGATTTGGGCGGCCTGGGCGGCTTCCTCTTGGGTCATCCCGGCGGCGAGTCTGAGTTCTTTCAGTTTTTCGCCGATAATACGCTGGATTTGGTCAACAGATGACGCCTGATTCATGAGTTATGCGTATCTGCTTCCATTATGATTGAACACCGTACTATAATACGGTATTATCACGATGTAATTATTATACATCGAATGCAATTGAGACCATCTTCAGAACGCCAAAAATATAGGCACAGGAGGAATTATGCCCAATGTTCTTCAGTTGAAAAAAGCGAAAGACTTTAAGGGGCTTGAAGAAATCATTCTCGGAGAAGACGACCTGTTAGCCCGTCTTAATGCAATTAAGGCAATCGCAGAAATTGGAGAAGGGGAAGCGGAACGAATCCTTATTGAACAGCTTAACTCGGACGATTTGCCAGTACGTGAAGCGGCAGCGCGTGCACTGGGAAATTTAAAGGCAGAATCAGCAATTCCGGTACTGTCGAACATGGCGGACAATGTCGGCCCAGACGGAAAGGCAGCCCGAGGAGCAATAGAAGAAATTAGCGCCTTGCTACAAAAAGCACCAACAGAAGAACCACCAGACCCGAACGCCACTAAAGCCTGCCCGATGTGTGGCGAAACGATCCTTGCTGTTGCAAAGAAATGCAAACATTGCCAAACCTTTTTTGACGAATCGGCTACATCTGGAACGACCACCAGCGCGAGTCAGTCAACCGCCTCCTCACCGGATGTCATGGGGGTGTTGCTTTTACTACTCCCACTGATTGGAGGGGTTTTACTGTTTCTTTCATGGTACAAGGCCAGCGGAGAATTTTCGGTAATGGAAGCAGGGGAGGTTTTTTCAACTTCGTACCAACTGTTGATTTCAGCATTTGTCGTTGTGTTGGTAGGAAGTGCCATTCTGGTTGCAATTGATGCGGCAACGCTTGGATACGGGAAAGATGAACGTAGTAAAGTAGTCGCCTTGAGAACCGGCCCGGCGGCATGGGCATTTGGACAATTGCTCATATGGATTATTGCATATCCATGGTATATGTCAGCACGAACGCATGCATCCAAGCGGGCAACCGACTTTGCAGCGGGCGCAATATTGTTTTCAATCCTTTTTTTATTGGGTTCTGTAACCGTGAGTATGCTGTATTCTACGCGACAGAAGTTGGTTCTGAGTCAGATGCACGAGAGGCTTAACGCTATTGGAAGCATTTCCGATGCCGAGTCGCATGAATCGATTTCTCAAGTTGAGGAAGGTCTTGTCCCAGATGACTGCATAAGCTTGTGTGATTTAGAGTGTAGGAAGAAAATCCGCGAGTTTGGTGATGCTGTGACAGAAGAAGAGCTCACAACCTGTGTCAGAATCTGTTCGCTCCGTTGTCGACGCTAAGAGAATTTCACCAACTTCGGATTGTCACCTTATACGCGCGCAATTCACGCCCACACGCCCACGCGCATATTATAAAGAGAGGCTCACTGATTGGAAGCGGCTGAGGTATCGGGGGAGCTTGGAAGAATGCTTTGAGTAATCTTAATCCCCATGCAATGGGCTGCTATGCAAAGGGATTTGATTACTGGTTCAATGCAGTATGCATTGAGGGTGACGCCTTTCTTTGTCGGTTTTGGGGTGCCATCCTCATCCCTGTAATATTCTCGAATATCAACGAAGGTTTTATCTCCATAGCCCGACAACCCAACGCGAATGAAGGAATTTCCCCTGGGCGGTTGCCACTGAATTACAGCAATGTTTCCTCTGTTTTTCCAGTCGCCCACTATTGGCCTTCCTTTCGTAGCGTCGCTGCCCGGTAGCACAAGTGAATGACGGTTGTGACAAAATCTTCCTGCAAATCCCCGTGAATAGACATCCCGCAAGAAATTGGATGACTGTGTCACGAAAATGGTCCCGGTCTGGGAGGGGAGGGCGTTACTTATCCAGCAACGTAACGCCCACGAGGCCCGAATCGTGACGCAATGCATCTATCGGAAATTGGGTTGAACAGAGGGGGGGTTAGACATGCACGCACGCGAGATGTTATGACGTTCTAATTCGTTACGCGTGGACAAAGACGCTAACAGGCTTGTCAGCCACTGCAACACGAAAACTCAGGTTGTCCCGCACGCATTTTTGCTTTGCCTAAAAATCCGGCTCTTCAAAATCGTCGAGCATACTTTCGTTAAAATAGTCCAGTGTGTTTCCCATGAAATCGGCCTCGCGTGCATTTTTGTATTCCTTATGCTCAGAAATAGGGAAAGATGCCGATTGATTGTTCCCCCTCGTAGTATGTATACTACTACTATACCCCCTATTAGCTGTAGACTGTAGATCGGTCGGCGCGCTCCCCGGACCCGGGGTCGACATGGGGGTCGACGTGGGGGTCGACCTCTGTGCTTTTTCGCGAGTCTTCTGGTTTTTCTGCGCAGAAATGTTCTCCTCAACGTGTGAAACGGTGTTGACATTGGGTTCGATTAGGGGCTTCAGAAGCGTTTCCAGCGGCGCAATATGTTGGCTGTATGCGTCCCTCATTTTGTCGGTGCTTTCATCGCATTCACGCCAGATTGCCTGAATGACCATGGGTTTGAATGGACACTCGTTTGGGATTCTTTTTACCATGTTCGCAAACATCCTTACCGCGTCCGGGTTTTGGGGAGGGTTGTTGGCAACCATTTTTCGCAGATAGACAACATTGGTTTCATCGTCGTATTGAAACAATCCGATTTTTTTGCACTGGTTGAACAGCTTGGTGAATCTACCGCGTGCCATTACATGAAATTCATCTCTCAAACGCGGCAACGAAGCGTGATAGCATCCGATAGCGTTGCTGGCTGGACCGCTTTCCAGATAGTCGAGAAATGCATGTTGCTCGGGACTCAAATCGAGAAATGCTTTCGAATTCCACTTGTCCTTGTAGTTTTTGGTGAAATTCCGGCCACTGTTGCGGCTGGGCACTCTGCGCTTATCCCCCGACATTTCAGTTGCCTGTCGGTCCAGTTGTCCATTTTTGTCCCGGGAACCCCTCTTTTTTCACAACTGCGGATTCGTGTGGGGAATTCGATATGGGTATGCCTACAAAATGGGGATTGCTTTGCTCCGGCGTGTTTTTTGCGTGTTCCTCCGCGCGGATATCCTCCCACGCTACCAGACCAATCCGACGCGGACTGAACCGCTGCCAATCGAGTACAGGTTTTTGCTTTCGGTATGGCATGAACAGATAAAGAGGGCACGTCACCACCTGACAATCCGATTTACCGTCGGCATAGTGCGCCATGCACTCGTGACACTTGGATTCAATCGCGATTCTGCGCGACACTTTTGACCCGCTCATTGATTCCCCCCAATGACTCGATCAATGTCAATACGCCGCCAGAGTAGGGGGCCTCGCGTAGCATTCAGGCGAACCGGCTGGACGGGACCTTCGCCAGTGCAAGCCCATTTTCTTAGTGTTTGCGCGGATCTGCGAAGCACGATCGCGGCTTCTTTGGTAGTAAGTAATTCTGTTCTTGACTGATTCTGGTCCAGAGTGTTCGTCGACATGCTGGAACCCCTTTCCTGTGCATCGAAACAGTTTGCACAATAAAAAGTTATTGGTTCCGCGTGTCGCTCTTTCGACCAGCTTGCGGCAGGTAGTCCCCCAGATTATGATTGCTCAGAATTTGAGGTTGGCTCTATGCTATTCAGTCACAGTGGATTGTCAAACTTATTTTTGTGTTGCTGTGTTGCTTTTTTTGTTGGGCGTACATATTGCGTGCACAGTGTTGCGTAGTGTTGATGTACATCAATTGAGAGAACTATTTCACCACGTGCAACCCCTCTTGAACGGCTTCGGCATCAAACTGAATCTCCGCATTCGCCAGAATAAATTCTTCAAATTTGTTGTGCCAGACGGCTAACAGATCAACCGGGCGCACGGTGTAGTGCTTCTCTGATGTGGTCTGGGGTTTGTGCCCCTGAATTTGTTCAATGATGGCTTTGGGCGCGCCAATCCATTCGGATAGAGTTGTGAAGCTGCGCCGCAATCCGTGGAGGGACAGATCTGTGATTCCGGCCTCGGCCAGCGCTTTTTTGTGTTGAATGCGCGGCTCTTCAATGTGTTTGCTTTTGGACCGCTCGGAATAGAACACCCACTTCTTTTTTTTCTTGAGGCGGCTGATTAAAAATTCAACATAGGGGGTCAATGGAATCACGCGGCCATCGGCTTCCACTTTGTCATGCAGCCAGATGGTTTTCCATTGGGTGTCAATGTCGCTCCATTTCAGGCGGGTCAGTTCATTGCGGCGCGCGCCGGTCAGCAACAGAATTTGAAGATACGCCGAAATGTAGGGATTTCCGATTTTCTGCACCGTATCAAACCAGGCTTTCAACTGAACTTTGGTGAGGGCATCCCGTTTGGGGCTGGCCGCTGGCACCAGTGTTCGCAAAATTGAATTGCTGAAAATATCGGGGCTGGCCATGGCGGGGTGATATTCATCCCGCTCATATGCCCACCGCCAGGCAGCGCGCAGGCGCATGAACCCATGGCGCAGCTTCGCGGACTTCCCCTGGTTGCGGTACCCCTTCACGGGTTCGCTGGCGACGTTCTGCGCCCATCTATTCACCGTCTGCTGGTCAATGTCCGCCAGCCGCTTCTGCAGCATAGGCCACAGCACACCGCCGTTTGGGCGGGCATGAAACAGGTTGTCGTCATAATGGCGATCGGACCAGCGGGTCTTGTTGGCTTTCAGGTATTGTTCAAATACATCTTTGAAGTACAGGGAATTCGCCCCCTCGGTGTCTCTCAGGGCTTTGCGCGCCTTCCGTGGGTCTTCCCCCTGGTCCAGTAACTGGTGCAAGCGCCGGGCCTCCTGGCGGGCCGCTGGCAGGGTCCAGATTTGAAAGCTGCCAATGGTCAACCGGTTGCGCCGGTTTCCAATGTTGTACCTGAACACATATGACTTGCCCCCTTTGCCGGTTACCCGCAACCCCAGGCCGGGGGTGTCCGAATCCCACATAAAGGCTTCTTTCCCGTCCTTGCTGGCGAAATTCTCCACCTTGGGAACCGTAAATTTCACTCTGTTTGACTGGCTCAAAAGCAACCCCCGGTTCCTCGAAATTTGGATCCGCTTTGGATCCCCATTCGAAAAAATGGATCCTTTTTGGATCCGGATTCAAGGTATAGCACGGAACACGATGGTACACCAACAGAATAAGAATCACCCGAAAATACATTGTAATTTCAATATATTATAGCCACTGCAGAACACAACGGTACACAATGAGACAATCATAATATTATGAAAATTGCGGTTTCCTAAACCGGGGGTCGCAGGTTCGAGTCCTGCTGGGTGCGCAGCGAAAGCCCTGTAATTCTGAAGAGTTGCAGGGCTTTTGTTTTTGGTGGGGGTGGGGGTGAGGGGCGATGGGGCACTGGTGGGGCACTTCTTGGCAACACTGGGCAATAATGAGGTTCTTGCCGTTCGAATTTTCAAAATCGCGCCAAAGCCCGAAGGGCGGCGGTGGAACACGACTGAACTTGCACTACGTTACGGTTTTTCATTTTGGGGAATCTGTTTTAAAATAAGCATCCCATGCTCGTGACAAGTCTGTCCCCTCTATTTCTGCAAACGTAATCGCACTACCAGCCTTTCGAAGTTCTTGAATTCGTATCAGCGCACGTTCACTGGGGGGCCAATAGGTATGGCTGTCCACAATTCTGGGAACTTTGATACGTCCATGAATATGAAAATCTGCAGACCCAAGGTACTCTGTAAGTTTATCTTCCGATTCCAAACATATCAGGCTCTCTGACGTGTCATTATGTTTAAATGCGGCATCGATACGATGCGCTTCTATTCGTTCAGTTTCAGCATTTTTCAGCTTCAGGTTTCTGGCATGCCCTTCTCTTTGCAACATGTGACCAGTGACTGTGTAGTCGATAATTACAATTTGTCCCTGGTCGCCGACGCTGTTTCCGCGAATGGAATATTCTGCTGGTAGAACGACAGACATAACATGCTGACCAAGTGTCTTCGGGATTTTCTCTGTAATCCATTGCTCCCAGAGAAGATTCATCAGGCCGGGTTTGTCATGGCCATGTCGCTGGAGATCGAGTTGAGCGGTGACTCCTGGTAAGTTTTTTAAACAAATATTCGGAAGATAAGAGAAATGGTTCATGCCAAGCCATGTTGCCAAGGTGAAAACAATTGAATGCTTGGCGCTGGAAATTTCAATGTTTAATCGATCCGGTGTTAAGCCTTCAAATAACAGTGTCCGGATTCCTTCGGTTTTAGCTCTTTCGAGAGCGTCCTTTGTATATCCTGTTGGTGATACATAAATTCCATTCACTGCAGGGATACCAATGTCTTTCAGTTTGCCGACAAAAGCATCTATCCTTTCGATGCCAACGCGCTTTTTCTCGTTTTTACACTCAATGACTATTTGGACCGGATAACCTTTGACTTGTGATGTTAATAGCACATCGATTTCGCGCTGTCGTTGGGATCCCGCAACTGGCAGCATGACACGAACTCGCACGCTTTCCGCTGCGTGGCTATGTAGCAGCGCTACCACATTCTCAAGGAGGTCTCCTTTTCTTTTGGCTTCTCCCATTTAACATTCTCCGTTCGAAGGCTCGATATCATGAAGGCCGGACCACGCGAGAGCGCGATAGATGTCATCTTCAGTGTTTATTCTGAACAGTTGTTTTTTGAAAGTATATTATATATCCCGATGCAGGAGCATTTTAGCAGGAGTTTTCGATGAAAAAAAAAGAAATCAATGTATGTAGAGCTTTGGCAATAATTTCGACAGGGATTGTGGCAGCAGTAGGTGTATATGCCATTGTTATGCGGATATCTTGGGGGAACTTGGGAGAGCAGGGACAGTTTGGCGATCAATTCGGAGCGATTAACGCATTGTTCTCGGGACTCGCTTTTGCCGTACTTATTGGCACGATAATTCTTCAGGGAAGAGAACTGAAAGCACAGAGAAAAGAACTCAAATTAACGCGTCAAGAAATGAGACTTGCGCGTGTCGAATCAAAAAAATCGGCTGAGGCACAAGCTGAACTTGTCAATGCCCAGTTTCATTCGGCAAGAATTGGAGCGCTGTCAAGTCTGGTAGATGCTCAAATACCGTTTATTGAAAACGCCTTTGCAAAGGGGAAATTAAGTCCAAGCTCTTCCATGTACGGGAAAGATGCATCAGATAAATTGGAAAAATATTGCCAAATGATAGTTGAAGAAATCCGTTCCGCCAATTCAGTGGGTCGTGATCAAGAATTCTGAGATTAACCACCTGATCTTACCGGTCGCGCGCTTCTCTGAAATTTTACGCATCTTCAAATTCTTCATAGGTAATGTCCTCAAGTTTTGTTTTCCCCATTGTTGAAGCCACACCTGCGCCATACCAACAGAGTTTTTCTGCATTTTGGGAATAGTGAGCCCATGGCTCAGTCGCACATATCTGAGCACGTTCTTTCCGCAAGTAGGTATTGCAACATGTGAAAAACGGACATTGGTTTGCATCGCTTGCAATAGAAGGAAGAATACCGTCATCGGAAAGATGACATTTGAGGTAATGAAGTTGAGCTTGCATAGGTCTCATTACAGTGGTAAGCGGAAATCCCTTGTCGCCACTCGCAACAAACAAAGCGTTTAGTGAGATAATGGCGTCCCGAGCAATCCTTTCAGGGTCAGTGTCCCTCTCAATTATTATGTCGCAGAAGGGAAGAGAAGCTATTAGCTTTTGATACTCACCACTGAGGTCATTGGACAACAATGGAGTTATCTCAAATAGAAAATTTTTTTTCCGTGCGGTAATGCAATGTTCAAATATTTCGCCAACGGCACGAATTGCCAGCTCTCCTATTCCTCTTTCCGAATGCATTTCAATTATTCCAGGTATATCTTTTTGAATCACAATATTAAAAACATCGCCAATGTCTTCGGCGATTTTGTCCCTGCACTTGTCGAGCGCGTCTTCAATCGTATGTTCTCTGTTTATTAACTCTTGAATATAGATACACGCTAGATACAAACTCTCAGATGGGTTTTGAGTACATAAACTAGCCAAAGCAATACAGCAGAAATCACCATTCGAAAGGGTTGGAGTTATATACTTGGCGAGTAGTCTCAAGACTTTGTAAGGAAAAAATGGTACATTCTCTTCATACTTTTTCAACTGTTCTGGCGCAGATTGCCGTATGATGTCTAACTCGATTTGATTCGCAACGAATTCTTCGATGGCAAGATTACCTATGCAGAATTTTGTCGATTCCATTTCCGCATTCTCATACTTAACATCTAAACCTACTGTGAGTATAGGGACTACAATTGTCTTAGATTCGTCGGTCAGAAAGTCTCTGTATTCAAGAGTCGTTCCAGTGATAGCGATATCTTCAATTGTCTCATCCAATTCAAGCATTGGTATGCGGTCGCCCTCCCAAGCGTTATTTAATGCAACAAGATTTCGAACGGCATTCTTTTCTTCGAGGGACATGTGGACGTTGCCTAAACATATGGAATCGCCTTCGGAAGTGATCGGGATTGAAAATAAAGCAAGTAGTTTTTGATGCAAAATAAAAGATTTACATCCTGCCAGTGTAGAAAAATTATGTATAAAATGAACGTATTCGTGAACAAAATTGGCCAAATTCTCAGGCTCCAAGGAATCTTCAATTCCATCGAATTCATCAGTAAAAATGGAGTAGTCCTCGGCCAAGGCAATAAAGAGCTGGTTGGGAATGTATTCTCCGATTTCACCTACAACTTGGTCCAAAGATAGCCGACTTGAATTGTTCCACCCTGTACACGGCGTCGACCTCATGGCTTCACCTCCTGTTTTGTTGAGTTGCATTTTATTTTGTCGAAACTCCTATGTCCAGGTTTCATCATTTTTCCTGTTATACAAAATTTGAGTAATTTAAGTTCAAACTTAAAAAAATGATCCATTATTGCCGAAAATGTGCCATTATGGTCGGGAGTGGACTGTTTTGGAGAATGGATTGATGTATGCGAAGAGAACCGGATGAGCAGCAGTTAAGGGCGCGGGAGGCGTTTGTGGAGGGGTTTTATGGGTTTGTGGTGGCGGAGATGGAGCGCCAGGGGGTGAGGCGGTCGGCGTTGGCGGAGCGGATGGGGTGTGCGCCTGCGAATGTGACTCAGATATTGAAACAGAAGGCGAATTTGACGGTCGCGTCCATGGTGGACCTTGCGTATCACCTGGGGGCGAAGTTGGAGCTGGATGCGCTGGGGCCCGTGGGTGACGACGATTCTGAACAAGGGAAAAATGTCGTTGTGCAGAAAGATGCGTTTAGCTCGAAACGACAAACCGCGAAGAAACCGGCTCGCCCATGGAATCCCATAAAAGGAGGCAACCTCCTGACGAAGTTGGGGGCGTAAGATGGCAAGGAAGAAATCAAAGCCAACTCTGAATGATTTGGCCGCAACTATGGCGCAGTATGCTGAACTGCAGGACATCGTAATGGAAGAATGCAGTGCGCGCATCTTGGAGCCTCGGGAGAATTGGGAAGATATAGACGATTCGAATATTGATGCGGTGACTACGACGACAACCGAAAGCGAATATGATTTAGATGACCAGCTGTTCTGGGTGACGGTAAACTGCGACGTCCTGTTTGTGAAGGACCTGGGCAAGCTGCTGAAGAAAAAGAAAGTGCTCTCCATCAAGGTCTCTTACGTATTGACGTACTCGTACAGCATTGAAGGCGGACCCTCTCCAAAGAAATTGAACGACTACATTGCTGCTTTCGGCGGAATCAACGGTGTTTTAAACGCCTGGCCATACCTTCGGGAATTTGTGCAATCCACCACGACGCGAATGGGGCTGCCACCGTTTTTTCTTCCGTTGCACCGAATACAAGAGGACCAATGAAATCGCTCAAATCAGGCAATTTTTCGAGTCAAGTGCCCCACGAGTGTCCCATTGTGGGAATGGTGGCAGAAAGCTTGATACCGCTAAAGGATATGCGCTCTTTGACCATCGGTTTAGTTATCCGATGGCGCTTAAAACAGCCATTTTTATCTTGTACTGAAATGTCTTAAAAAAACAGGGAGACCACCATGGCAACAATTGAACCTCGACGCTCCAAGGATGGAAAACTTTCATATCGTGTGATTATCCGTCTGAAAGGCCATCCACGAGAAACTGCAACTTTTTCTCGTAGAACCGACGCAAAGCTTTGGGCGCAGAGAACAGAAAACGATATTCGCGAAGGGCGCTATTTTCCCTCGTCAGAAGGAAAACGGAAAACGGTTTCAAAAATGCTGGAGCGGTACCGACGGGATGTGTTGCCTCAAAAGAAGGAATCCACTTCGTCATCTCAGGCCATCCATCTGGATTGGTGGGAGGGCGAGCTTGGGGATTACACTCTGGACAGGATAACAACGGCCTCGTTGGCCGAATATCGAGATAGACTGTTGACCGAACCCAATACAAGGGGAAAGAAGCGTTCAAATGCCACTGTGGTGCGTTATATGGCGTCGCTGTCCCATGTGTTTTCAGTTGCCAGTAAAGAATGGCAGTGGTTGGATGACAATCCTTTTCGGCGGGTCAGCAAACCAAAGGAGCCTCGGGGCAGAATCCGTTTTCTCAGTGATGTGGAACGCGTTAGCCTGCTTAAGGCATGCCGAAATAGTCACAATAAGGATTTGTATTGCGCGGTGATAATCGCCATTTCCACGGGGTGCCGTCGCGGTGAGCTGCGAGGTTTGAAATGGTCACACGTGGATTTGGAGCGTGGCCTGCTTCTTTTTGACGATACCAAAAATGGTGAACGTCGAAGTGCGCCATTGGTGGGCCATGCCCTTGATGAAATGAAGGCCCGCGCCGAAAGGAAAAAGAAGGAAGAGGAGAAGAAGCGCCAGGAAGAATACGGCCACGGCAATATCCATAATTTGAGCGACGCGCGGAAAGTGGCTCAAGAGAGAAAGAGCAAAGAGGAGTATGTATTTCCAGGGCGGGTTCCTGGCAAACCCATCGACTTTACCCGTGCGTGGCGCAAGGCCCGTGCAGAAGCAGGCGTAGAAGACTTCCGATGGCATGACCTGAGGCACACTTGTGCATCATATCTTACCATGGATGGCGCCACCTCAGTTGAATTGGCAGAAGTGCTCGGCCACAAAACATTGGAGATGGTGAAACGCTACTCGCACTTGAGCCAGGCACACACATCGCGTTTGGTTTCATCAATGACAAACAAAATCTTCGGGCAGGGGGGCGTCAATGAAGAAGATTCCGAGAACGAAAGAACAGTTTGCGAATGAGGTTGGTCAGTTGTTGTCGAAAGTCTATTTGGGGCGTATTTCTGAGAAATACCGATCCCACAAAGGAACGTTGGCCCCAGCTGCCAGTGATGTCACAGAATACCGAGTGATCTTTTTAGAAGAGTGTTTCAAATTGAAGCCCGAAATGCTTCATCGGATACGGAACGATATTTTCCCGGTTAAACCAGATAGACCGTCCTCTCCTTCGCCATGGCATATTGAACGTTTAAAAAAACAGAAAGCAGAAGCATGCAAATCCGACCCGAGATTCAAAATCATTGGGATTCCAGAAGTTGAGCATCCTGAATATTTCGAGCAGCTCAAACGGTTGATGGAAGACTACAACCTCCCCGAGAATTGGATATGCACGTTTTTGCATAATTCGATTTTTAACTGGAATCCCGCCATTGACGACATAATGCCAATGCGTGCTGTCAGCAATCCCTCGAACGAGTTCTCCTTCGACAAGGAGGTGCTACAGGTGACATTGCCGGGTTTGGATTTGGTCGCAGATGCTGCTGTTAGCTCTGTTTATTGGGCTGACGACAGCCATGCATTCAACGCTGTTCGAAATTTCTTTTTCGAGGCCGCAAACAAGCTTTGTTTTTACTTCGATGACAGCATTGAGTATGCAAAGAGTAAAGGTATCGGTCCGCTGCCACGAAATCATGGCACCATAAACGAGCGTATGCGTCATCTGGCAATGCGCGTGGTGAATCGCTGGAGTGCGCAACGGATTCTCACAGAGACTGAAAACATTACCAGCGACGTATACACAAAGGCTATGACCGACGAAATTTACGCATATACAAGCGATCTGGCTAAACTCATAGGAATCCAAATTCCTCGGGCCGTAGCAAAATGAGAATCCTGTATTTTTCTGAACGGTGATACCCGGTACGAGTTTTCGCTTGCCGTGCCGGGTATTCGCTCCCGCAACAATCTCCCATAATCGTCGCCTGTGCACATTTTCTAAAAACATGCAGCGAAAGGACGCAATTATGGACAATCCTCTCAATCACTTTATCACTGTCGACCAATTTTGCAGTCGGTACCCATGGCCCAGTAAATCCGGGTTACGGTGGCTGATTTTCAACGCCAAAGAAAAGGGCATTGCAAATTGCTTCATCCGCGTGAACCGACGCGTGCTCATTGATGAACGCGCATTCCTGGCATGGCTGGAAAAACATCGGGGGATGTCTGCAAAACCATACCGACATCATGCAGAGCAGTGACACTCCAGCGCCGTCGAAAAACGTTTCGAGAACGTATCCAGGTCACGAATGGGAGACCGGAGTGGAAAGATCAGCCTGCGAAGAAGGTGTTTGTGAACCAATTGATCACCCACCTGAACAAGTGTGATCTTGCATGGCCCAAAACTGAAACCCTTGCGAAGGAATGTGGAATCAGCAGGGGTTATTTGGGCACTTTGTCTAAGGAACTTGAAGCTGAAGGCAGGTTGATCCGACGAAAATTCATCAAAGGCGAATTACTCCCTAATCCTGACCCGGCGAAGCAATACCCGGCGTCGCCAGGGCAGTATCTTTACTATGCCACTCCAAAAATGTTCGATGAAGCGCCGAATCCAGACGGCGTTCCCTTAGCAATTTTTAAACCATTTTACGGCGGCAATGCATGTTCACTCAGTAAACATCATTCAAGTATCAAAACGTGTTCACCCAGTGTAACTACCATTGTTGACTCAGTCACCAGGTCATGTTCACTCAGTCAACGTCCTCTACAAGAACAAATAAAGAACAAACAAAAAGAACAATTTGATGCCGGTTCTGCAGAGTTGACAGAGATAAAAAGCAAGGTTGATAACATGGCCAAAATGTTCACCCGGAACGATCCTTTTGACCCGTCTGTTTTCCAAAAAGTAATAAACGATGCAATCGCGAACGGCATTGAACTTCCCAAAGACCTGAGCATGAGGACGCAACAGCTGGAAAACCGGAAACTGATTAGCCGCAATGACAACGAAATGATTCTTTCAATCCATTGGAAGGCGATGACTTCAGTCAAAGACCTGGTGGACAACCATGAACCGATCACGGGCAAGGAAAAGAACTATTTGGACCAGATTATTCATGGGGTTGCCAGCAATAAAAAGCTTTGTGAATAAAACGCTGTTTGAACTGCGATACTGACATTTTAATAGGGCCTATTTGGTATTTCCGGGGCCCGTGTTGCAGTTGTCTTCAAACTGCTTTTTCCCGGATTGTTCACGGCTTGCGAGGGGCTTTGTTTTGAATAATGCGATGATATTATTAGAGAAAACAGAAGTATGTGACTTTGTTATAGTGCCCTGATTTGCGCACCTTTTTGGGATTGGTTGGGAGCTGGTTTTTAATCGGAAAGATGACCTTCAAGGCGGGAAGAGCGTCGCGACAACCGCCACTGACCCTCGGGGTGCTGAAGGTGGCGAATCCCAGGGAATGCGGCGACAGGATGCTATCAGAGCTTTGATTTCTTGCGGAGGAAGTCTTGGTAAGCAAATACCGTATGGAAAAAATACGGTATTTGTACGCAACATGATGGTTCTTGCTTCTGGGTTGGCGGCTCCCGTTAGTAGTTTTCGTTGAGGTGGGTATGTTTTGTGTTTGACGGAATGTTTTGCGTTTGAGGGAATATGAGTGATTCTTCCGCCTTCTTTATTCTCGATATATGATTTTGTGTCGGAATTGGATAGCAATTGCGTGGCATACATTTGTATGGTATTCAGTGGTAGTATGTTGAATTGAATTATTTGGGCAAGGTGCTTTTTTCAACTTTTCAGTATGTTTTACTGAAAATTCGTCTAGTATACTTATACTGTATTTGAGGTTGCAAAATGAAAGGTTTTAGTTTGCAAACTAATTTAGCGATAGATACCCAACGCGTTCGAGTTTCATCAGCTCGATATGCCGCTGCAGAATTTTTTGCCGGCGTTGGTTTAGTCCGACTTGGCTTGGAACAAGCCAATATTGATGTGGTGTTTGCAACCGACATCGACAACACCAAGTTTAAATCATATTCCGCCAATTTTGGCGCCGACGACTTTTGTTTAGCGGATGTTCGAAATATTACTGGTTCTGATATTCCAGATGTCCAGATCGCAACGGCATCGTTCCCATGTACGGATTTGTCCCTGGCGGGAAAGCGCGCCGGTTTAAAAGGCGAGCATTCGGGAATGTTTTGGGAGTTTGCACGGGTGATTGGCGAGATGGGGGCGCGCAAACCGAAGGCGTTGTTGCTGGAGAACGTTCCCGGTTTTGCGAGTTCGCACGAGGGTAAAGATCTGTATGACGCAATTGCCAGGCTCAACCAGCTTGGCTACAGTTGTGATTTGCTGGTCGTTGATGCAAAGAATTTTGTACCGCAGAGCCGACAACGACTATTTATCATTGCTTCTCAAAACAAACCCGGTGAAATTGGCGATTGGTCGCCTTCGAATATTCGTCCAGCCTGGATTGCTGAGTTTGTTGAACGCCATCCAGAATTGGACTTAACGCCAGCGAAACTGCCGCAGCTGCATAACGAAAGAGTTTCATTTTGCGATGTAGCTGAGCGCTTGTCACACAACAACAAAGCGTGGTGGTCCCAAACCCGGATTGAGGCGTTCATGAATAGCCTTTCTTCATTACAGCGGACACGGCTTGAACAGCGCATTGAAGCGTCCAAACTTTCCTGGGCCACTGCTTATCGCAGAACGAGGAATGGCAGCGCAGTATGGGAAATCCGCGCCGATGATATCGCCGGATGTTTGAGAACGCCTCGCGGCGGTTCGAGCAAACAGGCAGTTGTGGAAGCAGGGCGAGGCAACATCCGCGTTCGATGGATGACAGCCCGTGAATATGCCAGTCTCCAGGGGGCGCCCGAATTCAAATTGCATGCCGTCACCGAAACCCAGGCGAAATTTGCAATGGGTGACGCTGTGTGCGTTCCAGTGATTGGCTGGATTATGCAGGAATACTGTCCTCTAATAGGTTTGGAGTAAGGTTTTATATGTCTCCAGTTAAGTTGGACCCGCCAATCGAGGTTAAACGAATCCGCGATGAGTTGAAGGCTTTGATGATCCAGAAAGATTCATCCGGGAAGAACGTTGGCTCGGCAAAGTGCGGTATATACGCTTTTTTCGATTATGACGGCGAACCCATTTACGTCGGCCAAACATATGAAGGGTTGAGTTCACGCGTTGGCAGGCACCTCACAGGCCAAAGAAGCGATGCTGTTGCCAAGCATGTCCTTGACCCCTTCGAAGTCTGCGATGTTGAAGTCTGGCCGTTTTGGGGACTTGAAAAGCTTCCGATTGAGGAGCGCAAAGAGCGGTTGAATGCAGCTGAATTCACCGTGTTCCAATTATTGATAAAAAAATCGTATTTCGGGGCGATATTAAATGAAGGCAATGTTGTTGAGCTGCCCAAAGTGAAATTGCCTGAATCAACGCGACGCCGAATTATTCCAGATGATATTTACGAAAGGCGCAAACATTCCGATTTGAGGATTGCCCGGCGCGCCAATACAATCGCCAATCTTGCCCAGGTTATCAGTGAACGGGAAGTGAATCAGGGGTTGAGACAGGTGCTGCACACGCAAGCCCAACGCCTTGAACATCTTGCCAAACAGCGCCTCGACGAAACCAACGACGAGTAGCCCTTCGCTCCAAACAGGTTGACAGCCTCTCTTCTGTTTTTCAAACTGTTACGCAATGACGGATACTCTCACAAAAGAGCAGCGCTCGCACACCATGCGCAGCGTCAAAGGAAAAAACACCAAACCAGAATTGATGGTGCGTTCCGTTTTGCATCGCCTTGGTTTTCGCTTTCGCCTCAACCGTTCCGACCTGCCAGGCAAACCCGATATCGTTTTACCGAAATTCAAAACCGTCATTTTTGTCCATGGCTGCTTCTGGCACCGCCACAAACGCTGCAAACATGCCAGCACACCGGCAAGCAATCAACGGTACTGGCTCCCCAAATTTGAACGCACGGTTAAGCGGGATAGGGAGAACGAGCGGAAACTTAGGGCGCAAGGCTGGCTGGTCTGCATATTGTGGGAATGTGAAATCCGAAGGGATGCGGTTATCGCCGTCACCAATGGGCTCATTGACACTGGGATACTTGAAGAAGACGATCAACTTTACACTGCGCCGTAACCCATAACGCCAGCGTGCCCAGCCCACGCACAATCCTCCACAACAGATTACAAAAAGAAGCAACAACTTACAGTTGTTCATTTTCTACGGATTCTGTAATATTCTGAAAATGACCTGTGTTATTGGGTTCAAGGTGCCATTATTTGCCGTCCATACATGCCGCCAACTTTAGGGGGGAAAATGAAAATTGACTTCGTCGAAATTCAAAACTTTCGAAAACTTAAATCATGCCGGGTAGAGCTTTCAAACGAACAAACGGTTTTCGTCGGAGCAAATAACAGTGGAAAAACATCAGCCATAGATGTTTTAATGTTGTTTCTTAAACAGTCCAGGCATGGGGACCCTGCGTAAACGACTCGGAGTGATTTCCGGGGGGCCTTGGAAAGCGCTGGCACGGTGGAATAAGTTCGTTGCTTGCTAGAACTTTCAATTTGCAGATGGAGGTGTGCAAGCATTGCGGTGGCAAAATGCGAATGGTCGCAGCCATAACCGACGGCATTTCAATAAAGAAATATCTCGATGGAGTAGGGCTTCCTTCTGAACCGCCTGTTCCGGAGCCTGCCAGACCGCCGCCTCAAGAGGAATTCGACTATTACTTTGAAGGCGCCTGACTTTTTATCAGGCTTTTTTTGAGCAAAAGAGAACTCAAAATCTGCGCATTGCTGCGCCCTTTGCAAAATATGAAGTGAAATTTTCAAATGACTCGGAATATCAAAAACAATTTCTGATACATTTTTCCTGGGATAAATGCTACTTTCCAGGGCATGAACTCAAATGTGAACGAAAAATCAGCAATTATGCTGAATGGACAGTAGAAGCGATATGGCTTTTGTTTGGGCTATATCTGGACGCGCTGATGGGGCGGTATTTCAGTCGCTTTTACTAACGCGACAGAATCATCGTCAGCGTTATGCATTCGCGAGACTACTTCCCGACGAAGGTCGTAACGCTCATACCGGGGAGGGTCGCGGTAAATTCTCCACCGTTCACCGATATCGCTGTTTTTGAAACGAGGTTGTCGCTTACCGACGTTACCCACGGGGTTAGGAATACCGGCGCTGTTCCGCCGGCAATGGTCATCGGGACGGTTACCGGCGTGTTGCCACGGTTTATGGCAACGATGACCACGGTGCCGTCCGTCCCTTTGTAAGCTGAGAGAAGGATATTTTCGGGAGTCGTTCCCGTGACATTCACCCGCGTATGGCCCGGTCGAATAAACTTGCTGAAATTGCCTAACGTATAGAGGCGTTTCGTGATGGTGCCGTCCATGAGGAACAACCCTTCGTTGTCATCGGTCATGGTCGCCTCGATCCACCACCATACCCACGCGTTCGCTTCACCGACCGTAAGCCCGTTGTGGATCCATCCCGCAACTGCGACGCCATTTTCTATGTGGGCGCTCGGTCCCTCCTCTGGAAACCATTTCACACCGGACATTTCAGTCTGCCATATCTCTTTTTCTTTGGGGACGTCGTCCGGCCACGGTTCTGAAACCTGCGTGATGTACATGTGTACCCCTAAAATATCGACTTCAGCCCACGCCTCCGGGGCCTCGTACAAAACATGGCCATAGTCGTATCCCACACCATTGAGTGAGTCCGGACTTTCAGGAGCTGATTCATTTGACCAAAGGTGATTCCATTCGGCGACCTCAGCCGCAATGAGCTTCACCGGTGGATTTAATGCGTGCAGCTTCGGTCCAACCACTTCGACGAAAGCCGCCAGCTCCTCGCTCGTATAGAGCATTGTCGGGTAGTTGCCATTGCAAGGTTTTTCGTAGCCGCACGACGCGAAATCAACCTCGTTCTGCGGCGACATCGCGTACAGATCGATGTTCGTATTCTGCTTCACTTTGGCAGGGAATGCGGCAATGGTATTCGCCCAGGACTCGTAACAGTTCTCCCGCAGGTGTCCCCCGTCGTTTACGTCGTTGTTGGTCTTACATTCTGCCGGTGCGCTCCAGAGTGTTCCGATAAACGTCTCAACACCGCGTTGGCGGGCCATCCGCATATCGGCCCAGATGTTGTCACTCAACTGATCGCCGTCCATTCCCATACCGATGCGACAAATGGAGATACCTATCCCCTTGTTCGGATCGAACAATAGGTCAGCCCGTTCATTCGAAAGGGGAGGCGACCACGTCAAGTTGATGCCAAACCCAGCTATCTCCTGTCGCGTCTGTTCGATCTGAACCGTCACCATATCTCCGGGCTGTGTATCGCTATCCGCGTCGGTTTCCGCATCAGTGTCTGTATTCCCGGCCGTATCTGTACCCTTAACTTCATCGGTACCAGTGTCCTCATAACGATTGGTATCAGTATCCGCAGTATCCGGCCCTGTATCGGCGTCGGTATCGGCATCCACGTCGGTATCAGTATCAGCATCCGCGTCGGTATCAGAGTCGGCATCGGTATCAGCATCCGCGTCGGTATCAGAGTCGGCATCGGTATCAGCATCCGCGTCGGTATCAGAGTCGGCATCGGTATCAGCATCCGCGTCCGTATCCGTATCAGTATCAGCATCCGCGTCGGTATCAGAGTCGGCATCAGTATCAGCATCCGCGTCGGTATCCGTATCAGTATCAGCATCCGCGTCGGTATCAGAGTCGGCATCGGCATCTGTATGGCCATCCACATCTGACACCTTGTCTTCGCCCGATGCTTTATCAGAACAGCTCCAGCACATTGCGATCAAAATGCCGAAAAAGAATACAATCCAGTAGACTCGCATAATAAAAACCTCCTTTTCGAGGACCTATAAACCCAAAGAGCTGTTAGCAGGAAGGACAAGGGCCATTTTGCCCTTAATTTTTGCTCTTTGGGAATGGCAAAAGCCGATCCCAAAAACCTTTCTCCAGTTACTTTTTTATTCTTTGCAACAATTTTTTATAGCGGCCGATAGGGCCCATGACATTACCACGACTATTTCGAAAGCTCCTGCACATCATTCATGCGGCTGAATATCAGAATCTCGCCTTTGTTGTTCAATTTCTGCGCCACTGGTAAGGTGGTTGCACCTATCCCAACGCCAATCTCGTAAAACACGGGAGTGGAATTCTTTTTCATTACAATGTCAAGGCATTCCAGTTTTTTTGCGTCTGGATGAGAGATCGTTTCATATCCACATTGGTGCGGGCTATTTCATATTCAGCGACATTTTTATGAACTGGACCCGATCCCAGTCGGCGGGATTGCTGGATTCGGCCTGACTGAGATTGCCGCGAAAATCGTCGAGGGTCTCGAATCCCTGCTCGGTCATCCACGCTGTCAGCCTGTCTTTCATTTCTGGGGAATTTGGGAATTTGGGGACGGATCTCGATTTCTCGGCAAATAGCCGGTTTTCATTCATCAGCCACATGACAGACTGGTGTAAGGACTGACAAATCAGAGCCTACGCAAAATTCGGGGCGGTTCATTTTGAAGCGAGAAAACAAGTAGTCTTCAAACGCAGACAATGAAGACCGTTTGATTGCAAGGCGGTACTCGCTACGATCATCATTGGCAACAATCAAAAGACCCGACAGCAATCGATTAAAATCGAAGTTGCCATAAGGGACACCGCAGAAATGGCTGTCTCGGCGTAAGTAGTCCATCCTATCGCAATCGATTTCTCCCGAAACTAAAAATCTCAAAAATTCTAAAAGGATTCGATTCTGCGTCAGGGAAATACAGGGACGGACGTCAGATGTTCACTTCTTGACAGATGCTGGCGTTCTGCGTATGTTTGACCATGCCTCGATATGCCAGAATTCACGTAACTGGCGGATTGTTTCACGTCATTTCCCGGTTTCATGATCGGCGGTACTACCTGGACATCGAAGGGGCAAGGGATCGCTATCTCGAACTGCTCGGCAATGCGGCAGCCTCTCACAACGGACGAATCATCGCCTACTGTCTGATGTCCTCTCATGTTCACCTGTTGTTGCAGTTAAGCACCGATCCCATCGGTCTTTTAATGTGAAAGGTGAATGCGCCGTTTGGGGCATGGGTAAATCAGAAACGCGGCGGACTGGGGACGATACTGGCAGATCGTCCGAAAAGCGTTCTTGTGCACAGTGATACTTACGGGATGGAGCTCATCCGCTACGTTCACAACAATCCGGTTCGTGCGGGAGTCGTGTCACGAGCCTCGGAAAGCGGATGGTCCAGTCATCGGGCATATTTGGGATTGGTATCGTGTCCGTCCTGGCTGACAACGGAAGCGGTGTTTGGGCCAGACGAGGTG
>JBNKCR010000092.1:0-12392 GCA_050287845.1 Polyangia bacterium
AAGACGAAGGGATATTGCGTTGGGACGCGCCCTCGTGGCGTGGATTTGGGTGGAACAGCTGGGGCGGCCCCAGGTGATGGTGGCTGAAGGATTGAAGGTCAGAAGCGCTGCAATCAGCATCATGCTGAGAAAGCTGAGATCGGAAGAAATGTCGACCGAAAAATCTGCCGTTATAGAATTCGTGCTTAAGGCGATTGTGGAAAACGGGAGCGACGTTGCGGATGACGAAGGCGCCGAAAGTATCCGCGCAAATGAACCCCACGTCTTTGCCTTACTGCGGAATCGCAACACCATAAAATGAATACTTTTTAACTTTTGATTCGTGAGAATTAACCCTGCTTTTTTCAATTTTTTGGACGCAAAACACAACATCTTGTGTGGTGAAGACTATGATGTGGCACACCATATAGTGGTGTCGGACTTACTTCTCACGAATCACTTTTCAAGACCGTCCCTGCTTTATATTCCTGCTTTATATTGTTCATAGGATTTGAATTAAGAAATAAACGCCCTGATCCCGTCCCGCCGTCCGACGCCAAGCGACAGTCAAGGAGGAATTGCGCATCGCGAAAGCAAATCCTAGACGCATCGCCAACGGATGGCAGAATTCAGGTGTTGTTTCGGTCAAATCAAATGAAGAAAGAAAGTTTTTGTCACAACCATCAAGGCAGATTTCAAGCAGATGAAAAAAAACAAAGTACACGGTTCTGAAACCCGCACGTGTAACTCCAACAAAGAACCAAAGATACCGAACACCTCAAGGGCGTTTCACGCAGGTTTATACAGATTGCGGATTTTGGAGAATGTGGAGAATAGACAACCAATTGCTTCGCCCAGTGACCAAATTTTCTATTTATCGAACAATTAAAAAATTTGCGATGTAACATCGATACGCGTTACAAGTATCTACAAATATTTTTAGGGTCTTCTTCATGAACGATGAGTCACAATTAGAAAAACAACAAAAATCGAAAATTGACAGCCGCATGGAGGCGAACAAGAGGACAGGGCAATATTCGGCTATTGCACTTCGGATTGGAATTCATGCATATGGAAGATAGTCCTATTAAGAAACAAATCGATTTGCTTGAAAGATATAATTCCGGCCAACGAGATTTTAGAGGGATAGATCTTTCTGAGGCCGATCTCAGCGGAGCTGACCTCTCCAATGCTGATTTCTCTGAAGGCAATTTTGATGAAGCCAACCTTAGCGAAGCCAACCTCAGCGAAGCCAACCTCAGCAAAGCAACTCTCCGTAAAGCTGATTTCAGCGGTGCCAATCTTACATTCGCTAATCTCGAAAATGCAATCCCGCTGTGGACAAACTTCAGGGGAGCTAATTTTGAAGGTGCAATTTTTAAAGGAAATGGTTTTCTTGGGGCGAACCTATCTGAAGCCAAACTTAGTTCTGTTCACCTTACAGAATGTTCCTTTAGCGAAGCTGAGTTTGATGACGCTGACTTAAAATACGCTAATCTTTCACGAATTGTTATTGGTTCATCGTACCTTTGTAACGCCAACCTTAGCAATGCCAATCTGGATAATACATACTTGCGTGACTCCAACTTTAATAATGCAATCCTTAATGGCGCCACACTTCACTGCTCCAACCTCGAAAACGTAAGTTTTAAAGGAGCCAATCTCGAAAAAGTCAATCTCCGAGGTGCTAACCTCAGAAACGCAAACATAGAAGGAGCTGATATAAGTTTTTCAGATCTTTCGGATTGTAAAATACATAAACTTAACATCGATCAGCATACAGTACTCAAAGGAATTAGGATTGACACCGCATGGGGCGATCCTCTAATAAAACGAAATATTCTCGATCAGGAATATCTCCAATTTTTCAAAGAGCGACATCCTATCTGGTATAATCTGTGGTGGATTTCTTCCAATTGTGGACGAAGTTTTCTTCTGTGGGCCTTCTGGGGAATGATAATCGCCGGATTATTCGGTTTGATATTTTGGTTAAATTCTGATTGGTTCAACATAGCGAATACGACCATTGATATATATCCGGGAGGCAGACCTACATCAATAAGAGAGACCTCCTTTTTTACGTATTTTTACTACTCGATTGTAACATTTACTACGCTGGGTTTTGGTGATGTAACACCTTTAAATTGGGTGGGTGAACTTCTTGTCACGTTGGAAGTGATATTGGGATACGTCATGCTTGGCGGATTAATGTCTATTTTTGCGAATAAGATTGTAAGGCGCAGTTAATTTCTGCTGCATTCGAAGTCTATCCCCGATGTCTCTAATGGTTGGGGAGCTCCACAGAAACGACATGCACTGAACCCTGTCAATTGGAAAGTTTTCCTTTCAATTTGAGGACTGGGTCCATGCCCATTTTTTTTAGTTCTCCATTATTCCAAAGTTTTTCAAATTCTGCCGGTGCATGGTAGCCCAGAGCAGAGTGCATGCGTTTGGCGTTGTACACGTTGTCAATGAAGTTAGGAATTGCATTCAATACATCCTCATATGTCTGTAAATCCTCGCCCTGTCCCAAACTTGTAATCGATTAACCGGCGACGTCACCCTTGTTTAAAAAACTTCAGAATCTCAGAATTCCATCATTTGATGTGGCAGAATGATGTCATCCGGGTTTCGCAGCAGACGTTTGGTCGCTTCCAGCAGATACTGATGGGGGTTGATGCCGCAAAGTTTTGCGCTCTCGATTAGGCTGTAGATAATGGCGGCGACTTCGGTGCCGCGCATAGATTTTGATCCGTAATGGTTTTTGCGACCGACCACCGGGCCACGGAATCCGCGTTCGATTTCGTTTGTATCGAGGGGGATATACGGGTCATCTAGAAACAGCATCAGTTTGTCCCAGTGACCCAGCATGTATTCCACCGCTTTGCGGAGGTCACTTTCCTTGAGTGCAAGCTGCTTCATGGCCCACGATTTGATGCGCTTTGTTATCGGCCTTGATTTTTCATCGCGCAGTTTGGCACGAAGCTTAAAAGCCTCAGCTCGTTCGGATTCCGGCAGCGACCACGGATTGGGCACCTCGCGTTCGACCGCATACAGTTCACCCATCATGTCGAGAATTTCGCCGCATTCCTCAGGCCAGTCCTTCTCGCAGTCGGTAAAACCTCTGCGGGTATGAGCCCAGCAGCTCACCAGAATAATCTGCGGTTTCTTTTTGTCGGGCCCCTCACGTATCAGAATGTTGTATGCCTCGTACCCATCAGTAATTATTTTTCCCGCATAATCGCCCAGAAGTTCTTTGGCCACCTTGCCACTTCGGCGCGGATCAATCCGGTAATGCACGCCAAAAGGACACGACGCGCCCCAGATGTACCAGCGTTTTCTGCCGCCTTTGGGCAGATAGTACCAAATCGATTCATCCGCACAGATTACAGGAAATGAAAATATAAATGGCAGCAGCGCCATGTATGCCGGTCTCAGTATCTGCGACAGATACCACAGCTGATCCCACAGCGTCTGCGAGTCCACCTTCAGACCTTCCCGTTTCATTTTTCGCACCTGACGCTCCAGCGGCATGTGATCGAGATATTTTTCCGTTGCCACTTCCACCGCGAATTCAGGCGTGTATCTACCGCCGTTTATCAGCGATGGTGGTTTGGAAGCCGTCTTTATGCAGCCGCCGCATTTACAGCGATATTTTTTTTGAATGTTCCTTTTGATGAAAAACATCCGCTGCACGACGCTGATTTCCTCCGATTCATCTGCCTGACCTTCCCACTCTTCCAGTACGCCGCCACAGGCGTCGCAGACTTTTTCCTCTTCAGAAAGGTCGTACACATTGTCTATCGAATCGAGTTCACGTTGCTCCCGTGGGCCGTGACCGGTCTGCGGTTGCGTATCTTTTTTATCCGAATCACTGGACTCATCCGAGTTTTTGCCGCGACGTTCCGAAGTGGAGCCAAACATCATCTTCTGCAGCTTTGACATCTGCGACTGCAGCCTTTGGATTTCCAGTTCAAGTTGACGATTCCCGTCCTGACCTTTCAGTTTTGCCAGCTCTCTGGTCATCTCCTCAAGACGCGCATGAATACGTTCGTTTTCCTTTTGCAGCATGATGGCCACATTGCGGGCGGTTTCCAGATCGGTGATGTTTTCCAGCTTCAGCACGAAAGATGTTTGATCACATTTTGTGCGATACCGCAAGGGAGTCTTTGGTGAGATCAGGCAGAATCAGCGGGATCTGTCCCACCACCTTGCTGCCTTCCAGAAATATTGACAGTTCGCTGGGCGTCATCCGCATTTCAAGTTTGCCCGAATCTTTCCACAGAGAGGCAAACCGCCCATGTTCCATACGCTTCATCAAAATGCACAGCCCCGTGCCATCAAAAAACAACACCTTCGCCCGATTGCGTCTGCGATTGACAAAAAGAAACAGGTCACCATCCATGATGTCATGCTCCAGCTCCCGACGCACAAGCGATTCGAGTCCGTTATATGACTCCCTCATATCTGCCGGCGCCGCATACGCAAACACGCGCACCGCACGGATCAGTCCGATCATAGCATTCGCAGCAGATGTACGAGATTTTCAATTGAAATCCCTTCCACACGATATCCCGCTGGCGTTATCAGCACAGGACTACCCGCGTTCTTCCCAGATGCTGCAATTTTTATTTGACGGAATCCGCCACAACCATCCTTCTTTTCCGGATTCATCCACTTCTTCAGCGCTGTCGCTGAAATCCCGAGTCGGCGCAGCACAACTGATCGCGGTACCCCTTCCGACAACGCCTTCTCCGCGAAATCCTTCGCAAAAACTTTCTGCTCATCAGTATATGGCTGTGGCTTCTGACCCCGTCCAACCTTGCGTTTCTTTGACTCAACCTGAAATTCTTCCAATGTCATCGCGACTCCTTCCTTAAAAATTTCAAGTCTGCAGATTTTCACAATTTTTCATAGACGGGGTACGGCGAGGTATTACGAGTAATCGACATCGCCAGAGTGTCGTATCGTCCCGTGCCCCAAGGCTCTTGCGACTAAATAACGTGAACCGTTTAACTACATGGTGTCAATCGCAGAAAATTTTGAAGCCGCCCCAGAATCCGCCGATAATTGGCTGCCTTGGAACTATTCGAAAAATCTCGAAAAAAAACTGAACTTTTTTTCAGTTACGTACGCTCACCGAAAGTACGCTGTCATTCGATGTTCGTCAAATGCAGGTATTCTATATTCAAAACAAAAGGCGTTGACACCCTTTAAACTGAAGATCTGTTTAGGATGTAGGCGTATGTTCCTAAATCGAAGCATCACATTTGACCTCAGTTGTTAAAATGCTAACAAAATATTCAATCCGAAAACTGGCCGAGAAACTCGTTGTTAAGCAAAAAATGGGGGAATAAATGCACAAAGAATACTCTAGTATGACCATCACTGGTATTGTTCAGGAAGTGAATTCTGCCAATGGCGAGACGACACTGGGTTTGTTGTCCGGGGACAAATTCAACGTAAAAATCTCAAAAGAAACATGGTATGAAGTGCTCCGCAATGTAGGAGATGAAAGTCGCGACAGGGTGCCTGAGCCTGTCGAATCCGACGTCGAAAAAGTTTTAGGTGAACGTTCCCATGCTGGTGACGAGGCACTATGGAAAGCAAAACGTAAATTGCTCAAATACATGCGTGTTGGCGTAATGGCGTCCATTCGAGGAGTTGCCAGCAGAAACGAAGATGAATTTGTCTTTCATGCACGTCGCGTGGTCTTAATGCATTCAGATGCAGATTGCTATGGATGGGAACAGACCCACTGGTGGTTACAGCAAATAAACACACTTTTTGAACAATGGATGGATGTGCTCTTTCAAAGTAAAAGAGAGCTAACTGAAAACGATTTTGCCAGTTTCTATCGAACAAACCTGAATTTATTTGGATACAAAACAGATGACGACACTCAAGAATGTGCAACTATGTCTCGTTTTCTTTACGGGTTATGCTCATCCTACTTATTAACAGGAAACGACAGAGCGCTTTCTGCCGCCCGTGCCTGTGCCAAATATATGATAAACGCGTTTTCCATTCTCAGTCACGACCACATGTACTGCTTCTGGAAATTTGGCAGGAGACGAGATGGCAACAGCAGCAAAGATATCATCAGTTCTCAGAATGGTGATGATCTCGGTTCATATGCGCTGTATGAACAGATTTACGCCCTGGCCGGTTTAACGCAATATTATCGGATTACACAGGACACAGAAATTCTTCTGTACATCAAATGTACCATTTCCGCTTTTGAAAAATTCTTTTTAGACGAAAAACGCGAAAATGACCCCTGTTTTACCGGTAAAGGAGGCTACTTCTCACATATCGATCCAGTGACAATGCGTCCTGACGCCGAATCATTGGAACAAAACCGTATGCGTAAAAATTGGAACTCAATTGGAGATCATATTCCCGCGTATCTGGTTAACCTGCTTCTGGCCATTGACCCACTTCCAATCACGGATAAAGAGGGAAATTCATGGCAGAACCTCCTTGAGCGCTGCAGGAAGATTCTCGACGAATGTGTCAACCTCATTATCCAGAACTTTCCTCCCAAAGATGACAGTAAATTTGTAAAAGAGCGGTTCTTTGCTGATTGGGTTCCAGATCACGAATGGAAATGGCAACAGGATCGCGGCATCGTTGGACACAATCTAAAAATTTCATGGAATCTCACGAGGTGTGGACATTACTATACATACCTTGCCGCCAATGAAAAACTGGATAAGAAAGAAGGCAAAGAAGAGTACTACTCTGAAATGGCGAGAAAGTGTTATGAGACAGCCAAACAACTCGGAAGAAATATGGAGGAGGTCGGTGTTGACCTGATTAGAGGTGGTATTTTTGATGCGCTTGAACGTCACCCTTCCAATGGCATGCCTACGGAATTTGCATGGGAGCCTACTAAGGATTTCTGGCAGCAGGAACAGGCAATCCTGGCATACTATATTATGTCTGGAATCAATACACAGGAAAAAAACGATCCCGAAACTGCTCGATTTATTGAGCTCGCGCGTTATTGTACAGCCTTTTGGAATCTGTATTTTGTTGATCAGGAGAACCGAAAAATCTATTTTCGGACCACAGAAAGTGGCGCGCCAGTTGTTCAGGATGGCTACGGGAATCAAGGCGGGCACGCGATTGCGGGATATCACTCTTTTGAACTGAACTATTTGGCACATCTATATATTCGCACATACGTACCTCAGACTCATGGCGGAGATGACTCCTTTTGTCTTACATTTAGACCTTGCTGTTCAGGTATTAAGACCATCAATGTGTTGCCCGACTTCTTTCGTCCAGGGGAGCTGAAAATTATCAACGTAAAAGCAAATGGAATACCCATGGGTATCCGAGATCCACACCGTTTCCAGATAGACATTTCAGATGTCCCGAAAGATGCAGAAATTGAGGTGGAATTTCTGGTTATCCGACGGAAAGGAGCTCGCAGTCTGGAAAGCATTTTGGCCGAGCGTAATGGCATAAATGAATTATAAATTTCGGAAAGTAGACGGAGGCGAATTATGAGTTTCAAAACACTTGAAGGAAAAAAAATAGCAATCGTCGTTGAAAACAAATTCATACCGGAGGAAATTCAGGCATACCAATCATGCTTTTCAATGCTCGGCGCCGAGGTTCAATTGTTTTCTCGTATTTGGTATGGCGATTACAAACCAGGATCTGAATATTGGAAAACGCCCGTCTTTCTGAGTGATGTTGATCCATCAGACCAGCAACCATGGCAAGGGCCAGAGACTATTAGTATTCCTGACAACAATGACATTTCACAGTTAAAAATTGAAGAGTACTCAGCCATAATAATGTCAGCCAATTATGTCAGCGTACGGCTCCGTTATCCTGACGACAATACCATTAAAGACCCTCGCGAGCTGGTTCGGTCTGCACCTGTACCGCTATTTTTTGCCGAAGCAATGAAAAACAAAAACGTTGTAAAAGGTGCCCTCTGCCATGGATTATGGATTCTTACTCCGTATCCTGAATTGTTAAAGGAACGAAAAGTCACATGCCATACTGTTGTTATGGCAGATATTCTCAACACAGGTGCAATTGCAGTGTTTGAAGACACACAAAACGGCAAGGAACCCGCCAAAGTGGTGGTGGACGGAGATCTGGTAACAGGATTCAGCAAACACGAAGTAATACCTTTTATACAGGCTATTACAGAGCAGATTCTTTCTTCGTAGTTCACAATATTCGCAACAACATTGGATAGTATGAAATTTCATACTCTAGACGATTAGAACTTGCTGCTGCCGGGCGTCAGCAGGCTCAAATATAAAGGGGAAATCATGCAAGGAATCGATGTGACATTTAAGTATATTCCAAGCGTCTACGGTGAAGTATTTGAAGGATACAACGCTATGCTTGTTGGCAGCTGGACGACAGATGGCATTTACAGTGACCAGTGGACAGAGGTTCCAATGGCTCGGAAACCCCATGATGATGGAGGAGAATGTTTTAATACAGTCGTGACTCTGGATGAGTCTCAAATTGGTCAGAAATTCCATTGGGGAGTCAAATTCAAGAACGGTGGCACCAACGATTTCTGGGGTATTGCAACTGAAGAGAACGATTCGGTCAGTAAAGAATGTCGTCGTTCTTTTACGTTATCAAAAGAAACTGGAGACCAAAAATACTATTTGACCCATTGTCGTAGACTCGGCGCCAACAAATTCGTGAAATCTGACGGAACAGAGGGTGTGCGATTTGCCGTATGGGCGCCGAATGCAATAGACGTTGATTTGGTATTTGGAAAGATATGGAACATTGACGATCCTTTAAAAACTGCTGTGAGCCCGAATCAATCGCTGGCAAGAGAAAAAATTGCGGGTGGCTATATCTACCCGTTTGAAGATGACAATAATGACGACAATGAGCTTCGCTCAGTAAAAATGTATAAAGGCGCGGATGATGTTTGGGAAACGGCAGTAGCTCAAAACAAAATGGAAGATGCGCTTTCGGTGCTGAATCATCGTGCCTATATGTTCCGGATCAAACGTCACGATAACAGTATTGTTTATCGTAGTGATTTGTATTCAAGATGCCAAATGGGCGGCGGCACGATGGACCCGGCGAAGGAACAATGGTCGGGATTGCTGAAAGATGTTGAGGGGACGAAAAGCTGCTCCGCGACAATCAACCCGGAAGAAGTCACTAAGGAGTTTGACGAGCCAGTATGGCCGGAAACAGAATATATCAGTCAAAATGATTTTTGGAAGGACGAATTTACTGGAAAAGTTGTTCCCAAAAAAGTTCAGGATCTCATCATTTACGAGCTACACCTCGGAGCGTTGGGATTTGGCAGTGGTGAACCCGGAAACCTATCAAACGCTTGTGAATTGCTAGACCACCTGGAAAAAGCGCACTTTAATGCAGTAGAGTTATTGCCTTTGTCGGAATTTGGTGGGGGCGCACAAAACTGGGGCTATTCCACAACGCACTATTGTGCAATTGAATACGGCGGTGGAGGACGTGATCAATTCAAATTTTTTATCAAGGAATGTCATCAACGAGGAATTGCTGTCATCATGGACGTTGTATACAATCATTACGCCGTCGATGCCGAACGTGCTGAATGGCAATATGATAATGTCTCTCCTGAGAAAAATATTTATTACTGGTATGAAGGAGAGGGTTCGAATTACCCTAATTGGGATGGCGGATACGTTGACAATATGTCTTCTGGCTGGGCGCCTCGCTACTGGGAAGAAATGGTTCGCAAAATGTTCATTAGCAGTGCAGTCAGTCTTGTCCAAGAATTCCATATAGATGGTTTCCGCGTCGACCAAACAACTTCTATTCATAGCTATAACTGCCTACATCACGACAACAGGATTCCGGTTTCAAATGCGAATATATATGGCGCCAAATTTCTCCGTGAACTGGGGCGTACGCTTCGATTATTCAAACCACATTTGTTTATGTTTGCTGAGGACCACTCGGATTGGGACGAAGTAACACTTCCTGTTTCTGCAGGCGGTATGGGATTTGACGGACGCTGGTACGCAGACTTTTATCATCACCTCGCAGGTGATACAGAACAGGGAAACAAAGCAAAATTGCTCTACAAAGCGGCTACCAGCTTTGGAGCCGGCGGATTGCCCATGAGCCAATTTGCTGACGTGCTCAAGGAAACAGGAAATCAAAAAATTGTATACAACGAATCGCACGATGAAGCGGGTAACAGCAAAGGACCATTTGAAGATCCTGACTGGCAACCGAGTGATGAACCCGATAAAAAGTATACGTCTCATCGTTCAATCGTTGTATCGTCCAACGCAGCGCCGCTGATTGGAAGTACGCGATGGTACGCTGAAGCACGTGCACGCTTTGCATGGGGAACTACCGTACTTTCAGCTGGTATCCCAATGACATTGTTTGGCGAAGAAGTTGGTGCGATGAAGCGCTTCAAATACAATGAAGTACTGGCCAACAAAGAGGATATAGTCGGATTGGCCGCAGAATCGGGCAGTTCTATGTTCAGGTTTTATAGTGAGATCAACGACCTGCGCCTAAAAAACAGCGGTCTTCGCAGTACCAATATTGAAATTGTTTATGTACATGATGATCACCGACTCATTGTCTTTCGTCGTTGGGATGAAAATCAAAATTTTCTCATTGTGGGAAGTCTCTCCGATAACGCGTATCCAAACGGATACAATTTGATTACCAGCACTATTGGAGATGGAACGTGGAGAGAAATATTCAACAGTGACTCGTCAAACTATAACGGTCACAATATCGGCAATTACGGAGGCATTTGCACCAGTCGACGCGGGTGCATGAATGTCGTCATTCCCGCTGCAGGTTTTGTAATTCTTCAAAATTCATAGATAAATGAGCCATTGAGGAATTTGAGGCGCAAGTATTCTGATGGGTTTGAAGGAGAGAGAATATCACCATACATCAAGGTCATTTTCATAATTTAAAAATTAAACCAAATTCCAAAGGGGGAACTAACAATGAATAACAGCAATGCTGAAAGGATACTTTCAACGACTGCGGAAAACATCGTGAATGCACTAAAAATGCGTTTTGACGAAGCCAAAGAAAATATTGTGGCAGGCCGACCGGTTGCTGCCGCAGCGGGAGGAATTCTCGATGGGACATTAAACATTGCAGACGAAGCTTTCAAAATTACTGGCGTACGGATAGATATGACCCGCCCTAAAACGCACAAACCAATTTTATTGGTTGCATCAAAATTTGGAACATGGGCTTCTGAGCTGACGCTTGTTGCGGGGGTCCTTCTCAAAGCTGGATACAAAGTAGCTCTAGCTTCTGAAGACGGATCTGTGCCACATTTACTCGGTCCAAGTATGATTCCTGGAACACCAGATGGTGCATGGAGATTTTCTGTGGTCTCACCGGAAGAGAGAGATCTGGCGTTTCAATTTTTAAAACCAGGTACTCAAGAGAATCAGTTATTCTCAAAAAACAATATTTTAGACTTAAGCAGTCTCGCAAAGCCACCGCAAATAGGTGATTATTTAGAAAATGAAACCCTGTTGTCAGATTATGCAAACGCGCTGGACAAAAGCATGAAAGTAGCCACAAACTATGATGCAATTTGCATAGCCGGGGGATCAGGGGCCATACCAGGACTTATGTTTGATAGAGGCCTTCATTCTCTAATTCTTGCTTTTGATAAACTTCAAAAACCGATTATGGCCGAATGCAACGGAGGCTTGGCTGTTCTTCAAACCCACGACCCTGTCACCAGCCAATCTATATTATATGGTCGGGCAGTCACAACACACTCAATGCTGGATGAATATCAGTCGGGCTGGGGGTGGACGCAATCGTTCGAACACGATACCAAAAAGTTTTGGACACAGAACGGCACATTCGATGTAGACGCGTATTGTGCTGCTGAACAATGGTACCAGCCCGGTATCGGCGGTAATCCACTAATTGATTCTGAAGGCTGCTTTCGGAATGCAGCAGGACCTAATGGAAAATTCTTTTCCCCCGCTGGGAGTCCCTATTCTGTCGTTGTGGATGGTCATCTTATTACATGCCGAACGACACCGGACGGATATCCGGGAGTGTTGTGTCTGATGGCTATTTTAGATGGTGCCCCCCCAATGAAAGGGAAACTCTTCATAGATCGCCCTCAAGTGCGGATTTTGGAGCAACGTGAACACTGATATCGTTTTATCGTGAACGCCGATATCGGAGCATGGTGAACACTGATATCGGGCATCGTGAACATCGATATCGGAGTATGGTGAACACCGATATCGGGCATCGAAACAGCTAGGGACGGTCTTAAAAAGTTAAAAAGTCGTTGCAAAACAATCGGGAATCCCTCATTATCCGGTGATGCCACGATACGCAAGAATCCATGTGACAGGGGGAATGTTTCACGTCATATCTCGATTTCACGACCGTAGGTACTA
>JBNKCR010000093.1:0-32182 GCA_050287845.1 Polyangia bacterium
CGAACAACGCATCGTCAAAGAACACCTTTCCAAAGATGCGCTCCAAAAAATCATCTCCCTCTCCCGCAAGCAGCGGCAGAGCAACACTCCCTTCACCCTCACCCCTCGCAACGCCACCCCCGGCATATTTAAAATCGTCGATATCGACTCGGTAACAGAATGTGCCGTCGTTGATTTGGGCTTCAACGTCAACCGTGCCCTCTCTCTTCCCGGTGTTTCCCCCATTCCCGGCACATACGTCACCCGAATCTCACCCCGAAAATTCGGTGTCGTCTCCATCCAGCCCGGAGAACGTTACTGCTACACCGGAAAGGTGCTCAACGTCATCGACGGCGACACCGTCAGAATGCGCATCCATCTCCACTTTGACACCGCTATCGACATCGCCCTCCGCCTCCGCGGCGTCGACGCCATGGAAATTGACACCAAAGAAGGCAAACGCGCCCAATCCGGCCTCGAGCACATGCTGAAAGACCAGACCCACCTCACCGTCTACACCTACCACCACGACCGCTACGGCCGCTACATCGCCGACCTCATCACCACCGACGGTACCTACATCAACAGACAACTCGTTGAAAAAGGCCTCGCCTGCTTCTTAAAAATGTAATCCCTGCATTCAACATTCGATTTTTCAAAATCGCGCCTAAGTACAGCGGAGGCGGACATGGTCCATCCGCCGACGTACCAGTGTTCTATCCCCGACAATTTCCTGTTTCGAATACAGACGGTGTATGAAAAAACAGACAAACAATCAAGAACTCGAGTACTGTCCCCGATCGCTTAAGTACTGTCCCCGATCGCTTTTATCTCTGAGAACTGGGTGCCCGCAATTATTGTTTGAATTTAAATCCCGTCAATGTCTGAAGAAACCCTTTCGACCAATCAGTTATTGGGTACATGTTTCTTGCCTGAAACTGATTTCCTCCAATATTCTCGCATTGACTGCAACTTGAATTTCATTTGTCATCTTGCGCTGAAGAATCATTTACATTTATCAGCACCGACTGCTGAATCGTTTTGGGGAAAGGCAATTTTTCCATGTTGAGGCGGACGCTTCCCCTTTGACTGCGATGTTGAAAAAATTCCTCGACCTGTTTAACGCAAATGGATTCTTCGCTGAATAACGCCCAGATTCGAACTGGGCCAGTGTTGAAGGAATGCCGAATCTCGTCAGGCAACCGGACTTTCAGCGCTGTCGCCTCAATGGGAATACTGCAGGGATTGCGGTTTGAATTGGTATAAGCCGGATAGTACCAAAACACCTCGTTGTTTTGATCTACGGCAAAAATCATGAGAAATTTAGACGGACTGTCAATATCATTCATATACGAGAATGCCAGATAATCCTTCGCATAAATGTTGCGGTCAACAAGCGTATACGTCTGACCTTTGCGGCGAAAAACAGACAGGGATGCCTGGCTTTCCGGTTTGCTGGAGGAAATGCTCCGCGCCTGGAATTCTTCATCAAGTCCCGTGCCATTTCGATGCAGGTATACTATACTGCCGACCAATACGAGAGCGGTCAGAGCGGCCACATATATATTTTTCCATGAACGCTGCTGTGCAATCCAGCGCCGCCAATTTAAGCGCCAGCCTGTATGTGATGAATCAACCCCTTTTGCCGCCTCTTCCTTTCGGATAAAAGCCATAATCGATGGCGCAAGATCGACATTGTTAAACGCTTCCTCATCCTCAGACAGAGAAGAAGTACATGCGTCCATTTCATCATATAAAGCCCTGCATTTTTGGCAGGTGCGCAGATGAATCGCTATCGTCTCTGCCGCAACAGGATGGGCCTGTTCGCAAAAATATGAAGCTATTTCAGATATATCTGGACAAGTCATGCCATGGACCTTTTTGCCATTTCGTAGAGTTGCATTACTCCCCTGGAAAGATGAGATTTCACCGTACCGAGAGGCATCCCGGTAGTCTGTGCGATTTCATTCAACGGCAGACCTTGTATATAGCGAAGAATCAATACCTCTTTTATCCGTTCTTCCAGTCGCGCCAATAAGTTGTGCACGAATGCCGTCCGTTCTGAATGGTCCAGGCGCTGGTCGGGCAAAGCAGACTCATCGGGAATGTTCTGAGACTCACTGCCGTCATTACGCGAGTAATTTTCCTTTGTTTGATTTTTTCGTTTAATATCGCGGCATCGGTTCAACGTCAGTGTAATCAGATAACTGCGAAATTTTCCAAGAGTCTGATACTGGGACCGATTTTTCCATAGGCTAAGAAATACTTCCTGAACGATGTCTTGCGCCAACACTGTGTTACCCAGATAGCGGGCAGCAGAACGTAAAAGCAATTTTTGATGGCGCCGAATGAGCATCTCAAAAGCCTCCTGATTGTCTCTCTGAGCGCAGACCATCAGTTCTTCATCGTCAACGTGCTGCCATCGCAGCAGATGGCTGGGAACAATGTTGCTGCCCGCCTGTTCATCGTTGACTTGTTTTTTTTTCAATGAACCTGTCATTCTGAACATACCTGTCTTTACGGCTGCCACCAGGTGAACATCCTGGAGGTCGCTGATGTCGATTTCCGTTAAAACGCCAGGGATATGGGCGCGCTTAAATCAAACACATTGGTTCGAATTGGTTGTTCCTTTGAATTTGACGCAAACACGCCCCAAAGCGCGAATGCAGCAAGAGCCGCCACTCCGGCACCAATATAGAATCCCATAGCAAGGGCATTAAATGTGTCAATTCGCTGATTGGCCTCACCTGCCTCAACTCCAGACAGTGATTCGTTCCCTTTGACTCGATAGTTGTAGGCGGAGAGATGCATGACTGCTCCTGCAATACCGAGAGTCACAGCACTCATGCCAATTGACCTGTGCCACCAGGGCGAAAAAGTCGTCCCTTCATCTGACGCCTCTTTGTGAATCCATGACTCATATGCTCCAAATGTTGCAAGACGAAAAGGTTGCCTGAAAAGACGATTAAACGCTTCATGGTGCGCTCCGCGTGAAGCGGTCTGTTGTCGTCCCCATTCTGCCCGTTCCAGATACAGACGCCCAATATTGGTAATACGGCGTTCCTTTCCAGTCTCTGATTCCTTGAGAAATAAAGTCCTGTCAGGAAGCAATAAAAAAAGCTGTTCGCGGTCCTCCGGGTGAAAATCCGCTATGCGATTTCCATCGCTGTCTTCAATGAAGTAATGACTGTCGTGCAAGTCCGTTAATTGAAGCATTTCTTTTTCTTCCCTGGTAAACGAAATTAAACCACTTTTTGCAATCGCTGGGTCCGTAGGCTGATAGGCAAAAAAAGAGGGACGAAATCGTCGGTTCAAAATGGATCGGTTTGCATTCCATATATAAGCCGCCGCTTCCAAATAGCTGATTTTCCCATTTTTGTTCGAATCTGCCGCGCCGCGAAGAGCTGACCGGAGTTCATGACTGAACACACCACTTTGAAATGCTTCCCACTCGTGGCTTTCCTGAGCCGCCGATGCAGAGAGCATCACTCCGGTGTTCGGTGGCGGCTTTCTTTGCTGCCAACCTGCGCCTCGAATGACAGAGCGGCGTTGCCCCCCGACACCCCGTCCAAAAATCATGAAATATGATTTACATGCATCGATAATAACGTGATTTGCCCAGGCATTCGATTTCGAAATCATATCGTGTAATTCCCGGCGCCAGAATCTGCCGCCTTGCAACTGGACATATCCCTGATAGTGCTTCACATCTCCATGTCCGGAATAAATGAAATAAAAAATTGGCTTTTTTCCTTCTCTGCGTGCTTCTTTCATTGCCATATTGATACGTTGCCAGCCTTCATTAATGGCAAAAGCCGTTGGCACCGTCGGCCGCTCATTGGGGTAAAGGTCTCGAGTTTCTGTATCCATGGATGTCAACAGGACAACCTCCGCACCAAGCTCTCTCATTAAAACAGCGTTTTTTATTGCATCGTCATCGGCATAGCGCAGTTTTCTTTGGGTGGAATTGTTAGTTCCATTATAACCAATGATTAGCGCAAAGCGTATTTCCTCCGTACACCACGCGTCATTTGCTATTTGCAACAAGCAACACCATACGATGACAATAAAAAAATATATATCTGGCCGACGCTCGCGTACCATGAATTTGTCCCTCATATCATATTTAATGTAGATTACTTAGAACCAGGCTGGCGAAATGACAATAGAAATCGAGATAATTTTGAACAATATTTTTACCAATGTGTATTCATTCAGCAAATGTCTATCTTTTTCCACGTGACTATCTATAAAAAAAAACGCAATTGATAAGGATTCTTCAATATCCGGGCCATATCACTCGGACCTGCAATAGCCAATATCGCTTTTATCCTTAAACAAATGTGAGACGTATACAATGACATTATATGACAGGATAGTCTCAATACGTTTTACGGACCACGTGTCTGAATATATGAAGTTTAGGACACTGATCATTATTAAATAGCCATCTTGCCTCCGCTGCATCCCGCCCGACGGCGTTGCTCGTCGGTCGCATACCCCGGTATGTTCCACTTCTCGCGCCTTGCCAGTCTGGCGCAGCAAATGCCATGTTGGCAATTTAATTTCGACCACTGTCCTTACGATTTTGCGCTCCATATCCAGTTCTATAGATGCTGCCCCTGTGTTGCGCAACCGAACACTATGTCAAAACTCAGCATCGAACTTAAAGTTTTTATTGAACAGATTCAGATTTTTAACTACAAATTCGCATAAACAGCGTTGCGTACGGGGGGATTCCGATGAAAATACGCCAGATTTTTCGACATATGGCTTTCTGCCTTTTCTTGTCGAGCTGTGTGGATTCTGTAAAAATTGATGGCCGGGAATGTCCTTGCCCCGACGACTATGAATGCTGCAATTCCTTAAATCCAGAGGCATACTGCATCCCCAAAAATTCTCTTTGTCTTACAAGGATCCCTGCGGGAAATTTTTGGATGGGAAGCCCCGGCGGTGACACTGCGCCAGGTATAAATGTTGTAACGCGAGAAAGTGACACGGACAGTAGCGATGCTGGAAATGTTGAGTTTGAAATCGAATGCCCCATGGGATACGAAGGCGACTGCATCTTTGATGAAGGCAGAAACAGTGCTGGAGACGGAACCCCCCCCACGCTCGATGAACTTCTTCACTATGTTCAATTGCAACATTCTTTCTATATAATGATAAATGAAGTTACGCAGAGATATTTTCAGAGTATAACCGGTTGGAATCCAAGCGCACAAACCCATTCATTAAAAGAGGAGACTGATTACCCGGTTGATACCGTCAATTGGTACGATGCGATTGTCTTCGCCAACCTGGTGTCTCTGCGAGAAGGATTACCGGAATGCTATTATATCGAAGACATCAGTTGCGAATCAGCGGCCGGCGCTTCGGATACCCGAAAAACGTCTGATTTAATGGAATGCTTTCAGTCTCACAGTCATATCTCAGCGGCAACAGTCACCGTAAAGGAGAATGGAAATCCTTACGAATGTCAGGGATTCAGATTGCCTACCGAAGCAGAATGGGAATATGCAGCCCGTGCTTCTACTCTAACCCCCTATTATAACGGAAGACCTCAGGAGATCTATTCGGCCGAAGAAGAAGATGAATATCTAACCCAAATAGCCTGGTACGATACGGTACTGGATCTGAATTTCCCCGAACGGGAAGGCCCATTTGCCGTTCGCCAAAAGGATCCAAATTTATTTGGTCTTTTTGATATGCTGGGAAATCTGCACGAATGGGTATTCGATTCATATCGCGTATCTTATCTGCCAGAAGGCCAGACCGTACCAACTGATACTGCCAATCCGCTGGTCAATCCATTCTATTTCGTGCCGGGCCCAAACAATCACATTCTGAGAGGTGGGGGATGGGCGACCATTTGGAAATATTGTCGTACCGCCAGTCGAATGCCGCGCCAACCTGAGAATACCGGTGTTTTTGCCGGACGTTACGGAACGAGAAGCAGCTATGGTTTTCGTCTTGTACGTACGGTGCAATGACCATAAATTGGCTGGAACCACTTCACCAAATTCATTCTGGTCACAGTAACTTCGCCGAAATATGATTCGAGAGACCTTGTCCTTCCTGAAACGGGATGCGAGCGAAATACACCTTCGCTTCCCAATTGTGCTTTTTTTTGCAACTTTTATATTTTTTCAAACGTTCATAACTGTAAAAGCAGGCAGTAAACCGGTTTCTTCGATGCTTTCAGACAAACAACTTCTGGGGGCTATTGGTTCCCCATTTAAAGGCAAAGGAGAAAAAGATGAAATTAAATATGGTTGTATTTTCTATTGCTATGCTGGCGGTGGTCAGCTTCAGTCAGTACGTCAGTGCCGATGGCCAGGAGGAGGCGCCCATTAGCGCTCAGGAACTGTTTGAACTGTGCGCCGAAGATCCGGAACTTGACATTTGTCAGGACCTTTTCGGTGAAGCAGAGATTGGATGGTCATGTCTTTTCAGCAATGAGGGTTGTAAAAAGGAATGCAAGGAACTTGGCGAGAAATACGGTTACTGTGATGAGTACTGGGACTTTGCGTACTGCACTTCTGACCTGTATTGCATTTGCAGATATGAGTTGCGGGATGCCTGTAATTGACATTCCCCAGTACACTCCAGCAATGGTGGAATTCACTGAACCACAGGTGTAAGGCTCCATTCATAAATTGCTGTCTACCATTCACGCCGATTTTCAGTCCGTTCGCTGCTGCGACGTAATCGAAAGATCTTCAGAACAGTTTTGCGGTCACTGTGAATTCTTTCAGCAGTGACTTTCACAGACAAGCCATCGCCAGAGCCGGATAAACCCTTCATCTTCATCTTTCGTGCTTTCCGATGAGGCCCGGGTAAAAATTTGAGCAACTATAGTTATTTATGAACAGACGTAAATAGTCGAAATACGCAACAAAGGAAATTGAAGGTATCATCATGTCTTTTTATAAAGAAAAAATTCTATTAAAAAAAATGTCCATTTTTTATTTTCTTCTGGCTGTTGCCAGTGCATGTGCTGAAAATTTAACCGATGAGTTCAACAACCAGACTACACCGATTATCGGCGGATTCAGGGCCGCAAGTCCATCATTGAATTCAGTTGGAGCATTGGTTGTCGTGAATAAAGATATGGACAACGATTCCTGTGAAGAAGAATATCAGGTTTTTTGTACTGCGACTCTGATTGGCCCCAGTACAATTCTCACAGCCAGGCATTGCGTACCATCATCAGATATGTCTGATATTTTTGACATCCGATTTGCGATTGGTCCAAATTTGGACAATCCATTAAAGACAGTCACTATTTCCGGTTGGTCTGCTGTGCTTGACGAAATTGACAATGAAAGCATCTCCAGTGACATTGCCGTTGCTCATTTAAGCGAGTCTGTTGATGACATCGAGCCTTTACCTCTTGCGCCATTGACCGAAGAAGATATTGGTCGTCGTTTTATTTCTATTGGTTATGGAATTCAAAATAATCAGATGGACAATGGAATACGAATGGCTGGAAGCATAACGCTGCGCGGCTTATCCGGCACAGTGTATCAAACGCTGTTTTCAGATTTTGAGAATTTTAAAACAGCGGTGATTTCAGACATTCTTACGTCCGATGGGTATTCGCCGAGGATGGATCCGATAATTCAAAGAATGTTCGACAACAGCAGATCTATTGCGATTGAATATGAGGCTGTCTGGGGGAATGCTTACGGTGATGCACAGCCCTGCCATGGCGACTCGGGAGGACCAATTCTGGCAGAGTACAATAACAGGATCGCAATATTCGGCGTAAACTCCGCAGTACCTCTTCCTCCGATATTGGCAAAACCGGTCTGGGAGGTTTTCGATCCCCAATTGGTCTGCAACTGGGGAGTGATTGGAGCAACGTTTGGTCTGCATGCCAAAGATCATATTCTTCGAGAATTAGCATGTCCATTGATGCCAGTTACTGGACAATGCCAGGGCGATACAGCTATCCGTTGCTCCGATATGAATGAAGGTACCCGCCGAATTGTAGAAACGGATTGCGGCATCCTGGGTCTAACCTGTGGTTTAAACCAACAAATACAACGCGTCGAATGTGTCGATCCATATGCAAGTAATCATCTGTAAAATTGTAATTATTTGGATTTTTGTTTTGTGCAAATCAGGAATACCCAATATCCACGCGGCCCCGCAAGATTTTCCTTTCCCCTTTTCTGATTATTTTATGCAACCTGGGAGTTACTTTGAGAGCGCCTGATTTTCATCAGGCTCTTTTTGAGAAACGAAAATCTCAAATCGGTGTATCGTTGTATTTTTAAGGAGATATGACGTGAAAAATTTTAATAACCCCAAACGGTCATCACGTTTTCCCATTCAATTTTCTTCACATAATTGATATTTTTGCGGGCGTGAACTTAAGTGTGACCGAAAACAAGACGGTTTCGCCGAACAAAAGCTAAAAACGAAACGGCTTTTATTTTGCCTGAAGGTAACAATGATAACGATTCAAGGCCGCCCAGCAATAGAAGGCAGGAACACATGAGATCAACATTTATTGCAATAGGTATATCAATGCTGATGCTTGTTGTCTGGAGTTGCTCGGGAGATGGCGATGTCTCGGCCGTGGACAGCGGAGCCGACACCGAGACGGATGCCGACACCGACACGGATGCCGATACTGACACCGAGCGGAACACGTCGACCTTCACTTTCGTCAGCAGGACCAATGACAGCTGCCCGTTCGGCGCTCTCGAGTGCGCTTCCAAGTGGCCACCAGTGGGCAGAGGGACGGTTTACCTCTACACCAGCAACGAGGTCTTCGGTAGCAAGACCCACGTGCGGACCTACCACGTCTACGTGCCGAGCGGATTGAGCGGGAAAGTGCCTCTGGCGATCTTTCTACATGGAGGGCATCAGGACGGATACGCCTGGTTTGATTTGCCGCCGGTGACCAGTCTGGCCGACGCCCGCGGGCAGCTCACAGGCGTCACCTGGTACCGTAACACCGCCGCTTGCACCTTCCAGTTCACAAGCCTCACGGACTTTGGCTTCGTCGACGACTCGGGCCACCAGTGCGTTCCCGAAACGGTCAACTACAGAAACAACCAGCGCTTCGTGGCGGTGTTCCCTGACGGAATCCTGGACGATGGCTCGACTACTGAACGGCACTGGGAGGATGGCCGAAGCCCTTCGCCCGGCTGGGACGTGGCAGAAACCCGCAACGACGTAGGCTTCATCGACCACCTCATCTCAGTACTGCTCTCGAAGGAGGGCGCTCTTGATCCAACGCGGATCTACCTTGTGGGCGGCTCCAACGGCGGAATGATGACCCAACGGGTCTTGTGCAACCTATCCTCCACCAACTACCCAAGCCTGTGTCGGATCGCGGCGGTAGCGACCTATACCTCGACCCTGCCCGAAGCGCTGGCCAAGGGGCTCGACGGTCGCGAGTCGTGCAACACCTCCAGTTCGGTGGCCATGCCGGTGATTGCTGTCCTGGGTAACAACATCGCAACGCCCAACTGCGAGCCCTATGGCTGCACTACACCGTCTATCAACGGCGACGGGCTGGTGCCCTTCGGTGTGGCGGGAGAGGGGTACACTGTCGCCTCACCAGCTGGTGGGCGAGTGCTCGGCGCCCTCGACACGCTCGAGTGGTGGCGTGGCTACAATGCTCAATCGGGCGGAGGCGTCTCCACCACACTCTCTGCGGAACAGCTCGGTGTCTTCTCGCGCATCGACCGTACCCAATACGCGTCATCTCCAGTTCTCGTCGACCTGTACGAGGTGGACGGCGGGCACCACATGGTTGGGGGCTCCAGGATGGACTTCAACCTTTGGGGACGAATCCTCGACTTCACCTTCCGCTACAGCCGCGGTAGCAGCGGAAACCTGACCCGTAGCGACGTCTCGCCGTTGGACGGGACGTTCTGAACGAAGAGAATAGAGAGAATAGGGGACGTTGTTAATTTTGTTAACTTATTGACAACTTTTCAAATTTGATACCTTCACAGCATGCCGAGAACAGCGAGAATAGATGCGCCTACAGTCAGCGGATGTGAGGTGTTGAAGAAGATGTCCAGAAATGAAAAATGGGCATTTGATGAGCGCATTCCGGGCAGCAGTTCATTCGTGGAATCCGTACTGAAACAGACTGAACCGGAAATACTGACTCCGTCGATGACCGAACCCGAGCGTACCATCCGGTTCGACCGGTTGATCACACATGTGTACTATCCGCACGAACGCAGTTAAATAACTCGCGTATGATATTTGAAAAACGACTCGAAAATTCGACTAAATATCTATCCTTGCTGAAAAAAAAATTACATAGTCGAAGTGGATATACCGGAAAATGTGATCGAACTGCGTCGGGATTCGCTGTCCGGAAATTTGTAAATATGAGAGTTACACTTTTTCGATTTTATTTCATCGTCCACACCATTTATAGTTCCCAATTTACCGTGTTTCAGGTGTATTCTTCTCGTAGGTTCATTATATCAACAGCCTATAAAAAGGGTACGATTATGAAATCAACTATTTTATCAGTGTGTACCATACTCGTCCTGAGTGCAATTCCCGGGTGCAACAGCACCAGCACCGACAAAGCATCGGTGGATTTTTCAGGGTCGGACTGCAAAAGTCATCTCTATATGCCGTCGTCAGTGGGGCCGGCCCTGTACACGATGGACCAGAGCGAGCCGTACCAGGGCCTGCAATGTGTATCCTGGCAGCACGACGATGACGGCCTGTTTTCCATTGATCTCATCAACTTTCACGGGGCGTGCGGCGCGCAATACGTGGGCGATTATAAAGAAGGCGACGCGGGCGAACTGAACCTTCAGGTCAATAACCCCGGCTGCAAGGTTGCAGCCTGTGGGTATTGCGTCTACGACTGGTCCTTTCAGTTGGAAAACGTGGCGGTCGCCGATTTGACCATTAACGTACGGGAGGATTCCTGCCCGGAAAGCGGTGATACCCCAACCATGGAGACCTTTGAAGTGGCGGCATCAGATCTGGAAACCGGCGAAGGGATATCATGCACCTACAAGTATATGAGTCTCTTTGAAAATCTCGCATGTGGCACCCTGCACCAACCGTGCAATGCTCTGGAATCGGACGACGCGGCCAATGATCCCATGTGCCCCATCGCCGAGAGTCAATGCGACGACGGATATACCTGCACCCAGACCGACGCCATGCCCATGCCCATCTGTGTGGCAGAGTGCTCCGAAACCGCCGACTGCCCGTTGAACGGGCTGCTCACCTGCGACAACGGTCTCTGCCTCCTGAAGTGACCCCTCTCAGAATCGGTTCCAATCCCTTCATTTTTTTCAGTTCGTTTTGGCAGGCTGTCTTCCTCTTTAAAGAAGATAATTTAAAACATGAAAATAATGAGGCAAAAATGAAAAAAGATAAGTTGATTTTAATCCTTCTTCTGGCCAGTGCGCTGTCGTTTGTAATGGGATGCTCGGGGAACGATGACAACGGGGGAGAAGACACCAATTCGGCTTCGGATACCGATTCAGACACCGATTCAGATTCTGATTCCGACACCGATGCCGATACTGACTCTGACTCGGATACCGACATGGATTCCGATACGGATTCTGATTCGGATACCGATACGGATTCCGATGCCGACACAGACAGCGATTCAGATTCGGATACCGACTCAGATTCCGACTCAGATTCCGACACCGATTCTGATACGGACACCGACTCAGATTCCGATGCCGACACAGACAGCGATTCGGATGGGGACGCATGGATCATCGCTCCCCCGCATATGAACAATTACGATGGCACACGGGAATCCACAGTGAGCATGGATGCGGACTGGAAGTTCAATCTCGGTGACGTCAATGGCGGACAGGCGCAGAATTTTGATGATTCCTCATGGACGTCACTCGATGTCCCTCACGACTGGAGTATCTGGTTGCCGTTCGACCAGAACTCCCCCGGCACTTTCGAAAGTGGCTACCTCAACGGGGGTACCGGCTGGTACCGAAAGACTTTCACCCTGCCCGCTTCGAGTGCCGGCCAACGGCTGTATGTTCAGTTTGACGGCGTCTACATGGACAGTACCGTATGGCTGAATGGCACACAGATTTGCGCCCGTCCCTATGGCTATATTTCGTTTGAATGTGACATCACCGACACGGCCAACATTGATGGCGATAACGTGCTGGCGGTCAAAGTGGTCAATCAGCAGCCCAGTAGCCGATGGTACTCGGGCAGTGGCATTTATCGCCATGTATGGCTGAAAACCGTGAACCCGGTCCATGTGGCGTACACAGGAACGCAGGTGACCACCCCCGACGTCTCCGCTTCGAGCGCCGCAGTGGGTATTTCGGTCACAGTTCAAAATGATGGGACAGGCAGTCAGTCCGTGACTGTGGAAAGCACCATTGTCGATGAGGAAGGCGCCGAAGTGGACAACGCCGCATCCGGGGCAACCACCATCAACGCCGGAGAATCCAAAGAGATTGTTCAGAGCGCAACGGTATCCAATCCAAAGCTGTGGTCCACCAGTTCACCAACCCGATACGCCGTGATCACCACCGTATCCGTAGACGGGGATGTGGTGGATACCTACACAACCCCGTTCGGTATTCGCACCTTCTCGTTTGATGCCAACAGCGGTTTTTCACTGAATGGCGAAAACATGAAAATTAACGGGGTGTGCAACCACCACGATTTGGGAGCACTGGGGGCGGCCACCAATTATCGCGCCACTGAGAAACGCCTCGAAATTCTCAAGGAAATGGGCACTAACGCCATTCGCACCTCTCACAACCCGCCGGCACCGGAATTGCTCGACATCGCGGATCGCCTGGGTCTGCTGGTGATGGATGAGGCGTTCGATTGCTGGTACGCCGGTAAAAAAACCTACGACTATGGCCGATTCTTCCGCGAGTGGGCGGATACGGACATCATGGACATGGTCTCCCGGGATCGCAACCATCCTGGAGTCATCATCTGGAGTATTGGCAACGAAGTGGCCCAGGCCGGTGATACCACGGTGGTGCAGCAACTGATGAACGCCATTCGTTCAAAGGACGACACCCGGGTGATCACTCAGGGATATGCCGCCTGGGTCAACATCAATGATGTCAAGGGACTCGAAGACATTGTGGGAATCAACTACGCACCCGACCGCTATGATACACTGCACAACGCGCACCCCGACTGGAAGCTGGTTGCCAGCGAATCGTCATCGGCGTTTCGCACCAGAGGGGTGTACAACAACAACAACAACCAGGCGAATTCGTACGACACCTTTGCAGCGGGCTGGGGGCACACCGCAGAAACCTCATGGAAGAATGTGAATACCCGCTCATTTATTGCCGGTGAATTCATCTGGACCGGTTTTGACTACATTGGCGAACCGACTCCCTATGAATGGCCCTCCAAGAGCTCATACTTCGGTATCATCGATACCGCGTATTTCCCCAAGGATATCTATTGGTTCTACCAGAGCAAATGGAATGCGGACGGCCCCGCCATGGTCCATGTGGTGCCCATGGACTGGACCAGCTGGCGCCAGGGAGAAAACGTGAAGGTACTGGTATATTCCAATGCGGACAGCGTGGAACTGTTCCTCAACGACGGATCCCTGGGGTCGAAGAACGTCGACCCATCGGTTGCCAAACTGGAATGGTCAGTGCCCTTCGCAACAGGCACCCTGGAGGCACGGGCCTCCAAAGGCGGCGCCGTGGTAGCAACGGATGCTGTGAAGACGGCCGGCTCGGCAGCCGGATTGGAACTGCTGGTTGACCGCGACACCATTGACGCCGATGGCAGAGATCTGGCCTTCTTTGAAGTGGATGTGGTCGATGGCGACGGCACCCTTGTCCCCAACGCCGGCAATTCAATTGATTTTAATATCCAGGGGCCCGGGACCATCGTTGGCGTCGACAACGGGGATGCCACCAGCCATGAGTCATATAAGGACTCCAAACGGTCTGCGTTCAGTGGTAAGGCAATGGTTATCGTCCAGTCCACCGGTGACGCCGGTGAAATCACCCTGACTGCCACATCCTCCGGCCTCAGCGAAGCCACCACAAAAATAACCGCACGCTGAACTGCTTCGGGGTCAAACTGATCGCGTATCAGCGCATCGTCCCGCCGAATCATCTGTTTTCCCGCTCCAGGCATACAATCCTATAAATTCTGTTGTGAAAACGCCGCGTCATCGATTCTGCGGCGCAATTTCGCTGTACAATATTTCTACAACTATTTTATAATCGCCCAATCTGGGTGCATATATTCAGAGTGCACCTTTAAGGAGATTTAATGCTTAAAAAGACAATTCGCGGTGCAGTGCTTTGTTCGATCTTCGTAATTTTTGAGGGTTTGTTCCCCTGTGCAAAAGCGTTTGCCCTGGACAACGGGCTCGCGCTTACACCGCCCATGGGGTGGAACAGTTGGAATATTTTTGGAGGGGACATCAACGAGACGAAAATAAAACAAATCGCCGACGCGATGGTGAGCTCCGGAATGCGGGATGCGGGATATATTTACCTCAATCTGGACGACATGTGGATGGACGACGGCGGGAGAGATAAAAACGGAAATCTCATCGGAGATTCGGACCGATTCCCAGGCGGAATCAAGGCGCTGGTGGACTACTGTCACGAGCGAGGACTAAAACTGGGATTATACGGCGATCGGGGTACCGCGACATGCTGCAACGTTGCCGAGAGCGGAAGCCAGGGGGTCGAAGCTCAGGATGCCAATACCTTTGCTTCATGGGGTGTTGATTACCTTAAATACGACAGCTGCAATGCGTCGATCGATCTCAAAACCCAGTATGAAACGATGAGCAACGCACTTTTAGACAGCGGAGGTTCCATTGTTTTCAGTATCTGTGCCTGGTATTATGCCGGCGATTGGATGGCCGATGCCGGAAACCTCTGGAGAACCACCGGTGACATCACGGACAGTTTTGATTCGTTCATCGAGATTATAGACACCAATGAACCGCTGTATCCGCATGCAGGGCCCGGACATTGGAACGACCCGGATATGCTGGAAGTCGGAAACGGTGGCTGCAGTGTTGAAGAATACAAATCGCACTTCAGCATATGGGCCATGATGGCGGCTCCGCTTATCGCCGGCAATGACATCAGGACAATGACCGACGAGACAAAATCAATTCTCCTCAATACCGAGCTTATCGCGATTGACCAGGACCCGGCCGGCATTCAGGGTCGAATCGTAGACGACCAGGGCGACCTCGAAGTGTGGGTAAAGCCGCTCGGTTCCGCAGACGGCTCTGAAAAAGCGGTAACCCTTTTCAATAGAAGCGAATCGACTGCAACTATTACGGCGAACTGGACTGATATTGGAATTACCGGTCCTGCTTCTGTGAGGGATTTGTGGGAGCATGCGTATATCGGTATCTTCACCGACGCCTACTCGTCTTCGGTTCCGGCCCATGGAGTAAAGGTGTTGCGGATCGTAGAGGGAGGAACGTTGGATACGGATTCCGAGGAAGACACCGGTCAAGACACCGACACCGATTCAGGCTCGGACACCGACACGGATACAGACACCGATTCAGACACCGATTCAGACACCGATTCAGACACAGACACTGACTCAGATACGGACACTGACTCAGATACGGACACCGATTCAGATGCGGATGCAGACATGGCGGATACGGACGCAGATTCAGATGCAGACTCGGATACGGATGCAGATTCAGATGCAGATACAGATGCAGATGCAGATACAGATGCAGATACAGATACCGAAGCGGACATGGATAGCGATGATACAGAACCGGACACTAATGGTATGACTGCTACCAATGAATCGACTCAGGGCGGTTGCGGCTGCTCGACCGTCGGATCCGGAGCCTCCAATAGCGGATTGACCGCAACGATACTGCGATATTTCCTATACTGAAATCGGGATTCAGCGCGCAGGGTGCTCTCGGAGTTTGAATCCGTGCTGGCCGAAGCTGCGCGATCGCGGCAGGAACGGCCCCTGGCACTCAAAGGGTTCGAAATGGGTGAAATGATTTTAATGGCTACTGTTCAGCTTCCGGGGATTGAGGTGGGATAATGCAAAATTACTCAACCACAATGTTTCTGCAGGAAGAGGGGCAGGTGCTGTCGTTTATGGTGTTGCCGTCGTCGCAGTCTTCGTGTTCTTTCTGTACGATGCCGTCACCGCAGTATTCGGTCATTTTACAGTCTTTGCCACATTCACCGTAGCCGCCGTCATTGATACCGTCGTCACATTCTTCGCCAACACCGATTATCCCATCACCGCATCCTGGACGACATTCGGAACGCGAGGTGCTGAAACCACTGAGGGTTAATTTGTAGCTTGAGCCGTTGGTCTGGCGCTCTGCCTGAAACAGGGCGATTTCGTACACTTTTCCGTCTTCCAGCCCCAAATCATTGATGTTCACACTGCTTTCGAGCGGAATGTGAACGCCGCCCAAATCCACTTCCAGATGCCCGTTGATAAACACCCAGACGTCGTCATCGCCCAGGAAAGTGAGTACCTGCTCTTTGCTGGCGTCGTACTGGAACCAGAACCGCACTTCGCTGGTAAAGTGAAAGTTGTGGGATAGGCTGTAATCATCAGGCAGAGTGAGGCCCGCCTCTGCAGTGGCGACATCTTCAGCTTGCCAATTCGCATACGGTGGAGCCGTACCAGCGGTCACATATTCACTTGTGGGGGTAATCCCTGAACCATCCAACGGAAAGAAAAACGGACTGCCGTCAAACTTCTCAATGGACGCGCAACAGTATGAATCGGCACTACCGCGGCATGCATCGGAGTATATCTCCGCACAATTATTGCAATTGCTCTCGTTGTCCAGATTACACCACTCCCCATCATTTTCTTCAAGGCAGCACCAATTACCCCATACCCACAGTTGCCATTGCTCGCCGTCATCCCCCCAACGATTACAGAAATCACCGGTTCCCGTGGCATACAATTTGAGAGTAGAGACCACAATGGCGCTTTTATCCGAATGGTCGTACCAGTCATCAAACGCATCCGAATAGCCACATGCGGTTTTCACTTCAGTGTCCGTGTCATTGGCGACGCCTTCGGTCACTTCCTGGGCAAAAACGGGTTTCCCGTTCGCGTCAAGTTCGTCTTGTAACATGCCTGCGGCAATTCCATCACATCCGGACAGGTTTCTCTCAAAGTCTTCGTGGCTGGACAAAAAATCCTTGTAAATAATGGGAACCTCAATCATACCGGTCGCCACATCGGGTTGTTCGCACTGATAGCCGGTTTCTTCCTTACAGTCGGCACTGCAGCCATCGCCACTGATGTTGTTTCCGTCATCGCATTCCTCGTCGATAATGAGACCGTCCCCACAACTGGAAGTACAGCCGGCGGTACCGGCGCACACCGGCTCCAGTTGACAGTGAATATCGCAGCCGTCCGCAGGGAGGGTATTGCCGTCGTCACAGGTTTCCGCTCCCTCTATCACGTTGTCGCCACAGATGGTGGGTACACAGGTACTGGGGCTGGCAGTGTTGCATTTAAAACCGACTTCAACCATGCACAAATCGTTACATCCGTCGTCGCGCGCCGTGTTGCCGTCGTCACATTGTTCAGGTGCAATGATGACACCGTCACCACAGAGGGCAACGGGGTGACAGGGTTTTCCGGGCGGATTACAGGACCATCCGTCCTGCACCGTTCGGCAGTCTGCTGAACACCCGTCTCCGGGTTCCACATTGCCGTCATCGCAGGCTTCGTTGTCGGTGAGCAACCCGTCACCGCAACTGGCCATAGGAAGATACGTCTCGCTGCTATCGCTCGATGGCGAACTCGATGATGAAGATGTATCTATTCCATCGGAAGTGTCAGAATGGTTGTTGGTTTTGCTGCTAATCGAGCCCAGATCTTTTTCACAATGCAAGGCGAGCGTGGCAACACATAAAATAAGCAATACCTGGTGAACGTGTAACATGTTAAATGTACCTCATTTTTGGCTAAGTCGGTCGTGTGCAATAATTCGTGAACAGCGGCCTTTCAAATTGGCCCCCAAAAAACATAATAAGCGACGTGAATTCAATTCAAGTCAAGCCACCTCCTTTATATCATAAAGCAAATATCAGTTTCAATCAGAGCACATTATTTTACAAAATTGTTGCTACTGCCCAAAACATTGATTTCAGAGGAACGCACGATTGGTTTTATTCGACAATTCAGTCATTCCCGCCCCGTGAAGCGACGGCGGGAATCCACAGAGGGTCTGAACTGTCTGATATTTCGTCTGAACTCCTCATCATAACTGTTGGAATCCAGCACGTTGGAGTAATTGCTCATGGCACCCAACGATAAAACAACGAAACGTCCCATTGAATTCAAAAAAAAAATCCTTTCACTTCTCGTTCCCCGAGTAAAGCTCGGGGATCTCTGTTATCGGCTCGTCTGGTTCGGCTTCTGCCGATCCAGCCCTGTCCTGATCGTCTGATACGAGCGCTCTCCGACCAGCAGTGCTGGTTCCCGCCGCCGATTGCTGACGGCACGCTCCGGCCCAGTATCGATGAGAGCTCCGGAGCTTGTTGCAGTCACCAGGCGCAAAACGGGTCGATCACGGCGCGTCGGGCAGATAACTCTGGATCGCGTCATACCAGACGTCGCCCATGACCACGTACCCCGCGTCATTCGGGTGGAGGTAATCGTTCATGAGCGCAGTCTTGTAGTCGGCATTCGCCCTGAATGGTGCATACATGTCAACCAGGATGACATGCTTGCCGCTTTCGGCACGACTCTGGACCACACCGGCGATCGCGTTGTTGTAGGGCTCTACAACGGACACATTCGTCCCGTCATCCATCCACGGCGTGATCCTGGCAACCACCACCAGCGTGTTGGGCGCGTCATTGAATATTCTGTCGAGCAGCGCACCAAGCCGCGTGGGAGCGTTCGCGACGTCGATGTTCCTGTTCACGTCGTTGGTGCCGATCATCAGCAAAATGATCTGTGGATCATTTGTGGCAATCGACTGATCGACGAGCGGCGAAATGCCCGAAGTGGCGTCGCTGTCGTCGATGGTGTACCCCGAATAGCCATCGTGGTTGCGCGGAAACGCCTCTCCGTCGAGCGTGTCGGGCCCGTTGGGATTGGCGTTGCCCACGAAGGTGAGTGCCTTGTGCGCCTGCACCGCGTTGTGAAACAGCTGCACCCGATATCCACCGCCCGGAGCCGAAGAACCGACGCCGTCGGTTATTGAGTCGCCCAGCGGCATGACTCGGCAAGGGGCGTCGCTCAATGGGCACGGATTAAACGCCCCCGGGTCGGTCGAGTCACCGGTATCCGTATCTGAATCACCAGAAGATTTGCCAATGCAGAAGCCGTCGGTACAGACACCGCTGCGGCAATCGTTGCCGGTTTGGCAGACGAGGTCTGTAGCGCAGCGACGACAAACGCCACCGCAATCCACATCCGTCTCATCACCGTCGACGGTACTGTTATCACACGTGTCGGGAAGCCACGCGGCGATGGTTGCAACCAGATAACCGTCGGTGCCGCTATCGTTGTCCAACGATTCCCAGTCGCCCCTCCCGCTCACTGCCCAGGCTGACCAACCAGCCCAGATGCCGTCCGGCTGTCCAAGCCGGTTGGCGTACAGATGTTCGATGAGGTTGTTCAGGGCTGTTCGGCAGGCATCGGAGTCCTCGGCGCTGGTTTCTCCCAGAAATACGCGTTTGTTGTTGTCGCGGGCCCATTCTTCAAGGGGCGCGATGAGTTCCGTGAAAATGTCCGGGTTGGTGTTACACTCCGGTGCCTGATCGTATTGATGAACCTGGATGAGGAAGTTATCAATTGGATCGACGATGTCCTGCACGTAAAGACGGTTGTCAGACCACGAAAAATCGGCGGCGGTGTCCCAGTCGGCACCGGGGACCATGATCACATTCTTCGCTCCTACGGCGCGGATGGCATTCATCGCGGCCTGCGCCGCGTCAACCCACACCTGCACATCAATATCGTACGGTTCGTTCATGATGTCGAACCAAACGGGGCTCGTGGTGCTCTCTTCGCCAAACTCCTCCGCGAGTTTCGTCCAGAGGTCCACAAACGCGGACTCGGGAACTTCTGTTGAGCCGATAAGCTGTGCTTCGTCGGCATCTGGGGCGGCAGCATCCTTGAAGCGCGCGTAGTTGTGAATATCAATCGCCACTGTAGCACCCCGACTCCGTAAGGCATCCACATTGTCGTGAAGCTTCGCCAGGTATCCGGTGTCGAGGTCACCATTCAACGTCGGCTGAATGCGCTCCCAGCGGATAGGCAGGCGGAAAAAGTTCATGCCGAGATCAAGGAAAATATCCACTTCGTCCATCTCATCGTTGGTGTCCGGATTCGGCCACGCGTACTGACCTCCCTCGACGCCGGGAGTGGCGTCCCCCCAGTCTTCCGAACCGTCGTAGTCAATTCCGTGTTCAGCGCCCGAAAGATTGACCCCCTGGTAAAAAATCGCAAACGGACCGCCGTTCAAATCCGTATCGGAATCGGTGTCGGTGTCTGTATCAGTATCTGTGTCTGTGTCTGTATCCGCATCCGTATCGGTATCCGTATCGGTATCCGTATCGGTATCCGTATCCGCATCCGTATCGGTATCCGTATCGGTATCCGTATCGGTATCGCTGTCGGCATCACTATCACTATCCGTATCGGTGTCACTGTCTGTATCCGTATCGCCGTCCGCGTCAGCATCGGTGGTCAAATCACTCGACGACGAATCTTCGGTACATCCGTAGCCGGCCAGAACAGCTATTGAGAGCAACATTAAGAATAAATACCTGGACATCATTACCTCCATTGGTGTGGGTGTCAGCAACAATGGAATGGAGACGAAAAAAACTTTCAAAAAAAAACAGGAATTCAACAGCCCACCGGCCGAAGCTCAATGTCAAGGGCTCAATCGGAGACGGGGGCTTCGGAGATTTTTCTCTTCCAGGGGGATGCATGGAGAATACTCAGTTGGGTTCGGTAACCACGTAGTCATCACCACTGGTGGCACGCAGCATCGCTGCCATGATGTCGGGAGTTCGCCACTCAAGAGTACTACGGTCAAACTCTTCGCCATTGTCCCAAAAATAAGTCGCTATCCCCATGTCGTAGGCCAGTTTGGTTGCCATTTCAATCCAGTAAATGCGATCTGCCCAATCCCTGTCTGGATGTACGCCGTATTCGCCCACAATCACCGGCACCCCGTTGTCAATAAATGTGCTTTTCAATAAATTGAACTTGTCTTCCATCTCCAGAACTTCAGCGCTGTTTCCCCAGGTATCCACACTGCTGGAATCGGAATCAGGAAGGATGCAAAACTGCCAGGGGGTGTAGTAGTGAACAGACAGAATGCTGCGACCGGCACTGTCTGTGGGCATTTGAGTTACTCTGCTGGACATCGCGAAATCCGTCCAATACCCTGAAATCAGCAGGTGCCGGGTCGGATTGTTTCCGCTTCCGGAACGAATCAAATCGGTAAATGCCTGATTCATTCGATTTTGCAACGCACCGCCGTCTGTTTCTCCAAGGTCGTCAAATCCTACCTCATTCATGGATTCAAAAATCAACCGATGATTGTAGTCCTGAAAATACGCTGCTATTTGCGCCCACACCGCAATGAATTTATTGGTCACCCCGGACTCATCATTTTGTGCATCGACAATCCAATCTCCGTCGTGATGCAGATTAATAATCGCATACAAATTATTGTTGATGGCATAATCCACCACTTCTTTCGCCCGGGCCAGGGCGCTGGAATCAATAGTGTAGTCCGGTGAGCCGCCAATGCATTCCGACCAGGTGATTGGAATGCGAATGGAGCGAATGCCGTCTTCTTTCAGTGCCAGCAAAAGAGCCTCGGTGATAGTAGGATTTCCCCACGCGCCTTCATCCAGACTTTTGCAACCTCCGCCGGCGTTCAATGCATCCAGAGAGTTTCCCAGATTCCAACCGGGCGCCATATCGGCCACGATTTCTGCGGATGTCATAGACGCGACATCACTGTCGGTGTCCGTATCGGTGTCACTGTCAGTATCGGTATCACTGTCTGCATCGGTGTCGGCGTCACTATCTGTGTCGGTGTCGGTGTCACTGTCCGTATCCGAATCAGCGTCCGTATCTGCATCACTGTCTGTATCAGAATCGGTATCACTGTCCGTATCGCTGTCGGTGTCACTGTCCGTATCGGTGTCACTGTCCGTGTCGGTGTCACTGTCCGTATCCGAATCAGCGTCCGTATCTGCATCACTGTCTGTATCGGAATCGGTATCGCTGTCCGTATCGGCATCACTGTCCGCGTCAGCATCAGTGGTTAAATCACTCGACGACGAATCTTCGGTGCATCCGCAGTTGGCCCAAACAGTTGTTAAGAGAAATATTATTAATAGATACTTGTGCATTATTACCTACCTCCATTGGGGTGAGTTTCAACAGCAATGGCACGGAGACAACAAAAACTTTCAAGAAAATCAGAAAATCAGCAGCCTACCGGAGCGACGCTCAAAACAACATCGTCCACAAACAATTCCACATCACCCGACTCCGGATACGAGTACAATATCCCAAAGCGCATGATTGAAATTCCGCCATCCGGCAATGAATTCACGGCATCGCCGGTCGACAGCACCGAAACCCCGTCAATCCACACCTCCGCACCCCCGGTGGTGCTTGAAATATCGATGCGCGCCAACAGGCAAAACCACTCGCCCACCGGAATAATCCCCCGCTCCGAAAAATTGGCGGCTTCATCCGCGAAGAAATATGTACCTACGGCGAACCAGGCATCCAGATTAATGTCGAGCACATTGTTCCAATCACCGTCGCGCAACTCCATAACGTTGACGGACTGGTCTGCGGGGGGTGTCGAGACAAAATAATAGGCACGGTAGTACAAACTTCCCGATGAAATCGGCGTAAAGTCGATTTCAAACCCAGCCGAAATTTGCGTGCCGTCAACGGCTACCCGCATTGCATTCGCACCGTCGTTTACTGTGTTGGTATCCACCGACACATCTCCGTGGGCATCAATCTGCGCAGGTAACCCGTCTTCGAACCCGCTCTCAAACAGCACAAAAGTGTCAATGGCCGCAGCGTGAGAATCGGAATCCGAATCTGAATCCAAATCTGAATCCGAATCTGAATCCGAATCTGAACTCGCACCCGCGTCGCTGGTGGTGTCGTCTTCCATCAACACAGCATCACTCCCACCTGACTCAAAAACAAATGAATTGTTGCAGCCCAGGCTGAACACCGACAATAACAAGCCGATCAGACGCAACCAGTTCATGGTGCATCCACCAGTAATTGTTTTGCTTTATCCGCAGCCTGAGTTCCCGGATACGAAGCGACAATCGATTCGAGGGTCTGTCGATATGCCACGAGACGACCCAGTTGTTTGAGGGACCGGGCCAGTCGCAGCCGTGCTTCCAACGTATTGGGTCTGGCGTCCTTCGGCGCGTCCAGGTACGATTCGAGGTGTTCAACCGCACGCTCATGCGCCCCTAATTTTTCCTGGTAAATCACGCTGAGTGTGTAACGGGCACGATTCTGCGACACTACACCGCCCACTGTTGCCAATCGTTCGTACTCCGTTGCCGCTTGCTTGTACTTGCCTTGTTTACGGTAACATGTCGCCAGCAAATTCAGTGAAGACGGTTCATCCTGAATGGCCTTCAACCGGCGTGTGAGCGCACGTTCTGCCTTTACGAATTGCTTACTCAATATCCATTGCTCAATATCCCCGAGCGAGTGCTGCTCAAATGCCTTTGGGGAATGGACCGATGCCGTCGAATCGGAACGGTCAACGTCTTCCAATGTGTTCTCCGCCGCCGTTTCCTCGCTAGCCGCATCGGGTGAGGATGGAATCGTCGCTTCCGGATAAAGAAGCCGTTGAACGCGCTCGGTAGTATCTCTGGCAATCTCCTCGTTTTCCGCCGTTCGGTTATCTGATACCACCAGCTGTTCGTCAGCGTTCACGACCCACGTAGGTCCCTCATCGGCAGTGACCGACACGTGACCGCGCAACACTCCGATCACCATGTAACCATCGTCTTGAATTTCTACCCAGAACAGGGTGCCCGTAACACGGATGGTTAAAAATCTCGCGCGAATAACAAGCGACTCTCGATTCGGTATCCTCGGGAGTTCCGCTGCAACAATGCCTGATTCCAACTCAAATTGATTCAGGCGGTCGTTTGAGGTAGTGACGGCAAGTTTCGAGGTAGCGTCCAAACCGAGCAAAGAGTGTTGAAATCGAACCACTTTCCCTTCTTTCGAAGCCTGGATTCGTTCGCCTCCTACAACAGACCGCACCTGATTCGCTGTTTCAGGGAATATCTGGTGGTAAGTGATTGAAGAAGCCACCTTCGACGTTTTTACCGCATTCAATGGCACATCTTTCAATGGCACATCTTTCAATAATACATCTTTTGATGGAAGAAAAATGAACACCGCAACCACCGCTGCGGCAAGAACGGCCCCTGCAAGCGCGAACCGAAAGCGAAGTTGCCGATAGAACGGCTCCGTCGCGGCTGTTTCAGCGGCTGTTTTTAGTCTTGCCATCGCCTGTTCTGATGGATCCGGCGAACGCTCAGCGAAATAGGCGCTGAGATGGCCGCTCGACTGCTCCCACTGCGCTATCGCATCACGACAATCCGCGCATTCGTTCAAATGAGAATTGAATCGTACGCGCTGTTCGCTGTTGAGTCGGTTTTCGAGGGCCGTATCTCGTAATTCACAATGACTCATGAGGTACCTCCGTTGGCATCCACCCCATGCAGGCGTTGATTCACAGTGGTGCGGGCCCGCCGGAGGTGGGTCCATACCGTGTTAATGTTCATGCCGAGTACTTCGGCAATTTCCTGCCCCTTCAAGCCATCTTGCTCAAAAAGAACCAGTACCTGGCGCTGCGCCATCGGCAGTTCCGCCAGCACCTGTCCCAAATCCAAATGCACCATGGCATGTACATCCGGCGAAGTCTGCACGGTGCCGGAAACGGCCAATGATTGCGCCTTGAACACCCCGAGCAAACGGTCGCGGATAGCCCATTTCCGAATATGCCCTCTTGTCGTACGAACCGCATAGCTGTATATCCAGGCGCGCAACTTCCCCTCTTCCCGATATTTCGACGCACCTTTACGCATTTCCAGGAATGTGTCCTGGCACAAATCCTCCACCTCGGAGCGATCCAGCGTGGGCGCAGTGCTCAGTATCGCATGATCCACAAACCGACCATACTTCTGATATAGTCTTCCAAATGCAGACATATCACCCTGTTTCACCAACGCCATGAGTTGGGCATCGGAATCACCTTCCATATTCACAGATGGCATGACGTCCGCATTTCCTTTCAGAAAAAAACCAAATCTACAGAAACCAACCAGCCCAGTGCCGAATTTCGGTATATCAAACGGTCTTCGGCGGCTGCACTAATCTCTGTTCTGTATGACGACATGACGACCCCGAATCCAAGCATCGTGGTCACTTGGGATACCGGAATCGTCAGATTCAAGCGTAATACTGCATCCGCTTTAGGGTAGCGATAGGACCGGGAAATGCCGTCCTCTTTGACCCGAATCGACTGCATGCCCCCCATAATGCCAAACGAAGGCCCCATCCGAAACCCCGAGTCTATCACGTACAGCTCAATCCTGGCTTCGCCGAACAATTCCCAACCGTCTATAGTATACGTTCGTTCTTTTCCAAATGGACCGTATCCGCCTCCTCCCCCGAGCTTAAAGCTCCAATTGGGTGCAAAATCAAACGATGCGCCGCTACTGCCGGACAACCGGGGAGATGGGCCCCTGTTTCCGACAAGCGCGCCCTGTCCCATTGCAGACACGTACCAATGAGAAATGACTCGGTGAGGTTGCGCCTGGGGAATAGCATCGTCACTGTTGTCCGGCTCCGGGCAAATTGCCGGTGGTTCGTCGCGTTGTGTCAATTCCAGCAGGTATGTCGATTCAATCAGCGCGGCCACCGTCTTGGCCAATTCCCTTGCCGCATCGTCACTCTGGTGCTGGCGAAACAGGCGAATAATCACGCGATCCTGTTCCATGGTCGCCACATAAAGTGTGGGCACATCCCGGTTGGCCCAGGTCAGCCACATGGCGCCGACAGTGGACTTTTGTTGAAGCAACGGATGCAGGTGCTCCACGATCAAATGCAATGGCATTTCTTTCAGTCCGAGGCTGTCCGCAGTGGCTTCTTTGATGACATAATTGTCTAGATTCAGCTTCAGCGTGGTCACAAAAGTCCGCTCCGCGGCAAGGTGCTGCTCAATTTCAGCCAACGAAATAAAAACCACCTTCGGCTCAATTTCATCACCCGCTGCAACTGACCCGCACCGAAACAGAATCGTGCCAAGCATGCACGAAAGTAAACCAAGCACAAAATTGTCAAACGCCGTGCGGTGACTGTTGTGAAACATTGGCGTTACATAGCAAAAAGAACTGTAACTGTCAGGCCTTTTTCTATGGATCGGGTCCTCCTTCAACTTGCCCCTCATTTCGTACATGGTGAAGCTGGACAATCATCCCCGGTTAGCCCCATTGCCGATCAGTTAAGCTGCTAAGTATTTGAATCAGAAGGAAAAATAGCATTGTGACTTGAACTCAAGAGTTGTTCCTTCTGGCGATGGGTTTTACCTGTTGGCGCGCATCGATATTTCAAGTACAACCGGGAGTGCGGAGGTGTGGATAAAGGCGTTTCGGTGCTGTCGACCAGCGATGCCGTGAATTCATTGCCGGATGGAAGAATTTCAATCCTGCGCTTTGGGATATTGTACTCTTACCCGGAGTCGGGTGATGTGGAATCATTTATGGACGATGTTGTTTTGAGCGTCGCTCCGGTAAGCTGCGGATTTTCTTGAAAGTTTTTATTGTCTCCGTGCCATTACTGTTGAAACCCACGCCAATGGAGGTAGGTAATAATGCACAAATATTTATTAATGATATTTCTCTTAACAGCTGTTTGGGCCAACTGCGGATGTACCGAAGATTCGTCGTCGAGTGATTTGACCACTGATGCTGGAGCAGACAGTGATGCCGATACGGACAGTGACACCGATACGGACAGTGACACCGACACGGACAGTGACACCGATACGGACAGTGACACCGACACGGACAGTGACACCGACACGGACAGTGACACCGACACGGACAGTGACACCGATACAGACAGTGACACCGATTCTGATACAGACAGTGATGCGGATACGGACGCTGATTCGGATACGGACAGTGATACCGATTCTGATACAGACAGTGATGCAGATACAGACGCTGATTCGGATACAGACAGCGACACCGACACGGATAGTGACACCAACAGCGATACGGACAGTGATACAGAAACCGCCAATAATATTGAAGAGTTTGTCTGTCCGGATCATGCAATTGCAGCATTGACCCATGATGATGGTCTTGATTCACAGCTGGCAAATGCTGTACCTGCACTTGATGAATTTGAGTTTAAAGGAACGTTTTTTCTTAATCGAATAAATAATGGTGATGCCTGGAAGGCTGTGTCTGCAAGTGGACATGAGTTAGGTGCACATACTCTGAATCATCCCTGTACCAGTGTTGGCAATACGTGGATAACAGCGGGTAATGCCAGTGAAGATTACGATCTGACAAGAATGGCCACTGAGCTTGATGAAAATATTGCAGATATAACTGAACTTGGTCAGACTGACCCATATTCTTTTGCTTATCCCTGTGGAACAACCTGGGTTGGAGAAGAGCATACAAGCTATATTCCACTTATTACTGAAAAGTTTGTGGCAGCTAGAGGCGTTTCCGGTTCAATTATTACTCAATTGACTGACTCAACCAACGTGCCGGCATATTTTTTAACAGGTCCAGGTTCAACATTGACGGATATAGTAGATGACGCAATTACTCAGAACGGTCTTGTCGTATTTGGTTTTCATGATGTTGGTACAGGAAATAATGGTCCTGTTGCAATTGAAGTTTACAAAGAACTTCTTGCGCATCTCGATGCGAACAGAGATAGTGTAACTGTACTCCCCTTTGGTCAGGCAGTTCAGTGTATACTCACCCGCTAAATTCTAAAATCATCAATAAATGTATCCGTTCGGTGAAACCGTCACTCCTGTCGCGGTCATAAAATCGCGATTATCCGGGATAACAAGAACTGTCCCGCTGACCTCGTTGGACCTGAATTTTAGGAGAGGATGAAAATGACACGCTGGAAATCAGACTTAAGATGTATGCAAAGGACTTTTTACCAACATGAAATACATCGCGTTACTCAGAGGAATCAACGTGGGCGGGAACCGGAAAGTTGACATGAAACGACTCAGAGCGCTTCTGGAATCGTTGAACTGCCACAATGTATCGACCTATCTCAATTCCGGAAATGCAATCTTTGAATCTCAAAGAAAACAGACCGAGTTGCAGAACAATATAGAAAAAGATCTGCAGAATGAATTCCAGTTTGAGATTCCGACAATCATAAAAACGGAAAAAGAAATTCGGAAAATTGCGAATGTCATCCCGGAAAACTGGCAGAATGACGCAGCGCAGAAAACCGATGTGGCGTATCTGTTTCCCGAAATTGACAGAATAGAAACCATTGATGAACTCCCGATAAAAAAGGAATTTGCAGACATCCGATATGTACCCGGCGCCATCATCTGGCATATGGAGCGAGGAAATGTCAACAGAAGCCATCTGACCAAAGTCATCAGTCACAGGTATTACAGGCTGATGACAGTGAGAAATGTGAATACCGCCCGATATCTGGCAGGAATGACAGTGCAATGACCCCAGTGCAATGACCCAGTGCAATGACTTTCAGCGTTATCTGTGGGGTTATCTGTGGGAGCCGGAATTAAATTTTTCCATGTGGTGGATCATTGCTGACATAATGCTGTCAGCAGGCACTGATTATGCTGTCCGGTATAAACAGTGCAGCAGCACCATTGGCGAAAACAATGCTGTGTATGCTGCCCATATACCAGGGAGTATGTCATGAAAATTAACCACAATGTACCATTGGTCTGCACAACCGAACCCGCACTTGCAAAGGCCTATTACGAAAAACATTTTGGATTCAGAACCATTTTTGATGCCGGCAGTTTTGTCGGGTTACGCTCTGCGGATGGGGCGGTTGAAATATCCTTTATAAAACCGGGCGAAGAAGAGATGATGACGCCGTACGACAATAAAAGTCTGGTGTTTTGTTTTGAGGTGGACGATGTGGACGCCACCCACAAGGCTCTGTGCAACAGCGGACTTACTTTTGTGCAGCCGCCGACCGATAATCCGTGGGGCGATCGAAGTGCAATTACCGTGGATCCGCTGGGGATTCAGGTGTATGTCTATTCAGTGATTCCTATGTCAGATAAATTTAAAGCTTTCGTAAAAGAATAATCCCCCAATAAAGGGACCCATGCGACGCGCCGACCGACTATTTCAAATCATCCAGATTATTCGCAGCAACAGACTGACCACTGCGAAACAGCTCGCTGAACAGCTTGAAGTGTCGATACGCACCGTTTACAGAGACATTAACGATCTGATTGTTTCTGGCGTTCCCATATACGGCGAGGCAGGGGTGGGCTATACACTCAAAAAAGGATACGACTTGCCACCGCTCATGTTTTCTGAAGACGAGATCGCAGCCATTACGCTTGGCGCGCGAATTGTGGGCAGCTGGACCGATGACTCATTGTCCCTTTCGGCCAGGGCGGCCTTACAGAAAATAGAACAGGTTCTCCCCGGGCATTTGAAGGCGCAAATCAATGAGACACCATTGTTTGCGGTAAACTTTGACACCACAGAAAAGATATTTGCATATCTCAAGCAGTTACGTCAGGCGATCGCCAGGCGCAACAAGCTGGTGCTCGTATATGTTGATAAAACAAATGCCGTCACGACCCGTCTGGTACGCCCACTCGGTCTGACTGTTTTTGGATCATTGTGGTCACTGAACGCCTGGTGCGAGCGACGCCGCGATTTCAGAAATTTTCGTCTCGACAGAATTTGCGAGCTATCTGTCAGTGCCGAGCATTTCAGCGATGAACCGGGAAAGACGGTCGAAGATTTACTCGACAGAGTTCGAAACGAAACGCCTTTTTCGGGACATTAAGACATCTGTGTCTGCACCCGTTTTGGAAGATGATGACGGTTTTAACATCTTAATTTATTTACCGTTAATTCATGGCAAACGGTCTGGCAGTGATCGCCATATGCAAATTCCGTGAATTGGTTGATGCATAGTCAGAGTACCATGGTCGTTCGGTTTCCTCGTAATGAATCCGGTCAGTTTTCAACGAAGCAGTAGATAGCGCCGTAACCGCCGCCGCTGCCGACTGTACCCGACTCGCCTCCCCCCATGGTTGCATCGATGCCGGCGGCACATCCACGACTGTTGCCGTGACCGTTTATCCAGTTTACCGCGCTGATGTGGTCTCCCGAACCTCGAGGCCACAGGTGTCCCAGCATGGCAGAGTCGGCTGTCGTACTGGTCCAGTCGTCGCATGACGTTCCTGAAAAGCGTCCATCCGCGTTCGATCCGGTGAGCACATCGTGATCATCATCTGCCCGGCCGTTGCCGTCCGCGTCCAATGTTGCCCCGTCGTGCATCCGACCTACCTCGTCAATCATGTACGTTTCGTGATTTCCACCCGCCGGTCGCTCGTTGTTGGCGAGCCCAGAGACATCATTGGCAACTAAGGCGCCGCGGTAGTCGTACCATGGACCGTTGCCGATCCGGTCGATGGCATCCGTCGAGTTTGTGCTGAGGAACGCACGCCAGTTGCGGTTGCCATAGCAGACCCTGCTCGCCACTGTCTTACAAATCTGATCCGCCCCGGAGAGCCCGCCCAGATCACCACCGAAACCATTGATGTTGCCGGATGCTTCCACCATTCCCTCCCAACTTGTGACGAAAAAGCTGAATTGAGGGGAGATATCACCAGGGGGGACACATCCCGGATCCAAATCACTATCCGCATCTGAATCTGCGTCCGTATCGGTATCCGTGTCAGTATCCGTGTCCGTGTCCGTGTCAGTATCCGTGTCCGTGTCGGTATCGGTATCCGTGTCCGTGTCGGTATCGGTATCCGTGTCCGTGTCCGTGTCGGTATCCGTGTCCCCATCCGTTGCGCCGCTATTGCAACAGATCTGTCGTGAATTTTCGCACTGATAATCACTTGCCTCAATCCCGTCGCATCCTTCCCAGGCGGAGACACATTCAAACGGACATATCGTATCACCATCTATACCTGTATCGCTGTCCGTGTCCGTATCAGTGTCCGTATCAGCGTCCGTGTCCGTGTCCGTGTCCGTATCGGTATCCGTGTCTGTATCGGTATCCGTGTCTGTATCGGTATCCGTGTCGGTGTCCGTGTCTGTGTCTGTATCGGTATCCGTGTCGGTGTCCGTGTCTGTATCCCCGAGATGTTCTGTATCTCCGGAAGACGACTCTTTGTCATCGCCACATCCAACTGCACCAAGGACGGACAGTACACACAGCATCACAATTGATTTCAACAGGTGTGTCATATTTCCAGTTCTCCTTCTGTTCGAAGCACGCGACTTTGAATATTAACACGTTTCAACGTTGTTTTTTTTTTTAATTCGCATTGTTTGACCATCCCAGACCATATGAAAGCGTGTCTTTCCCCCTGGGGGAAACGAAACGCAGAAAAAAAACGCAAGTGATTTATCCCACTGACCAACTGACTTCCGGGGGAAATGAGGAAACCCTGCCTGCAATGTAGTCAAGATGCCATTGCCATGCACCCTCGCCTCCAGAAACACATTGTGCCTGAGAACACCATCGCACGGACGCTGATGATGTCGGTGGAAAACGGCACCCTTCAGAATCTGCTCATCGACAAACACGCCTCAATGGGCAGCGCCGCCATCGCGGCATTCATTGGCGCCATATTAAAACTGCCCCCGGCAAAACAACTGCTTGCCCAAAGGTCCATCAAATCAAAGTTTGTTCAGTTTCTGGCTTCAAAAGCCTAGGCTTTGTCTCAAAAGGGTAATTGAACCTTTCGATCTTTTGTTTTTGCCCCAGAGGGGCCCAGGCATAATAGCCCCGGGTATCCAGAGAAGAAGCCCTGAAAGGGCGTTACATTGAGAGCCAGATCACATGCATTGCCTTTTTGATGACCCATCTGAGCCCATGGATCATGCATTGGGACGTTCGCGTGGGGGATACTCTACGAAATTGCATATCCTGTGTGATG
>JBNKCR010000094.1:0-7751 GCA_050287845.1 Polyangia bacterium
GTCCTTCACCGGATTCAGCAGCGCGTAAAACATCTGGGCTTCGCTGCTTTCATCGTCCAGACACTCGGTGGTTCTGGCCGGAGACGAAAATATGGCGCCGCTGCGGTCATGCAGCCGATTGATTTCTTCGGCGAGGAGCCGATGATAGGTGCGCTTGAAATGAACCAGGTTATTCAGGTGCTCTTTGCTGCTGGAAATGGCCCCGATACCCAGATGCTCGTGATTGGAATTGACTTCCAGCCAGTACAGCTTCACCGGGTGCTTCTTCAGGGCTCTGGCAGCGGAGGCGCCAATGGCGTTGCGAACGCCGGGGATGGGGGCAAACAGAAACTGTCTGTCCACGGTTCTCTGTGTCTGTTCGTAAACGGTATCGGGTTTGAACCAGCGCTGTCTTTGTCCCATGGGAAACTCCTTCGCAGGGAAAAACGATTTCCCCCTGCTCGGATGCTTTTTAAATCTGTTGCAGAATTTTTGAGTTCAGAGCAAAAAAATCACAGCAAAAAAATCACTCCGAGCGTTTGAAAGCGGGCAAAAACATCACAGCAAAAAAATCACTCCGAGCGTTTGAAAGCGGTGATTTTCGGGGGGCTTTGAGGATGCGCTTTCCTTTTGCTGGAGTTTGGGTGGTATTGAGTAGATGGCAATTCAGTTATTTTCTTGCCACACAAAAAGTGACGTTGTTGCCGCTCCAGGCGTCTTTGGGGGGCAGTACGTTTGTATCAAACGCGCAGGATGAAAGGCCCGCAGCGCTCACCATATCCTTGAGCGCATCATCAGAAAACAGGTGGGTCCAAAAGCGATAGACATCCACGCCGTTTTTGTCCGAGACGATGTGCTGGTACAGAATCACATGGTTTTCCGGATAAAGCCAGGACTCCGACAGTGCCAGGTAGGGATGGTTGCGCCAAAAGCCACCCTCGCTGATTTCCCAGTTCTTCGGCGTCGTTTTTTCATTGGTGCGGTGCACATTCAGCACATCAAAAATAAAAGTGCCGCCCGGTTTCAGTGCCCGATACACATTCTCAATCACCCGGGCTCGATCGGCAGGCAACAGGACACCCAGATCTGTATAGATGAGAATCACCAAATCGAACCTGTTCTCATCGTTTAAAGACAGGTAGTCGCCATGTTGATAAGAAATATCCAGCGCATTGGCCGAAGCACTTTGTTGCGCATGCCGTATCGACCCGGATGAGATATCCATACCGGTGACCCGATGCCCCATTCGGGCCAGCTTTTCTGCATACAGACCAGGGCCACACCCCAAATCGAGAATATCCATGGCGCCATCAGGTGTTTGGGACAAAATCCACTCGATTGTCGTTTTTATCGTTGAAGTACTCCGGCTGGCGAGATCCACATCGCCGTTTAAATGTAATTGGAGTAACTGTTTCGAAATGTGAGCATCGGTCCACATAAATGCGGTGCCCGGTTCGTAGAGTGCCGGTTTGTTATTGTATTGAATCAATTGTTCTATCATTACCAATATCTCCTTCGTTGTCTGCCACGCAAAACAACGATGATTTCTTCAAATTATGTTTACAAAATAAACTGAAACATTCGTTCGCATTTCGCATTGTTGAAGCAAACCGAAATGCAAACGGAATTACACGTCCTTCTGGGTGCGCGCATTCGAGATATGTGATTAGGCGAGTTTCATAACGCGTTTTCAATAGCAAATTTCATGTCCCGGGGAAAGACAAAAGACAAAATTAAATTTTGGGCCTTTTTTCTCAAATTCCAGTCACTGAAACCGCTGTCGCTCGCACAATGGCACGCCATCTGCTTCTGTGCTCCATTTTTCTGGATACAACGAACGGTGAGTTCGCCTTCATCCATAAAAGTCTCCGCGCAGACACAGCTGGTACACCCTTGCGCGTTTCAATTCATCATTTTTGGCAACGTTGGCGTAAAGTTGAGCAGATAAAAAAAACATCCGCGCGGCCCAAAAAAGAAACAGCCGAAAAGAAAATACGACCCTGCACATCTTCACGTATCGACTGAAAACTGATCGCAGCAAGGCACCCATGATTGTCATTCGCAACATCGAAATGGTCACCTTGAAAGGGATGGTGTTCAGACGTAATCGTTTCAAAATGCTTTGTAGGTATTCATGATCGCGTTGAGTTGTTTTCCGCATTGTGACTCGAAGACGTTTTCTTCATGGGCCAATTTGTCCAATAACCACCAGTTTGCAAGGATATCGGTTTCATCTCTGGTTCGCATGAAGTTGATGGCCATGCCCATTTTTTCAAGACATTGTTGGTTACATTCTCGAATTAAACCGAAAATTTGACTTTGGTACGATGCGCTATCCAATTCGTCCATAAAGAACCTGTTAACAATTATCGTGTCCAGTTTTGCATCCCGAAGTCGCTCCACCAATCCCTCTCGATGAAAATTTCGATTGTGAAACGCCTGAGTAAGAAATGCCTGGAGCAGGTCAATACGAGGGTCGAGAAAATTGTAGTCCGGCGCGTCGAGATCTCCAATAAGTCGTCCTTCATCCTTCAGTCTTTTTTCTATGGCAGTTCCTGCGTAGGGGAGCATTTTGGTGAAGTGCACCAGGGCATGACCAGATTCGCCCAGTTTCTTTAAAAAGTCGATGTCTTCACGAATGGTATCGAAGGAGCTGTCCGGATGGAGTATCATGAAGCCAAATTCATAAGGCATGTCCAGTGATTCAAGCTGTTCGATTGTCTCGAAAATATCGGAGACGCTATAGCGTTTGTTAAATGTTCTGAGGCCCTGTTCGTTGCCTGATTCAATGCCTAGATATACGCTGGCAAGTCCTGCATCCTGCATGAGTGACAGTAATTGTGGGTTCACATCATCGATTCTGCATGAAATACGCCACAGAATCTTTCGGTCGAGTCCCTCAGCTTTCAGTTCTGACACAAACTGTTCAATCCACGCTTCGTGTTTTTGGGTCGAAACAAGGAAGTCGTCGTCTTCAAAAATGAAAATACGCGCGTCATATTGTTCATGAAGATATTTCATTTCGGCGACTACATTTTGAGGGGAGCGGGAACGCCGCTTTGAGCCTCTGGCTTCGTCATAAAATTTTCGAATACTACAAAATGAGCAATCGTAGAAGCACCCCCGACTCGCCACTAGACTGCTCAGACCAAGGCCTCTTTTACGAAACACAAGTCCGGTTCGAATCGGCATCGGCAGTTTATCCAGATCGCGCATCAGCGGACGCGAGACATTTTCATTAACAATACTGTGCTCTCTATACGTCAATCCTTCAATTCCTTTGAGTGTTTCTCCATTGCTCACTGCTTTTAATAGCTCGAAAAGTGTTTCTTCTCCTTCGCATCGAATAACAGAATCCAGTCCTTCGATGGTATTTAGAACAAGCGTAGATGCCACGGTTGGAAAGTGACCTCCCATTGTGAAATGGGCACTGATGCCGTTGTCACGAAGATACTGAATCAGAGAGTTAAATTCTCCCAGCATGCGCTGAAAAATCATAGAGAATCCTACAACCTGTGGTTTGCTCGCTAAAACTCGCTCAAACACTTCTCTGTTTTTGTTGGTGCTGTAGGGTTGGATGGCGACGCTGACATTATTGCTGGCAAGGTACGACGCCAGATATCGAAGGCCGAGATTTTCCCATTCTTCGTATCCGATGAGAAGAACATCACATGTGGTTGTATTCATGAACTGCAAATCCTTTTTTAGGGCTATTTGAGTTTGTATTCCTCGGCGAGCAGATCTCGTTCCAGTCGAATTGCCTCAATTTGTTTCTCGAGACTGGCTACAGTCTGATCCAGACGAACGATTTTCAGCTTTGCCAAACGCGTCTTGTCCAGTAACAACTCTGGTCCCGGATCTGCAACTGGCCCCGCAACATTGGGAATGCGCTCTATCGCAGCGTATCGTTTGGCAGCAACGGCGTCGAGTGCTGCCTCCGGATACTGCGTTCTCATCTGTAACGGTGGCACCGGGTCACCGATTGAACCACGCCACCACCATGGGGGAGCAGGATCTGCCACCGGTCCGCGAGACCACCAGGGGGGAGCAGGATCTGCGACTGGCCCCCTATAACCAATAGAGGTGGATGCGCTGGAGCTCAAGTCCAGGCGATCTCTGATTTCCTTTAATAATTCAATCATCATTTTCGATTCATCTCCCATGGTGTTCCTCCTTGCAGCGTTGGCTCTGCCAAAACTTCAAATGCCCGACATCATCGCCGGGGTGTTGTTTACGTCACTTCAATATTTTGAGATTTACAGATTGGCATTTTTACCTTCTCTTGATGGAACGTCAATGAATAAAGTGGTATTTCTGTAAAATAGGAAAATATTGGCAATTGATAGCGAATGGTTGTCGCCCTCGCTTCCTCGACAGTATAATTGGGGTGGCAAATTGTTCTGGAGTTGGGTAGCAGTACAGCTGTCGTATGGAAGGAAAACCTTCGGGGACGCAGCTCAACCTTCGGGGACGCAGCACTACAGATGGGGGCACCACACCGCGAGCAATTTCGGTATTTTCCCCTCCGGTACGGGCAAAGATGGTGTCTCATCCATCGAAATAACGCTGGTCCTCTTATCGCTTTTACGCATATGGGGAAACCAACGAATTCACCGACGCCCGAAGCCTGTCTGGCGCTGGGCAAAACACCAAAAGATCGTCAACGGGCGTATCGTTCGCTCATGGATGCGTATCTCCGGCGCCATCATTTGCTCGACGACGCGCCAGACGAGGACATCATAGACTTGTCCATGTATGAAACCGGCAGCCAGTGTATCAGTGATCTGCTGAGCCGTGCGCAGGGACGCGCCAGTTTAGACTGACCGTCAATACTGTCAGTACACATCAACGCCTGCCATACATTATCTTGAACGGGTGCACCATGCCGGGAAATACCTGTGGATGCAACGTTGCGTCCCGTGTGGCGAGGGAACAGATTATCCATCGCTTGTTCGTCATATTCCAGGCTGAAGATTCAAAAGTTCGATTTGGAATTTCAAAACGCATGGCTTTCTTGCGATCTATGTCGCCAGCGCCAGCTGGTGTCAGCCAGAATAACACATGCGCCACCCCGAATTCCGCGTCTTGCCGCCAATTAGTGCTCCGTCCCCATACTTATTTCTTTTAGTTTCATCAGTTCGGTTGTAAGAAATCAATATCCATATTATCCAGATAATTAAATGAAATCATTTCAGCAGGGGCAGACCGCCCCACTCGATTGCGGCGCTGTGTATTCACGCATCCCGTCGCAGCCAGAAAGGGGATCCAATGGCCTATTGTTTCATGGCAATCCTTATTTTCAGCAGTATGGTTCGCAGCTGCGAATTTATCCCACCGGGTAATGACACCGAGACGGAAACTGTGCGGGACCCACGCTTTGAACTGATCGATGCGGCCGTGGAAGCCGATCTTGCGCAAAACGCTGCCACCGCGGCATCCGTTGCCGTGTGGCTGGACGGTGAAATCGTATGGGTCGGCGGATATGGTACCGCAGATCCGCTCGGTAGCACACCACCTGATGAAGACACGCTGTTTCTCATCGGCTCAGACACCAAAAAAATCACCGCCATCAGCGTGCTGCGGAAAATCGCCTCGGGAAAACTGTCAATGGATACGACCATTGCGGATGTCCTTCCCGACCTTGAGATGCAGCAGGCACCCGTGTACGAAACGGCGACGATTCATCAGCTTCTCAGTCATCAGGGCGGCATTATGGATGGCGGTGAGGACACGGGCACAACAACTGACGAAGCCCTTCACGACTTTGCCTATGGAGAGTTTGCCGGCAACTTCTTCAGCATTGCGCCACCGGGAATGTTCTTCAATTACAGCAATCCCAATTTTTCCATGGCCGGTCTCATCGACGAAACACTCGATTGCCGTATGTGGCCGGATATCGTGATGGAGGACATCTTTATTCCCCTGAAGATGACCCGCACTGTTGCGAGAAAAACTGATGTGGATGGCAATGTTGCACTGGGCTTTGGGCTTCTGGAAATGGATGGCGAGATTCAACCGATTCCATTGGAGAGTACGATTGAAAGTGCATTTACACGCCCCGCCGGATTGGTATGGTCCACACCGAGCGATCAGATGCGTCTGGCGAGGTTTCTCGTTGACGGAGACAATTCTGTTCTCTGCGATCAACTACGCACCGAACTCACTTCGCCTCAGACACCGATTTATCCGGATAATATCGTGGAAGCCGGGATGACCAGTGATTTCCCGGCAATACCCGGCGGCAGCTATGGCTACGGTCTGTTTATCCAGCAAGGACTCGAGCTGAATGACAAGTGGTATGATATTCCCGTCTGGGGACACGGCGGCAATACTCACAGCCACACAGCCTCATTCATCATTCTTCCGGAGCAGAAATTTGCGATTTCCATTCTGAGTAACGGCGTCTATGATAACTTCAGGCACAGTGTGCGAACCGCCATCGAGGCGCTGGTCACACTGCCCCCGCCGGCGACGCGACCTGAGACACCATTTGATCCCGCCGCACTGGATGGACTCGTTGGCACGTATATCGACCCACATATGTACGGCGAAATTATTGTCACCAGATTGGGCGATGGACTGTACGCGGAAATTCCCATGTTGGACGTCATGAATATTCCCTACAATCCCAGCCTGGAGGCGGTCAGCACGCATGTGTGGTGGATAGAAGCAGATGGCGCATATTTTATGCTCTCCTTTGTGGCGGGTCCAAACGGTGAGCGCTTCATCTGGAATCGTGGTTTTGTCGCCCAACGGGTGGAGGACGTCAGTAGCGACAACGACGTGTTTATGATGAGACATCCCGCAGCTTTTGCGCCTCTACGGCCTTTCATCCCCCCATCGGACTGGTTGACTGACGCACTTGCATTACCCCCATCGAGGTGACGCCATTCCAATACCCAAACATTGGCCATCCGGGAAACGCCGGAACAATCTGAACTGTTCACCCGCAGAGAATGGTCAGCCCTGAAGTGAACACTGTCAGTTGCCACCGAGACTCATCGCATAGATCCATGCGCCCAGAAAATCGCAGCATAAACCAGGGGCCCCAGCAAATTGGCCCCAGCAAATTGGCCCAGAGTGATTATTACCCGGTAGATTGGCCCCGGTAGATTGGCCCCGGTAGATTGGCCCCGGTAGATTGGCTTAGAGTGATTATTGTTCCGTTGTACGAAGTTTGGATATGCGCGATGAATCTGCGGTTGATCTGATATTTTATTCTGGGTTCAGACGGAATGTGCCAGGCTCGTTCCGGGTGATTTGTGGTCACGCTGCCTTTGATTGAGTTGCTCGTCGGGAAATCATGCAGTCCGGACGCACCTATCCAGCGCTGCAATGCATGCCACACCATTTGCCGACTTTTTTATCAATACCTGCTGCTACACCGAGATGCCCGGAATTGATGGCCGGATACTGCCGTATGGGAATTCGGTTTTGTGCGCACCTCCCCGATACGCGACGGATGCCCAGAATCAATGGCCAGAATCAATGGCTCAGAGTGATTATTCCCAGGTGGAAGTGAATGGCGACCCAGAATCAATGGCTCAGAGTGATTATTCCCAGGTGGAAGTGAATGGCGACCCAGAATCAATGGCCCAGAATCAATGGCTCAGAGTGATTATTCTCCCATGAGTCGGATGGATAACGACCGCAGACAATTCAGTGATTCTGTTGAGGAACGCATAGGATACTCAGGTTCGTTCATAGGTATGCCACTATTAAACCATCTTAAACTCAGTTCAGTCTATTGGGCAGACCGAGTAATCGTATGG
>JBNKCR010000095.1:0-8691 GCA_050287845.1 Polyangia bacterium
AAGACGAAGGGATATTGCGTTGGGACGCGCCCTCGTGGCGTGGATTTGGGTGGAACAGCTGGGGCGGCCCCAGGTGATGGTGGCTGAAGGATTGAAGGTCAGAAGCGCTGCAATCAGCATCATGCTGAGAAAGCTGAGATCAGAAGAAATGTCGACCGAAAAATCTGCTGTTATCGAGTTCGTACTTAAGGCGATTGTGGAAAATGGGAGCGACGTTGCGGATGACGAAGGCGCCGAAAGTATCCGCGCAAATGAACCCCACGTTTTTGCCTTACTGCGGAATCGCAACACCATAAAATGAATACTTTTTAACTTTTCAAGACCGTCCCTGCTTTAGGACCGTCCCTGCTTTAGGGTTGGGTGCTTTGGGGGAAAGAAACGAACGATGGTGCTTCGTGTTGAATGGAGTATGCAGAATGGCTGGTTAGTCGCAAATTACGTTAGTCGCAAATTACTTCGATACTTTGACCCGGACTGCCGCAAGTGGCTGTACCCATTCCACCCCAGTTGGGATTCGAAATGCAGGGGCGAACAATATGAATGTCGCCGCTACTGCAACTGCAGACTGAAGTATTCACTGAAATAGCGGTGCCGCCGCAGTTGCCAACGCTCCATGTATTGCCGCCGCAGGACAAATTGCGAACCGTACTGCTGTTGTGCAGCGCTTTGCACAATACATCTGCTGTGGGACCGTTGCAGCTGACGCCCTCTGGATTCTCACTGCCGCGCAGAGTTATTTTTGAGTAATCGCCGCTAAGCGACGCCCGAAAATCGTTCCAGCTAGTGCACGCTTCGGTATCAGCATTTCCGGCGGGGAAGTAGTCGTTGAAAGAATTGGGGCCTATCCCGCAGGATACTTTTAATGTCTGGGAGGGGGGATTGCAGGTGGCAGTGGTCATGCCACCCCAGTTTCTGTTCGATATACACGGTCGGGCAATATGTGCATTTCCCGATGCACAGTTACAAACTGGAGAATTTACCCCAATTGATGTACCGCCGCATTCACCGACATACCAGCTATTGCCATCACATGATACATTATTGAGCGTAGCGCCGTTGTGAAGCGCGTCGCAAATCTGACTGGCTGCCACTGGGTCGTTGCAGCGAACACCGGTTGGGTCGGCACTGCCGCTGAGTCGAACAAATCTCGTCTGAGCAACGCCAATGTCTTCGCGAAAGTCTGTCCATTCATTACATTGAGAAGATGCTGGGGGCACATTTTGCAGAAAACTTTGTTCGTAAAGGTTTTCGCTTCCGCGCATACAACGCACTTCCAGACTCTGATCCGGGGCATTGCAGGTTCGGGTGCCCATACCGCCCCAGTTTTGGTTAAAAATGCAGGGTCTGGCAATATGGGCGTTCTCTGAAGCACAGGAACAGACAGAGGCGTTCACCGATATGGATGTACCCGCACACTCACCCACATTCCAGGTGTTTCCTTCGCAGGACAGATTAATGAGCGCCTGCCCCGTGTTCAGTGCATTGCAGATTTGTGTGGCGAGCACCGGATCGCTGCATGTCACACCATTGCCATCCGCGCTGCCGCTGAGGGAGACACTCACAAACTCACCGGTTAACTCAGAGCGAAATGCGTTCCAGTCATCACAGATTTCGCTTCCGCCAGTGACGCCTTGAATGAAATCTGCAGTAAAAAATGGATGGTCGCTTCGTTGAAACATGACGGTTCGCGCGGTTTCCTCCATTGGGAAATAGCCTCCATACACACATTGTGCCGGAAGCTGTCCGGTAATCGCCACACCGGTTACGCCAGACGTGATCGCTGCCGGCTGCCATACAGGTATCCAGGAGCTGCACCCGCCCGCGGAAAAAATTTCATGTACGTAGGTATCCACATGACGGCTCCCGGTTCGTGTGCCATTCGGGTCAAACGCCACAATGACACCGCCCATATTTTCGCCGCTAATGAGCGTAAGAATGTTGTTGTTTTGCAGCGCCACATGAACACTGGCATCGGTTGGTGTGTCGTAGACGCCTATTCCTTCCTCTGTTTCAACAGTTTGGAACACAACCTGGTTGGACCGATTCAGTTTTACGATTACTGGATGATACCAATACATATTGCCAAAACATTCCGGCAGACAATCGTCAGGTTCAAAGCGTTCGAAATATCCTGTCACCACAAAGTTGCCATCGGTATCCAATGCGGCATCGGTGAATGTTGCGGTACCAGTGGTTGACTCCGGAATGATAAAATTGAGTTCTGTCCGACATGGCTCGGCTGCACTGCAGGGTGTGGGTTCGTGCGGATTGATGATGTTCAAAAGGCCATTGTTCAGCTCAAATGCAGTGCTGACAAGGTCAACGCTTGTTTCGTCCTGCTCGCGATAAGCGACAAACAGTCTATCTCCGGCGACAGCAGCGTCGTAAAGGTAGCGACTTGATGATGAACTGCCAACCAGAATGTCTTCGTCCTGCAGAATCCCCGTGTTCGCATCAAACGATCGATACTGAATTGTCCAATTTGTTTCTCCAAAAACGAAGATGGATTGCCCCTGACGGACTACCCACAGCGTTCCATCTGCATCCAGACCCATCGCCGCGGATTTCTTCATGGGGGATGGCCCCATTGCAAAACCGCCGGATTCATTCCAAAGAATGCTGCCGTCATTGGCATCGTGTTTGGCCACCGAAATAAGATGCGTTGTTGCGTTGTCGAGGTTGCTTCTCAGCACATAAATCGCGTCATCTGTTTCATCAACGACAATTTGCTGATGAACAATGCCTGCATACACGGAATTCGAAGGCGATTCATACCGCCAGATCTCATTGCCGAATCGGTCGATTTTTTGCACAAATCGAAAATAGCTCACCGAGTTACTCGATACACCGGCTACATAGCTGTATCCCGCGGTGTCAATTTCGACGGCCTGAGTCTGTGTGCTGTCCGTTAACGAAATATCGTTTCTCCAGCGCTCCAAACCTGGAACGGATGCCGCGCTCGACCGGGCAAATGCTGTGGTCAACGCGCACGTTAACGCACACGCGAAAACAACCAGAGGGAAAATAGCATTCAAAGAGTGCATCTTCATTCCCATACTTTTTGGCGTTATTTTACGACAAATACTTTTGCTGCGCTGCGTATGTTTCATATTCAAAACCCCCCTTTATAAACGTTGTGTCCCGCAGACGCGACGACGCCTGTGAGAAAAAACAACAGATTGACATTGGCTTGAGTGTATTTGTTATAGCATCAGCGTACAGCAGTGCAAACGAAGTACGTGCGATGCGAAGGGCCCACTGCGTATCGCACTGCGTAGTTGTTTTCGGTAATCCATTTTAACGGAAGACTAGGGGACGGGAAGACAAGGGGACGTGGTAAATTTTGTTAACTTAATGAGAATGCACAGTTTGTTCTTCAGAATTTCATTCATCAGCCGCATGGCGCTTGCGGCAGCCCGCGCAGAACAGAAAGAACACATATGGCAGCGGATGCACGGGTGAAAGATATAGGGACACTCCCCTTTTTGTACGTGAATCAATAACAGTTCAGAGGTAGTGTCCACAATTTTCCGCAGCATCGAATATGCTGAACTGTGTGTAGCATATGCGATAGGGGTTTGCTTTAATATGATCAGGCCACGCATGTCTTTTCTCCTTGTGTGGTAACTTTGAGAATGGCATGCGTGCCTGTTTTTTAAAATCTAACAACGCAATTTTGTTTGACTGGTTCAGATCAGAGTGATGACGAACTTCGTGGGGATACCTGAAGGAACCTCATATCTCTACTCGGTGCCGAAATCGAAATCGAACGCCTTTCCGTCGAAAGGCACCACGATGATCTTGCTGCCGTGGTTGGAGTTTGCCGGTATCTGGTTGTCCTTGTCCACGTCGGCCACGGCCCAGGTGAGATGGGTGGGGTGACCGTCTTCCAACACCACGCCCGGGCGCTCCATCTTGTACCACTGGTTGCAGGTGCCGTCCTCAAAGCAGAAGATCCGCTCCCATTCCCGCGGAGACCAGGCGTAGCCGTTGTCCTGCCAGTTGTTGATGCCGTCCTCCGAATACAGGTGATATCCCACGCGATCTCCGGAACCCGAGTAGATGACGTGGTAGATGCCGCCACTGCGCCAGATGTGGGGATCTTCCTCCCAGTCGAAGGTGGGGTTGGGTACGTTGGGTATCGAGTCCCGCCGCGGGTAGATGCTGTCACCATCGCGAACGGGATAGGAAGTCGTGGGCTTCTGTTGCACATAGTTTCCGCAGATGCTGTCAGCGATAGCAATGTACCCATTGCGCTGCACGATTTGGAACTTACCGTCGTGACGCTGAACGAGACTGACGTTGGACTGGTAGAGCCCGAGCCCGGGTTCGCAGCTCGTCCACGGGCCGTCGAGGGAGGCTGACGTATAGACGGTGAAGGGACGGGTCTCGCTCACCACGATGGCGTAGGTCCCGTCCTGGAGCTCCAGGGCGCTGACGTTGTGCCCCTTGTGTGGCTGTGAGCCGGCGTCGCTCCACACATAGTCCACGCGTTCGTAGGGCCCCAGCACCCCTTGCGAACTGATGGCGTGGTAGGCGTCGGAGCCCAGCCAGCCCGGGTTGAACGAGTTGGTGGTTGCGTCCCAGGTACTCATGAACATATGGTACTTGCCGTCCTGGGCTTTGATGATTTGAGCGTCCCAGTAGTAGTACTCGGGTCCAATTCCCTTGCCGCGGGCGCTCTCGATGCCGTTGCAGAGGTCACGCGGCAGCACGCCGTCAACGCCCCAGGTTTCGGAGCTCAGCGAATCGCATGTGATGGGTCTCGGTTTGATGTATTCCATGAAGGGCCTGGGCTCTTTGACACGGTCGGTATCCATACCCGTGTCGGTATCCGTGTCGGTATCCGTATCGGTATCCGTGTCACTGTCCGTATCTGTATCGGTGTCCGTATCTGTATCTGTATCGGTGTCCGTATCGCTATCCGTGTCACTGTCCGTATCGGTATCCGTGTCACTGTCTGTATCCGTATCGGTGTCGGTGTCCGTATCCGTGTCCGTATCCGTGTCAGAATCGCTATCCGTGTCTGAATCCGTATCTGAGTCAGAATCAGTGTCAGAATCTGCGTCAGAATCAGTGTCAGAATCGCTATCCGAGTCCCCGCTTCCATTTTCGGTTTCGGTATCGCTATTTTGATTTTCCGAGTCACCGCAGGACGAGAATGAGATGCTCAACATAAACGCGGCAATATAGAAAACAAACCTTCTCAACATTTTCATATCTATCTACCTTTCTTAATGTAGAAATAGAGGCATTATCTCTGTTTTCTGTCGTATAAAATCGAAAAGTGCTGACAATACGCCATTGTAACTATGTGGAAGGCCGACATCAATAGAGGGGGGATTTAAAAGAAAAAAAAACCAAAAAAATATAAATGCCCCAGAGCACCTTGCCCCGGAGCACCTCGCCTCCCACGTGGATCAACCCCGAATAAAGGAGCATCAATTCGGTATACATTAAGTATACCTATCGAAAATAGCGTCATGAATCGAATGTGGGAATCCAGTTTGTTCTTCGGGTTCCCCTTCGCGGACTGGCATGACGGATTGGATTATTCAGGTGTCTAACCAAGTTATCTACAGTGACTCTGGCACGCGTTAAGGGGCTTTTTCATTTTGCCGTCCCTTCATATTACCGGTATTACAACTTGACATAATAGTTAGGTTCCATACAATAAGTATATGAAAAATACGGAACCAAACAAAAAGATCAATACAGTCTGTAATGCTTCCTGCTCATGTGGAGATATTTCACAGATATTTCAACTGATCGATATCACAGCAAAAAAGTTAAAAAAAATCCAACAGGAAACAGTTGGCAAGGTGGGTATTACGCCAACTCAGTACTATATCCTTTCCCTGCTTTGGCAAAAAAATGAAAGACCGCTGCATGAGCTAGCGCACGCGTTTTCCTGTACTGGAGCCACGATGACAGGAATTGTCGATACGCTGGAAAAGAACAAGTTGGCTGAGCGAGTTCCCAATCCAGATGATAGACGAAGCTTCCTGGTGAAATTGTCAGAAAAAGGCAAGGGACTCGAGAAAACAATTCCAACCATGGAAAAAATATTTGGAAACTGTTGCACAGCCATAAGCCCTTCAGAATTCGGTCAGTTGTACTCAATTCTAACCAAATTTAACTCTTCACTGGATTCTGAAAATCCAGAAAGGAAAATATTATGAACAGATTAAATGTTTTGGTCTGGTTGCTGTTGGCGGTTTCACTCTATTCGTTTTCTTCCGTTGCTGAAACAGGCGAATCGAATTGGAGTGTTGATGTTGGACTAAGATGGTTTAAGCATTCGGCCGACGGAAACGAAATAGGCTACAACGCTGTGTTCGATCGTTGGGAACGTATCAATCAGGACAAAGACGCCTATGATGTTGCTGAATATCAACCCCTGGATACGCTCTTTTTCAATTTCAATTTCGGAGCAGATGCCTTGTTTCGCTGGAGAAAGTACTTGATGCTCAAGTTGGGCTACGATCACTCAAACTCGGCTGGAATTGGGGGTAAGGGACACATTGAGTACTCAGATTTTGCCGGAAATCAATTCAGAGAGGAAAAAACTTTTTCTACTTTCTCTCATCAATTAAATTTGTTTGTCGGTCCAATAGTTCCAATTGAAAATCGCGCCGAAATATACTTGGGATTTGCGCCTTTTGCTCCAACCTGGGTCAGGTATAAAGAAAAATATAAAATGACAGCAGATGGCCAGGTCAGTCGTGAGTATGACAAAACCTTCAAGGGATTTTTTGGAAACTGTCGCGCAAATCTTGGAATTCAAGTCAGAGTGTGGAAAGGCCTCAAACTTGGTGGTGAAATTACGTTTGCCGTGTTTAACTATATGAAATTGTCCTCAGGAGATTTAGAGGATAGCTCATTCAAGTTTCCGATGATGAAATGGAACTTCACCATTCGTTACGAACTTTTTTAAAAGTAGGCCGAGAATGAGGCGACGCCGGTCTATTGATGAGGCACGCATTACAGATGTATTATCTGCTGATTGTTTAACTATGATGAGTGGTCACCCACATGCCTCCTGAAAATCTGAATTGAATTTTGAAGATCGCGCCAGAGCTCGCCTGCGAACGAATTCATGAATAACGTCCTTAAAGGAAGTCAGAGCCTATTTTGCGGTTTCCAATGCTTTCACATCTTCCAGCACCTCTGTTGCGTGAATTCCGGGGTCCACATCCTCGTACACTCTGACAATCTTTCCTTTCCTGTCGATGAGGAAACTCACCCGTTTATACATGCCCAGAAAGGCTTTTACCCCGAACGCGTTGCCCCACTTGCGATTTTCATCAGCGATAAGTGGAAATGGAAGCGCGTGTTTGTCCGCGAATTTTTTATGGGAAGCAACAGACCCGTTTGAAACGCCAAATATTTTCACACCCGCTGCTTCAAACTTCTTCCATACATTTCGAAACGCACACGCCTCTTTTGTGCAGCCAGGGGTCTGGTCTTTGGGGTAGAAATAAACCAAAGTGAACGCGCCTCCTGTTTCGGTAAGTTTGTGGGTTTGGCCCTGCTGATCGACACCTGCCACATCGGGTGCAGCGCTGCCGACAGAAAGCATATTTTTGTGTTCTCTGGCCTGGACGTTGCCGCCAATCACAAACATGATAGCGACAAGCAAAACGGTTGCGATTTCTCTTTCCATAATATTCTCCAGTCTATTGATGTTTTCTTCATGCCAATACAGTAACGCATCTTCGTCCATTTTGTGTGAGCGGCAAAAAATTTTCGAATCGGAGCCGGCTTGAACCCAATCCCGACGAAGAAACCCCTATCCGTAACTTGTCCTGGGTAAATATAGAATTTACGCCTACGTAATATATTAAAATCATTTGAATTCTTTAATCGGATCGGGGGCGGACCGGTCCCCCTCCCTCCACACCACCAGACATACGGTTTTGCGTATCCGGCGGTTGAGTTCTGCGGCGTTATGTCGCCGTAAAGTCCAATGGCGTTAGAAAACAATGGCAAGAATCACTGTCCACCAGCGTCCCGTCAAAATCAAAAATAACCGCCTCATGAAGAAGAACCGGGGGAATTACTGTCAGCAGAATAGAGGGAGAGAAAGTCGCCGACAGAACAGTCGCTGCATATTCGGGCACATGGATGCTGGAGGGGACCTGCCGATACCTGTTATTCAGACAATGCTTTTAAAATTGCGGCGGTTTTGATCAACTCTTTGCCCTCTTCCTGAACAACCTGTTTGTAAAAATCACAACTTAAACAATTTCCCAATTTTTGCGCATACGCACCCTGTACCTGTCCGCCGCAAAGCGTTCCGGCAATTGCCCAACAGGCACGACCTCCATTTTTACCCGAATTCATGTTGTTTAACCGGGTTTCAGTTGCCGCCGGACAAATACCCAGCTCAGATGCTTTTTTGCCGCCGGATTCGCGGCCGCAGTTTTTAAATTGCCAACAGTTTTTTTTTCTCATTTTTACGTCGATTCCCTCCATCAGATTGAGGTTCGCTTCATATATAGACATAGACGACCAACGTTCGGATAAATGAAGAGGTCTGTGGAAATAAGGGTTTGCTCATAAATAAATCTGTTGATTCAGGTAACAGGATGACATATCCGGCAAGGCGCGACAACGAGTCATACTGGCGGTATGGCGAGGAGGAGCAACGCAGCAGGGATGTCAAGTTTGTTGCCTGAATGGCAGAGT
>JBNKCR010000096.1:0-30430 GCA_050287845.1 Polyangia bacterium
TCAGGGCTCTGGCAGCGGAGGCGCCAATGGCGTTGCGAACGCCGGGGATGGGGGCAAACAGAAACTGTCTGTCCACGGTTCTCTGTGTCTGTTCGTAAACGGTATCCGGTTTGAACCAGCGCGGTCTTTGTCCCATGGGAAACTCCTTCGCAGGGAAAAACGATTTCTCCCTGCTCGGATGCTTTTCAAATCTGTTGCAGAATTTCTGCGCTCAGACAGAAAAAATCACTCCGGGCGTTTGAAGAAAGCGTTTGCAGAAAGGCCTTTCTGCAACTGGCTTTCCGGGCGTTTGAAGAAAGCGCACTGGTTTTACCTGCCGTTTTATATATATTTGGGAACGTGGGGTCACCCATTAGACGGAACCTTTTAGATGATTTACAGATCCTGTGCGCACACCCGTGCGCACAAACGATTCGCGTACACCGATTGAAGACAACTGCATCACGCCACCCGGTTATTTTTTTTTTGCTTTTTAACAACATGCGGAGCAAAATAGTCATCAACTTTGGTCTTCGAATCAATTTGTTGCCTATTTCGATATTTAAAAAAGCGATTAAAAGCCGGAAATGTCAGACGGCAACAATCGCAAATTCAAGCCAGACTGGCGGATAGCGTTTTTGATCTGGACAGGTATGGCATGAAGCAATCACGTACGGGAAAATATATTGCAGCCGGTCTGGTGATGGCCGCGGTAATGGCGGCATGCGGTGATGCCAGACGCGATCGGCCCCAAGAGAATGCTGACGGAAAAACCCGCCCCATCACAGCAGATTCTCCTGGCACAATCACGATAGACTACCCGAGGGAAGGAACCATTTTCCCCCCTGAATTTCCCGCCCCTGTCTGGCTGTGGAGAGATGAGAACAACAAGGCTGTATCCTGGGAGATCACCATCTCATTCCCCGACGGGTCTCCCTCGATCCGGCTTGCGTCCACCGGCGAACGGATGAGCATCGGAGAGATCGATCCAGCTTGCGTGTCGTCCTCCAACAAACCGCCGAAGTTGACGAAAAAGCAGGCGGCCGCGCATTCATGGCGGCCCGATGAGCCCCTGTGGACCGCCATTAAAAAGCATTCCACAGGCCACCCGGCCACAGTCACCATTACCGGACGTCGCCGTGACGACTCTAAAACGATTGTCTCACGCGGCAAGGGTTCGATTTTGACCTCAACTGACTCGGTTGGTGCGCCCATCTTCTACCGGGACGTCCCCCTGATGCCGTCGGAGAGCAAAAAAGGCGTCATCAAACCCCTGGACAAAAATCTGGTGCCCCTTATTGCCTGGAGGCTGCGTAATGTCGCCGAGAAGCAGAGCAAAGTGGTGATGCAAGGCCTTCACACCTGTGCCAACTGTCATTCCTTTTCCGCCGACGGCAAAACCCTTGGCATGGACATGGACGGTCCCGAAAATGATAAGGGACTCTACACCATCACAAACGTCAGTCCGCAAATGTCGATTCGCCCCGAAGATCAGATTTCGTGGAGCACCTTTCGGGGCAAGCTTGGGAGCAAGCTGCGCGTGGGCTTTATGTCTCAGATTTCCCCGGATGCGCGGCATGTTGTCACCATGATAAACGATCCGGGCGTAGATCAGACTGACTATGAGCGCAACAGGAAGCCAATCGACATTGAGCAGGCGTATTATGTCACAAACTTTAAGGATTATCGTTTCCTTCAGGTTTTCTTCCCCACCCGTGGCATTCTCGCCTGGTATTCTTCGGAAACAGCGCATTTGCAATACCTGCCAGGGGCTGACGATACAAACTATGTGCACACCAATGCGGTCTGGAGCCCCGACGGAAAATATCTGGTGTTTGCGCGCGCCCGGGCACGGGACGCGAATCCAGCCGGTGCTGCAGAAGCGCAATATGCCAACGATCCAAAAGAGATGCAGATAAAGTATGACCTTTACCGCATTCCGTTTAATAACGGTAAAGGCGGAAAGGCCGAGCCCATCGCCGGCGCCTCACAAAACGGAATGAGCAATTCATTTCCGAAAATTTCCCCGGATGGTCGCTGGATTGTATTTGTTCAGGCCCAGAACGGGCTCCTCATGCGACCTGACGGCAAACTCTACATGGTACCAGCCGAAGGCGGTGTGGCTCGCCAGATGAATTGCAACACACCACTGATGAACTCCTGGCACAGCTTTTCCCCGAATGGTCGCTGGATGGTGTTCTCTTCAAAAAGCCAGTCGCCCTATACACAGATGTTTCTCACTCATATCGATGAATCCGGCAATGACAGTCCTCCCATCCTCATCGAAAACGCCACAGCGGCAAACCGGGCGGTGAATCTCCCGGAATTTGTGAATATACCAGCGGACGGAATTAAGAAGATTGATGTGCCGGCAGCTGAATATGCTCGCCACACCGATCTGGCAATCGAGTCGATGAAGAAGGGCCAGTACGACACTGCGGTGCTCGAATGGAACAAAGCGATGGCACTTGCCCCGGATGACTACAATTCCCATAACAACCTGGGGGTCGCGCTGATGGAAACCGGACAGACGGATGAAGCAATTAAACATTATCGCAGGGCATTGGAGTTAAATCCTCAATATGTGGAGGCCTGCAACAACCTGGGTGAAGCCCTGGCCGGCAAAGGCAAAGATGAAGAAGCCATTGAACAGTTTTCCAGGGCCGTCCGCCTGGATTCCGCTTTTATTACGGCCCGCATGAATCTGGGCCTCACGCTGGCCCGCACCGGGCAGACAGACAATGCGATATTCCACCTGAAGAAAGTTGCACAGGCAACGCCCGATGCGGCCGAAATCCGCAGGAGCCTCGGTCATGCACTGGCGCAAAAGGGTCGTTTTGAAGAAGCCAGAGTTGAATTGGAAGCGGCGGTCAAACTGTCAAAAAGCATGGATCCGTTGGCGTTGTTTCTTTTGGGTCGCGTCAACGCCGACCTGGGAGATATTCCACAGGCGGTTCAAATCGAGCGTTTGGCACTTGCTCTTGCGCTTCAGTTGAAACGGATGCCGCTCGCCCAGGCCATCAGGGCCCATCTGGATGTGCTGGCGCAGCCCCATTAGAACTTCGCAAATAATCCAAGTTGAGTTGAACGAGGGAGTCTGGAACGCGTTCTGAGCGCATCTTTCCAGGGAAATCTCAGAGAGTGATCCAGACGCCCGTGTGCTCTCAGCCCCGGGGATGCAGGCGAACTCGGGCGCCTAATCTGTGCAGGATGCGAAATACACCATGCAGCGTTCGGCCAAAGTAGAGAAATTCTCCATCGTAATGCTGGAGATGGTGATAGAAGGCACCCAAAAATTGCTGTCCCCTGCTGAAATACTCGCTGTTGGCGGTAAAGTCATAGAATTCCTGCTGGTACGGTTCCCTTATCCACCTGCTCCATTCATCTAAAAAGGCATTGTAGGCGTCGGCGTTCCGTCCCGGTCTGTAATGAATGCCGATGGCCGCATGCAGATTTTCCACAATGGCCGCGGGAGGTGCCGACGTATCTTCCCAAAGCAGCGCCGCAAGGGCGTTGGCAAATTCGGGGGTAAGCCGCTCCACGCATCCGAAGTCGACCACCCCGAGTCGTTCATCGCTTCGAAACAGAAAATTTCCAGGATTGGGATCTGCGTGAAATTGTCGCAGATGCTGGATGCCATAATTCATTAAATCCACTATCCGCTGACCAAAATGGTTGCGCAGCGCCCGGGATGGGCCGGTTTTCAACCAGTCATCCAGATGATTCCCGCTGATTTTGTGGGTGGCCAGCACCCTTGATGTGGACAATTCGTTGACAACTGCCGGAGTTGCAAAGGATTCCTCCGGAAGATGGGTATGAAAAAACGTGGTGTTGCCAGCCTCCTGCACATAGTCGAGCTCTTCTGTCAGTTTTTGCCGAATGAGGGCAATGCACGACGAAAAAATGCGCCGGTATCGGGTGGGTGCCAGCGCCGCCTGCAGAAGCGCCACGTCCGCCTGCACGCCCTCCGCCGCGCCGGGATACTGGATTTTTATGGCCAATGGCAATCCGTTTCGGCTCACCGCAAAATGCACCTGACCCAGACTCGCAGCGGCAAACGGTTGCCATTCAAACCGTTGAAAAAGGGATTCGGGTCGCCCCAGCTCTCTGCTGATAACCTTTCGGGTCAATGCCCGATTGAGTGGCGGCACCTGACAGTATGATTTAGCCAACTCATCCCGCATTACCTGAGGAAGCAGCTCCATTTCCATGGCGGCCACCTGGGCCACTTTCAGGGCACAACCACGCATCACACTCAGGGCTTCAAACAGAATGCGCGCTGCCTCTCCATCAAATTCCAGGTCTGCGGCCGTTTTGGATTCCGTGTTGAGAAAAGGTCGGCGACCCAGATGAATGGCTTTCTTCACCCCCACTCTGGCGACTGCCACACCCGCAGTGGTTCCCCGGCTCAGACGGCCGGATGGGGGGGGTGCAGACGATGGCTGATTGCGCTGACTCACCTGCCGTCCTCTTCCGTTTTCACTCCTGTGTGCAGTCCGCCTATCAGTGAAGCCAGCCCAATCATTTTATCGAGGTTGCCAAAGAAATGACTGCGAAACAGAAATACGCCAATATCCGCCACTTTGGAAATCATTCCCGAACGTAACACATCGATAAAAATGTCCAGGGACATGTCAATGAGGCGACTGGTGTTCACGCATCCCACCGTTTCATCCCGCAGCCAGTACATGGTCACCAGATTGCGATAATCCCAGACGAGATGACACAGGAATCGGAGAAACGGCTGGGAGGGAATTTCTTTTCTCTCGATGGATTTTTCGAAATACTTTCCAATTTCGTCCGAATACCGGGTTGCCACCGGTCCGAATTCAGTGAAACTGCGAAGGGGTGAATCAAGTAGCGCCTTGAAAGTGGTCGCCACAAAGGTCCGGTCCTTTTGCCAGACGTCAAGCTGGATTTCCATGACGGTCTGCAGCTTCTCTTTCAAATCAAAAGATTCGAAATCTTCAATTGCCTCAATTGCCTCAAACATTTCATCCTGTTTTTCTTCAAACCATGCGTAGAAGATTTTCTCCTTGCCAGGAAAGTAACTGTAAATGGTTGAAGGCGAAAATCCCGCGCCAGTTGAAATATCGCGCATGGTCACCGAGGCAAATCCTCTTTCCGAAATCATTGCTGCGGCGGTTTCGAGCAGTTTTCGGCGAATCTGAGCTTTTTGACGTGCAGACACTTTCATAGTGCACCTCCATTGGCAATATATAATTACTATACATTAAAATATGTTGCAAGAAGTTTTAAGGCGATCAATTATACATAAAAACCCAAGACCGCGTCTTTGGCGCAGGAAGGAAAAACCCCATGCAACCAATTGACAGACATTTCGAGGCGGCAAAAAAGGTATTCAATAATATTCGGGTAATGAAAGGAGAGTTTACCAGTATTGCCACGTGTGATGATTCGGGGAACCCGAATGTGGCGCCCATTGGCTCCATGCGCATTATGGATGACCATACCATCCATGTACTTCAGGGATTTCTGCCGCGCACCCACAATAATTTGAAGATGAACCCCAAAGCCGTTTTTGCGGTGCGTTGCCGGGATTCCCTGGTTAAGAAACTGTTTTCCTTTATTAAGGACCCCGAAGACGAGGTGATGGGGTACCGTGTTTATGGAAGCCTGACCCAGATTAGTGATTCAAAAGCAGTGCTTCAACGGGAGATAAAAGCGATTTCACCGAGGGTTCCGTGGCTTTTTCGAAAGTCGTTCCACAAATTCTGTGACGCCAGACTGAACCATCTCTGGGTATTTTCACTGGATGATATTCGCATTATCGGCGGCATTGAATAGCGACAAATAACTGCTGCCACCGGGATTGGGTAGACCAACTGAAAATAAATGGCAAGTAGGAGGGTCAGACCCCCGTGTGGACCCGTGTGGATGGGCGGGGTGAACCAAACGAACTTTTGAGATAATGCCTGGGCGCGCGGTCATCTCTCCGGACAGCGGTTGTCGTCATTGCATGGAATCAACGTGGTGCAATAGTTCTTTGCCCGATCGTTGTAGCGCTTCAGCAGAAGGTGGAATGCCTCCATTACGGAATCCACCGTTCCGCTTCGCAATCGGATAGGCTGACCATTTCGAAGGTGCAACCCCCGCATCCATGAACCGGGAAAGTGCCCGGCCTCTGTTCTGATGAATTCGGTGGTGGCTGCAGTGAGGTTTTCAAACAATTCTTTTTCGTCGGTATCGGGTAATCGCTCCGCCTCACTGAAAAATTCGTCGATTTCGTTTTGCAGGGTGGAGAGCGCGCGTCGGACGCGGGTCATATCCGGGGTAACACTCTGGGACTCGATTCGGGAGACAACTGCCAGTTTCTGGGCAGCAGCAACAATACGGGCGAGATGGTGCAGGGATTTTCTTTCAGGAGACCGGGCAGACCATTCGATGCAACGGGCCAGTTCCCCTCTTGCCCCGGTGGCAATCAGTTGCCACAGCTGGTTTCGCCGCTGGGTGATACGCTCAAATTTTTTCAGCAGCTGGGGATGCAGCACCTTTCCCTTGAGACAGTCGTCTTCGGTATATTTTTTTTTGATGTAGTATGCCGACGCCATCTTGAAAATGGGCGCCGCTTTTTGCAGGGTTTTCACATATGCCCGGGCAGCAGCATGCAACTGGGGCAGCTGAGGCGCCATTCGATCTGCCCCGGGAAGCGATGCCTCGCAGTCATCAACCCGGTCCAGGGGAATCGGGAGGATGCCACGTCCAACGTATTTTTCTTCGCAGTGAGGGGGAAGCAGCGGTTCCTTGCGCCACGAAAAATAGACGCCCATGGCATCGCGAACGTTTTCGTACGTTTCCAGACAGGCGACATACGCGTTGAACTTGCCGGTGAGATGATGGCGCGAAACGGCCGATTCGGCTGTATCTGCCGGCGAAGACGGCGGGAGGGACCTACCTGTGTCATTGGCTGTTGCGGATACGGTCGGTCCGGCAGTTGGTTCATGCCGGGAGGAGGGGGGCGCCGCGTGCTGAAAGTAGAAAATGACGCCTCCCCCGAGAACCAGCAGCGCAAATACGATGGCCATGGCCAGGTGAACTTCCCGGGCGTTGAACCGGCCCCCGGATTTGGAGGACATAACGCGATCGATGGTGGTTTCACGGTAGACGGGATTGGCGAACTGACCATTGCAATGGGGACAGATCAGTGCCGGAGACTTTTGCATTGATGCAACGGGCTGTTCGCAATGGGGACACTTCGTTTGATCGTTTGTCATCCCCAGCAGACGTATCGCATCTGGCCCGGAAATACAATCTGCAGATTGCGGGGGACAGGGTAATCGAAAAGTCCCTTCTGTGCCCGGGAGACGGCTGGGCGCCGCCTTTGCGATTGCCCCGGGGCTGCCTTATTCCATGGCATAGCGCCGACCGCGCCAGGTGTTGTGCTGCCGCCATTTGGGTTCCCACTGCAGTCCCACAAACATGCCAAGAGAAAGCTCGTAATTGATGTCGCCATCGCTGGCCTGAATAAAGGTGAGCGCCGGGCTGCGTCCAACGGATTTGCGCGTGTCCGAAATCAGGTTGTTGAGGGCGAATCCGGCATATGCGGAAAACTGGTCGAAGAAGCGGAATCCAAGGGACCAGCGCATCTTGGCGATGGCGTCGTTTTCCCATTTATCGTCGTCATCCGGAAGGGTCCAGAAGTAGAGGGCATCAATTTCGGTCCACAGCGGATGAAATTCCAGATGCAGTCCAATGCCGGCAACCAGCGCATTGTGATTGTCGGAGCGCCAGGATTTCTGACTCATCCCGAGAACTTTGTAGGTGTATCGGTTACCCATCTTCAGGGCCAGATTCCAGCCGGCAGTGTCCGACATCCATAACGTGGGTGCGAAAAGTCCTTTGGTGGCATAGTTGAACAGGCCAATCTGTGGTCCGGTAAAGTCTCCTCTGGCAATATTCACCAGCCCCAGCTGAATCCCTTTTCCGGAGTTTCCATGATTCACCAGCCCCAGCTGCGCGCCCTTCATGACATAGCGGTTGCTGTTGATCAGACCGATTTGCATCCCGAAAAGGGATGCGGATCGGTTGATGAGTCCCGTTTCCAGTCCCCGCATCTCGCCCCATTGGTGGTTGATGAGCCCCGTCTGCAACCCGCTCATATCGGCAGTGACGTTCACCAGTCCGGTCTGGAACCCGCCGAACACATCGCGATTGACGTTGACAAGCCCGGTCTGGAATCCGTGCACGGTATGTCCGATATTGACCAGTCCCGACTGAAATCCAACGGTTCGTATGCTGGAAATATTGACCAGTCCGGCCTGGACGCCGCGCAGATCCGCGGCGTAATTGTACGCGGCGCTCACTTGCATCCCGGAGACGATACCGGTGCGGATGTTGCCGACAATGCCAACCTCCAGACCGCGCAGGGAGTGCCCCCGGCCCAGAAGGTTCAGCGCGAAAACATTGAGCGTCGGCTCAACGCCATTGGTGGATACGCCGGGAAGGAAGCCCACCGCCACCGGCCGGAACTGCGTCCATTTGTCCGCTTCGTCCCGGTGTGTTGCTTTCGGCACCGCGTCCCCTCTGGCCACTGTGGCGTGCCGGGCCCGCACCCGCAGACTTTCCCCGTTGATTCTGGCCGGCGAACGGCCGGTCACCCGGACAATCCCCTGGCGAAGAGTGTGGGTGCTGTCAATGGCGACTTCGTAATTTCCGGGCTGGACGCCCAGCTTGATGGGGCGGTCAGAGGTTTTATTGATTTCGGCAATGAGGTTGCCGTTTTCATCCCGGACGTAAATGCGTCCTTTCACCTCCGGAGCGAAGAGAATCACGCCGTTGGTCGATCGAAGATCGGTGAGAACAAAATCACCGGCGCCGGCCAGCCGAAAGTCGTAGTTGGGGTGCTGGGCACCGGCCTGGGTGTCTGTGGTGCGATGCAGGGTTTCATCAAAGGCATAGGTATAGGATTCATTCAGGGTAACACGGCCGTCCCGGTTCTCGTCGGCGGCGCCCCGCATGCCGGATACCAGAAAATGGGTAAAATAGGAGCCCCCGATTCTGTCGGATTCCTGTGCCACCTCGTCCGCGGACGACGATGTGAGAATGGCAACGCCTTTCACTTCCGAAGAGGCATCCACCAGAAATGGCGCGGTTCGTCTGCCGCCCTTGGTGCGGACCAGGGTGCCGGACGCACATGAATCCAGGATACCGATGCGCACCCATGCGGGCAATTTGTCTATCTGCTGTTTAATCTCCTGATAGGTATACACATCGTTTTCCAGCAGCAGCCCCTTTTCGTCTGAATGGCCGGAGTAATAAAAAACCAGCTCCGTCCGGTCGCCGTTTTTCCGGGCGCTGTTGAGCATGCGGGTCATTCGGGTGAACCCGTCAACCAGCGCCTTTCGGGTGCCGTCGGTAATCAGAATCAGATCATTTCCGCGAACGCCCCCCAGTTCCACCAGCACCTCGGCCACCGATGCGGCATCGGTGTTGGCATACCGCAGTGGTGGTCTTTCGTAACCGCCGTTATTGGCTCCCACAATATACGCGAACCGTCGTATCGGGATTTCATCGTCGCAGATCACCGGGGAAGAGATGCAGATGGTGACGAGCACCATTGCCGCCGCGGCAACTACAGATGGGTTGCGATGTATGTCTGTCCATGTCATTGTTCACTCCCTGATGGCTTTGTGTAACACAACCTTCTGTGTTTGGATATTTTCATCGGTGTGTTGTGGCAGTTGCGGCATTTCCCCGGTCGAGGCAATCTGCCGGGTTTTTTTCCGGATGTCCCGGATATTGATTGGCTGACTGGATGTAAAGAAGAAGAAAATTTCATATCCCGGTGCATCATCCAGCTTGAATGCAAACGGGAGCACGTGGGTACCAGCTGGAATTCGGGTGGAGGTCACGCCTTCATCGGGATAGTGCTGGGAAATGACTCCCCGACCATCCACAGATACAATGACACCGAACACCTGCGCCGTATTGTACTGAATCTGTACTTCATCGCCCTCCAGAACGGTACTGCCATCGGGGAGGTGAAAAGGAACGGACTCCGACTTTTTGTACAGACGCAGGGTAGGGTTGGGGGAGGCGCCGGCGGGGATGTATAGGGCAGCGGGATACTGGCCCGGGGAAGAAAAGGGCAGCTGCGGGGGCGATACCATGGTGTCGATGGTCCGGGCGCGGCAGGTCAGCAGATAAAAGCAGTCCGCCACATCGCACAGCAATATGAGGGCGCCGGCGACGATGGACAGGAAAGCCGCGAAGCGCCGTCGTCGGGGCACTGACGGGATTCGGGGATGGTCGGCATGAGTATTTACATGGTTGTCCATTTCTATTTGCAGAACACCGGCAGTGTGGAAAACTGTCACTTCCCACTGCGGTCTGACCCGTTTTACACCGGGTCTGGCGACGGCTATGGAACGGATTGGCATTATTAATTTGATGTCTTGCGCGCCTGTGGTACCTGTGCGATATAACTTTCTGTTTTCAGGCGGTTATCACTGGTAACGATGTGTTTCCGGTGGGAGTGAGTATGCTGTATCGTACACGGAAATTGTTGGTTCTGTTTCTCATTGTGGGAGGGGCGGCCGCGGTGTGCGCATGCGGTGATCGGGCAAAAGCGAAGACCGATAAGGAGACGTCGAAGCCCCGGGAGGAGCTGGTGAACGGCCTCACCTCCGAACAGGCGGCGAAGGTGGTGGCCCGGGTGGGGGAGCAGAACATCACGGTGGGAGATGTAACCGAACAGATCAACCGCTTGTCACCATATATCAAACGACGTTGGGCCACTCCGGAGAAACGGAAGGAGTTTCTGCAGAAATTGATTCAGATTGAGTTGCTTTCTCAGGAAGCCATCCGGGAGGGGCTGGATAAATCACCGGAGGTGCAGCGGGCGGTGAAACAGGTAATGGTTCGGCTGATGGTGAAAAACGATCTGGAAAACGAACTGTTTCCCACGTCCGTGGACGAGGATCGGCTGAAGGCGGAGTACGATAAGGAATGGCAGAAATATCACAGTCCGGCACAGCACCGGATGGTTCAGATTGTGGTGGAGACGGCGGAAGAAGCCAATCGATTGCTGGAAGAGCTGAAGGCCAGCCCATCACCCCGGGAGAGATTCCGGGAGCTGGCCAGAACCGTGTCCATTGATGAAGAGAGTAAGGTCCGGGCAGGCGATATTGGATATATCAGCAATCCCGAGGATATTGCGGCGAGTCAGAAAGGCGATAAGGCCCATTGGTTTTCCCAGACCCCGGGGATATCGGAGGCGGTGGCCCGAGCGTCGTGGACGTTGAAGAAGGCCAACGATTTGTATCCGCAGCCTGTCAGAACAGACCGGGGATATCATCTGCTGATGTTGTCTACCGTGAAACCGGCGTTGAACCGTTCTTTCAACAGCGTGAAGCGGCTGATAGAAAATCAGGTGCTCCGGGAAATGCGCCGGGTGAAAATGGATGAATTTGTGGCGACACTCCGGGCAAAGGCGGATGTGAAAATTTACTCGGAGAATTTTGACAAGGTGAAGCTGGCACTCCCGCGTGAGGGCGAAATAAACAGTGCGACCATGCCGGAGGAAGCCGGCGAGGTGGACAGTCCGCAGACCGTCCGGGATGAGGCGGATGAATAATTGAGGTCGCTGCGGGTGTTTCAGTTCCTGCAGGACCAGTGAAGTGAGTGACTGATTTTGATGAGACAAAAAATAAGTATTTCTGTGTTATTGATTGCGGGGTTGATATCCGCTGCAATCCGTGCGGATGAATTGCCGGCCGATGGCATCGCAGCGATTGTTGGTGATGAAATCATTCTGCTCAGCGAAGTGCACCGTCGCCTGGAAATTACGGCGCAGCAGATGCAGATGAGTCCTGGCCAGCAGCAGGGGCCTCCGTTGAAGGAGGTGGAGAAACAGGCGTTGTCCGATATTATCGATGAACGGCTGGTGAGCATTGAGGCCGGGGAGATGCAGATTGCGGTGACGGATCAGGAAGTGGATTCCGCCATCCAGAACATGGCTGCACAGAATAATATGGACCTGGAGACCTTCCGTTCCGCGGTGGAAGCCCAGGGAACCAGCTTCGCGCAGTACCGCGTATCCATGCGGGAGGATTTGCTGAAGTACAAAGTGATGAACGTGCGGGTTCGGGGACGGGTGAATATTTCGGAGGAAAAAGCCCGGGATTTTTATAACGCACAGGTACGGGATGTCCGTCGTTCAGCGGAGTTTGAAGGGGCGCATATCCTGGTTCGGGTGCCCGGGGATGCGCGGGCCATTGACGTCGCCAGGCTGAGGAAGAAAGCCGTGGCGCTGTTGAAGCGAATCAGGGATGGCGAAGATTTTGAGCAAGTGGCCAAAGAAGCTTCCGATGATAAAGTGACGGCGCCATTTGGCGGTCATCTCGGCCATCGCATGCCCGGGGAAATCCCCAATGCGCTCGATTCTGTCTTTCTGGACATGGAGCCGGGGGAGATTTCCGGCCCGGTAAAGAGCGCCGCCGGGTTCCACATTCTGAAACTGGTCAGTCGCGAAGAGACCGGGGTCAAACCCTTTTCCGAAGTGAAGAACCTTATTGTGGGACAGTTGACCCAGAAAGAAATGGACAGGCAGCAGGCGTTGTGGCTTCAGGAGCTGCGGAAGAAAACATTCATTAAGGAGCGCATCTGATTGATTGCGTTGTGCGCGTTTGGCGCAGCCTTCGCTGCGATTTTCGGATTGATTATGGGGCCAGGAAGAATTGAATTCAGGGCATTGGTGTTTCGAACGCTGCCGGTGACGGTGCTGGTGGCGGCGAGCCTGTTTCCATCGGTTTCACTCGCACAGTCGGGAAAAGGGCCATATCGGAAGCTCGATGTGTTTTCGCGGGTCCTGTCGCTGATTGAGCAGAATCACGTGGAATCGGTGGATGAGGATGCGTTGGTCAACGGCGCCATTGAGGGGATGCTTCGTGCATTGGATCCGCACAGCTCATATCTATCGGCGCAGGATTTTCGCACACTCAAGGAAGATACCGAGGGGAATTTCTGCGGTGTGGGGATGGAAGTGGGGCTCAAAGATGGCCAGTTGACGGTAATTACGCCGATACCGGAGTCGCCGGCGATGAAAGCCGGAATTTTGCCGGGGGACTGGATTGTGAAGATTGAGGGGATGACAACCGCTACCATGGATCTGATGGAGGCGGTTCAACGGATGCGTGGGCGCGCCGGGACCGAAGTGGCGATTTCGGTGAAGCGGGAGGGCACATCACCCATGGATATGGTGCTGACCCGTGCCCCCATTGAAGTGAAGAGTGTGGAGGCCACGCTGTTGGAGCCGGGAATCGCCCATATCCGCATCAAGGCGTTTCAGGAGGATACGTCGGCGAATGTTCGGACTCAGCTGCGGCATATGAAACTGATTGGCGGCGGGTTGGAAGGCGTGGTTCTCGATATGCGGCGGAACCCTGGCGGTCTGATGTACGAGGCTGTGAAAGTGGCAGACCTGTTTGTTTCAGAAGGAACGTTGCTGTCGACCAAGGGGCGCGGCGGGGTGGTGATTGAATCATTCAGTGCGCATCGTGCCGGTACTTTTAATGGCGTGTCGCTGGTGGTGCTGATTGATGGCGCCAGTGCATCGGCCTCGGAAATCGTCGCCGGCGCATTGCAGGACAACGGCCGCGCCATGGTGGTCGGGATGCGGAGCTTCGGTAAAGGGTCGGTACAGACCATTATTCCGCTGCGCGACGGCGGCGCACTTAAACTGACGACGTCCAGATATTATACGCCTTCGGGAAAAAGTATTCAGGCCGAAGGGATCATTCCGGATGTAGTGGTGGAGTCGCTCAATCCGCCGGAGCCGGACGAAATGACGCGCTCGATTACCGAAATGCCGGCCGAAGGTGAATTGCCCGGACATCTGCTACGGGAGAATTCACGGCGGACTGTGGAAGCGCCCGCGGAGCTGTCGGACTATCAGCTGCGCATGGGGTACCAGATTCTCAAAGGACTGGTTCGCGCCCGCCTGGCCCGGGAAACCCGATAGCTTCGAAAAAAACGGAAAGCGGGTGGACAGGGAACTTATCTGGCGTCTGCTGTATCCACTTCGACGGTTGAGACAGAACTCCCCTGCGTGGATTGGGACTGACGGATTGCCATCACAAATTGGGCGATCAGTAGTGTCAGGATGAATAACAGCAGAAAAAGAAAGGCAATCTCTCCTTTGCGTTTTGAAGATTTCATGGCGCTCCCCCTGTGAGAATGTGTGGCTTATTTTTTTTCTACGATGGGGATGGGGCAGTGTCAATATCGCAATTTGTTCATAAATGGATTTTTTCGGGAATGTGGATTGATTCATGGTGTCCGAAGACATGCAGGGTTCAGTGGACGGAGGCCGCCCATGAGTCTGTCGATACGGGGAACCTCCACGATTTTACCGCGCCATCAACTGAATACGGATTAGGTCTGTTCGCGACCGGATATCGGGCTTCGATATGTGTGCCGGTTCAACATTGTATCGGTCTGTATAAACAAAAACAGTTCCCTGCCGTTATTTTGTATGGTTTCATGGACAGGAAGACAACTGGATTCAGAAACGACCAGGCTGAAATGTTATGTACTACCCGATATTGTTAATACACTCGTCTGAGAAATTCCGCAGGGAATTGACCGAGAGTCTGAGTGAGCGGGGTTACTTCGTGATCAGTGCAGCCACCATCGGGGAGGCGGCGGAAGCGATAGATGCAGGGGTGTACGCGGTGGCGATTGTACCGGCGCTGTTGGATACATTGAGCGGATTCACGATGATTTCCAGAATTCAGAGTATCTGGGCGGACACTCATATGGTGCTGCTGGATGATGGCGAGTTCGATGAGCGGGATTATGACCATATCTGTCGGAGCCGGGGGATCGATCACATCTGCTCCCCCCGATACACTGCCTCGGAAGTGGCGCTCATTGCTGCCAAGCTGGCGGGTACGGCACCGCCTCTGACGCGAATCCCCGGGAAAATGACGTCTCTCGCCACTGCGGTGCCTTACGCGTCGTCGGACGGTGCGGCAGGGATGTCGATGTTGCCTAAAAATAAAACAATAGAGGATCCATTGCAGCTGGAGTTGCTGCAGCTTGCCAGGGAATATCAGAAAACCCTTCCGGCGGAATTGCGTCACCTGAGAAAACTGCTGACCAGCGCACGGACCGCGGTGGACAATGAGGAGGATATTCTGGAAATTCGCCGCATGACCCATACCATCAGTGGAACGGCAGGAACCCTGGGATTCATGGAAATCAGCGACATTGTCCATCAGATAAACGACAAGATAAAACAGATAGAGCAGAGGGGAATCGGAAGTGAGGACGAATGGGAGAACCTGTTTTATCTCATCGATCGGGCCATCAGCACACCGGAGAGAAGTTCGTTGGTCCCCATGGGTATCGCAGCATCGTCTCAGAACGTCAATCTTCTGGTGATTGGCGAAGAGCGGGATATGCTGATGGAAATCTACGATCTGGCAGAGCGAAATCATATTCTCGTGATTCCCGCATGCACCCGGGTGGAGGCGCTGGCGGAAATCAGCGCGAGCGAAATTGCGGGTGTCATTGTGAGCCAGGACATGCAGAATCTGGATCCGGTGGCGCTGGTCGCGGACATGCGCGCCATGGAGGGACGGGAAAATCTGCATGTGGCCTTCATGTCGGCAGTGGACTCGGTGGATCGGCGGGTTGCCGCCGCGTCGGCCGGCGCCATGATGTTTCTGGAAATCCCCCTCACCGAGGAAGCGCTTATCGAAGTGGCCAGGGAGTTTTCCGCCCTCACCGATAAAATCAATGCCCGGGTGCTTATCGTGGATGATGATCCATTTTTCAGAAAGCACATCAGCAACCTGCTGGTTTCAGAGCATCTGGAGGTCCATGAACTGGATGAACCGCAGCGCATCCTCGATACCCTTGAGGTGACCAACCCGGACATCCTGCTGCTCGATGTTCAGATGCCGGAAATCAGTGGATTCGATGTGTGTCGGATTATTCGCTCGGTTCCCTCCTGGCGAAATCTTCCGGTATTGTTTTTAACCGGGGAATCGGATGTGAAGGTGCGAATCGAATGTTTCAATGTGGGGGGAGATGACTATATCCAGAAGCCGGTCATCAAAGAGGAGCTGCTGGCCCGTATCAACGTGCGCCTTGAGCGCATCCGGTTGTTCAGGGAGCGCGCAGACAAAGATCCGCTGACCCGATTGTTCAACCGGCGGGCATTCATGGAGGAAGTGACCGCCAAAATGAAAGAAGGCGTCCACTTCAATCGCCCCCTCAGTCTGTGCATCGTGGATTTGGATCACTTCAAACACGTGAATGACACGTATGGCCATCTGGCCGGTGACCGGGTGCTCCAGTCGATGGGAAAACTGCTGCTGTCCCGATTCCGCAATACGGATGTGCGCGGGCGTTGGGGGGGCGAAGAGTTTGCCGTGGCTTTTTATAACGAGGAAGCGGGACAGGCCAGGCGCCTGCTGTACGAGGCACTCAAAGCGCTTCGCAAAATGACGTTCACCGGAGATGGGGGGGAGACGTTCCGGGTCACCTTTTCAGCAGGGGTGGCCACCTATCCATCCGACGCCAGAGAATTTGATGCACTATTCCGGATTGCGGACGAATGTCTCTATCGCGCCAAAGAAAATGGTCGAAATCAGATTCAGACCATAGCGGATTCTTTGAACAACGCCATCGATTCGCCAGACCAGCCCTGATCGGAATCAACGGCGAATGGTAGGGCTAATCCGAAATGGTTCCCCGGATGACCTTTTCTCCGGCGCTGTTGGAGACAATAAAGTTACCGCGGAGGGTTGCATCCTTTTTGCTGGCAATCAGGTTGCCCCTGTAAAATTCGTTTTCGTCACTGCCAAGCCAGCATCGAACGGTGTTCCCATCCAGGATGCCCCGGGCTGTCAAACGTCTGGACGCCATCTGCAAATGACCGGAAATGGTATTGTCTGAAATTTTGAGTTCCAGTTGAACCGGAATACCGTCCGCTGTCTTTCCGCCAGCAGCAATGGTCTGAATCACCGCCGGCGCAGCGGGGGAGGCGTCATCATCGCCCCTGGATGCCGCCCCGGAATTCCCGGTAGCGGCGTGGTCATTATCTGAGTTCGCCGCATTTTCCTGTGGTCGATTGCCGCATGCGCAGCACATGCCGAGCGAGATGATTGTCATTATGAAAAAAAGGAAAGGTTTCATGGAATCTCCGTAATTTCGAGTGCGAGTTCATCTGCCACGGTGACCAGTTGTCCTTTGCAGAGCAGACGATTGCCGGCTTTCAGATACACCGTGTCGCTGACGGGTCTGTTCAGTCTGAGTATCTGTCCCGGCATCAGTGTGGAAATGTCCTTCACAGTCATGTGGAGCTCCCCCAGCTCGACGGTGCAGGGAACATCAATTTCCTCCGCGGGGGTTGTCCGGGGAGGGATTATTTGCAGTGTGTTATCCGATGTACCGGTCATGTCACTGTTGTCCTTCAGTTGAAGTGTTGAGGTATCCAGCCAGCTGGCAGTCAATGTAAAATAGCCACTTCGCAGCACCATTTCATTTTTTATCTCAAATTCCGTTGCGGCATGGGGTGCCCGGCAACGGGGAACACAGAGCGAGTCAAGAGTGATGACGTCTCCGGGCGCCATGGCTTCAAGGGCAGTGGCGCCAAGGGTGGTGCGACCGATTTCGACGCGCAGGACAGCCGGAATATCGAATGTGCAATCTGAATCGGCGCGCGCGGTCCATCCTGGCTGGAAAAAGGGTGTCCCCGGCATTTCGATGGCACCATTCCCAATGATGGTGCTGGGGGTTGCGTCTCCATTCATGCGCAGCGACGCATTCACATGCCAGAGGCTGTCGGGACGGTTGGCAAAAAAAAGCCGGAGCTGCGCAGGGGTATCCAGAAGCCCGCGAATTTCGATTTGGCACGCTTCGGGGTCCAGAAAATCTGTTGCGGCCAAGGCAGCCACGCGGAGCAGCACGCCCTGGTCAAAGGTGCGGAATACATCGGTGTCGAGGGACGCAGGCCTGCCCAGGGCGAGGGTCACCACATTCAGGGCGGCGGTCCGATCCAATAGGACAACAATGCGCCCGGTGGACCGGGGGGACACCATGGCAATGGCAATGAAGTCTTCAGGAAATGGAGGAAAGCCGGTACCCACGCCGTGAAACTGCATGTGGAAGTCCGTCCGGTTCCCATAGGCGCCCAGACCGGTCAGTGGCAACGGATTGGTCAGCGACGCCAATACCTGAATCAGACGATCGCGCAGTTGCATTCCGGCAACGGGGACGCTTCGGGGGAGGAATGGCCCGATGTTTTCGAGGTGCCGAAAATCCGATGGCAGTGTTTTGATTCGACTTGAGATTTTGAGCGCTCCTTTGTGTTCAAACCACTTTAATTGGGGAAATGTGAACCGAATTTCTTGCCCGTTGTCAAGCAAGCATATATAACCCTCCTATGACAGATGAGCTGATTGGCAAAGAAATTCTTGGGCAGTTTCGCATTGTTGAAAAAATCGGCAGAGGCGGAATGGGGGCCGTATATAAAGCGGAACAGCCCGCCATGGATCGGGTTGTGGCCATCAAAATTCTGCATCAGAAATTGGCCGGGCGAAAAGATCTGGTATCCCGGTTTCGCCGGGAAGCCCGGGCCATGAGCAGGCTTTCTCATCCCAATACCGTTCGCGTGTTTCTGTATGGACAGCTGGAGAATACCGGCCAGCTGTACATTGCCATGGAATATCTGAAGGGGATGGATCTGGCCAAAAACACGCGGGTGGAAGGCCCCATGCATCCGCAGCGGGCGGCCAAAATCATGATTCAGGTTCTGGGCGCCCTCGAAGAAGCCCACGATGTTGGGGTGATTCACCGGGATTTGAAACCGGAGAATATTCTGCTCACCTGTCAGGGGGGAATCGAAGATACGCCCAAGGTGCTCGATTTCGGCCTTGCCAAGGTACAGGACTCCAAAATGCGTCCCGGTTCCATGGTGCTCACCCGCCAGGGAATGGTGTTCGGCACTCCGGAATTCATGTCGCCGGAACAGGCCCGGGGCGATGAGCTGGATGCCCGTTCTGACATTTATTCGGTGGGCATCATTCTGTATGAGATGCTGACCGGTAAATTGCCGTTTCCCAGATGTAAACCCATGGAATACATCACCCATCAGATCAACACGCCGCCCATCCCGGTGACGGAACGGCGTCCGGATTTGAATATTCCCCGGGAACTGGATTTCATTATCGGCAAAGCTCTTGAAAAAGATCGCAACGATCGCTATCAGTCCGCAGCGGAGTTTGCCCTGGCGTTGCAGGGGTTGCTGCCGGTGGAAGAGCAGTCCGGACCCATGCACGCGGTTCCCCATGTGGACAAAAATTCCATTTCTCAACCGATTCGCCTCGAAAAGCGGGTGTCCACTTCCGGTGTCCCCGGCAAAGCACAGAATTCCGGCAAGGGAAAAGGGCTGGTAGTGGCGATGATGCTTATCATCATTGCACTCCTGGGAGTGGTGGTATGGCTGCTGGTGACAGAACGTGGCCCGCAGTCGAATACGGTGGTGGTGCCTACCGGTCTGACGCCGGAGAATTCCGCGAATCCGTAAGTTTTTTTCGACGACCTCATTGATAGCTGTCTCATTTCTGTCTCATTTCAGTGAACATTCAAGCAGTGTTCTGTCCCCGCCGCAGTGCTTTCATATGTGCTGATGAATCGATGAGAAATAATGATTAAAAAAGGGTGATTACCGTTTGATTGAAAAAACTTTTAGGAGTAGGTTCATGAAAATTTTCGGTGCTTCAGAGGTGCTATAACGATATGAATTTTGTTCATACACCCCAATTATTTTTCAATATTCAAATCGAAAGGAACGCATAAATGTCGGAAAAAGTGATGAACCGCTGGTTGGCGGTGGTAGGGGCTATTTTAATTCAGTTGGCGCTGGGCGCCATCTACGCATGGTCGGTGTTTACGCCATCTCTGACAGCCAAAGGGTGGACCAATGTACAGACCCAGGCGGTGTTCTCCGCCGGTCTGGCCGCCTTTGCGGTGGTCATGGTGCTGGCGGGCAGAATTATGCCTAAAATCGGTCCCCGAAAGCTGGCCATCGCCGGCGGCATTGTGCTCGGACTTGGGTATGCGCTGGCGGGATTTACTCAGGTCGACACGTTTTTACCTGTGTTTGTGTTGATTGGCCTTGTGGGTGGTGCCGGTATCGGTCTGGCATATGTGGTTCCCATCGCCGTTGGCGTGCGTTGGTTTCCCGACAAGAAGGGCCTCATCATGGGACTGGCGGTGGCTGGTTTCGGTTTTGGCGCCATGGGGTGGGTGAAGGGCGCGGGCGCATGGGGGCATCTGATTGAGAATGTTGGCCTTTCCAATACCTTCGCCATTTACGGTATTGCGTTTCTGCTGATGGTGGTTGTTGGCGGTATGTTCATGGTGTTTCCTCCGGATGGCTGGAAGCCGGCGGGATGGAATCCATCGGTTTCCACCAGTGGCGCAGCCCCGGCAGCGGGCGGTGTGGATTTCACCTCCGGTGAGATGCTGAAAACCCCTCAATTTTTCATGATCTTTTTCTGTTTTGTTGCTGGCGGCGGCGCGGGTCTGATGAGCATTGGATTGATGAAGTCATACCCCATGCAGGCATTGACGGCCAACGGCATCAGCACCGAGGTGGCCAGCGGTATCGCCGGTACGGCCATGGCAGTGTTCTTTTCGCTGGCAAACGGCATGGGGAGAATCGGCTGGGGCGCCATGAGCGACAAGCTGGGGCGTAAACTCTCGATTATCATTATGCTGGCCACCCAGGGCGTGGTGGTACTGTTGTTCCCGATGATGGCCGGCAGTGAAAATCTGCTCTATCTGGGCGCCACCATTATCGGATTCAATTTCGGTGGCAATTTTGCCCTGTTTCCCTCCATTACCGCAGATACATTTGGCAATAAATTTGTGGGACAGAACTATCCCTGGGTATTCCTTGCCTACGGCGTGGGCGGCATTGCCGGACCCATTATGGGTGGAAAACTCGGCGATATGGGCAATTTTCCGTTGGCATTCACCATATGTGGTGTGGCGGTACTTGCGGCTGCAGTGGTTGCAGCACTGATTAAACCCGCGAAGAAAATCGCGTAACGCGAAGAATGTCGCGTAATTGAATTTGTAATTTTTGTCGCAGAACATTGCGATTCAGGATTTGAAATTCGGGGAATCCCCCCGCAGGAAGAGGAGTCGACTCATGGCAGATATATTTGAACCGATTGCAGAATTTCGAGAGAAAGCATGGATTAAAAGTATGGACGAGTACAAGGCAATGTACGATCGCTCCATCAACGACCCGGAAGGATTCTGGGCCGAGCAGGCCGAACAGTTTCACTGGTTCAAAAAGTGGGATAAGGTTTGGAATTACAATTATGATCGCCGGGAAGGCAAAATCAGCATTGAATGGTTCCTTGGTGCCAAAACCAATATCACCTACAACTGCCTTGACCGACATCTGGACACCCGTGGAGACCAGGTTGCCATCATCTGGGAAGGAAATGATCCTTCTGAAGTGAGAAAGATCACGTATAAAGAGCTCCATGAGCAGGTATGCAAATTTTCCAATGTATTGAAAGCCAATGGCGTAAAAAAAGGCGACCGCGTTTCTCTGTACATGCAGATGATTCCCGAACTGGCCGTGGCCATGATGGCCTGTGCCCGCATTGGCGCAGTTCACTCCATTTGCTTTGGCGCATTTTCTCCGGACGCTCTGGCAGATCGCTGCACCGACTCGGATTGCAAGCTGGTTGTCACTCAGGATACCGGGTTGCGCGGCACGAAAAACAATGTGCCCATGAAGACCAACGCTGACAAAGCAGCCGGCAAAGCCAGCTGTGTAGAGAAAATCATCGTTGTGAAACGCACCGGTGTGGAAGTTCCCATGCAGGCTGGCCGCGACATGTGGTGGGAAGATGAAATGGCCAAAGTGTCTGCCGATTGCCCCTGTGAGGAGATGGATGCGGAAGATCCGCTGTTCATTCTGTACACCTCCGGCTCCACCGGCAAACCCAAAGGGGTTCAGCACAACGTGGGTGGCTACATGGTGTATACCGCCATTACCCACAAATACATTTTCGACTATCACGATGGTGACATCTACTGGTGCACGGCGGACATTGGCTGGGTAACCGGTCACTCCTACATCGTTTATGGACCGCTGCAGAACGGCGCCACGTCCATCATGTTCGAAGGCGTGCCCACTTATCCCGAGCCCGATCGTTTCTGGGAAGTATGTGCGAAACACAAAGTCAATCAGTTCTATACCGCGCCTACCGCTATCCGCGCACTGATGGCCCAGGGAGATGACTGGACCAAAAAACACGATCTTTCCAGCCTGAAACTTCTGGGTTCCGTGGGTGAGCCTATCAACCCCGAAGCATGGATGTGGTATCACAAGAATGTGGGTAACGAAAAATGTCCCATCGTGGATACATGGTGGCAGACAGAGACTGGCGGTATTCTGATTACACCACTCCCCGGCGCCTGGGGCACCAAGCCCGGTAGCGCAACCCTGCCTTTCTTTGGCGTGAAGCCCGTTATTCTCGAGCCCGAAAGCGGCAAGGAAATTACGGAAACGGTAGCCTCCGGCGTACTCGCCATCAGCCAGCCCTGGCCTGGCCAGATGCGTACGGTATACGGCGACCATACCCGTTTTGAAGAAACATATTTTGATATGTACAAGGGATTCTACTTCACCGGTGACGGCGCCCGTCGCGATGAAGATGGCTACTACTGGATTACCGGTCGTGTGGACGATGTAATCAATGTGTCCGGTCACCGCATGGGCACCGCCGAAGTGGAGAGCGCGCTGGTATCTCATCCCAAAGTGGCTGAGGCTGCCGTGGTTGGATTTCCCCACGAAATCAAAGGTCAGGGCATCTATGCCTATGTAACCTTGATTGTGGGCGAAGAATACTCCGATGCGTTGAAGAAGGAACTGGTTGCTCATGTACGTACGGAGATTGGCCCTATCGCCAGCCCCGATGTCATTCACTGGGCACCCGGTCTGCCCAAGACCCGTTCCGGTAAAATCATGCGTCGTATTCTGCGTAAAATCGCCGAGAACGACACCGGCACCATCGGTGATACCTCCACGCTGGCCGATCCGTCCGTGGTGGAAGACCTTATTGCACGGGATCCGCGCAAATAAGTTCCGGATAAAACGTATCTGAACAGATACGAAGAGCATTTTAGGAGAGGCGATTCCTGTTGGGGATCGCCTCTTTTATTTTTCCGAATCGAATTACCGGTCGACCAAAAAAGGATGGCATTCTGTTTTCATTGCAACTGGATGCATATTCAGAAAAGACCATGGCCATCGCATATCGCCAGTCCGCCCTCGACAACACCTTCCCCGCCACCGGTCCCAAACCCGGAACAGACTTCACCTTTTCCTGGAAATAGCATCCGTCCATTCCGTCCCCCGGGGACAGTTGCCTTTTTTTATGGCCTGCTGGCGCCGACGTGGGTTTGATCTATATTTACACTTTCACATGACAAACCCCATGGCGTTGCGTTTCTTCCGGTTGTTCAGATTGAGCGCCAGGATGGAGCAGCCCGAATCGTGATAAATCGGATCAAACACAACCGTCTGACCATTATTTTCACCCTTGGCATTTTTGGCGCGCTGCTCTGGATGCATTCGTTGAATTTTCTTCTGTTTCACATCGTTGCGGAGATTTTTTCGACAATCATCGCTTGTTGCCTGTTTATTATTTCATGGAATTCGCGAACCATTTCCACCAACTGGTTTCTCTCATTTCTCGGCATCGCGTTTCTTTTTGTGGGCATCCTGGATTTCGCGCATGCCCTCGCATACAAGGGAATGCAGCTTCTGCAGGTGAATGACGCCAATGAGGCGACGCAACTCTGGGTGAGCGCCAGATTCATGCAGGCCCTGTCGTTGCTGATAGCGCCCAGATTCATAGACCGCACATTCAGCTATCACGGAGTGACTGCCGTTTTCGGGGCCATCACTGTCCTGTTGCTGGGCAGTATCTTTGTCTTTCCCGTATTTCCGATTTGCTTTTCGCCCGACTCCGGGCTGACGCCGTTTAAAAAGTTGTTGGAATACGGAATCAGTTTCATCCTGATACTCTCCATCGGACATCTCTTCCTCCAGCGGAAAAAACTGCCGGACACCACGTATCATTTGTTAATCGGCGCAGCCGTGATTACCGTGCTCAGCGAAATCATGTTTACCCTCTATGTGGGGGTTGATGATATTTGCAACCATGTTGGACACCTGCTGAAAATACTGGCGTTCATTCTGATTTATCTGGCGATGGTGCAGACCACACTGAAAGACCCGATGCAGAATCTCTTTTACCGGTTGAAAAAGAACCGGGATGAACAGGCTCAGTTGGTGACCGAACTGCAAAATGCCCTGTCGCAGGTCCGGCAGCTGGAAGGATTTCTCCCTATCTGCTCAAATTGTAAGCAGATTCGCGATGACAAGGGAGACTGGACGCAGATTGAATCCTACATCAGCGAGCACTCCGACACCCATTTCAGTCACAGCATCTGTCCGGACTGTGCAAAGAAGCTGTATCCGGATTATATGGACACCATGTATGCGGACGCGCAGCAACAGAACAACCTGAAGGATTGAAAAAAAGAAATCCGTTTCAGTCGATTTGAAACCGAACAATTTTGTTGAAGCCATTTCCTTCATATTAAAAAGTTGGCGTCGAATACCGGAAAGTCCACTACATTCCGCTGCCCGGCGGAGCGAGCGAAGCGAGTGTCTCGAAAGGGCACTATCACGGCACCAGCCTGTTCCGAAGTATTTTTTTCCGAAGTGGTTCTCGCGTTCTTGACTATCAGCCGATATTTCTGAAATCACGTCCAGGCTGAACCGGATGTACACCAACTATACGGCGGTGCAAAAGTGGCTGAAATCGTTGCGCAGAGAGACACCAATTATACAAAGAACAGCTATCTACTGGTCAATGACCTTGCGGGAACCAACAACCCTGCGGCATTGCCCCATATTGCCCGATATATGAAACATGAAGATTTTCCGATGCGTCAGGCGGCTATTTCTTCCACTGGTATTTTGGGCGCAGTCCAATACCTGCCCCAGCTGAAGGAAATTTATGCAAACGGCACCGCGGAGGAACCAAACATTGCCGTCAAATCCATTGGGGACATGGGAACCGCGGAGGTGCTTTCGTTTATCAGGGCCGAATACGCCAACATCACCGGCGACAGCACCAAAGACACTTCACTCAAGGAATTGATGAAACTGTACCTGTAAACCAATCCGGGGTAATCGAATTGGAGATGAGTGTTTCCAGAACTGTAGAACTCGATACCCCTGCTGTCCAGACAGGGTGCCCTTGACACGTTACAACTTCTGCGAGACAATTCAACAAGGTCGGCGGTTGACCGCCTGTTGCGACCTGAGCCGCTTACTTTTATCAGGGAGACATATTGTCATGGGTAGGATCAGTCATGTTTTATGGTGCTTCGGGGTTGGTTTGCTCGGCGTTACTCTGAGCATGTGTACGCCAAAGAATGCTGACAAAACAGACTCGGCATCAGATACGGATTCAGATAGTGACTCAGATACGGATACGGATTCAGATACAGACACAGACACAGACACAGACTCGGATTCGGACACAGATACGGATTCCGATACAGACTCGGATTCAGATACAGATTCCGATACGGACACAGATACAGACTCCGATACAGACTCCGATTCGGACACAGATACAGACTCGGATACGGACACAGATGCAGATTCCGATGCAGACACCAATTCTGATACCGAATCAGATACAGCGTCTGACACGGACATCGACATCGGTACGGACACTTCCGGAACAACCGTGACAAACCGGTTGATTACATCTGGTCCAGACAGGTATTGGGACACCGCAGCGGAGTTGATGGAGCCGACAGATGGCACCGCGAATCTGCAGGTGGATGAAAACCGGAAATTCCAACGATGGGACGGATTTGGTGGCACCTTCAACGAAATGGGGTGGGATGCCCTTCAGGCGGTAAGTAACGAGATTTCAACTGCCCTGACACTTCTTTTTCACCCCACAGAGGGCGCCAATTTCGCTATGGGTCGAATTCCGATTGGTGCCAGTGACTATGCCATGAGCTGGTACACACTGGACGATACAGTCAACGATTACGAAATGCAGGAATTTTCGATTGAACGCGATAAGGAGATGCTGATTCCTTATATTCAGGCGTCTCTTGAAATCAATCCGGAACTGCACTTGTGGGGAAGTCCGTGGGTGGTGCCCGATTGGATGATGGACAATCGCGCCATGCGCAGTGATTCCCAGACGCTCACAGCCCATGCGCTGTATCTGGCAAAGTTTGTAGAGGAATACAACCGGGAAGGAATGACCATTGAGGCGGTGCACGTACAGAACGAGCCGGGGTACGCGCGGGTGCGCTGGGACCAGTCTGTTCTTATCAACTATTTCAAGACATATCTCGGACCCACATTTGCAGAGCGGGACCTGAATACGCAGATATGGTGCGGCACCATGTCCCATCCGGATGATGCGGCGATCGCAGAAGCGGTGGCGAACGACCCGGAGAGCATGGCATATGTCACGGGCTTCGGGCTTCAGTGGAACCTGGCAGACACTGTGTCCAGCCTGGCGCCATATGGGCCTGTGATGCAGACAGAACACAAGTGCGGCAACTACAATTTCGAAACGCCCTATTGGGACCAGAGCCGGTATGACTCCCAAACGCCGCAGAACGATCATCTGTATGCCGAAGAGAGCTGGCAGCTCATCCGGGACTGGATTGTCGCCGGCGTGAACTCGTACAGTGCGTGGAACATGGTGCTCGATACCCGCGGCGTCAGTCTGGACAACTGGCCGCAGAATGCGCTTCTGGTGGTTGACCGTCAGGCGAAAAAACTGATTGTCACACCTGCCTACTATGTCTTTCGGCATTTTTCCCGATACTTGTCGCCTGGTGCAACGCGCATTTCAATCAGCGGCACCGACGATGCCCTCGCGTTCCACAATCCCGATGACAGCATTGTGGTGCAGTATTACAACAAAGCAAACGCCCTCCAATCGAATATCATGGATGTTCGCGGTGAACTGTATCAGTTCAGTACACCAGCTCACGGATGGAGCACCATTGTAATCGGATTATCCGGAAAGTAAGCCTCAGGACAACGGAAGTTTCCGTTCAGACAGGCAGGCCGGGCGGGACAGACGTTCAATCGCTGCGTCCTGGAGGCCGAGCAACCACTTTGGGACTGTCCTGTGAGCGGCGCTCAAAACTGAAACGTGACAACGAGCGAATGCGTGATGTGTTCATCTCCGGGAAAAGAGGAGGGAAGCCCGCAAACTGAAATCCGCTTCTGGCATTACCGCTTTTTTCGTGCTGTTCAATGATTTCGTCCGGGGAAATCTCAAAACCACATTTTCTCAGCTGTATCACTTCAATGATCGTTGTACGCGGCACTTCAGATTGCCATAGTTTCAGGACATCAATTTTGCGCAGAGGCTGGTATACTTTAGCCGTGGTGCCTATCGGGTCGGCAACATCTTTGGCAATATCGGTTGATTCATCGATTTTATCCAATGCGCGGTTGACGGTATCCACCGCGTCTTCCCCCATATCGATTATCTTTTTGACACGTCATACACTTCGTTGAAAGATTCTGCATGGGCGATGCCAGGCACTGCCAACAACAACAAATAAAGGCCTATCCTGATGATCAATTTCCCGGAAAATATCATATTTTTCCTTCATTGAATTGCTCAGGCAATTACACATCGATTTGGTTAAATATTCGGGTATTTCGTGGAAAAAATGAACGTTGCCGCTGGATGGGATACACCGGAATTCAGTTGGTGCTGCCGCTCTGGAAAAAGCGAATGTCGGCAATGCCTATCCAGCCGCCATCGTAATTGTCGGCACCGGTAACCGTTAACCGGATGAACCTGGCGGTTCGCTCATCAAAGCGGTTGATGTGTTTACCGCCAGTGTCATTGTCGGATCTGTCGACGATAACCTCATAGTCATCGGATTGCACTGCGGACTCGATAGTGTACTGATATGCGCGGTTGGCGTAGCCATGCACTTCAATGGTATCCAGAACCAGTTCGGCGCCCAGGTCAATTTCGATGCTCTGGGGATAGCCCTCGGCGGACCAGCGGGTCAAAATGCTGTTGTCAATGGCCCTGACCGCTTCATTGCCATCCTCAGCTGCGGTTGCTGAGATAACAGACGCGGTAGTAATCGGTTGCGGCAGAGCGCCATGGGCCAGTTCAAAAAGAGAGAGTCCGGCCAGCAGATACGCGCCCACTCCGTAATCCGTATAGTCGTCGTAACTGGACGGGCCAGGTCCCACATCAATGCGCTGGCAATACCCCAGGCGACCGTCCGGATGCACGGCCACTTCATTCAGCCCCTCCCACGCATTGATTGCAATAGGCAGAAATTTTTCCGGGGACAGAAGTCCTGCTTTCATTCCCCATCCCATTCCGAAGGTGAAAAAGCCGGTACCACTGGACTCGGGACCACCAAGCTGTGTGGGGTCCGCAAGACTGGTGTAATAGAATCCGTCTCCCTGCTGCACTTGGGCAAGGGCATTGGCCATCGCAACAAATGTGTCAGTATAGTCACCGCGATGAGGCGCATCATCGGGAAGCATGGGCAGTGTTTTGGCCAGCGCCGCAAATACCCATCCGTTCCCCCGGGACCAGTATACATCCTCTCCGGACGGCGTCTGATTCGGCGGCATGAAGCTGTCATCCCGGTACCACAGACCATCGCCTTCGTTAAACAGTCTCCGTCTCACTTTAGTGTCCGTATACATTTCGTACATGGCTTCCCGCATGGCGTCGCCATTATTGCCAATGTTGGCCAGTCCGGCAAACACAGGCATGGCCATGTGCAGTGCATCTATCCACCACCAGTCGTCCCGCTGGCTGCTGGTTACCATTGCGTTGATGCTGGCCGAAATCGCGGTAATTTTCTCCGGAGAAGGATCATCGTTATATAGAGCCAGGTAGGTTTGCCCGGCGCAGTGGTTATCCGCATGGCGGGTGGAAATGCCTCCGTTCAGGCCATACTGATGCTTTTCAGCCCACTGGCGACCGTACGTGAGATAGTCGGTTTCGCCGAGCACCTGCCACGCTGCCATATTGGCGCTGAAATAAGTAGCGCGGTCCCAGGTGTTGCTTCCGGAATCCTCGTGATCCAGAATCCAGTAGTCATTCACCCGACGCAACTGCCGCCATATTTCCACTTTATCCGGCAGCGCTGAATACGTGGTATCGGTGTCTTCTGTATCGTCACTGCCGGTGTCGGAATCCGAATACAATGCCGAATCTGTGTCCGTATCACTATTGGTATCGGAATCAGAATCGGTGTCTGTATCGGAATCAGTATCTGAATCGGTATCAGAGTCGGAATCGGTATCAGTATCGGAATCGGTATCAGTATCAGTATCAGCATCGGAATCGGTATCGGTATCGGAATCAGTATCAGTATCAGTATCAGTATCGGAATCGGTATCCGTGTTGCTATCAGCGTTTCCATCGCTGACAGTGGCTGTTTCTGAATCAGGAACCTCACTGCCGCCGGAACCACCATCGCTGCAGCCAATTACCGCGAATATGGTACTCCACATCATCAACGGTACACCATGTAAAACGAGAAATAATGAAATCCTTTGTCGTCTGTGCATGCAATCTCCATTCACCCATTTTTTTAAGATCTCATTTACGGTAGCATGTGGGTCCGTCCAATGAACGGATTTTTTTTGTCATCAAAGCGAAGGAACCGTGCGTCCATGCCTCTCCGGATAAAAATAAAAGCGTATGGGGACGTAGCAAAAACTGGCTGCGGGCCGCAGAAGCGTATAGAGCGTATAGAGCGTATAGGGACGTAGCAAAAACTGGCTGCGGGCCGCAGAATCCCGGGACGCGAATGTGGTATTCTGATGGATGCCAGCTGCCAGCGGCGAAATGAGCCGTCAGTTTTGAAAGTTCAATTCGAACTTCTGAATCTTCAACTTGAAATATGATTCACATACGATGGATACGGAATTTCCACATTGCCCCGGACGCAGCACTGCCTCAACGGGTACTTTCCGGGAAGGGGTATCCCGTTCAAGGTGGTTCCGGGTTGGCTTCGATGTGTGCTGAATGAATGAGAGGACGCTCAGTCTGGACCGGTGCGTTCCTGTGCTCGGCTCAGAAGATCATAAATACATTGGCTGCCGGTTTCATACATGGACAAATCGACAACATCTTTATCCGGTGCGTCGTCAAGCAAATGATGGCGCCGCAGATAGGCATCCATGAGCGAGCGATACGCCCGCTGACGGTCTTTCGGTGTTTTACCCAGAGCCAGATAGGCTTCAGGCACATCAAGGGCATCGGTGAATTCGTTGGTTTCCCCATATGCATAGAAGCGATAGGAGGACCAGCGGTACTTCGATGGATGAGAT